>WLJH01000012.1 GCA_009701885.1 Actinomycetota bacterium
CCAGCCCGCTCCCCCGGCCGGCCGGCGCGAGGACGGCGGGCGGCACCGGGTGGCCGTCGTCGGGGGCGGCATCGCCGGGCTCGCGGCCGCGACGGCGCTGGCCGAGCGCGGCGTGCGGGTCGAGCTGCTGGAGTCCACCCCGCGGCTGGGCGGGCGCGTGGCGTCGTGGCCGGTCGAGGTCGACGGCTCGACGGTGGCGATGAGCCGCGGTTTTCACGCGTTCTTCCGGCAGTACTACAACCTGCGCTCGTTGCTGCGCCGCGCCGACCCGTCGCTGACCGCGCTGCGGGCCGTGGAGGACTATCCGCTGCTCGCGGCAGAGGGCATGCGCGACTCCTTCACCAACATCCCGCGCACGCCGCCGTGGAGCGTCATGGGTTTCGTGCTGCGCTCGCCCTCCTTCACCGCGCGCGACCTGGCTCGCGTGGACGTGGCGGAGGCGCTCGGCCTGCTCGACGTCGCCTTCCCCGAGACCTTCTCCGCCCTGGACGGCCGCAGCGCCGCCGACGTGCTGGACCGGCTGCGCTTCCCCGACCGTGCGCGGCACCTGGCCCTGGAGGTCTTCGCGCGCAGCTTCTTCGCCGACCCCCGGGAGTTCTCCGGCGGCGAGCTTGTCGCGATGTTCCACACCTACTTCCTCGGCTCCGCCGAGGGGCTGCTCTTCGACGTCGCCGCCGACGACTTCGACACCGCGCTCTGGTCTCCGCTGTCCGCGCACCTGGAGCGGCTGGGCGCCTCGGTGGCGCTCGACTCCCCCGTGCGGTCGCTGGAGGAGCACGGCGATGGCGTCGTGGTCGGCACCGACGACCGCACCCTCGAGGTCGACGCGGTCGTCGTGGCGACCGACCGGCGGCCGCTGCAGCGGCTCGTCGAGGGCGCGCCCTGGCTCGGCGCCTCCGACCCGGCCTGGCGCGAGCGCCTCACGGGGCTCGGCCACGCCCCGCCGTTCGGCGTGTGGCGGCTGTGGCTGGACCGTCCCGCCCCGCGCGACGCCGCGCCCTTCCTCGGCACCAGCGGCTTCGGGCCCCTCGACAACATCTCCTTCCTGGAGATGCTCGAGGACGGCGCGCGGGACTGGGCCGTGCGAACCGGCGGGTCGGTCGTGGAGCTGCACGCCTACGCCCTGCCCGCTGACCTCGCCGTCGACGAGGCGGCCCTGCGCGAGGTGCTCTGGCGTGAGCTGCTGCGGGTGCACCGCGGGCTCGACGGCGCCCGGGTCCTCGGCGAGGAGCTGCTCGTGCGCGAGGACTGCCCGCTCGTCGGCACCGACCCCTGGGCCACCCGCCCCGGGGTGCGTACGCCGGACCCGCGGGTCGTCCTGGCCGGCGACGGCATCCGGTGCGAGCTGCCCGTCGCGCTCATGGAGCGCGCCGCCACCACCGGGTTCCAGGCCGCGGACACACTCCTCGCCCGCTGGGACGTCGCGGGCCACGGCACCTGGAGTCCGCCCCTGCGCGGTCGGGTCCCGGGCGCCGGCGCCCTGCGTCGTACCCTCACGCGCGGCTGACCCGCCACAACTTCGACGCTCGCCCGCCGCAACTTCGACGCTCACCCGCCGCAAGTTCGGCGCCGATCCGAAGATGGGACGGATCACGCCAGAGGACAGGGCGGGTCACCGCCGAAGACGGGACGGGTCAGCCAGCCACCGGGTCAGATCCCGTAGGACTCCCCGCGGGCGCGGAGCAGCCAGGACCGCTCGGCGTAGACCATGTCGTCGACCCAGAGGCGCCGGGCGGTGTGACGCATGGCCGGCTGCAGCAGGCTCGAGACGGCCCGGGCGGCCTTGAAGCCGGGGCGGTCGGAGTGGGCGATGGTGGCCTCGACCATCATCGTGCGCGGCCTGCCGTCGGGGCCGGGGCCGATCGGGGTCGCGTGGGTCTCCACGACGCTGCCCGCGCCCTCGCCCTCGGTGATCGTCATGACGATCGTGCGGGCGTCGGGGCAGGCGAACTCCGCCCGCACCGGCACGCCCCAGCGCCGGCTCAGCCGGAAGGTGACGTCGACGGTCAGGACCTCGTCGTCGCTCGCGGACTCGTCGACCTCGAGGTGGCTGAAGGCGTAGGGGTGGAACCACGAGCCGTGCCAGGGGTCGAGCCGGTTGGCGATGATGTCGCGCGGCTCGCAGGTGCCGGGCAGCTCCACGACCGCCGCCACGGAGCGCGCCAGCGGCGGGCGCGCCGTGATTCGCGGCAGGTCGGACGGCGTCTCGCCGGGCGTGGGCACGCGGACCCAGAGCAGCACGCCGTCGTCGTGGGCGGCGTACGCCGGCCAGCCGGGATGCCCCTCGGGGGCCAGCGCGAGGCCGTGCCAGCGGCAGTGCAGCTTGTCCCCGAACACCTCGCAGTCGGTCAGCAGCGCGCCGAGGTGCGGGCAGGAGCCCGGGCCCGCGGCGACCCCGGTGCTGGTGCGCCACAGCACGACCTCGCGGCCGGCGACGCATCGGGTGATGCTGGTGCTGCCGAGCGCGGTGGACGGCCCGACGGTGTACCACCCGCCGGGGTCGCGGGCCAGGGCCACGTCGAGGGCGGCCCGGATCCGGGCCGGCTTGGCGTGCTGCCACGACGGCTCGAGCTGGTCGCGCCGCGGCATCGGCTTCAGGGCGATCGGGATGCGCGGCGGGGCCTCGTGGCTCGCTCCGCCCGCACCTCGACCAGCGGTGCCGGTCGCGCTAGCTCCTCGACCAGCGGAGGACGGCGAGGTCCGCAGTGCACCGGCCGCGGTGACGCCGAGGGCCGCGCCGGCGAGGGCGGCCTTGCGCCAGGTGGGGACGACGACCCGCTCGCCGAAGACGTCGTAGCCGGCGTCCTCGATCCGGTCCAGGATGCCGGCGTACAGGCGGCGGGCGGTGCCGACGCAGCGGCGCGAGGCGTCCGGCAGCAGGGCCAGGCCGCGGTCGGCCTCGGCGTACAGCCCGCGGTTGCGCTCGACCTCGAACGCCATGAGCGCGCGCCAGGAGGCGTCGGCCCGGCGTCGGGCGGGGTCGGCGCCGAAGCGCTCGAGGTCCTCCTGCGGGATGTAGACCCGGCCGCGGTCGAGGTCCTCCGCGACGTCGCGCAGGAAGTTGGTCAGCTGGAAGGCGTTGCCGAGCGCGCGCGCCGGCTCCTTGGCCGAGGCCGAGCTCGGCTCGAGGACGGGCAGCATCATCTCGCCGATGACCGCGGCCGAGCCCTCCATGTAGCCGAGCAGGTCCTCCCAGGTGTCGTACGTCGTGGTGGTGAGGTCCTGGGCCATCGCCCCGAAGAAGCGCTCGAAGCACTCCGGGTCGATCCGGGTCTCCCGGACGGTGCGACCCACGGCGGCCAGCACCGGGTCCGGGCTGGTGCCCTCCTCCACGGCGCGCAGGAACGCGGCCTGGAAGTCGGCCAGCGCCTGCTCGGTCGCGGCGACCTGCCCCGGGTCGGTGGCACCCGGGGCGTCGACGATGTCGTCGGCGAGGCGGCACAGCGCGTAGACCGCGTGCACGTGGCGGCGGCGCTCCTTGGGCAGGATCGCCGCTCCCCAGTAGTAGGTCGTGCCGTGCCGCCGCGTGAGCTCCGCGCAGCGGCGGTAGCCCTCGACCAGGTCCGGCTCCACCGGGAACGTCGTGACTGCTGACACCTCAGGCCACCTCGGTACGGCGCACCGGCCGCGGCTTCCAGGCAGGGGCTGCCGGGAGGTAGTCGGTGACCCGCTGGGCGGCCAGCTTGCCGGAGACCAGCACCATCGGGACGCCGACGCCGGGGGTCGTGCCGGAGCCGGCGAAGAAGAAGCCGGGCACGCGCTTCTCGACGTTGGACGGCCGGAACGGGCCGGTCTGCGGGAAGGTGTGGGCCAGCGCGAACGGCGTGCCGCGCTCCATGCCCTGAGCCTCCCAGTCGACGGGGTCGACGAGCTCCTCGGCGACGATGTCGGTCGGGTAGCCCTCTCGCTCCAGGAAGCGCTCCAGCTCCTCACGGGTGCGGCCGCGCTGGGTCTTCCAGTCCACGACGCCGTCGAGGTTGGGGGCGGGCTCGAGGACGTAGAGGACGTGCGAGCCGTCGGGGGCGAGCGAGGGGTCGCTCATCGTCGGGACCGTGACCAGGCGCGAGGGGTCCGGCATCATCCGGCCCTGCTTGATCAGGGCGTCGAAGGAGGAGTCCCAGGCGTCGGCGAAGTGGATGTTGTGGTGCCTGGTCCCCTCGGGGAGCCCGCCGCGGACGCCGACGTGCCACACGACGGCCGAGGGCGAGTACTTGCCCTTCTTCACGACCCGCGGCGGCGCGAGGTCGGGGAGCAGGCGCCGGTAGGCCACCGGCAGGTCGAGCGTGCACACGACGGCGTCGGCGGCCAGCCGCTCACCGCCCTCGGAGTCGCCCTCGATGACGATGCCGGCGACGGCGCCGTCGGCGCGGCGCAGCACCTCGGTGACCCGCTGGCCCAGGCGCAGCTCGACACCGGCGTTCGTGGCCGCCTTGGCCAGGGCACGCGGGACCGCCGACATGCCGCCGTCGGGGAACCAGACGCCCTCGATGCAGTCCATGTAGGTGATGACCGCGTAGAGGGCCAGCGCCGAGGACGGCGGCAGCCCGGCGTACATCGCCTGGAAGGTGAAGAGCCGGCGCAGCCGGTCGTCGGCGAAGCGGCGCCGGACGTTGGGCCCGAGCCGGCCGAAGCCACCGAGGCCCAGCAGCCTCGCGGCGGCGGCCGGCGAGGAGACGAGGTCGAGCGGGCTGTCGAAGTTGGCGTCGATGAAGTGCGGCATCTCGACGTCGTAGAGCTTCTTCAGCCACGCGCTGAAGTCGTCGAAGGCGGCCGCGTCGGCGGGCCCGCAGACGGTGCGGATCTCCTCGCGCATCGCCTCGTGGCCGTGGCGCACGAGGATCTGGGAGCCGTCGGCGAACTTCGCGCGGTACGCCGGGTCGAGCATCCGCATGGGGAGCAGGGCGTCGAGGTCGCCACCGGCGGCGGAGACCACGTCGTCGAGCAGCCCGCGCATGGTGAGCACGGTCGGGCCGGTGTCGAAGGTGTAGCCGTCGCGGTCGATCCGACCGGCGCGCCCGCCCGGGGCGTGCTCGGCCTCGACCACGACGACCTCGTGGCCCGAGCGGCTGAGGTGGCAGGCCGTCGCGAGACCGGCCAGGCCGGCCCCGATCACCACCACGCGGCTCATCGGGTCCTCCAGCACACGCTGTCGGCGACCTGGCGCAGGCCCGCGACCCCGGCGGGGTGCAGCGCGGGCTCCTCGAGTGCTGCAAGGGCGCTCGCGTGGCTGCGGCGTACCTGCTCCTCGGCCCGCTCGCGGACCCCGGTGCTCTCCATGATCTGTGCTGCCTCCTCGACGTCGCCGTCCTCGTGCTGCTGGTTCCTGATGCGGGCGACCACGTCCGCGGCGCGGCCGGTCGCCTCCTGCTCCGCCCACGCGAGCAGCACGGTGGCCTTGCCCGCGCGCAGGTCGTCGTGGGCGGGCTTGCCGGTGAGCTCGGGGTCGCCCCAGACGCCGAGCAGGTCGTCGCGCAGGGCGAAGGCCTCGCCCAGGTGCGCGCCGTACTCCCCCAGGGCGTCCAGCACCTCGGACCCGGCACCGGCCGCGACCGCACCGAGCTCGAGCGGGCGCTGGATGGTGTAGCCGCCGGACTTGGCCCGGGCCACGGCCCAGGCGCGGTCCTCGGCGTTCGCGCCGCCACCCGCGGCCGCCTCGGACAGGTCGAGGACCTGCCCGCGCACGAGCTCGACGCTGGTGCGCCACCACAGGTGCCGCACCGGCTGGGCGAGCTCGGCGACGATCGCGTCGGCCTCCATGTGGGCCAGGTCGCCGACGAGCACGGCCACGGACTCGCCGTAGCGCAGCGGGTCGTCGCGACCACCGGCAGCGCGATGGCGGTCGCTGGCGGACACGTGGGTGGCGGGACGGCCGCGGCGCGTGGTCGAGCCGTCCATCACGTCGTCCTGGGCGAGGCCGAAGGCGTGCAGCAGCTCCAGGGCCGCCCCGATGCGCACGGGCACCGTCGGGTCGGCGCCGGACTCCGTGCCGCCGGCGGCCAGCCAGCCCCAGTGGCACATGAGCGGGCGGAAACGCTTGCCGGCGCCGAGCACGAGCTCGGCGAGGATGCCGGGCAGGCCCTGCTCGCCGAGCACCGGGTCGGCGTCACCGACCAGCGGCTCGGGGCCGGGCCCGCGGCGCCACTCCCCCGCCAGGCGGTCCAGGCGCAGGCGCAGCAGCTCCTCGACCGCGGCGAGCGCCTCGGCGCCGGCCTGATCGGCGTGGGAGGTGGTGGGTGCGGTCGGCTCCTCGGCCCTGGCAGCACCGGCCCGCGCCGCGCGCGCACGACGCGTCGCCGGCGGGGCGAACATCTCGGCGGTCACCGGAGGGCTCCCGTGCTGCGGGTGGCCAGCGAGCGCAGGTCGTCGCCGGCGAGCGCGCCCAGCTGGGCGACCTGCAGGACCATCCAGGGACTCAGCAGGAACGGGGAGGCCTCCGCGGTGCGGCGTACGTCGGACCAGTCCAGCCAGGCGTGCTCGGCGACCTCTGCGGGGTCGGGCCGGGGCTCGGTGCCGACCGGGACGACGGTCAGGTGGACCGGGCAGATCTCGTTCTCCACGACACCCGAGGCGTCGACGGCGCGGTAGCGGAAGTCGGGGAGCACGACGTCGAGCCCGCCGACCTCGAGCCCGAGCTCCTCGGCGGTGCGCCGGCGCACGGCGGCCTGGACCGACTCGTCGGGGCGGGGGTGCCCGCAGCAGGAGTTGGTCCAGACACCGGGCCAGGTCTTCTTGCCGACCGCGCGACGGGTCAGCAGGAGGCGACCGTCGGTGTCGACGACGTAGAGCGAGAAGGCCAGGTGCAGCGGCGTGTCCACGGTGTGCACCTGGGTGCGGGGCGCCGTGCCGGCGGGACGGCCCTGCTCGTCGAGGAGGACGACGAGGTCGGTGGGGTCAGGCAGGTGGTCTTGCTGGGGAGGGTCCTGCTGGGGGGCCGACGCCGGGGCGCCGTGCGCGAGTGGGCGCATCATCGACTCGCTCTCTCTTCGCTACGGCTGCGCGTCTTCCCACGAACGTAGGCAGGTGCTCACGAGGACAGGTCACCCAACAGGGTGCCCCGACGGACAAACCGCCTGTGCTGCAGGGGTTCTGGGCCTCACACGCTGTCCCACCGGAAGAGCTTCGCCGCGACCAAGGTGACCACCAGGGCGAAGCCGGCCAGGATGCCGAGCACCGGCAGGGCCGCGGCCGGACCCTCCCCGCGGACCATGACGTCGAGCATCCCCTCGTTGAGGTGCTTGAGCGGCATGAGGTCCGAGACGGCCTGGAGCCACCGGGGCGCGCCGTCGAGGGAGAAGAAGGAGCCGCTGAGGAAGGCCATCGGCAGCACCATGAAGTTGGCGGCGTTGACCGCGGCCTCGGCCGTGGTCGTCAGCGCTCCCGCGAGCAGGCCCAGCGCCATGAAGCACAGCGTCCCGACCAGGACCAGCGGGACCGCCATCCACCAGGCGCCGGTCAGCGAGAGCCCGAAGAAGGCCATCCCGACGCCCAGGAAGATCGCGGTCTGCACGAGCGCGATGCCGAGGGTGACCACCACGCGCGCGGAGACGATCGTGCGGGTGCGGACCGGTGCCAGCTGGAGGCGGCGCATCAGCTTGGTCTGGCGCCAGCCCTGCAGTGTCGCGGCGGCACCGATCGCCGCGCTCGTCGCGATCGCCCAGCCCAGCAGGCCGGGCGTCACGAACTGGATGACGGTCAGCGACTCGTCCTCGACCCGCTCGACGTCGAGCGCGAACGGGACCGGCGAGCCGGCCTCCTGGGCCAGCAGCGCGACGTTGGTGCCGTCGACGAGGGCGCGCAGGGTGGCCTGCGTGACGGCCGCCTGCACCTGGTCGGTCTGGGTGTAGTGCGCCACGAGCGTGTCGCCGTCCTGGCGCAGCGCGACGTCGGCGTCACCGCTGCGCACCTCCTCCAGCGCCGTGTCGAGGTCCTCGACCCGGCGGACGTCGAAGGCCGCGTCGAAGGCCTCGCGCGCCTCCGGCGAGAGCGACTCGAGGAGCGCGAGGTCCCCGACCTGCACCAGCTCCGCGGCTGGCTGGCCGCGGTCGGAGAGCACCCCGCCGAAGAACACCAGGAACATCAGCGGGAAGACGATGGCGAAGAAGAGCGACGCCCGGTCGCGGACGAAGCCGCGCACGATGGCCGCCGCGATCGCGGAGAAGGCCCTCATGCGCGGTAGCTCCGTCCGGTGAGGGCGAGGAAGACGTCCTCGAGGGTCCCGGTCTGCACCCGCACCCCGTCGAGGGCGCCGAGCTCCCCGAGCCGGGCCACCACGTCGGCGGGGTGCCGGGTGGTGAGCACCGTGCCGTCGGGCCCCACCTCGACCGCCTCGGTGCCGGCGATGCCCCGGGCCCCTGCCTCGTCGAGCTGGCCGGGGGCCACGATGATGCGGGCGGGGGCGTCGAGGTGGCGCACCAGCTCGGCCGGCGACCCGACCTGCAGCACCCGGCCGGAGTCCATGACCGCGACGCGGTCGCAGAGGACCTCGGCCTCGTCCATGTAGTGGGTGGTCAGCACGACGGTGCGCCCGGAGTCGTTGATCCCGGACAGCAGGTCCCAGAGGTTGCGGCGGGCCTGGGGGTCCAGGGAGGCGGTGGGCTCGTCGAGGAAGACCAGCTCGGGGTCGTGGACCAGCGCGCAGGCGATGGAGAGCCGCTGGGCCTGGCCGCCGGAGAGGTCCTCGACGCGCGCCGAGGCCTTCTCCGCCAGTCCGACCCGCTCCAGCCAGTCGTCCGCGCGCGCCGGGCTGACGTCGTACAGGGCGGCGAAGGTGCGGATCTGCTCGCGCGCGGTGAGCCGCTCGAAGAACGCCGAGGCCTGCAGCTGCACGCCGATCCGTGGCAGCACGGCCGCGTTGCGCGGCCAGACCTGCTGCCCGAGCACCTCGACGGTGCCGGAGTCGGGGCGACGCAGGCCCTCCACCATCTCCAGCAGCGTCGTCTTGCCCGCACCGTTGGGGCCGAGCACGCCCACGAACTCCCCGTCGGCCACGTCGAGGTTCACGCCGTCGACGGCGCGCACCTCTCCGTACACCTTGGTCAGGTCCCTCACCCTGATCGCAGTCACGGGCTCACCCTAGGGGCCGCTCGCGCCGTCCCGATCCCCTCCCGGGCTCGCCACCCTCGACCCCGTGCCGGCCCGCTCGGCGCGGGGTCGAGGGTGGGTCGGCGCGGGTCAGGATCCCGCTGCCGACCGGCTCACAGGCGCGGGAAGGACCAGGGGCGCGCGGCCTCGAGCTGGGCGGAGAGGCTGAGCAGCGTGGTCTCGTCGTGCTGGCGCCCGACGAGCTGGACACCCAGGGGCAGGCCGTCCTCGGCGAGCCCGGCAGGCACGCTGGCGGCGGGGTTGCCGGCGACGTTCCACAGCGCGCAGTAGGCGATGGCCGGCATCGAGGCGAGCGCCGACCCGACCGTGCCCTTGCCGTCGAGGACGCCCACGCGGGGCGGGCGGTGCGCGGTCGTCGGGGTGAGGAGGACGTCGACCTCGTCGAAGACCCGGTTGGCCTGCCGGGAGATCTCCTCGCTCTGTCGCAGCGCCCAGTCGCGCACCTTCGGGGTCACCCACGCGCCGAGCCGGCGGGTCTGCCGGGTGCGCCGCTCCAGCCGCTCGGGGTGCTCGACGGCCGCTGCCTCGTCACGGATGCCGGCGAAGAACTGCGGCACGAAGGCCAGGGTCGGGTCCGGGTAGTGCGGCTCCACCCGGCGTACGTCGTGGCCGAGCTCGGCCAGGAGCCGGGCGCTGTCCTCGACGGCGCGCACGTGCGCGCGGTCGGGGCGTACGCCGAGGGCGACCGGCTTGGTCGACCAGCCGATCCGCAGCTGCCCCGGGGCGGTGCGTGCCGCCTCGGCGAACGACCCGGTGTCGCCCGCGGTGTAGAGGTCGCCCGCGACGTTGCCACGTATGGCGTCGTAGAAGATCGCGCTGTCCAGCACGGTGCGGGTCAGCGGCCCAGCCGTGCCGAGCGCCCACCACAGGTGCGGGTGCGGGGCCGTCGAGACCCGGCCGCGCTGCGGCTTGAGCCCGAAGAGCCCGCACATGGCACTGGGGATGCGGATCGAGCCGCCACCGTCACCACCGAGCCCGACCGGCACCATGCCGGTCGCCACCGCCACGGCCGTCCCACCCGACGAGCCGCCGGGGGTGCGGGTGCGGTCCCACGGGTTGCGGGTCACCCCGCGCGAGGCGCCCTCGGTGTAGGGGAACGCCCCGAACTCCGGCATCGTCGTCTTGCCCACGACCACGGCCCCGGCCGCGCGCAGCCGCCGCACGACCTCTGCGTCCGCTGGCACGGGCGTGCTGTTGCCCTCGCCGCCGAAGGTCGTCACCGTGCCGGAGACGTCGACCTCCTCCTTGATGACGACGGGTACGCCGTGGAGCGGGCCGCACGGCTCACCCGCCGCCAGGGCGTTGTCGCGGGCCTCGGCCTCGGCCAGCGCCTCGGCGCCCAGCACCACCGACATCGCGTTGAGCCCCGGGTCGAGCGCCGCGATCCGGTCCAACGAGGCCCGCACGACCTCCACCGCGCTCACCTCCCCCGCGCTCGTGCGACGGGCGGTCTCGGCGGCGTCCAGCAGGTGCAGCTCGGTCATGGCGCGACCCTAGCCACCGGCGAACCGGCCACCACCCCGGTCGAGCCCGATGAGCGCCAGCGACGAGCCACTAGACCCCGTACGCCGACAAGCAGGCTGCAACCCCGTGGTGCTGCTGGGTCACCGTCGGCGGGTCGTGGCGCGTTCGCGCCGCAGCAGCTCCTGATTTGTTGAAAGCGTGGTCGCCCTTGGTGCCGCTTGGGCTACTTGGTTGCGGTCGCTTGGGCGGTCGCCCTCGCTTGGGGTGCTCGCTGGGGTTGGGCTTCGATCAGTCGCTTCTGTTCTTCCGAAAAGTCGATTTGACCTGCGCAGACACTGTCTATCGAACGCGTGTTCGACTATACTTTCTCCATGTCCACCGCCCCCGTGCTCGACTCGATCCTCGCCGCCAAGGCGCGCGAGGACGACGCCGCACGCGACCTCCTGATCGGGGTGGCCGAGTGGGCTGATCTCCACACCACCGGGGCGTTGATGCCGGACCTGTACGGCACGTACTCGCACCCCGATGAAGCGGCGCTGCAGGCCGCTGAGGACGCCTGGGTGTCCCGGTTCGGGATGCCCGGCGCCGACACCATGCTCGAGCTCGCCGGCGCGGGCGCACCCGAGGTCTCCGACTTCGCAGTCACCGAGCTCGCCACGGCCCTGGGTCGCACCCGGGAGTCCGGCCGTCTCCTGGTCGGTGACGTGGTCGAGGCCAAGCACCGCCTCCCCAAGGTCTGGGCGCGACTCGTGGCCGGCCAGGTGAGCGCGTGGCGGGTACGCCGCCTGGCCGAAGCCACCCGCGGCCTCTCCGCCGAGGCCGTCGCCTTCGTCGACGCGCAAGTGGCGTACGTCGTCCACACCACCGGCCCCGTCGTCATCCACCGACTCGTCCTCGAGGCCGCCGCCCGCTTCGACCCCGAGGCCACCGAAGTCGAGGAGTGCGACACCCGCAACAACCTCTGCTTCGACCTCGACCTCGACACCCCCGCCACCTCCGTCGGCACCGCCTCAGCAGTGAGTGCCTACGGCCTGCTGGACCGGGCCGATGCCGAGGACCTCGAGCAGGCCATCCGCCAGCTGGCCCACCAGATGTACCTCGACGGCTACACCGACGACCTCGCCGTCCGCCGCGCTCGCGCGCTCGGCTACCTCGCCCGCGGCCAAGAGGTCCTCCCCACGTCAGGTGACACTGACGCCGCGGCCCCCAACGCCGGCGCTAGGGCCACACAGGATGGTCGAGCAGCGCGGAGCGCCAGCGACGAGCGTCGTCGAGATTGCGCAACCGACGCACCCACCGCTCCCCGCGCCAAGGCTCCCCGCCGCACCGTGGTCCTCACCGTCCACCTCTCCGACGCCGCCCTCACCGGAGCACCCCAGCTCGACCCCGTCACCGGCAAGCTCGGCCTCAACCTCGCCAGGGTCGAGAACCACCGCCAGCTCCTCACCGCCGACACCGTCCGCGAGTGGTGCGGGGCGCCGGGCACGCAGGTGATCGTGAAGCCCGTCATCGACCTCCACGACACCGTCGCCGTCAGCAGCTACGAGGTCCCCGACCGCATCGCAGCACGGGTCAAGCTCACCCGCACCACCTGCGCCTTCCCCCACTGCACCCGCCCCGCCGAGACCGCCGACCTCGACCACACCATCGAGTACTCCGACACCGGCCCACCCGACCAGACGTCAACAGCGAACCTCGCCCCGCTGTGCCGGCACGACCACAGAGCCAAGACCCACCCCTCACCAGCAGGAACACCCTGGCGATACCAAGGCTTGAGTCCAGGCCACTGGCTCTGGACCAGCCCACTGGGCCAGCAGTACCTCGTCCACCCCGACGGCACCACCCCGCTCTGAGCAGCACCGCTCGCAGCCCGACCACACCAGTGGCCGGGCTACCAGCACGCCCGCCTGCCGTGGCGCCGGTCGAAGCGCGAGCTCGGCACCCCGGCAGTCGAGGTGCGAGCGAACTGAGCCACGAGACCCACTGGCCGCCGCATGGTCGAGCAGGCGAGGCGGCGGCGAGACCGCGCAACCCGACCACCCACCCCCACCACCAGGCCGCACCGGGATGATGCGGCGCGCGCCGGGCACACCGACCGATCTGGAGGTCCCCCACGGCACCAGGCGCCGTAGCGGACCTCCACACCACCCCGGGGTCACTGCCAGGCTCGCCGGGCCGGGCCGCCCCACGGGAGGACCGGCAGCGGACGACCGGCGCGACCTCTGCGAGGGACCCGGCCCGGACCCTCAGGCCAACGAGTCGACCCATGCCTGGTGGAGGCCGGCGAAGCGGCCGCCGCCGGCGACGTCCTGGCCGGCGGCGACGAGGTCGGCGGGGGTGCCGTCCTCGACGATCCGGCCGTGCTCGAGCACCAGGACCCGGTCGGCGATCTCCACGGTGGAGAGGCGGTGGGCGATGATCACGGCCGTCCGGCCGGCCAGCACCGTGCGCAGCGCGCGCTGGACCAGTCGCTCGGAGGGGATGTCGAGCGACGACGTGGCCTCGTCGAGGATCAGCACCGCGGGGTCGGCGAGGAACGCCCGCGCGAAGGCCACCAGCTGGCGCTGGCCAGCGGAGAGCCGGCCGCCGGCGTTGGCCACCACCGTGTCGTAGCCCTCGGGCATGGCGGCGATGAAGTCGTGCGCGCCGAGGGCCGTGGTGGCCTCGACGACCTCGGCCATCGTGGCCGAGGGCCGGCCGAAGCGGATGTTGTCGGCGATGGTGCCGGAGAAGAGGTAGTTCTCCTGGGTCACCATCACGACGTTGTCGCGCAGGTCGTCGCCGGCCAGCTCGCGCAGGTCGGTCCCGTCCAGCAGCACCCGGCCGGCGGTCGGGTCGTAGAAGCGGGTGGCGAGCTTGGCGATGGTCGTCTTGCCCGCACCCGTCGTGCCGACCAGGGCCAGGGTCTGCCCCGCGGGGATGGTGAGGTCGAGCCCGGGCAGCACCGGCCGCCCCTCGACGTAGGAGAACCGCACGTCCTCGAAGCGCACCTCGCCGCTCGCACGGCCGATCGGCCGCGGGGAGGTGGGCTCGGGCACGCCCGGCTCCTGCTCGAGCACACCCGCGAGCTTCTCCAGCGCCGCGGAGGCGGACTGGAAGGTGTTGTAGAACTGGCTGATCTCCATCATCGGCTCGAAGAACTGCCGCAGGTAGAGCAGGAACGCCGCCAGCACGCCGACGGTGACGTCGCCCTGGTAGGCGAGGTACCCGCCGTACAGCAGCACGGCCGCGATCGTGACGTTGCCGATCAGCCGGATGCCCGGCATGAACCAGGCGACCAGCCGGAAGGCGACGAGGTTGGCGCGGCGGTACTGGTCGTTGACGTCGTCGAAGATCTCCTGGTTGCGGTCCTCGCGCCGGAACGCCTGCACCGCACGGATGCCGCCCATCGACTCCACGAAGTGCACGATCACCAGCGCGACCTTCTCGCGGGTGACGCGGTACGACGACGCCGACGCCTTGCGGAACCAGTTGGTCAGCAGGGCCAGCAGCGGCAGGCACAGCAGCGCGACCAGGCCGAGCTGGAGGTCGAGGAAGAGCAGGATGCCGGCCGTGCCCACCAGCGTGAGGGCGGCCTTGACCAGCCCGTCGAAGCCGGTCTCCAGCATCTCGTAGATCGCGTCGACGTCGGAGGTTTGCCGCGAGATCACGCGCCCCGAGGTGTAGGTGTCGTGGAACTGCGGGTCGAGGGCCTGGAAGTGCCGGAACACCTTGCGCCGCAGGGCGTGCAGGACGTCCTGGCCGACCTGCCCCTGCGCCACCAGGAACCGGTAGCGCGCGACCGCCTGGGTGATCGTCGCCAGCAGCACCAGCCCCACGACCATGCCCAGCGGGGTCAGGTCGCCGTCGGTGCGGATCGGCGGGATGCCGGAGTCGATGCCGACCTTGACGAGGTAGGGGATGGAGAGCCGGGCGACGTTCTCGACGACGACGACGAGCACGAGCAGCTTCAACGTGCGGGAGTACGGCGCCAGCAGCTCGCGCAGCAGCCGGCGCGAGCCCCCGCCGAGCCGGCCGGCGGTGAGCCGCTCAGCGGCCTCGTCGGCGTCGACCGCGGCCTGGCCGCGCCACCCGGCCGCGTGCTCCTCGGGCGGGCTGGTCTGCGGCGTACCCGCCTCGGTCGCGGCGCTCATGCCGACACCTCCTCGGGCCGCTCGGCCTCCGCCGCCAGCAGCTCGCGGTACGCCGGCACGCTGGCCAGCAGGTCGCGGTGCTGCCCCACGTGGGTGATCCGGCCTCCCTGGAGCAGCGCGACCTTGTCGGCGAGCAGCACCGTCGAGGCCCGGTGCGCCACGATGATCCCGGTCGTGTCGGCCAGCACGCGGCGCAGCGCCTCCTTCACGAGCTTCTCGGTGTGCACGTCGAGGGCCGAGAGCGTGTCGTCGAGCACCAGGACCGCGGGTCGGGTCAGCACGGCCCGGGCCAGGGCCAGCCGCTGTCGCTGGCCGCCGGACAGCGCCATGCCCTGCTCGCCGATGCGCGTCTCCAGGCCCCAGGGCAGCTCGTGGACGAACTGCGCCTGCGCGATCTGCAGGGCCTCCTCGATCTCGGCCTCGGTGGCGTCGGCGCGGCCGAGGGTGAGGTTCTCCCGCGCGCTCATGGAGAACAGCGTCGGCTCCTCGAAGGCGGTGGCGACCAGGCTGCGCAGGTGCTCCAGCCGCAGCTCGCGCACGTCGACGCCGTCGAGGGTGACCCGCCCGCCGGTGACGTCCCACAGCCGCGGGACGAGCGAGGTGAGGACGGTCTTGCCCGAGCCGGTGGCCCCGACCACGGCGACGGTCTCCCCCGGCAGCACCTCCAGGTCCAACCCGCGCAGCACCGGCTCGTCAGGGGCGTCGGGGAAGGCGAAGTCGACCGACTCCAGCCGCAGGTGCCCGCGCGGGGCGTCGATGACCCGGGTGCCGCCGACGATCGAGGGCTCGGTGTCGAAGACGTCGAGGATGCGCGCCGCGGCGGTCATCGCCTCCTGGGCCATCGCGAGGATGACGCCCAGCGACGAGACCGGCCAGACCAGGCTCAGCATCAGGGTGATGAAGGCGACCAGTTCGCCGGGGGTCAGCGCCCCGGTGCCGACGCCGTAGGCCCCGAGGGCCAGCACGACGACCACGGCGACGTTGGGGATGACCTCCAGGAAGGTCCAGAAGCGCGCGGAGAGCCGCACCTTCTCCATGCTGGTGGCGTGCAGCGTGGTCGAGGCCCGCTCGTAGCCGCGGGAGACGTGCTCGCTGCGCCCGAAGGACTTGATCACCCGGATGCCGACCGCGCCCTCCTCGGCGTGCGTGGCCAGGTCGCCTTGCTCGTCCTGCACCCGCCGGGAGATCACGACGTAGCGCTTCTCGAAGCGCATCGAGAGCCACACGATCGGCACGGAGGCAGCGGCCACGACCACACCGAGCGGCCAGTACATCGTCAGCAGCACCACCGTCGTCGCGGTCAGCTGGACGACGTTGATGAGCAGGAAGAGCAGGCCGAACCCGGCGAAGCGGCGGATCGCGGAGAGGTCGGTGGTGGCGCGGGAGAGCAGCTGCCCCGAGCCCCAGCGGCCGTGGAAGGCCATCGGCAGCCGCTGCAGCCGCTCGTAGAGGTCGTGGCGCATCGTGGTCTCGAGGCCCAGCACGGCCGAGGACTGGACCCACCGGCGCACCCACACCAGGACGGCCTCGGTCACGCCCAGGAGCAGCGCGAGCCCGGCCAGAGCCCACAGCCCACCGAGGTCGCGCTCGGTGACGGGACCGTCGATGATCGCGCGGATCACCAGGGGGATCCCGATCGCCAGCGCCACGGTGCCGAGGGAGGCCAGCAGCATGACCAGCAGCGACCCGGCGTACGGCCGGAGGTAGTGGCGCAGCCGCCAGAGCGAGTGCACGCCGGCCGGCGGCTCGGCGGACGGGTCCACGTCGGGGGCCGGCCCCCCGGACGCCCGAGAAGCGTTCGTTGCCATCGTCAAGCACCCTAGGTCGGGCCACCGACGACGGCGAAACCGATAACGAAGGGGTCTCGTGGCGCAGCGCTGGTCGCTGCTCGACCACCGGTCTGGTCCCGACCTCAGCCGGTGGCGAGCAGCCCCCGCACCACCCGCAGCCCGACCGAGAGCCGTGCCAGGTCGGCGGCGTCGTCGGAGCAGATGTCACCGAGCGTCCCGGACGCGCGCGACACCTGCACCTCGTCGGCCTCCTCCCACTGCCGGATCCGGTCGTCGACCGGGGCCGAGGCCTCGGTCGAGGCCAGCACCTGGCCGGTGAGCTGGAGGTGCACGGCGTGCAGGTCGTCGCGCAGCGCTGCGCGGGCCATCGTCTGCCAGCGGTCCTGGCGGGGCAGCGCGAGGATCCGCTGCACCAGCACGGGCAGCCCGAGCCGCTCGCCGAGCGCGAAGTGCACCCGTGCGACCTCGGCCGGGTCCAGCCCGTCGCGGAGCGCGGTGTCGACCACGCCGAGCACCATGTACGCCGGCGGCAGCACCGCCACGCGCGCGGCGAGGTCCTCCGGCACGCCCTGGCCCACGAGCCGGTTGCGACGCTCCTCGAAGGCCGCGAGCTCGCGACCGCCCATCAGCTCGGGCAGCCGCGCCATCGTCTCCTGCACGGGCCCGGAGAACTGGTCCACCACCGCCTGGCTGTCCATCGGCGGGCGCCGGTTGGCCACGAACCACCGGCTCGCGCGCTCGACCAGCGTGCGCATCTCCAGCCGAATCCGGGTCTGCACCGCGGCGTCGAGCCGGTTGTCGTAGGAGCGCAGCTCCTCGCGCAGCGGCAGCGACCCGAAGACCTCGCGGGCCACGAAGTTCGCGCCCACCAGCTCGGGGGCCGTCGCGCCGGTCTCGCCCTCGAGCCGGGTCAGGAACGTGATGCCCGCGCCGTTGACCAGGTCGTTGACGACCTGGGTCACGATGATCTCGCGGCGCAGCGGGTGCTCGGAGATGTAGCCCGCGAACCGCTCGCGCATCGCGGTCGGGAAGTAGGCCGTGAGGTCCTGCACGAGGTAGGGGTCGTCGGGCAGGTCGGAGGCGATCAGCTCGTCGGCGAGCTCGATCTTGGTCCAGGCCATGAGCACCGAGAGCTCGGGCGCGGTGAGGCCCTCCCCGCGGTCGGCGCGCTGCTTGACCACCTTCGAGGTCGGTAGCCCCTCGACCTCGCGGTCCAGCACGCCGTCGGCCTCGAGCTGCTTCATCTGCTCCTCGTGCACGTGCAGCAGCGACGGCGCGTGGTCCAGGGCGTTCGAGAGCGCGAGGTTCTGCTCGTAGTTGTCGCGCAGCACCAGCGAGGCCACCTCGTCGGTCATCTCCGCGAGCAGGGTGTTGCGCTGCTTCTCGGTGAGGTCGCCGTCGTGGACGACCCGGTCGAGCAGGATCTTGATGTTGACCTCGTGGTCGGAGGTGTCCACGCCCGCGGAGTTGTCGATGAAGTCGGTGGCCATCCGGCCGCCGCCGCGGGCGTACTCGATCCGCCCGGCCTGGGTGAAGCCCAGGTTGCCGCCCTCGCCGACGCAGGCCGCCCGCAGCTCCACGCCGTCGACCCGGATCGCGTCGTTGGCCTTGTCACCGACGTCGGCGTGGGTCTCCTCCGCGCCCTTGACGTAGGTGCCGATGCCGCCGTTCCACAGCAGGTCGACCGGCGCGCAGAGGATCGCGCGCATCAGCTCGTGGGGGGTCATCTGCTTGACCCCGGCCTCGATGCCCAGCGCGCGGCGCACGTGGTCGTTGAGCGGGATCGACTTGCGCGAGCGCGACCACACGCCGCCGCCCTCGCTGATCAGCGAGGCGTCGTAGTCGGCCCAGGACGAGCGCGGGAGCTCGAAGAGCCGCCTGCGCTCGGCGTACGACGTCGCGGCGTCGGGGTCCGGGTCGAGGAAGATGTCGCGATGGTCGAACGCGGCCACGAGCCGGGTGTGCTCGGAGCACAGCATGCCGTTGCCGAAGACGTCGCCGGACATGTCGCCGATGCCGACGCAGGTGAAGTCCTCGGCCTGGCAGTCGATCCCGCGCTCGCGGAAGTGGCGCTGCACCGAGACCCACGCGCCGCGGGCGGTGATGCCCATCGCCTTGTGGTCGTAGCCGACGGAGCCACCGGAGGCGAAGGCGTCGCCGAGCCAGAAGCCGTAGTCCTTGGCCACGCCGTTGGCGATGTCGGAGAAGGTCGCGGTGCCCTTGTCGGCGGCGACCACGAGGTAGGAGTCGTCCCCGTCGTGGCGTACGACGTCGGCCGGCGGCACCGTGCGGCCCTCGACCAGGTTGTCGGTGATGTCGAGCAGCCCCGAGATGAAGGTGCGGTAGCAGGCCACGCCCTCGGCCAGCCACGCCTCCCGGTCGCCCGGGTCGGGCAGGTCCTTGGCGTAGAAGCCGCCCTTCGCGCCGACCGGCACGATGACGGTGTTCTTCACCATCTGCGCCTTGACCAGGCCCAGGACCTCGGTGCGGAAGTCGTCGCGCCGGTCGCTCCACCGCAGCCCTCCGCGGGCGACCGCGCCGAAGCGCAGGTGCACGCCCTCGACGCGCGGGGAGTAGACGAAGATCTCGAACTTCGGCCGCGGCGAGGGCAGGTCGGGGATCGCCGAGGGCTCGAGCTTGAGGCTGAGGTAGTCCTTCGGGCGGCCGTCGGCGCCGGCCTGGAAGTGGTTGGTGCGCAGGGTGGCGCCGATGTGGGTGAGGTAGCCGCGCAGGATGCGGTCGTGGTCGAGGGAGGCCACGTCGTCCAGTGCGGCGGCCAGCCGCTCGCGCAGCGCCGCGGTCTGCTCCTCGCGGGTCGCGTCGTCCACGGCCGGGTCGAAGCGCAGCTCGAAGCAGCGCACCAGCATCCGGGTGATGTCGACGTTGGAGGCGAGCGCCTCCTCGATGGTGTCGACGGCGAACGGCGAGGCGCCCTGGCGCATGTACTTGGCGTAGGCGCGCAGCAGCATCGCCTGCCGCCACGACAGCCCGACGCCGAGGACCAGCCGGTTGAAGCCGTCGGTCTCCGCGTGCCCGTCCCAGATCGCCCGCAGCGCCTCGACGAACAGCCCGCGGGCGTCCTCGGGCAGGGCGGTGCCGTAGCGCAGGCCGAACTCGTAGACGAAGGTCGGCCGATCGAGCCCGTCGAGCTCGTAGGGCCGCTCGTCGACGACCTCGACACCCAGGCTGCTCAGCATCGGCAGCACCTCGGAGAGCGACAGCGGGCTGCCGACCCGGAAGACCTTGAGCCGCGCTTCGCCGCGCCCGGCGTCCAGGTGCTGGGTCAGGGCCAGGTCGAGGCCCTCCTCGCCCTGGATGCCCTCCAGCCGACCGAGGTCGACCGCAGCGGTCCGCGGGGAGAAGTCCTCCTTGTAGGCCTCGGGGAAGGACTCGGCGTACCTGCGGCCGAGGATCGCGCCGGCCTGCTCGCCGTACTCCGAGAGCACCGCAGCCAGGAAGTCGTCGCGCCACGAGCGGGAGGCGTCGGCCAGCCGGCGCTCGAGGTCGGTGGTGTCGAGGGCCCGCAGCGTCCCGGTCACGGTGGGGTCGCCCTGCTCGCGCGGCAGGTGCACCACGAAGTGCACGCGCGCGGTGGTCGACTCGTTGATCCGGACGGTGAACTCCACCGACTCCCCGCCGAGTCGGTCCAGCAGGATCTCGCTGAACTTCTCGCGGACCGCGGTGTTGTAGCGGTCCCTGGGCAGGTAGACGAGCACGCTGACGTAGCGCCCGTAGGTGTCGGCGCGGGTGATCGCGCGGACCGCCCGCCGCTCGCGGGCGTGCATCGCGGCCTCGGCCATCGGCGCCAGCTCGTCGACCGTGGTGTGGAACAGCTCGTCGCGCGGGTAGCCCTCGAGGGTGTCCATCAGGGCCCGGCCGGCGTAGGAGCGCGGGTCGAAGCCGCTGCGCCGCAGCACCTCGCGCGCCTTCTCGCGCAGCAGCGGGATGCGCAGCAGCGACTCGGCGTACGCCGACGACGAGAACAGCCCCAGGAAGCGCCGCTCCCCCGTCACCTCGCCGGCCGCGTCGAACGTCTTGACCCCGATGTAGTCGAGGTACGCCGGGCGGTGCACGGTCGCGCGGGAGTTGGCCTTCGCCAGCACCAGCAGGGTCTTCTCGCGCGCCTTGGCCTTCACCGGCTCCGGGAGCCGCGCGAACGCCTCGGACTGGTCCTGGTCGAAGCGCAGGATCCCCAGCCCCGTGCCGGGCACGGCCCGCAGCACGTCGTCGCCGTCGAGCTCCTCGAGCGTGTACTCCCGGTAGCCCAAGAACGTGAAGTGGTCCTCGGCCAGCCACTCCAGCAGCTCGGCCCCCTGACGGACCTCCTCCGCGTCGAGGCTCACCGGCGCGGCGGAGCGCAGCTCGGTGACGATGTCGAGCATCCGCTGCCGCGTGCGCGGCCAGTCCTCCACGGCCTCGCGGACGTCGCCCAGGACGCGCTGCACGTTCTCGACGATCGCCGCGGCGTCCCCGTCGGCGATCCGGTCGATCTCGACGTGCATCCACGACTCGCGCAGCGTGCCGTCGCTGGGCTGCAGCGCCCCGTCGTCGACCGGCGCCACGTGCTGCAGCGCCCCGGTGATGTCCCGGCGCACGTCGAAGTGCGGGTGCACCACCACGTGCACGTCGTGCAGCTGGCGGCTCAGCTCCATCGTGAGGGAGTCGACGAGGAAGGGCATGTCGTCGGTGACGACCTCCACGACGCTGTGCCCGCCCGCCGACCAGCCCTCGTCGGCCAGCGTCGGCGTCAGCACCCGCACCCTCGCAGTGCCCTGCGGCCGCTCCTCGGCCAGCCGGTAGTGGCTGGCCAGCGCGCCGTAGACGTCCACGTCGGCCCGCCCCGAGACGTCCTCGGGAGCCACGTGCCGGTAGTAGGCAGCCAGCAGCGCCCCCACCTCGTCGTGCGGCGGCCCCCCGCTCCCCCTCCCGGCTCTCGCCAGCTCCGTCGCCCTCGCGACCAGGTCCTTCAGCTCACTGTCGTGCGACGTCGTTGTCACCCTCCCGACCCTAGGACCCACCTCACCCCCCGGCCAACCGCCCTCCCCCTCGGCGCGCCCCACCCCGCGAGGGCGCCGCGCCGTCGGGACGAGGGGCCCGCGACGTCCCGCACCCAGCCCCTGCTGGGCGCCCGGACGGCGGGCCGCGACGTTCGGAGCGCCCGGACGGCGCGAGGCAGCCGACCGAAGGCGCCCCCGGAGGAGCGTGGATGGGCCTGGCCCCCGCCTCGTGAGGGACGAACGAGGCGGGTGGTTTGCGACGAAGGGGGCGCCTTCGGTCGGCTGCCTCGTGCCGGGAGGGCGCTCCCACCCGCGGCACGCCGGGAGGGCGCCCACCCGGCGGGACCTGGACACCCCGGCCCCTCGTCCCGACGGCGCGGCCCCCGAGGCCGACCCACCACCCACCTACAGGTTGCTGCGCAGCTCCCACAGCAGCGGGTAGTACTGCAGCGGCAGCCTCGAGCGCAGGTACGTCGAGCCCGAGCTCCCGCCCGTGCCGGACTTCGCCCCGATCATCCGCTCCACCATCACCACGTGCCGGGCCCGCCACGACGCCGCGAGCTCGTCGTGCTGCAGCAGCGCCTCCGCGAGCGCCCAGAGGGCGGCGTACGTGTCCCGGTCGTGGGCGATGGTGCGCAGCGAGGCGGCGACCTGCTCGTCGGTCCCGACGTCCAGGCCGGCCGAGGAGAGGGCGGCGAGGAAGGCGTCCCAGAGCGTCGGCTCCGCGAGCCGCCGGGCGAGCCGGGCCTGCTCGTCGGGGGTGAGGCCGCGGAAGCGCTCGACGTACCCCGCGTCCTTGGCGCCGGAGACGAACTCCAGCTCGCGGAACTGCACCGACTGGAAGCCGCTGGCGGGCGCGAGCCGCTGGCGGAACTCCAGGAAGTCCTGCGGGGTCATGGTCTCCAGGACGTCGACCTGCTGCACCAGCGTGCGCTCGATGACGTGGACCCGCTGGAGCAGGTGCTGGGCCCACCACAGCCGCCCGCCCGGCACGCCGGCGGCCATCGCGTCACGGGCCGCACCGACCTCGTGCAGCAGCTGGGAGAACCACAGCTCGTAGACCTGGTGGATGGTGATGAAGAGCAGCTCGTCGTGCGCGGGCGGACCGTCCTCACCGCCGGACTCGCAGCGCTGGGCGCCGAGCAACGTGGGCAGTTGGAGGTAGGAGCCGTAGGTCAGCTGGGCCCCCTGCTCGCCGAAGGAGACGAAGTCCTCCCGGCCGTCCTGCTGGCCATCCTCCCGAGCCGTCCGTCCGCTCTCGCTCATGTCGGCCAACCTGTCACACACCGACCCGGCATGATGTGCGCCGTGAAGTTCCGACACGAGCTGACCTACGACGCCCCGCCCGACGAGGTCTTCGCGATGCTGGCCGACCCGGCCTTCCGCGCGAAGGTCTGCGACGAGCAGGGCGTGGTCTCCCACGACATCGACCTGAGCCCTGCCGCCGACGGCACGGGGTTCACGCTCGTGAGCGAGCAGGTCCAGGACACCGCCGGCCTGCCCTCGATCGCGAAGAAGATCGTCGGCGACACCACCAAGGCCGTCATCGAGGAGCAGTGGTCCTCGCGCACCGGCGGCACGATCTCCATCACTGCCCCCGGCAAGCCGACGACCGCCACCGGCACCGTCCGGCTGGAGGCGCGCGGCAGCGGCACCACCGAGGTCGTCGAGCTCGACGTCAAGGTCAAGGTGCCGGTCATCGGCGGCAAGCTCGAGGCCCTCATGGCCGACAACATCAAGGCGGGCCTGGAGGTCGAGCAGACCACCGGCACCGCGTGGCTGGGAGGACAGCGATGAGCAAGCGGCTCGTGCACGAGATGACCTACGACGCGCCCGCCGAGCGGGTCATGGCGATGCTGGCGGACCAGGCGTTCCGCGAGGAGGTCTGCGACTACCAGCGGGTGCTGCGCCGCACCGTCACCGTCGAGCCGACGGCGTCGGGGATGGACGTGGTCATCGACCAGTTCCAGTCCGTCCAGGGCCTGCCGTCCTTCGCGACCAAGATCGTCGGCGACGAGGCGCACATCGTGCAGCGCGAGTCCTGGACCGGCACGCGCGCCGACATCGAGGTCACCATCCCCGGCAAGCCCGGCGAGATGAAGGGCACCGCCGTGGTCGTCGAGAGCGGCGGCACCACCACCGAGACCGTCGACCTGACCATCAAGGTCGGCATCCCGCTGGTCGGCGGCAAGATCGAGGGCCTCATCTCGGACCTGCTGCTCAAGGCGCTGAAGGCCGAGAACAAGGTGGGTCGGGACTACCTGTCCCGATGACTCCCCCGGCCCGGGGGTCTGGACCGCTGTGACGCCGGCACGCCCTGCTCGTTGAGCAGGGCGTGCCGCTCCACCGCTGGGTCCGCCTCCTGACCGGCCTCATGGCCGTGCCGCTGCTGGCGCTCGGCCTCGACACGGCGTACGACGCGGTCGACGGCCGCCGGTTCTGCCTGGACCACGCGGTCGCGGCCACCTCCCCCGACCTCACCGACGCCCTGTGCCACACGATCGGCATCGACGGCGGTGCCCTGCCCGGCCGGCTCGGTGACGTCGTCGGTCGCGCCGTCGACGGCGCCTGGAGCCCGGTCGAGGGCGAGCTGCGCCGCGCCTGGGCCCGACTGGGTTGATGCCGAGCCGGCGCTACGTTCCGGAAGGATGCGCCGATTCGACCCCGGACCGGCGGACTCAGTCGGTCGTGGACCTGGGGTCTGCGGGAGCGTCGGGCGTGACGGGGTCGACCGGCGGCTGCTGCTCGGCCGCCGCGTCCTGCCGGCGGCGTACGGCGACGACGACCGCGAGGACCACGAACGGCCCGAAGGCCAGCAGCAGTGTGAGGCCCTTCTCGACCGGGTGCAGGGCACCGAGGTGGAGCAGCGAGAGCAGCGCGGACGTCACTCGTCCATGGTGGACCATCCCCGCGGGCCGCGAGGACCGGGGATGCGTGACCTCGGGCACGGTGGGGCGTTGGAGGGATCGGCGGCGTGTCCGCGCCGCCCTCTCGGAACACTCTCTCGGAAGGACACCCCTGTGAAGCGACTCCTCGCCGTCACCCTCCTCGCCCCCGTGCTCGCCGTCGGCGCCTCGGTGGCCACTGCCGGCTCGGCCAGCGCTGCGGGCGTCTGCATCGACTACGACATCACCGTCAACGGCACGCAGTACGCCGGGGCGCAGTGCCTGCCGCCCGCGTGACCCGAGCCTGAGCAGCACGTGCTGCACGCGACGGCCCCCGAGCACTGCTCGGGGGCCGTCGTCGTGGTCGTGGCGCAGTCGTGCGGGGGCTCAGCCCATGTAGGGGTAGCGGTAGTCCGTCGGCGGGACGAACGTCTCCTTGATCGAGCGCGGGCTGGTCCAGCGCAGCAGGTTGACCGCCGCGCCGGCCTTGTCGTTGGTGCCCGACGCGCGACCGCCGCCGAAGGGCTGCTGACCCACGACCGCACCGGTCGGCTTGTCGTTGACGTAGAAGTTGCCGGCGGCGAACCGCAGCGCGTCGCGGGTCCACGCGACCGCCGCGCGGTCCTGCGAGATGACCGCGCCGGTGAGGGCGTACGGCGACACCGACTCCAGCTGGCGCACCACCGCCTCGTAGTCGGCGTCGTCGTAGACGTGCACCGCGAGGATCGGCCCGAAGTACTCGGTCGTGAACATCTCGTCGGCCGGGTCGTCGACGACCACGATCGTGGGGCGCACGAAGTACCCCACGGAGTCGTCGACCGTGCCGCCCGCGACGACCTCCAGGCCGTCGGTCGCGTGCGCCCGCTCGATCGCCGTCTTGTGCTTGGCGAACGCCCTGGCGTCGATGACGGCCCCCATGAAGTGGGAGAAGTCGGTCGGGTCGCCCATGGAGATCGCCTCGGTCTCGGCGACCAGGTCGTCCTTCAGCCGGGCCCAGAGCGAGCGCGGGACGTAGGCGCGCGAGGCGGCCGAGCACTTCTGGCCCTGGAACTCGAAGGCGCCGCGGATCATCGCGGTCCGCACGACGTCGACGTCGGCCGAGGGGTGGGCCACGATGAAGTCCTTGCCCCCGGTCTCGCCGACGATCCGCGGGTAGGAGCGGTAGCCGGTGATGTTCTCCCCGACCGTGCGCCACAGGTGCTGGAAGGTCGGGGTCGAGCCGGTGAAGTGGATGCCGGCCAGGTCGCGGTGCGGCAGCGCCACCTCGGAGACCGCCAGGCCGTCGCCGGGGACCATGTTGATGACGCCCGGCGGCATGCCTGCCTCGACGAGCAGCTCCATCGTCAGCGACGCGGCCAGCTGCTGGGTCGGGCTGGGCTTCCAGACCACGGTGTTGCCCATGAGCGCCGGGGCGGTCGGCAGGTTGCCGGCGATGGCGGTGAAGTTGAACGGCGTGATCGCGTAGACGAAGCCCTCGAGCGGACGGTGGTCGGTGCGGTTCCAGATGCCCGGGCTGTTGGCGATCGGCTGGTCGGTGAGGATCTGCTTGGCGTAGTGGACGTTGAAGCGCCAGAAGTCGATCAGCTCGCAGGCGGAGTCGATCTCGGCCTGGAACGCCGTCTTGGACTGGCCCAGCACGGTCGCGGCGTTGAGCCGCTGGCGCCACGGACCGGCCAGCAGGTCGGCGGCCTTGAGCAGGATCGCGCACCGGTCGTCGAAGGGCATGTCCCGCCAGGCCGGCGCCGCCTCGAGCGCGGCGTCGACGGCGGCCTGCGCGTCGGTGGTGGTGGCGTTGCGGGTCGTCCCGAGCACGTGGGCGTGGTCGTGCGGCTGCACGACCTGGATCTCCTCGCCGCCGCCCGGGCGCCACTGCCCGCCGACGTACGCCGGGAGGTCGCGCTGCTCGGCCTCGAGCCGGGCGATCTCGCTCTGCAGGGACTCGCGCTCCGGGGTGCCGGGCGCGTAGGTCAGGTTGGGCTCGTTCGTGGGAGCCGGGGGGAAGCTGATGGCGTCCATGCCCAGCGACCCTAGCGAGCGGGCCCCGCAGGCGCGAAAGTCGCTGGGCGCGGACCTGCGGGACATCTCCTGAGCCTCGGGCCTCGGGGCCGGCGGCTCCCGCCCCGACGTCAGTGCAGCCCGTGCACCCAGCGGCCCAGCTGCTGGCCTCGCGCGACGGCCGACTCCCACAGCACGCCGATCGCCAGCAGCGCGGCGCCGGCGGAGGCGAGCAGCACCCAGGCCGGCACGTAGGCCAGGAAGGGACTGCCCTGCACCAGCGCCACGATCCCGAGCGTGAGCGAAGCCAGCAGCACCGGCGCCTGGAGGGCGCGGGCGACGCCGAGGACCAGCAGCGCCATCCCGGCCAGGACGACGAGCAGCAGCCGCAGGACCTCGTCACCGGTGACGGCGACGAGCAGCGAGGGCACGAGCGCCACCGCCAGGGCCGGCGCCGACGTGAGCATCGTGCTCGGGTGCCGGCCGGGGTCGGCGGCCCGGGCGACCCGGTGCTGGGCCACCCCCAGGACGGCGAAGGCCGCCGCGGCCGGGAGCGTGTACAGCTCGACCTGGTCGCCACCCAGCTCCCACACGAGCAGGCCGTTGCCCACGGAGACCAGGGCGGCGACGTACCCGGCCTGCAGGCGACCGGGGGCGGAGGCGTACCACGCGACGGCTGCGGCCACGACCCAGCAGCCGGCCGCCTGGACCCGCCCGTCCGCACCCTCGACCAGCAGCTGCAGCAGCGGGACCACTGCATAGCCCGCGGCGAGCAGCGCCGCGGCGTGCACCGACGACCAGCCCGGCTGCCGGTCCTGGGTGCTGCGCACCGACGCGGCGCGGGCCAGGACGAGCGCCGTCACCGTCCACGCGAGGCCGATCGGGACGGTCCACTCCCAGGGCGCGTGGAGGACGCCGAGCAGCTGGGCAGCCGTGCCGCCGAGGACGACGCCCGCAGCCGCGGGAGCCGCCACCGCGGCACCGGCACTGTCAGCCACCGTCACGGACGCCCGGCCGACGAGCGCGCGCACCAGGCGGACCGCGCAGGCGGCGGCCCACACCGCCGGGAGCGCGACCTCGAGCGCGACGGGCACCCACGGCTCCACGACGTCCCCCCGCACCAGGTCGGCCAGGGTGCGTGCCCCTCCCTCGACGGTGAGGACGACGGCGACGGCCGCACCGGGCGCGAGCACGCCGGCGGACCACACCAGGGCCGGGGGCGCTGACCGCAGGGCGAGCACCGCCAGCACCACCGACGCGACGACCGACACCGCCGCCCAGCCCAGGTCGGGCACGTCGAGCAGGACGCTCCCCGCGGCCAGGACGCCGAGGGCGGCACCCGCCAGGCGGGGCGCTGAGGCGGCCGTGACCCCCCGTGCGGCCGGGGCGGCGGGAGCGGGCGAGCCCGGCACCGCCCGCCCGGTCAGCAACCGGACCGGCACGGCGAGCGGGGCGACACCGAGCACGAGCAGCGCGAGGGCGGCCGCGTAGCGGTCGGTGAGGCCGCGCTCGAGGTCGTAGGTCGTGGCGAGCAGCAGCACCACCGCGACGGCGGCGACCACCAGGGCGAGCACCAGGGCGGTCGCGCTGGGGAGCCCGCTCCGGCGGACGGTCAGCACCCGGCGTACGACGACGGCCAGGGCGACCAGCGCTGCCGCGACAGCCAGCAGCCCCACGCCGCGCAGCACGTCGCCCGGGCCGGCGGCGTCCACCGCCGAGACCCCGGCGCAGCCGAGCGCGAGCACGGCCGAGGGCAGGTAGACCGAGGTCGCACCGGTGGGGGACCAGGCCCGCGCCGTGAGCGCGTCGTACCCGAGCCACACCAGCGCCAGCACCGGGCCGGCGACCACGACGAAGGCGGCGAACGAGAGCTCGTCCGCCCCGGCGAGACCCAGCGACCAGGCACCCAGCGCCATCAGCGCCGACACCCCGACGGCGATGACCGCCGCCGTGTGCGCCGCTGCCGGGAGCCGGTGCGTCGAGGCGGCGCGGGAGGAGGCCGCGGCGCCGACCGTGACGCAGGTCAGGATGAGGGCCTGGCCCGCGATGCCGATCAGGGTCCACGCCACCAGCGCGAAGACCGAGACCGCGGAGAGCAGCAGCAGCGCCCCGAAGCCGAGCAGCAGCTGCTGGCCGGCGGAGCGGTGCGGCCCGACGGGGTGCGGGTGGGGCGCCAGGGGGTACGCCGGCGGCTGCCACGGACCCGGGTCGGCTGCGCCTCCCGCGACCCCGGGCATCCCGGGCACGAGGTGGGCGGGCACCGGCGGCGCCGGCACGGGCACACGCATCGAGGCCAGCAGCGACTCCGCCTCACGGCTGAGCACCGCGATCTGCTGGTTGACCTGCCACAGGCGGGCGGCGTCCTGGCCGACCAGCCGGATGCCGCACGCGGGACAGGCGGGGGCGCCGGGCGGGACCAGCTCGTCGCAGGCCGGGCAGGGGATGTCGCTGACAGTCATGGATCGATCCTCCGAGAGCCGGGACCGGCCGGGTAGAGCACGAGTACTCATCCTGGCGGTCCGGAGGCCCACGACGGCGGGTCGCGGCCCCGGGTGGGTCGCGGCGCAGGGTGCCGCATGCGCTGGTGCGCGGCGGGTTCAGCCCAGCAGGTGCGGGATCTCCTGGGTGGCGAACCACGCGAGGTCGTCGTCGGGCTCGGCGCCCTCCTCGGTGTCGACGTGGACCGCGGCGACCTCACGCATCGCGGCCACGGCCCCGATGTGCGGGACCAGCGCGACGACCACGACCCGGCGCGCGCCCCCGCTCATGGCGTGGGAGGCCTCGGCGGCCTCGAGCAGCGCGGCGTACTCCGCCTCCTCGGACTCGTCGGCCGCCTCCACGGCGCCGGCGGTCGGGACCTCGCCGTCCTCGTGGAAGCGCGCGAGCAGGTCGAAGGTCGCGGGGACGTAGGCGCGCACGCTCACGGCTTCCTCCCACCGGTGGAGCGGCCCGAGCCGCCGGTCGGCCGTGGGCTCGTCGTCCTGGCTGCCGGCTTGGCCGCCTGCTTGGCCGGCTGCTTCGACGGCTGCTTCGCCGAGGCCTTGCGAGCGGCGGGCTTACGGCGACCCCGGGGGACGCGGGGCCTGCTGCCGCTGGCGGTGTCGAGCAGCTCGGCGAGCGCCTCCGTGAGGCACTGCCCCAGCACGTCGGCGTCCGGCACGGCGTCGCGGTCGGCGGTGATGCCGTAGGCCACGCCCCCGTCGTACGACGTCACGCCGATCGCCAGCAGGTGGTGCGGCGGCAGCGGCGGGACCGGGAAGGTCGCCTCCATCCGCGCGCCCGCGGCGTAGAGCGGGGACTGGGGACCGGGGACGTTGGTGACGCTGAGCTGCATCCCGCGGCCCACCTCGGCCGCGGCGACCCGCGACCCGATGGCGTGGAAGGTCGCGGGGGCGAAGCCGGCGATGCCCGCGAGCCGGTTGGCGGCCACGCCGCGGCCGGTCTCCTTGTGCACCTTGAAGGAGTAGGAGACCTGGTGCAGGCGCACGACGGGGCTGGGCTCCCCGATCGGGAGGTCGACGAAGTGGGCGGCGATCTGGCTGCCCAGCGAGGTGGCCTCGAGCTCGGAGTCGATGACCGAGACCGGCACGACCGCGCGGATGCGGCGCAGCCCGGCGAGCGACTCGTGGCGGGTCATGAGCCAGCCGCGCAGGCCACCGGTGATGGTGGCGAGGATGACGTCGTTGACGGTGCCGCCGTGGACGTCGCGGATGGCGCGGTGGTCGGCGAGGTCGGTGAAGACGGAGATGACGCGGCGCTGCTGCCCGTGGGTGCCGACCAGCGGCCCCTCGCGGACCGAGCGGCGACCGGTCAGGCCACCGACGACGCGACCGGTCGTCTCGGCGGCGGCGTCGGCGACCCGCAGCAGGCTGGTGGCCCGGGTGCGGACGGTGTCGGCGGCCACGTGGGGGTCGCGCAGCGTGTCGCGCACCGCGCCGACGGCCAGCGTGCCCGGCGAAGGCAGCCGCCGCGGCGCCCACAGGTCGCCCCCGAGGCTCTTCGGCTCCTTGCCGACGTCGAGCAGCACCTGGCCGAGGTCGACGGTGGCGACCCCGTCGACGAGCGCCTGGTGGGACTTCGACAGCATCGCGACCCGGCCGCCCGCCAGACCCTCGACGAAGTAGACCTCCCACAGGGGCTTGGACCGGTCGAGGGGGCGGGAGACGATCCGGGCGACCAGCTCCTGCAGCTGCTCGAGGCTGCCCGGACGGGGCAGGGCGGAGCGGCGTACGTGGTAGCCGAGGTCGAAGTGCGGGTCGTCGACCCAGACCGGGTTGGCCAGCCGGCCCGGCACCCGCTGGATCCGCTGGCGGTAGCGCGGGACGAAGGAGATCCGGTCCTCGATCAGCTCCACGAGCCGGTCGTAGTCGAACCCGGAGTCGCCCGGGTCGAAGATCTCGACCGTGGCGTTGTGCATGGGGGTCGACGGCGACTCCTCGGCCAGGAAGGCGAGGTCCCGCGGCCGCAGCCGCTCGCTCATCGGTGTCCCTTTCGTCGGCCCATGGAGCGCCTGCCCGGTCAGGTCGCTCTCAGGTCTGCGTGAGATTCTGTCAGACATGTCCCGCTCCACCCTGCGTGTCCTGCCCCTCGTCGCCGGCCTCGTGCTGGCCCTCGGCGCCTGCGGTGCCGAGGACGACAGCAACGCCGTCGACGAGCCGCCCGCCGCCGAGACCTCGGCGAGCGTCGAGGCCACTCCCTCGCAGGCTCCGAGCGAGCCGGCCGGCGAGGAGACCGAGGACCCCTACGAGGGTGCGGTCGTGGTCGACATGACCTTCGAGAACGGCTCCGCCTCGCCCCTGGGCGAGCGCGTCATGGCCGAGGTCGGCCAGCAGATCGTGTTCCGCGTGACCGCCGACGAGCCCGGTGAGCTGCACGCGCACACCACCGAGGAGCTGACGCTGGAGTACGGCGTCGGCGAGACCGAGCTGACGATGGTCGTCGAGCAGCCGGGCGTGGTCGAGGTGGAGTCCCACGACCTCGACGCGATCCTCGTGCAGCTCCAGGTCTCCTGAGCATGACCCTGCTGCAGGCCGGGCTCTCCGGGCTCCCCTCCTACGCCACCGCCCTGGTGCCGGGCCTGCTGCCGATGCACGGCATCGGCGGCGCCAAGGACCTGCCGATCTCCCCGGAGCTGGCGATCGCGGGTGCGGTCGCGGCCCTGACCATCTCCTTCACCGTCCTGGCCTTCGCGTGGCGGCGGCCGCGCTACGACGCCGCCACCGACGGACGCCCGGCCCCCGCCTGGCTCGACTCGCTGGTCCTCTCGACCGGCTGGGCCGTGGCCATGCGGGTCCTGGGCATGGTCGTCTTCCTGTACGCCGCCTTCGCGGCCGTCTTCGGCGAGGACCTGCTGACCAACCCGTTCTTCGGGATGTTCTACGTCTGGCTGTGGGTCGGCCTGGTCTTCGCCTCGGCCCTGCTCGGTCCGGTGTGGAAGGCCATCAGCCCGGTCCGCACGATCAACCTGGCCTTCGCAAAGATCTCCGGCTCCGACCCCGACGAGGGGATCCTGCGCTACCCCACGTGGCTGGGCTACTGGCCGGCCGCGATCGGGCTCTTCGCGTTCGTGTGGCTGGAGCTGGTCTACCCCTACTCCACCGAGCTCGGCCCGGTGCGCCTGTGGTGCGCGGCGTACGTCGCGGTGATGCTGCTGGGCGGCGCGCTGTTCGGCAACGAGTTCTACGAGAAGGCCGACCCGTTCGAGGCCTACTCCACGCTCGTCGGGAAGCTCTCGCCCTGGAACGTGCGTGACGGGCGACTGCTGGTGATGTCCCCGTTGGCCAACCTCAACACGATCGTCCCCGCCCCCGGGCTGGTGGCGGTCGTGGCCGTGCTCTTCGGCAGCACCGCCTTCGACTCCTTCAAGGACTCCGCGCGCTGGGTGCGCTTCGTCCAGACCAACTCCCTCATCACCGAGAACGACCTGGGCCTGGTCGCGGACAACCTGGCGCTGGTGGTCTTCTGCGTCGGCGTGGGCATCGTGCTCGCGGTCGGGTCGATGCTCACCGGGGTGCGCGCCGGAGAGTCGCGCCGTGCCCTGCCGGCCGCCTTCGCCCACTCGGTGGTGCCGATCGTCCTGGGCTACATCGTGGCCCACTACCTGTCGTACTGGTTCGAGGTCGGCCAGGACACCCTGATCAAGGCCAGCGACCCGCTCACCACGGGCGCGGACTACCTCGGCACGGGTGACTGGTCGGTCAACTACTGGCTCTCCTACCACCCGACCCTGCTGGCCAACATCAAGGTGCTCGCGGTCGTGCTCGGCCACGTCGTCGGGGTCGTCGCGGCCCACGACCGGGCCGTGCGGCTGCTGCCGCCCAAGCACCACCTCACCGGCCAGCTGGGCATGCTCGTGGCGATGGTCTTCTTCACCGCCGGCGGGCTGTACCTGCTCTTCGCAGCCTGACCTGCGGCCCTCCGGCCCGGCGGGTCCGTCGGGGGGCGACCTCGGTCGCGGCGGCCGCGTCCGCGCCGAGCACGGTGTCGGCCAGCCGGCCCACCGCCTCGGCGAGCGGCCCGTCCCCGACCTCGACCACGGAGCGCCCGGCGACCAGGGCCCGGTCGGTGGCGGCCTGGTCCTCGGGCAGGAAGGTCGTCGACGCGATCTCGGCGAAGCCGCGGACCATCTGCTCCACGTCGCCGGCCGACCATCCCAGCGAGCCCCGCATCCGGTTGACCGCCAGGTGCACCGGGCGGCCGCCGGTCTCCTCGGCGAGCTCGACCAGGCCCCGCGCGAGGCGAGACAGCCCCACGGGGTCGGCGGTCCCGACCACCACGACCTCGTCGGCCTCGGCCAGGGCGGCCAGGGTGGTGCCGTTGCGGCCCGGTCTGCCTGCCAGGTCGACCGCGGCGTCGCGCTCGAGCGGCGCCCCGGTGTCGACGACGACGTGGCCGCGCTGCCGGGCCAGGTCGAGCACCTCCTCGACCACCCCGTCGCGGACCTCGGGCCAGCGGTCGGCCCGCGGCAGCCCGGTGAGCAGCTCGAGGTGCTGGCCGAGGCTGCGCAGGACGGTCGGGAAGCGCTCGGCCAGGACTCCCCCCGACGCCAGCCGGGCGGCGGCCAGGAGGCCGGAGACCTCGTCGAGGACGCCGAGCTGCTGGGCCACCGAGCCGCCCCACGGGTCGACGTCGACCAGGACCGTGCGCCGTCGCCGGGCTGCCAAGGTGGCGGCCAACGTCGTGGCGACGGTGCTCCGACCGGGCGCACCTCCCGGGCCCCAGACGGCCACCACCCGACCGGGTCCGTGGTCGCCGGGCGCCGCGACGGGGCCGCCGCTGTCGGGCTCCTCGTGGAGGGCACCGACCCACGCCTGCTCGGCGTGACCGGCCGCGTCGCGCACGGAGGTCGCGCCGGAGCGTCCCTCCTCGGGCTGGGTGACGGCCTCTCCGAGGGTGTCGACCTGCTCCTCGGCGACGAGGGTCCGCACACCGATCCGGACGGCCCGCGCCCGCGCGGCCTCGGACGGGGTGCCGCGGGGCACGACGACGACCGGGCGGACCCCGTGGCGGCGCACGAGGTCGACGGCGCCCTGGTCGAGGCCGTGCGCGTCGAGGCCGACGACGGCGACGTCGGCCTGCCCCGAGGCGGAGGCGGCCAGCAGGTCGTCGACGTCCACGCAGCGCTTCAGCACCACCACGCCGCTGCGGGATCCGAGCACCTCCAGCGCCCGGGCCTCCCAGGCGGCCCCGCCGCCGGCGACCAGGACGACGGTGACGCTCATCCGCGGGCCGCGACCGACACGAGCGGGTCGCTGAGGCTGCCGAGCAGCTCGTAGAAGCGGCCGGCGTCCTCCTCCGGGACGGCCAGCACCAGCCGGCGCAGCCCGCTGGCGGCGTACCCCTCGTCGGCGAGGCTGGCGTCGAGCACGGCGACGTCCTCGAGGACCGGCTCTCCGGAGTCGTAGCCGCGGTCGGAGCCGCCACGTGCCACGAGGTAGACGTTGACCCGGGTGCCGGAGGAGACCGCGCCGGCCAGCTGCTCGGGCTCGACGGCGATCGGCAGCTGGAGCAGCCCGGTGTCCTCCGCACCTCCCAGCGCCGCGGTCGGCACCAGCTCGCCGGCCCCGACCCCCCGGGTGAGGGTGGCGTCGGCGGGCAGCTCCTCGCCGGTCGGGAGGTACGCCGCCAGGTCGGTCTCGTCGGCGAACCGGACCCGCACCGCGACCAGGTCGTCCGCGGCGAGCGTGGCGCCCGGCGCGAGCTCCTCGGCGGCCGCCCAGACGGTGACGGTGTCGTCGGCCGCCCCGACGACGCGGGCCCCGAGCAGCACCGAGCCGGCCACCACGACCACGCCCACCCACAGGCGGGGGTCGCGCCAGCCCGGCGAGCGGCTGCGGGTCGCGGTGGGTGGGGTCAGCGAGCGAGGCGGCGCTCCTGCCCCCGCGGTGTGGGAGGTCCCGAGATCGATGGCCACGGCGCGCATCCTTCCCCGTTCCGCGCCCCGCCTCACCTGCCTCTCCACAGGCTCACCGGGGCTGCGCCGCGACGCCCGCCCGAGGTGACACCATGGGGCCATGGCCGCCACGCCCCGCTTCCTCACCCTCGCCGACGTGGCCGAGGTGCTCAACACCTCCAGCGCGCAGGTCTACGCCCTGGTGCGGCGCGGCGAGCTGCCGGCGATCAAGATCGGCGGGCGCGGCCAGTGGCGGGTCGAGGCGGCCCGGCTGGAGGAGTTCATCGAGCAGATGTACGCCCAGACCCGCACCTTCGTCGACGAGCACCCCTACGAGGACGCCGACCGGGAGCAGCCGGTCGCGGACTGACCGTCGGGCCAGGGACCCGCGGGGCCGCGGTCGTCAGCCACCGGCCGGCGTCGAGGTGCGTGTCGAGGTGCGTGTCGAGGCCTGGGTCGAGGCCCCTGGACGCGCGGGGCCGCGTCGTCAGGCCACGAGTCGCACCTCGACCCTGGTGACCTCCGGCCCAGGGCAGCGCCGTGCCCCCCGGGGGCTCAGCCCACCTGGCCCCGCAGCTCGATGCTGACGACCCGCTCCTGGCCGTCCCGGCGGACGGTGAAGTCGACCCGCTCCCCCGGCTGGTAGGTGCGGATGGCGACGATGAGCGCGATCCCGTCGGTGACCCGCACGCCCTCGACCTCGGTGACCACGTCGCCGTCCTGCAGGCCGGCCTCCTCGGCGGCGCTGCCGGCGGTGACCTCCTGGATCTCCGCGCCGTCGCCGTCGCCGTTCCCGGTGCGGACCTCCGCACCGATGACGGGGTACTGCGCCTCGCCCGTGCGCAGGATCTGGTCGGCGGTGATGCGGACCTGCTCGACCGGGATCGCGAACCCGACGCCGATGTTGCCGGCGTCGCGGCCGAAGCCGCCCGTGGTCGCGATGGCGGAGTTGACCCCCACGACCTCGCCGAGCAGGTTCACCAGCGGGCCGCCGGAGTTGCCAGGGTTGATCGCGGCGTCGGTCTGCACCGCGTTGATGTAGGAGGTCGACTCGGGGTCACCGGTGGTGACCGGGCGGTCGAGCGCGGAGACGATGCCGGCCGTCACCGTGGAGGACAGGCCCAGCGGGGAGCCGATGGCCACGACGGTCTCGCCGACGCGCAACCGGGTCGAGGCGCCGAGCGCGCTGGGCTCGAACTCCCCGGCCATCTCGGGGGCGATGAGCACCGCGAGGTCGTAGACGGCGCTGCGCCCGACGACCTCGGCGTCATAGCGGTTTCCGTCCTGGTCGACGACCTGGATGCGGCCGCCGTCCTCGTCGGCGTCGGCGACGACGTGGCTGTTGGTGACGACGTGGCCCTGCCGGTCCAGCACGAAGCCGGACCCGGTGGCCCCCGACTCGTCGCCGCCGAACTCGGCGATGATCTGGACGGTGCTGGGCAGCAACGCGTCGGCGACGTTGGCGATCGTGCCGTCCTGGGCCGTGAGCGGCGCGTCCTCGCGGGTCTCGACGCCGTCGAGGCCGGTGCTGACCAGCCCGGGCTCCTCGGAGGCCTCGTCGAGGATCCGGAAGCCGGCGGCGCCGACGACCCCGCCGATGACGCCGACGACGAGCGCGAGCATCGCGACCACGGGCCACACCCAGCCGCCCACGCGGGCGGTCGGCACGTCGCCGCGCGCGGCGTGGGCGCCGGGCTGGGGGTACTGCTGGGCGTAGGCCTGGGTCTGCTGGGGCTGCTGGCCGTAGGGCTGGCCCCAGGGGCCCGGGGCCTGGGCGGGTACGCCGGGGAGCGGCTGGGTCCGCGACGTCCAGTCGGCCGGCGCCTGCGGCTCGCGGGCCTGCTCGACCCTGGCCTGCTCGACACGGGGCTGCTCGGCGGTCGGCTGCTCACCCCACGCCGCGGGGCTCTCGTGGAGGGCCGGCTGCTCGGGCCGCGCCTCGGGCGCCCGCTCCGGCTGCTGCTCGGGGGGCTGCGACGGCTCGGTCCGGTCCTGCTCGCTCACCGCTCCATCATCCCCGACCGGCCAACCACCCCGCGGTGGGGTGCCGCGACCACCGCGCCCGGCCCGAGGGTGGACGCGGACCCGGACCGGGCCCCCTGAGCCACGAGGGGCGGGGCGGCGGCGTACGTCGTCAGGGGCGGATGCCGCGGCCGACCGGGAGCAGGAGCGAGGCGCCCTCCCCCGGCTGCGGGGTGACCCGGTCGAGGTCGGCCACCGGTGCGCGGCGGTCGACCGTGGGCGCGTCGGCCGGTGCGGTGCCCAGGGCGAGCACCCCGAGGACGGCCATCCCGGCGGCGCCGCCGACGCCGGCGAGGACCGCCGTGCGGCGTACGCGGGGGGTGGTGGCGGAGCCGGTCCGCACGACCGGCGGCAGGCCCGGGCCATGGCCGTAGGGGGTCTGTCCGTAGGGCGTCACGCGGTCCGCGGGGGTGCGCGCGGGCGGCATCGAGCAGGCGCCGAGGAGCGCGCCCTTGAGGTGGTCCGGGGCGCGGGTGCCCTCGCGGGCGGCGAGCCCGGAGAGCCGGGTCTTGACCCAGCCCTCGCGCTCGACGAGGTCGCGGCACAGGTGGCAGCCGTGGACGTGGGCCCACAGCCGCTCGGCCTCCGCGGGCGGCAGCTGTCCGTCGAGCAGCGCGCTGGCGCGGGCGCCGAGGTGACCGATCACGGGTGGGTGACCTCCTGGGGCATCGCGGGCCCGGCGTACCGCTCGCGGCCGTCGGTGGGCGCGCGGTGCGCCAGCGTCTGGCGCAGCATCGCGCGGCCGCGGCTGATCCGGGAGCGGACGGTGCCGAGCTTGGTGTCGAGGATCGTGGCGATCTCCTCGTAGGACAGTCCCTCGACGTCGCACAGGACGACCGCGGCGCGGAAGTCCGGCGGGAGGGTGGCCAGCGCGGCCTCGACGTCGTCGTCGAAGTGCTGGTCGGTGTAGGCGACCTCGGGTGCCGGTGCGGCGCTGGTGAGCCGGTCGGCGCGCTCGTCGGAGAGGGCGTCGAAGCGGATCCGCTGCTTGCGACGCGCCTGGTCGAGGAAGAGGTTGGTGGTGATGCGGTGCAGCCAGCCCTCGAACGTGCCGGGCGTGTAGGAGTCCAGCGAGCGGAAGACCCGCACGAAGACCTCCTGGGTCAGGTCCTCGGCGTCGTGGCGGTCGCCGGTGAGGCGGTAGGCCAGGCGGTAGACGCGGTCGGAGTGCTGCTCGACGATCCGCTCCCACGACAGGTCCTGGCCCGTCGCGACGGTGCTGTCGTCCACCTGGGTCCCCCTCGACCAGTACCTGCCCCGCACTCTGGCTCCTCACGGTAGGGACTGCTGCTGAGAGAAGGCTGTGAGCGCTCCTCGGGCTGTCTGTGGGTCCAACGGACGAGGGGGCGGCGGTGTTCCCGCGTGGCTGCCCGGGCGGCGGTCCGGTTGCGTGGCCCGCGCCCGGCGGCGTACGACGCTCGCGCCTGCGGCCGGGTGGGCCGGCCCCGCGGTAGGTTGACGCCCGACCACCCGCCTGAGGAGGCCGTCATCACCACCCCGATCAACGCCACCAGCTGGACCTACAGCGAGGAGTTCGTGGCCGAGGACGACGTCCTGGCCGCGGCCCGTGCGCGCGCCGAGGAGGTCGGCGTGGTGCCGATCAGCCCCGGCGGCGGCGCAGCCCTGCGCTTCCTGGCCTCGGTGCTCGACGCGCGTGCGGTCGTCGAGATCGGCACCGGCACCGGCGTCTCGGGCCTGTGGCTGCTGCGGGGCATGCGCGCCGACGGCGTGCTCACCACCGTCGACATCGAGGCCGAGCACCAGCGCCTGGCGCGCGAGGGGTACGCCGAGGCCGGGATCGCCACCCAGCGGGCCCGGACCATCGCCGGCGCCGCGCTCGACGTGCTGCCGCGGCTGACCGACGGCCACTACGACCTGGTCTTCTGCGACGGCGACAAGCGCGAGTACGCCGCCTACCTCGCCGAGGCCTGGCGGCTGCTGCGCCCCGGCGGCGTCGTGGTCTTCGACAACGCGCTGTGGCACGACCGCGTCGCCGACCCCAGCCAGCGCGACGAGGAGACCGTCGCCATCCGCGAGCTCGGGCGCACCGTCGCCGAGCACGACGGCCTGCTCAGCGTGCTGCTCCCCGTGGGTGACGGCCTGCTCGCCGCCAAGAAGGTCTGGACGCCCGAGAGCGACTGAGGCTCGGGGCCGGGCTGGTCGTCCCACCTGTCACAGGGGTCCCGCGGCGGGGGTACTCCGAATCACTTCTGATGCCGAGCGCCAGCTCAGGATCAAAGATGATTCGGACTACCCCCGCTCAGCGCTCCCCGCGAGCGGTCGGCGCGAACCCGTCCCACCCCTCGGCTGTGGCGACGTGCTCCCAGGCCTCGACGAGCACGGGCGGGACGCCGACGATCCGGGTGCCAGGGGCCTCGGCGACCCCGGCGAGGAACTCTGCCTCGAAGTCCGCACGCTCCTGCTCGCTCACGAACAGGTAGGTGCCCTCGAACCACTCGCCGCGGCGCATCCGCCACACCTTGAACCGCAGCCCGTCCATGCCGGTGAACCGGGCGTGCGAGGTGGACTCGACGTAGGCAGCGAGCTCGTCGGCGACCCGGTCGGGTACGCCGACCAGCGACCACCGCACCGAGAGGCCGTGCACGGTGCTACTCCTGCTGGCCCGCGCCGACGCCGGCGAGCGGGTCCTCGGACCCCAGCCAGGTCAGCAGGGCGCGGGCGCCGAAGCCGGACGGACCGGTGGTCCACTCGAAGCTCTCCGAGGGCGAGTCGCCGACGGACGCGATGTCGAGGTGCGCCCAGGGGACGTCGCCGGTGAAGTGCTGGAGGAAGAGCGCGGCTGTGATGGCGCCCGGGCCACCGCCGGCGTTGTCGGCATCGGCGACCTTCGAGGCGATCTTCTCCTCGTAGACCGAGGCCAGGGGGAAGCGCCACAGCGGCTCCCCGGCGCGGGTGCCGGCGGCCGCGATGGAGGCGGCCAGGCCCTCGTCGTCGGCGAAGAAGCCGCCCGTGCGCTGCCCGAGGGCCACCTTGATCGCGCCGGTCAGGGTCGCGACGTCCACGAGCGCGGCGGGAGCGATCTCGGCGACGGCGTACGCGAGGGCGTCGGCCATGACCAGACGGCCCTCGGCGTCCGTGTTGGTGACCTCGGTGGTGCGGCCGCCGAAGTGGCGGATGACGTCGCCGGGGCGCATGGCGCGGCCGGAGACGGAGTTCTCGGCGCAGGCGAGCAGGCCGACGACCTTGACCGGGCAGTCGACGGCCTCGAGCGCGGCCATGGTGGCGAGCACGACGCCGGCGCCGGTCATGTCGCGCTTCATCGTCGACATCGCCTCGCCGGGCTTGATGGACAGGCCGCCGGTGTCGAAGGTGATGCCCTTGCCGACCAGCACGATCGTGGGCGTGCGGCGCGAGGACTTCCTCGGCGTGTAGTCGAGGCGCACCAGGCGCGGCGGGTTCACCGAGCCCTGGCCGACGCCGAGGATGCCGCCGAAGCCGCCGGCGGCCAGCTGCTGCTCGTCCCAGACCTGGCACTTCAGGCCGGCCCGGTCAGCGACCTCGCGGGCCTGCTCGGCGAGCCAGACGGGGTTCTTGAGGTTGGACGGGACGGTCGCGAGCAGCCGCGCCTGCCACCCGGCGCCGCCGAGCGCGAGCCCGCGCGAGAGGGCCGGTTGCCGGTCGGTGCCGCAGCCGGCGAGCACCACGCGGCGTACGGGCTCGGACTCCGGCCGTTCCTGGGAGCGCCACGAGAACGAGAACGAGCCCAGCACCACCCCGACGACGAAGGCCTCGAGCCCGGCGTCGTCGGTGATCGCGGCGATCGAGGTCGCCACGGATGCCCGGCCCTTGGTGGCCCGCGCCAGCGTCGCCCCGGCGCGCCGGAGCGCGTCGGTGCCCTGGTCGCCGACACCGACGAGCAGCACCCAGCGCAGGTCGCCGTCGTCGGGCGAGCCGAGCGGGACCGGCAGCCGCACGACCTCCCCGACCTTGCCGGTGGCCTTCTCGGCCTCCAGCAGGGCCAGCAGGTCGACGCCGAGCTGCCCGGCGAGCTCCTCGGCGCCCGGTCCGAGGACCGGTCCGTCGCCCTCCTCGGGTCCCGCGGGCAGCACGGGCAGCGCGACGACCTCCACACCGCGTACGGCGTGGGGTCCGACGTCGCTGAGCGCGATCTCCGGCGGGGTGACCTGGGTGGGCAGTGCGGGTGCCGAGGGCTCCATCAAGCGGTGGTCAGCCGACGACGGCCTTGAGGGCGTCGCCCAGGGCGCCGGCCTCCTCGGCGTTCAGCTCGACGACGAGACGTCCGCCGCCCTCGAGGGGGACCCGCATGACGATGCCGCGCCCTTCCTTGGTGACCTCCAGCGGACCGTCGCCCGTCCGCGGCTTCATCGCCGCCATCGCGCACCTCTTCCTCGTCGTCTTGCCCGAACGGCACAGGACGCGCAGCTCCGAGCGAGCCCGGACCACGCGTGGAGGACCAGTATCCCCCACCGGGAGGGTGATCGGCAGCACAGGGTCCCCGTCGGTGGACACTCCACCGCCGGCAGGGCATGCGGCAGACTCCCCCGCATGACCAGCCCGCTCACCTCCGGCCCCGTCCTGCTCGACCTCGCCGACGGCGTCGCCACCATCACGCTCAACCGCCCCGAGGCCATGAACAGCCTCGACATCGCGACCAAGGAGATCCTGGTCGAGGTGACCCGCACCGTCGCGGAGGACCCCGAGGTCCGCTGCGTCGTGCTGACCGGCACCGGGCGCGCCTTCTGCACCGGCCAGGACCTCAAGGAGCACATCGGGCTGCTGGAGACCGGCGGCAGCGACCAGCTCTTCACCACCGTCGAGAAGCACTACAACCCGATCGTGGCCACGCTCATGGAGATGGACAAGCCCGTCATCGCGGCGGTCAACGGCGTGGCCGCGGGCGCGGGCGCCAGCCTGGCCATGGCGTGCGACATGCGCATCGTCGCCGAGGGCGCGGGCTTCAACCTCGCGTTCTCCATCGTCGCGCTCTCCTGCGACACGGGCGCCAGCATCAACCTGCAGATCCTGGTGGGCCGGGCCAAGGCGCTGGAGCTGCTCTACTTCCCGCGCACCGTGCCCGCCGCCGAGGCGCTCGAGCTCGGCCTGGCCACCCGCGTGGTCCCCGCCGAGACGCTCGCCGCCGAGGCCGGCGAGCTCGCCCGCCGCCTGGCTGCCGGCCCGACCCGCGCGTACGGCGCCATGCGCCGCTCGGTGTCGTACGCCGCCGGGCACAGCGTCGCGGACTCCCTCGAGCTCGAGCGGCAGATGATGAACGCCACCGGCGCGACCGAGGACCACGCCGCAGCCGTCGCGGCGTTCGTGGCCAAGCAGAAGCCGGAGTTCCGCGGGCGCTGAGGCTGTGGGCCGGCTGCGGCGAGGTTCGTCGGCCGGCCGACGAACCTTGCAGCTGGACGACGCACCTTTGTCGTCCCACTGCAGGGTTGGTCGGCCGGCCGATAGACCTTGCCGGAAGCCGGGCTGCTCACCGACTCACGATCCTGGCGTCGGCTCGCCCGGCGTCGGCTCGGCCGTCGCTGTCGGCTCGGCCGTGGGCGTCGGCTCCTGGGTCGGCTCGGGCTCCTCGGTCGGCTCGGGCATCGGCCCCCACTCGTAGGCACCCGGCTCGACCCCGACCGCCCGCAGGATCCGCGGGGCGAGCACGTCGCGGAGGTACGCCTCCCCGGGGGCCGGTCCGAGCTCCACGGTGAGCGCGGACCCGGCGTACCGGTCGTTGAACCAGCCGGTCATCGTGCCGTGGCAGACGCCCCCGCAGTCGAAGGTCTTGCGCGGCAGCCGCAGGATCCGCGCGACCCGCTCGGCGAAGGCGCGGTCCTTGGTGTCGGTGTCCACGCCGTGCAGCGGCTGGTGGAAGCTCAGGATGCGGTCGGGCCGCACCCGCGCGAGGAAGCGCATCACCGCGCGGGTCTCGGGCTCGGAGGCCGGGCGGGGGCCGGACTCGTAGTTGCCGTCCAGCGGGGCCCAGCGGTAGGGGAAGTTGCGGTTGAGGTCGACCCCGCGGGCGTTGCGACGCGTGCCGGCGGCGATGCCGTCGGGGTTGTAGGTCGGGATGACCCAGACCTCGGCACCGATGAGCGGCTTCCCGTCGAGGATCGACCACAGCGCGGGGCGGGTGCGCCGCTCGTTGCCGTGCATCGCGCCGATGAGCACGACCGTGGGCACGCCGTTGTCTGCAGGCTCCCCCAGGCGGTGGGCCAGGATCGGTCGGCCCCGCACGGACTCGCCGATCTTGACCGTCTGCACGACCGCCTCGCGCTGGGCGCGGGCAGCGGGGACCTGCGTGGCGACCGAGACCTGCTGGGACCCCAGCGCGAGGACGGGCGCCGCGAGAGCGGCGAGGAGGACGGCGAGCCCGACCCGGCTCCGAGCGCCGGCGCGGGACCGCGGCATCAGACCGCTGCCGTCCAGTAGGCCCAGGTGAAGACCGCGACCCCGACGACCATCCCGAGGTGTGCGAGCAGCGACAGGCCCGGTCCGCTCGACCAGGAGTCCTCGGGGACCTCGACCGCGTGCCGGCCCTTCGAGGGCAGCCAGCGCACGAGGATCATCAGGCCGGCGATCGCGGTGCCCCACCACAGGCCGAGCGCGACGATGCCGACGAGCGGGTCACCAGGCACGGAGTCCTCGGGGCCGATGAGGAAGACCAGCCACACGAGCACCGCGAGCGAGCCGAGGACCGTGTGCGCCAGCAGCCAGGTCGGTCCGACGTCGACGCGCCGGGCCCCGCCCTCCTCCGAGCGACCCAGCCGCAGGCGGGTCAGGGCGACGACGACGGCGCCCAGGAACGTGAGGACGTAGACGACGACGCTGACCGACACGCGGGTGAGTGTGCCTCACTCGGTGTGTCGGGCGCCACGATCGTCCTGCTCCTCGGCGAGCCGCGCGAGCAGCGCGTCGACCTCGCTCATGCGGTAGCCGCGGAAGGCGATCGAGAACCGGACCCGGCGCAGGTCCTCGCTGGTCAGAGGTCGGTCGGCCGGGACCAGGGCGTCGGGACGGTCGTCGTACTCCTCGGCGAGCGGGGCGCCCTTGCCTGCCGCGACGACGGCGATCGCACCCAGCAGCAGCACGACCAGGATCGCGAAGAACCACATCATCGGCGCTGCTCCTCCTCGCGCGCGGCGACCATGATCCGCACCGCCTCGTCCACGTCGTCGGTCAGGACCATCATGTCGAGGTCGGCCGCGGAGATCTTGCCGGCGGCCAGCTGCGTGTCGCGCATCCAGTCGACCAGGCCGCGCCAGTAGTCGGTGCCGACGAGCACGATGGGGAACTCGGTGACCTTGCGCGTCTGCACCAGCGTCAACGCCTCGAACAGCTCGTCGAGCGTCCCGAGGCCGCCGGGCAGCACCACGAACCCCTGGGCGTACTTCACGAACATCGTCTTGCGGACGAAGAAGTAGCGGAAGTTGATGCCGAGGTCGACCCAGTCGTTGAGGCCGTCCTCGAAGGGCAGCTCGATGCCGAGCCCGACGCTGACCCCGCCGGCCTGCGAGGCGCCGCGGTTGGCGGCCTCCATGGCGCCCGGCCCGCCGCCGGTCACGACCGCGAAGTCGGCCTCGACCAGCTTGCGGCCCAGCTCCTCGGCCTGGGCGTACGACGGCTCGTCGGGCTTCGTGCGGGCTGACCCGAACACGGCGACCGCCGTGCCGAGCTCGGCCAGCTGGCCGAAGCCCTCGACGAACTCCGACTGGATCCGCATCACGCGCCACGGATCGGTGTGCACCCAGTCGTGCGGGCCGCGGGAGTCCAGCAGCCGCTGGTCGGTCGTGGTGCTGGGGACCTGGCTGCGGCGGAACCGCACCGGCCCCTCGTAGCGGCTGCGCGCGGACGCGCCCTGCTCGGGCTGCTGCCCGGTGCCGTGGCCAGACCCGTGGTCGGTGCCGTGGTCAGGTCCGTGGTCAGCGTCCATCGGTCAGCCACCTCCTCAGCGTCGTCGCGCAGGTCTCGATGTCGGAGACCTTCACGTGCTCGTCCTGCTTGTGGGCGAAGAGCGGGTCGCCCGGTCCGTAGTTGACCGCCGGCACGCCGAGCCCGGTGAACCGGGCGACGTCGGTCCAGCCGAACTTGGGGGCCACCTGCCCGCCGACGGCCGCCACGAACGCCGCGGCAGCCGGTCGGTCCAGCCCCGGGAGCGCGCCTGGTGCGAGGTCGGTCAGCGTGACGTCGTACGGGGCGAAGAACTCGGTGACGAAGGCGACCGCCTCGTCGGTGGACCGGTCGGGGGCGAAGCGGAAGTTGACCTCCACGACGCACTCGTCGGGCACGACGTTGCCGGCGACGCCGCCGTGGATGCGGACCGCGTTGAGGCCCTCGTGGTACTCCAGCCCGTCGATCACGGGACGCCGCGGCTCGTAGGCCTGCAGCCGCGCGAGCACGTCGGCGGCGCCGTGGATGGCGTTGACGCCCCTCCAGGAGCGGGCGGAGTGCGCACGCTCGCCGCGGGTGCGGACCTCGACCCGCAGGGTGCCCTGGCAGCCGGCCTCGACGCCGGCGTTGGACGGCTCCATGAGGATGGCGAAGTCGGCGGCGAGCAGCTCGGGCTCGCGCTCGGCGAGGTGCTTGAGCCCGTTGTAGCGCTCCTCGACCTCCTCGGCCTCGTAGAGCACGTAGGTCACGTCGCGCACCGGCTCGGTCACCGTCGCTGCGAGGTGCAGCAGGACGGCGTCCCCGCCCTTCATGTCGCAGGTGCCGAGGCCGTGGAGGATGCCGGCCTCCTCGTCCAGGCGGCTGGGGAGGTTGTCGTTGAGCGGGACGGTGTCGAGGTGGCCGGCGATGACGACGCGCTCGCCGCGGCCCAGGTCGGTGCGCGCGACGATCGTGTGGCCGCGCCGGGTCACCTCGAGGTGTGCGTGGGTGCGCAGGGCCGCTTCGACCGCGTCGGCGATGCGGCCCTCGTCGTGGCTGACGGACTCGATGTCGACCAGGTGCCGGGTGAGCGTGACCGGGTCGGTCGTCAGGTCCAGGGTCGGACCGGTGGGCAGGTCGAGCGAGGTCATGGGGCGAGTCAACCAGCCGTCGCCGACGCGGGGGTGAACTGGACACCTGTCCGGATCACGGGTGTCACCCCCTTCCCCTGGAACTGGAACAGGTTCTAGTGTCCGTCCCATGCGCAACGGACTCGTCCTGTTCACCTCCGACCGCGGCATCCGGCCCGCCGACCTCGCGGTCGCCGCGGAGGAGCGCGGGTTCGACACCTTCTACGTCCCGGAGCACACCCACATCCCGGTCAGGCGGACGGCCGCGCACCCGGGCACCAAGGACCAGACGCTCCCCGACGACCGCTACCTGCGCACCCTCGACCCGTGGGTCTCGCTGGCCACCGTCGCTGCGCGGACCTCGCGGATCAAGCTGTCTACGGCGGTCGCGCTGCCGGTCGAGTCCGACCCGATCACGCTCGCCAAGACCATCGCCACCCTCGACCACCTCTCCGACGGCCGGGTCGAGATCGGCGCCGGCTTCGGCTGGAACACCGACGAGCTCACCGACCACCACGTGCCGCCGGAGAAGCGCCGCACCGTGCTGCGCGAGTACGTCGAGGCGATGCGCGCGCTCTGGACGCAGGAGGAGGCGTCGTACGACGGGGAGTTCGTGAAGTTCGGCCCGTCGTGGGCCTACCCCAAGCCCTCCCACCACATCCCGCTCATCATCGGCGCCGGCGGCGGCCCCAAGACCTTCACGTGGATCTCCGAGAACGCCGACGGCTGGATGACCACGCCCACCCAGCAGGACATCTCGGGCCAGATCGAGAACCTCAAGGCCGCCTGGGCCGAGGCCGGGCGCGAGGGCCTGCCGGACATCCGGGTGCTGATCGCCTTCAAGCCGAACCCGGACGACCTCATGCGGTGGGCCGAGCAGGGCGTCTCCGAGCTGATCTGGGGCGTCCCCGACAAGGCCCCCGACGAGGTCATCGCCTCGCTGGACCGGATGGCGGACCGGCTCGGGCTGCAGCCCCCAGCGCTCATCGGCTGACCCGGCGCGCTGGCAGTCGTGTCCCTCAGCGCGCGCCCGGCCGCACGCTCAGAGACACCACCGTTCTCGAACATCATGATGCTTCGGCTCCGCACTACGATGTCCACATGCGCACGACCGTCAACATCGACGACCACCTGCTCGAGCAGGCGCGGCAGGTCGCCCTCACCACCCGTCGCTCGTTGGGTGACGTCGTCGACGACGCCCTGCGTCTGTTGTTGAACGCACCGGCTCAGGAGCAGGAGCGGGTCGACCTGCCGACGTACGGCGGTTCGGGCCTGCTCCCCGGCGTCGACCTCGAGGACAAGGCCGCCCTGGCCGCGCTCCTGGACGAGGAGCGCGACGCCCGTGCTGCTGGCTGACGTCAATGCGTTCATCTACGCCCACCGGCCGGAGAGCCCTCGGCACGACGAGCACCGGGCGTGGCTCGAGGACGCGCTCCAGGCTCATGAGCCTTTCGGTGTGAGCGAGCTGGCGCTGTCGGCCTTCGTCAGGATCGTCACCCACCACCGGATCTACCGCGAGCCGACACCGACCGAGACCGCGCTCGCCTTCTGCTCGGCCGTCCTGGACTCACCGTCGGCGGTGCGCGTGCGACCGGGCGCGCGCCACTGGTCGATCTTCGAGGACCTGTGCCGGGGCTCTGCAGCACGAGGGAACCTCGTCCCCGACGCCTACCTCGCGGCGCTGGCCATCGAGCACGGCGCGACGTGGGTCAGCACCGACCGCGGATTCGCCCGCTTCCCCGGGCTGAGGTGGCGCACCCCGCTCGGGGACTGATCCGGTCAGGGAGCCTCGAGCTCGACCGGCTCACCCCAGGCGGAGTAGTCGAGCCGGGCGGTGCCGGTGCCCTCGATGCCGTTGAGGGGGTCGGCGTACCTCGCCTCGAGCCGCAGCGGCAGGCCGTCGGCACCGACCCACAGGGTGACCGGGAGACGCTCGGGCAGGCCCACCCACGGCACCGAAGCGAACGCGTCGAGGCCCGGGGACGGGAGATCGGGGATGACGACGCGGAGCCGGTACGCCGCCGCGGCATCGTCGACCTCGTCGACCAGGTCGGGAGCGGTCTCGATCGCGATGGCACCCCCGACGAGCGTCTCGAGCTCCGACGCGGGGTCGGTACGCAGGGTGCGGGCCGCGAGCGCCTCATCGCTCGAGGACGGTTCCGGAACCGGCCGGAAGCCCTCGTCGTCGACAGCCAGGAACGGCTCGCCGTCGACGCGACGCAGGGTGAACACCGGTTCCCCCTCGACCACTTCGACGCTGAGCTCGAGGTCGCCGTCGGGGGCCGCGTAGTCCTGGACCAGAAACTGGGTCGGCGGCGGGTTGAGATTGCCGACCGCCAGCCGCACCGATCCGGCCGCCCGGACCCGGTCGACCACGTCCTCCAGCACCGCCCGAGGGACGCCGGACCCGGAGGTCTCCACCTCGCCGCCGGGCCCGGGTCCGGCGGGTGGGGTGCCCGCTGTCGCCGTGGGAGCGATCGACAGTGTGGGCAGGGCGATCCTCGGCTCCTGCTCGCCCGAACATGCGCTCAGCACCACGGGGGAGACCCCGACCAGGCAGACCCCGACCAGCGCGCCGAGCCGCACCGGTCCCACCTCAGGCCCTCGTGACGCTGAGTGTGGCCTTCTCACCCGCGCCCAGGTCGACGAGCGCCGCGCCAGGTGCCGGATCCCCCACCTCGTACGCCGAGGCGAGGGTCTCCTCGCGGACCAGTTGCTCGTGCGTGGTGGCCGCAGCGCGGACCGCGTCGCCGCCCCCGATCACCAGCGCGATCCGGTCGGACACCTCGAGCCCGGCGTCGCGGCGGGCCTGCTGGACCGCGCGCACCAGGTCGCGGGCCAGGCCCTCCGCGGCCAGCTCGTCGGTGACGTGGGTGTCGAGGACGACGAACCCGCCCCCGGGCAGCACGCCGACCGCGGTCGACTCGTCGGCCGCACCGGCGACGGTCTCGAGGGTGTACTCCCCCTCGACCAGCGCCAGGCCGCCCGCGGTCACGGTGCCGTCGTCGGCCACCGACCAGTCGCCGGACTTCGAGCCCTTGATGGCCTGCTGCACGTCGCGACCGAGCCGCGGCCCCGCGGCGCGCGCGTTGACGGTGAGCTTCTGCTCCACGCCGTACGCCGCCGCCTCGGGCGCGTCGGCCGCGAGCAGCCGGACCGCCTTGACGTTCACCTCGTCGGCGACGATCGACTCGAAGCCCTCCAGGTCGGCCGGCGAGGGCACCACGACGGTCAGCGTCGAGAGCGGCAGCCGGTTCCGCAGCGACCGCGCCTTGCGCAGCGCCGAGGTGGCCGAGCAGACCTCGCGGACGGTGTCCATGGCAGCGACGAGGGCGTCATCAGCCGGGAGCGACGAGGCCAGCGGCCAGTCCGCCAGGTGCACCGAGCGCCCGCCGGTCAGGCCGCGCCAGATCTCCTCGGTGGTCAGCGGCAGGAGCGGGGCGGTCGTGCGGCAGACGGTCTCTAGCACCGTGTAGAGCGTGGCGAAGGCCTGCTCGTCCTCGGACCAGAAGCGGTCGCGCGAGCGCCGGATGTACCAGTTCGTCAGCACGTCGAGGAAGCCGCGCGTGTGCTCGCAGGCGTCGGCGACGGCGTACGAGTCCAGCGAGGTGGTCATCGCCTCGACGTAGTCGCGGCACTTGGCCAGAAGGTAGCGGTCCAGCGGGTCGGTCGACCCGGTCGAGGGCGCGACGTCGACGCCCGCGCCGTCACGGGCGGCGTTGGCGTAGAGCTGGAAGAAGTACCAGCTGTTCCACAGCGGGATCATCACCTGGCGCACCGAGTCGCGGATGCCCTGCTCGGTGACGATCAGGTTGCCGCCGCGCAGGATCGGGCTCGCCATGAGGAACCAGCGCATCGCGTCGGCGCCGTCGCGGTCGAAGACCTCGCGCACGTCGGGGTAGTTGCGCAGCGACTTCGACATCTTGTTGCCGTCGGAGCCGAGCACGATGCCGTGGCTGATGCAGTTCTCGAACGCCGGCTTGTCGAACAGCGCGGTCGCCAGGATGTGCAGCGTGTAGAACCAGCCGCGGGTCTGGCCGATGTACTCCACGATGAAGTCGGCCGGGAAGTGCGGGTCCTTGGTGTCCGAGCCACTGAACCACTCGGCGTTCTCGAACGGGTAGTGCACCTGGGCGTAGGACATCGACCCCGAGTCGAACCACACGTCCAGGACGTCCGGCACGCGCCGCATCATCGAGCGACCGGTCGGGTCGTCGGGGTTCGGGCGCACCAGGTCGTCGACGTACGGCCGGTGCAGGTCCGGCTCGCCGGCGGCGTTGCGCGGGAGCGTGCCGAAGTCGCGCTCGATCTCCTCGAAGGAGCCGTAGACGTCGATGCGGGGGTAGGCCTCGTCGTCGGACTTCCACACCGGCACCGGGCTGCCCCAGAACCGGTTGCGGGTGATCGACCAGTCGCGGGCGTTCTCCAGCCAGCGGCCGAACTGGCCGTCCTGGATGTGGCCCGGCACCCAGTTGATCTGCTGGTTGAGCTCGAGCATCCGCTCCTTGATCGCGGTGACCTCGACGAACCACGACGAGACCCCCTTGTAGATCAGGGGCTCGCGGCAGCGCCAGCAGTGCGGGTAGGAGTGGTCGTAGGTCTCGCGGCGCAGCAGGATCGTGCCTTCGGTGACGCTGCCCCGGTCGCCCTCGCCGCGGGTGGCGGCCTTGAGGTGGTCGATGATCTGCAGGTTCGCCTCGAAGACCCGCATGCCGGCGTAGTCGGTGACGGGGTGGGTGAAGCGGCCGTCCTTGCCGACCGGCATGACCGCCTCGATGCCCTCGCGGTCGGTCACCTCCTTGTCGACCTCACCGAACGCACCGGCGGTGTGCACGAGGCCGACACCGTCGGTGGTGGTCACCGCGTCGTCGGCAGCCACGACGCGGAACGCGCGGCCGTGCTCCTCGGAGGCGTGGTCGGCGAAGTAGGAGAACGGCGGGTCGTAGGTGCGCCCGACCAGCTGGGCACCGGTGTAGCGCCCGAGCACGGTCGGCTCGTCGGCGTCGGGGAAGAGCTCGCGCTGGTACGCCGCCAGGCGGGCCTCCGCGACGACGTACTTGGCCGTGCTTCCCTCTCGAGCCCCCGGGACCGGGCCCTCCACGACGACGTAGTCGATCTCCGAGCCGACCATCACCGCGAGGTGGCTGGGCAGCGTCCAGGGGGTGGTCGTCCAGACGAGGAGGTGCGCACCGTCGAGGACCTCGTCCTCCCCGGTCGCGTGCATCCTCAGACCGACCGTGACCGCAGGGTCCTGGACGTTCTTGTAGACGTCGTCGTCCATCCGCAGCTCGTGGTTGGACAGCGGCGTCTCGTCGTTCCAGCAGTAGGGCAGCACGCGGAAGCCCTCGTAGACCAGGCCCTTGTCCCACAGGGACTTGAAGGCCCACATGACCGACTCCATGTAGTCGGGGTTCATGGTCTTGTAGTCGTGGTCGAAGTCGACCCAGCGCGCCTGGCGGGTGACGTAGTCGCGCCACTCGCCGGTGTACTTCATCACCGACTCGCGGCAGGCGTCGTTGAACTTCTCGATGCCCAGCTCGACGATCTCGTCGGTGGTCTTGATCCCGTTGAGCCGCATCGCCTCGAGCTCGGCGGGCAGGCCGTGGGTGTCCCAGCCGAAGCGGCGCTCGACCCGCTTGCCGCGCATCGTCTGGTAGCGCGGCACGAGGTCCTTGACGTAGCCGGTCAGCAGGTGGCCGTAGTGCGGCAGGCCGTTGGCGAACGGCGGGCCGTCGTAGAAGACGAACTCGTTCTCGCCGCGCTCGCCCGGGTCGCGCTGGTCGATGGAGGCCTGGAACGTGCCGTCGGCGGCCCAGTAGGCCAGCACGCGCTCCTCGATCTCGGGGAAGCGCGGGTTGCTCGCGACGGTCTTCGCGTCGGTGTGGGAGACCTTCGGGTAGGTCATCGCTGGCTCCTGGGCTCGTCGTCTGCTGGGGTCTGCCTCACCCAGGGACGACCCTCGCGGACCGCGGTACCACCCTGCTTGCGCCCTCCCCTGTAGCAGAGGGCACCTCTTCGTTGCGGCTGTGACGGGCCAACCCGTCCGGGTCTAGTGAGCCTCCAGTGCTGCCGGGGGTGGAGACCGTTCTTCCGGAGGCTCGCCGCTGATGACGGCTCGGACGCCTGTGCCCGTGATCGTACGGCGCCGCGCGGGCGATCCGGAAACCGGTTGTCGCGGGCGCGGGCCGCACCCTGTGGTCGCGGCCGGCGTCGAGGTGCGGGTCGAGGTGCGGGTCGAGGTGCGGGTCGAGGCCTGAGGACGCGCTGGCGCGCGTCGCTGGGCCTCGACTCACACCTCGACCCCGGCCACGAGTCACACCTCGACCCGGGGCGGGACGGGTCAGCCCCCGAGCCAGTCAAGCACCCGCGAGGCGACCTGCTCCGGGGAGAGGTCGGTGTTGTCGACACGGAGGTGGCGGTGCTCGGCGAGGACCCCGTCGGCGGGGCTGGGTCGCTGCGGGTCGGTGTTCATCCGGCGGGCGTCGGCCTCGCGGACGTGCGCGTCAGACCAGGCCAGGTCGGCCTTGGACGGCTTGGCGGCGATCCGGTCCTCGCCGACGTTGCGGACCAGCCGCGTCTCGAGCGGCGCCTGGAGCTCCAGGAACGACACGCGCAGCCCGCGGCCGGCGTACGGCTCGATGATGCGGCGCACGATGGCCGCGTCCCCCTCCTCCTCGACCAGCCACACGAGCGTGAGCACGAGGCGGGTCCCGGTGGCGGCCGCCTCCTCGACCACCTCGCGTCGCCAGGCCTCCTTGAGCTTCTCGAAGGACGGGTGCTCGAACCCGAAGACCTCGGCGAGCGGCTCGATCACGTGGTGGTTGTGGAAGAGCCGGAAGTCCGACGCGGCCGCGATCGCCCGTCCCACGGTCATCTTCCCGACCGCCGGCGGCCCGATCACGACCAGCAGCTCACCGGCGACGGCACCCGAGGACATGCGCGGACCCTAGCGACGGCTCAGCCGTCGTACACGTCCTTTCTGTGGCCCAGGCGCAGCACCAGCACGAGCAGCACGTCGTCCTCGACGGTGTAGATGACCCGCCAGTCACCGATGCGGACGCGGTAGCCGGGGCGGCCGCGGAGCTGGCGCGAGGCCGGTGGGCGTGGGTCGAGCGCAAGGAGCTCGATCGCGCCTGCGATCCGTCGGCCGACCTGCGGGTCGAGCTTGCGCAGCTGTCGGGCGGCGCTCGGCGTGAGCTCGACGCGGTAGCGCCGACGCCCTGCGCCGCTCCTCGGCTCAGAGCCAGCCAAGGTCGACCTTGACCTGCTCCCACGGGATCGCGTCGCCGGCCTCGGCCATGGCCTCGTCGAAGGCCTCGACGTCCTCGAGCTCCTCCTCGACCTGGAGCAGCTCCTCGTAGCGCTGGGGACTGACGACGACCGCGACCGCGCGACCGTGGCGCAGCAGCGTGACGGCCTCGGTCGCGGACTGTGCGAGCACCGCGGGCAGCTGGTCGCGGGCGGCGCTGACGGGGACGGAGGCCATGGCTTGATCGTACGGATCTTCGACACTTTCGTACAGAACACTGTCCACAGGCGGCGCACCCCTCCTCCGGCGCCCAACGCCCCCTCCTAGGGTGGTTGCTCGTGAGCACCCACACCACCAGCGCCTGGGGCCACGGCCTCGCCACCGTCTCCACCGACCCGGCCAGCGACGGCAGCGTCCTGGACGTCTGGTTCCCGCGACCGCAGCTGGGCACCCGACCCGAGGGCGACACCGTGCCCCGCGAGCTGGCCGAGGCCGAGGGCAGCGACCACGCGCGCCGGGTCCGCCGCGAGGTCGTCACGGTGACGATCGACGACCTGGCCGCCGCGCCGACGACCACCGCCGAGGTCTGGCTGCGCCTGCACCTCCTGTCTCACCGCCTCGTGCAGCCGCACGGGCAGTCGATGGACGGCGTCTTCGGGCTGCTCACCAACGTCGTGTGGACCTCCGCCGGCCCGTGCGCGGTCGAGGGCTTCGAGGAGACCCGCGCACGGCTGCGCGCGCAGGGCCAGCACGTGTCGGTGTTCGGAATCGACAAGTTCCCGCGGATGACCGACTACGTCGTGCCGACCGGTGTCCGGGTCGCCGACGCCGACCGGGTCCGGCTCGGCGCACACCTGGCCGAGGGCACCACGGTCATGCACGAGGGCTTCGTGAACTTCAACGCCGGCACGCTCGGCGCCTCGATGGTCGAGGGCCGGATCTCCGCCGGCGTGGTCGTGGGCGACGGCTCCGACGTGGGCGGCGGCGCCTCGATCATGGGCACGCTGTCGGGCGGCGGGAAGGCCGTCATCTCGATCGGGCAGCGGTGCCTGCTGGGCGCCAACGCCGGCCTCGGCATCTCGCTCGGCGACGACTGCGTCGTGGAGGCCGGCTGCTACGTCACGGCCGGCACCAAGGTCACCGTGCGCGGTCTGGGCGGCGTCGAGGACGGCAGCGTCATCAAGGCGGCCGAGCTCTCGGGGGCCAGCAACGTGCTGTTCCGCCGCAACTCGGTCACCGGCGCGGTCGAGGCCGTCCCGTGGAAGGGCGAGGGCATCGCGCTCAACGAGGCGCTGCACAAGAACTGAGCGCCGGCTTCGGGAGGTTTCCCGTCGGTTGTCAGGCGTTGCAACCCCTGACAACCGTCAGAATCCCCGGACATCCGGGGATTCTGGCACCCCGTGGCCCGCGTCTCTTGAACCGCTCCAGGACGATGGGGGCGTGAACAAGGTCCTCGGAGCGCTCGTCGCCCTCACGGTCGTGGTCGCGACCGTGGCCGGCGGCTACTACGTGCTCCGCGAGGTCGGGCCGTCGTTCGTCGGCGACCGCTGCTTCGCCGCGGTGGGCGACCAGGAGGTCGAGCTCAGCCCCGAGCAGGCCGAGAACGCCGCGCTCGTCGCGGCCATCGGCGTACGTCGTGGGCTGCCGGCGCGGGCGGTGTCGATCGCCCTGGCGACGGCGTACCAGGAGTCCGACATCCGCAACCTCGAGGGCGGCGACCGGGACTCGATCGGGATCTTCCAGCAGCGGCCGTCGCAGGGCTGGGGCTCCCCCGCGCAGGTCGGCGACCCGGTGTACGCGACCAACGCCTTCTACGACGCGCTCGTGGAGGTCGACGGCTACGAGGACATGCCGATCACCGAGGCGGCCCAGGAGGTGCAGCGCTCGGCGTTCCCCGACGCCTACGCCGACCACGAGGACGACGCCCGCGTGCTCGCCTCGGCGCTGACCGGCAACAGCAAGGGCGCCTTCCACTGCGAGACCTCCGACAGCGTCGACCCCGGCGACGCCCGGCTCGGCGGCAACGGGCTGACCCCCCGCGCCGAGGCCGTACGCCGGGAGGCGGTCGCCGTGTTCGGCGAGCTGTCGCTGGGCGGGTTCGCGCCGGGCGGCGTGCGCAGCGGCCACATGGAGGGCTCGACACACTACGACGGCCGCGCCGTGGACATCTTCTTCCGACCCGTCACCGAGGCCAGCAAGGTCCGGGGCTGGGCCGTGGCGTCGTACCTGGCTGCCCAGGCCGAGCGCCTGCACATCCAGACGATCATCTTCGACGACCGGATCTGGACCGCCCGCCGGGCCGACGAGGGCTGGCGCGACTACGACGCCCCCCGCAACGACGACCCCGCCACCCAGGCGATCCTCGAGCACCGCGACCACATCCACGTCGACGTCTTCGCCTGAGGAGGACGCGCCAGCGGACTCCTCGACCGGTGCCGGGATACTCCGAACGAAATGTCACCCTCAGCTCGAGCTGAGGGTGAAATCGAGTGCGGACTACCCCGTGGACCGGCGCCGGGCCCGGCACTACCGTGAGCAGGACCTGCCGGGAGGTCCCCCATGCGTCATGCGCCCCGTCTCCAGCTCCGTCACGGTCAGATCGCGCTCGTCCTCGCCACGACGCTCGCGATGCTCGCCTCGCTCCTGGCCGTCGAGCTGGTCCGCAGCCCGGCGCGGGCCTGGAAGCCCTACACGCACACATGGTCGGCCGACCTGGCGCTGGTCGACGCCGCCGACGGCAGCGTCGAGGTCGCGGGTGGCACCTACCCGCTGGACGAGCGGGTCGCCGCGGCCCTGCTGGCGGCACCGGACCACTACCGCGCCGGCGTGATCGGTCCGGACGCGTTCCCCGACCTGGTGATGGGCCAGTCCGTGGTGCACCCGGGCACGGAGCCCGGGCCCGACGGCGTACCGACCGCGACCACCGGCGACTGGCTCGTCCACGTGCTCGACGAGGCGTGGGCCGCCCAGGAGGACCCGCGCTACACCGCCCTCGAGCGCCAGCAGGTGCTCGCCTTCGCCTACGGCTTCCTCACCCACGCGTCCGGCGACGTGTGGGCGCACACCTTCGTCAACGAGTACGCCGAGGGCGTCTTCCCCGCTCTCGAGGAGGTCGCCTCCGACGCCGAGGCCGCCGCGGTCGCGCTGCGGCACATCGTGGTCGAGGGGTACGTCGGCGAGGTGACGCGCGGCTTCGACGCGCACCCGGACCGGGAGCCGGTCGAGGGCGGGGTGTCCGACGACAGCACGCCGCGGGTCGGGCTCGCGGCCCCGCCGGACCTCTTCGTCTGGGAGACCTTCGTGGAGCGACCACGGGTCCCGGGCGGGCGCTTCGGGGGCCGCGCCTTCGCCGATGCCCCGGCGAACGGCCAGCCGACGGCCGAGCGCGGCCCGCTGATCGGCGGCTTCTACGGATTGCACGACTCGCTGCTGCGCACAGCCATCACGCCGGCCGGGAAGCTGCCCTGGAGCAAGTCGAAGGTGCGGCGCAAGGTCGCCCAGTGCGCGACGGTCGGGTGCCGGGTCCGCAAGGTGGCCGAGCAGGCCGGGCGCCGCTACGCGCTGGAGTGGTCCGAGGACGTGGCGGCCGGGCTGGAGCGCTGGGGCCGGGTCGGCGAGGCCTTCGTGCTGGGGCTCTTCGAGCCCGCCGTGCGCCGCGAGGCCCAGGACGACCTGTGCCGCAACGACGGCCCGGAGGACTCCGCCACGCGGCGGGTCTGCGAGGAGGCCGTCTCGACGATCGACACGATGCTGTGGTTCCTCCAGGACGAGCGCTACCTCACCACCCAGGGCCCTCGGATCGGCTCGATGCTCGGGGCACCGGACCGCTTCCTCAAGGCGTGGGACCGGTTCCGGCGGGTGATGCGGTTCGTCGAGGACCGACTGGACTTCCTCGTGCCGCAGCCGCTCGCGGAGCTCGTGACCCGGGCCGAGGAGTGGCTGGGCGAGCTGGTCAACGACGCGATCAGCAAGGTGCTCGGCTTCGACCTCGAGGTGTGGTTCGACGCGTTGCGCTCCCCCGGCACCTACCTCGACGGCACCTACGGCCGCGACCTCCCCGGGTCGCTGAGCGTCTTCAACGACCGCGACCTCTTCCCCGAGGACGCGCGCGAGCGGGTGGACGCGCTGCTCGGCCTGGACACCGACCTCGACGAGCGCGGCAAGCACCCGCCGGGCACCGAGCTCGACCTCGACACCTTCTCGCCGCTGGCCAACACCGCGGTCCTGTCGCGGCTCGTGCTGCTGGACGGCGCGGCCCTCGACGACCTGCTGACCGACCTGCTGGGGCGCCCGGTCGCCACCTACTCCGCGGGCACTGGCGGGGACCCCGACCGACTGGTGCGTCGCAACGTCATGACCTGGTCGCTCGGCGGCGGCGAGCCCTGGCTGCGCAACATCGACTCCGACCATGCCTGGCGCCGCGACGGCCAGCCGATCTGGTGCACCCCCACCCTGGTCGGTTCCTGCGAGGCCGAGTCCGAGGCGGTGCCGCGCGACGCCGCGCTCGACGGTGGCACCGGGACGATGCCGCTGTGGGAGAGCTGCGTGCTGCGGCCCGCCTTCCGCACGCTGTTCGCCGACTGGCAGCGCAAGGGCCCCTTCGACCCGTTCCCCGCCTACGGCGACGACCCCTCCGGTGACGTGGTCAACGACCCGGCGCCGCCGGAGTCGTCGCTGGCGGTGGTCAGCGGGGCACGCTCCGGGGGCTTCGTTGCGCCCGGGACGGTGCTGCGCGTCGATGCGGAGGAGACCGACGACCGGGGCCGGGTCTTCGCTCCCGAGGACCTGGTCGTGCGTGTGCGGGTCGGGTCGGAGCCGCTCGTCAGCGGCCCCCCGGGCACCACGGTCACGCTGCCCTCACGCTCCGGACCCGTCGAGGTGCGGCACCAGGGCGGCGACCCCTGCCACCCCGTCGACGAGCCCAAGGGCGGGCTGGTCACCTACGACGTCGACGCCACCCGCCCGTCCAGCGGTGCGGTCTCCCGAACAAGGTCACCAGCGCCGAGTCCTGGTCGCTCGACTGGGAGGTCACCGACCCCGGGGCCGGCGTCGGTGCGGCGTCCACGACCGTCAGCGACGTCGGCTCACCCGGGCAGACAGCCGTCGTGCCCCGGGGCGGCCTGCTGTCGGCGTACGACCTGGGGCCGGGGTACCACGCCTACCGCCACGATGCCGTCGACCTCGTCGGCAACGCCTCGGTGCTCAGCGAGTGCGGGGTCTTCGTGACCGCCGACGGCGCCACGTTGCGCGCCAACCTCGACCAGGCGCTGGCCCGCGGCGACGTCACGCAGGCGGCGTACGACGACCTCCGCCCGCCCCTGGACCAGGCCGCTGGCGCGGTGCTGAAGGGCGATGCCCCGGGCGAGTCGTCGGGGCTGCAGCAGCTCCTCGACCTGCTGGCCCAGCTGCCCGGCGTCGACCCGGACCTGCGGGACCGGATGTCCGCGCACGCGAAGCAGCGGTTGGCGGAGCTGTAGGGGCGGCCGGGATACTCCGAACGAGATCTCACCCTCAACTCGAGCTGAGGGTGACTTTTCGTTCGGAGTATCCCGGCTCGCGCCTCAGGACAGCCGCGCCACCGCGGCCGCGATCCGGTCGTCGGTGGCGGTGAAGGCGACCCGGACGTGCTGGTTGCCGGCGCGGCCGTAGAAGGAGCCGGGGGCCACGAGGATGCCGCGCTCGGCCAGCCAGGCGACGGTGTCCCAGCAGTCTTGCTCGACGCCATCGACCAGGCGGGTGCTCCAGAGGTAGAGCGAGGCCTCGGAGTGGTCCACCCGGAACCCCGCGCCCTCCAAGGCGGTGCGCAACGAGGCACGGCGGGCGGCGTACACCGCGTGCTGCTCGTCGGCGTGGGCGTCGTCGTCGAGGGCTGCGGCCATCGCCTGTTGCATCGGCCCGGGCATGATCAGCCCGAGGTTCTTGCGGACCGCGAGCAGCTCGGCGACCAGGGCGGGGTCACCGACGACGAAGGCGCAGCGGTAGCCCGCGAGGTTGGAGCGCTTGGACAGCGAGTGCAGCGCGAGGATGCCGTCCAGCGACCCGCCGTTGACCGAGGGGTGCAGCACCGAGACCGGCTCGGCCTCCCACGCGCACTCCAGGTAGCACTCGTCGGAGACCAGCACTGTGCCGCGCTCGCGGCACCAGTCGACCACCTTGCGCAGGTGGTCGACGGGCAGCACGCGCCCGGTCGGGTTGGAGGGGCTGTTGAGCCACAGCAGCGCCGGCGCCGTCGGGCCGAGCGAGACCAGGGAGTCGGTCGCGACGGGGGTGGCGCCGGCCAGCACCGCGCCCACCTCGTACGTCGGGTAGGCCAGCTCCGGGAACACCACGGTGTCGCCCGGGCCGACGCCGAGGTGGTGGGCCAGCGTGGCCACCAGCTCCTTGGAGCCGATCGAGGGGATGACGTGCTCGAGCCCCAGCCCGCTCACCGCGTGGCGGCGCGCCAGCCAGTCGACCGCCGCCTGCCGGGTGCGCTCGAGCCCGATCGTGACCGGGTAGCCCGGCCACCCCGAGTGCGCGCGCAGGGCGTCCTGCGCGACCGCGGGGGTCGGGTCGACCGGCGTACCGATCGAGAGGTCGACGATGCCGTCAGGGTGGGCCTGGGCGCGCGCCTTGTGCTCGGCGAGCGAGTCCCACGGGAAGTCGGGCAGCCGGTCCGAGACCCGGCGACCGGCCACCCGCAGGCGCGAGCCCTCGGTCCCCGGGCCGTCCAGCGGAGTGCTCAGTGGTCCTGGTTCTGCGGGGGCAGCGCCGCGACCATCGGGTGGTCGTGGTCGATCTCGCCCATCTTCGCCGCACCGCCCGGCGAGCCGATCTCGTCGAAGAAGTGCACGTTGGCGTCGTAGTACTCCTTGTTCTCCTCCGGGACGTCGTCCTCGTAGAAGATCGCCTCCACCGGGCAGACCGGCTCACAGGCACCGCAGTCGACGCACTCGTCGGGGTGGATGTAGAGCATCCGCTTGCCCTCGTAGATGCAGTCGACGGGGCACTCGTCCACACACGCGCGGTCCTTGAGGTCCACGCACGGCTGGGAGATGACGTAGGTCACCGGAATCCTCCTGGGGCGGCTCTCGCCTGCTCGGTCGCGACGCCGGACACCTGTCCGGTCTACAGCGGGAACAGCCTAGTATCCCGTCGTGCCGGACGACGAGGAAGCCCACCCTTTGGCGCCCGTGACCTCGGCAGACGCGGCCGGGCCGGGCGCGTCGACGGACCCCGGGCGCTCGCACCGGGCCGACCGGCTGGCCGGCCAGGCCGCCAGCCTCGGGCCGCACGTGGTGGGGCAGCGCGTGGTCGTGCGCCGGGTCGTGCGCGGCGAGACCGGCCCCAGCGGCGGGCCGGCGCTGACCGACCTGCTCGGCACGTGCGTGTCGTGGGGCGACGGGTTCTGCGTGGTCGAGCCCGACTCCCCCGACGGCGATCGGACGCCGGTGCGGATCGCCCTCGCCGACATCGTCTCCGGCAAGCCCGTGCCGCCGCGGCCCTCGGTGCGCCAGCGGGTCCCGGCCCGCGAGGCCGAGCTGCGCGTGGTCAGGATGTTCCCCGGCACGCAGACCGAGCCGCTCGGCGAGTGGCTGCTGCGCACCGACCCCGCCCCCGTCGGCCGCCTCTACAAGCGGGTCAACTCCTGCCTGGCCCTCGGCTCACCGGGGATGCCGCTGGCGGAGGCCGCCGCCACGGTCCAGCAGTGGTACGCCGCCCGCGACCGTGAACCGCTGGCGCAGGTCGAGGCCGGGTCGGACGTCGAGTCGGGCCTGCACGCCCAGGGCTGGCGCGTGCTCCCCCACGGGGAAGCCGAGCTGCGGCTGGGGTCGATCTCCCGCACGCTGCGCGGGTTGCGAGCCCGGGCCGCCGAGCCGCACCCGTCCGCCGAGCCGGCCCCCCGCGCGGTCGTCGCGCCGGAGTCCGGCGAGGAGCGGGTGCTCGTCGTCGTACCCGGGTTCGGCGAGCCGCTCGCCGAGGGCCGGGCCGTGCTCGACGGCGACTGGCTGGGCCTGCACGACCTGCGGGTGCGGATCGACCAGCGTCGGCGCGGCCTGGCCCGCGCGGTGATGGCGACGCTGCTCGACTGGGGTGCCGAGCGCGGTGCCCTCACCGCGTGGCTGCACGTGGAGACCGACAACGTCGCGGCGCGACCGCTCTACGACGACCTCGGGCTGGGCGTGCACCACGTCGTGCGCTACCTCGAACCCCCGGCCTGAACGCGACCGAGCGGCCGGCTCAGGTATCGCCGCCCCCGTTGCCGCCCTGGCCCGGGGGCGGCCCGCAGCGCACGGAGTCGCTGGGGGTGTAGACGGTGTTGAACTTCTCGGTACGCACGACCTCGGACTCGCCGGGGCGTCGGAAGTCGCGGAAGACGTCGATGGTGAACCCCGAGGACCCGGTGTAGGCGTAGCAGTCGGGCGTCTGCAGGTAGCGCACGTCGGGCGAGGTGTAGTTGTAGCGCTCGCTGGCCCGGGCGGTGATGTCCCAGGTCTTGGTGGAGTACATGTTGACCGTCACCGACCCGGTGGTGCCGGGGGTGCTGGGGTTGATGAAGGACTGCACGAGCACGCCGTGGTCGGTGTCGTTCTTGAACCGCAGGTCCAGCACGCCCCACGCCACGGTGGCCTCGCGGCCGACCGGGTAGCGGTCGATGTAGAAGGAGTGCGGCTTGTGCTCGACGTCCTCCAGCCCGGCGAAGAACATCGCGTTGAACAGCGTCGTGGCGAGCTGCGAGACGCCGCCGCCGAGGTCCTCGCGCAGGATGCCGTCGGCGATGACGAAGCCCTCGGTGAAGCCGTTCTCGCGGGTCCGCTCCCCTACGATGTCGTTCATCGAGAAGGTCTCGCCCGGCGCCAGCACCGTGCCGTTCACCAGCTCGGCGGCGCGGCCGATGTTGGTGTTGCGGTAGTCGGCGTGGGGGTACTCGGTCGTGAACGTCGAGACCCGCTCCCGGATCTTCCACGAGCGCGCCTCGGCGGTGGTGACGTCGGGCTCCTCGACCTCGGCCTCGACCTCGCCGGTGCGCTCGCCCTCGGGGCGGGTCAGCAGCTCGAGGAAGGTGTCGGTGACCGCGCCGTCCTCGTAGGACACGCCCGGCTTGGCCGGGACCACGCGAGGCTTGCCGTCGACCAGGCGCCAGGTCGCGTCCACGGGGGCGCCGGTAGCGGTGGCGTCGCCGACCAGACGCTTGACCACGTCGAGGTCGGTGGCGAGCTCCAGCTCGTCGCCGTCGGCCTCCAGGCTCAGCGCCGGCGCGTAGTCGCGCGGGCGCAGGGTCACCGGGCTGTCGCCGAAGACCAGGGTCACCGGGCCGGAGAGCGCGGGGTTGGCCAGCTCGCTGACCGCCTCCTCCATCTCGGCGTCGGTGATGGTGGGCTCGACGTCGACCAGCTCCAGCCCGACGGCCGGCTCCTCGGCGAGATACGCCGACAGCAGGGCCTCGCGCGCGGCCTCCTCGTCCAGCAGCCGGCCGGTCGTGGCCGGGGTGGTGCGGACGGTGCTGGCGGTGAAGGTGGCCGTCGCGTCGACCGGCTCGGTGCCGAGCTCGGAGTCGAGGCGCTCGATCGTCGCCTCGAGGGCGGACTCGTCGACGTCGAGGACCGGCTCGACCTCGTCGCCGCCGGTCCAGTAGTCCCACAGGCGGTCCGGCGCCCAGGAGTCCCCGGCCCCGGCGGCCTCGACGGTGCCGTCGAGGTCGAGAGCGAGGCCCGCCTCCTGGGGGCTGACCTCCACGGACTCACCCTCCACCGTCACGGTGATGGGGGCGTCGACGCGGTCGGCCAGCTCGCGCTCGAGGGTGCGCCGGGCCTGCTCCGGCGACTTCCCGCCGACCTCGACCCCCGCCACGGTCGTGCCCCGGGGCACCCGGTCGCTCGCGAACGCCCCCGCAGCGGCGTACAGCCCCCCGGCCAGGAGGAGCACGGTGGCGAGGGCGACGAGGACCGCCTTGCCGCCCAGCGTCTCGCGTCCGGAGTCCTTTGCCATGCCGCGAGTCTAGGAAGAAGGTGCGACAGAAGCCGATTCCTCCGCCACAGGGCGGGACCGGGAGGCGCCCGGCAGCAGGCTGGCGACGGAGATGCCGAGCCACGCGGCGACCAGGCAGGCCAGCAGCAGCCCGCCGGTCCCGGAGATGACGGCGTCACCCTCGGGGCGCGGCCAGGAGAGCGCGAGCGGCACGACCGCGAAGCCGACGGCCCACCAGACCCGCGCCCGTGCCGGGGCGGCCACGAGGGTCAGGGACCCGGCGACCGCGGTGACGGCCAGCCAGAGCCAGGACTGGTGCAGCACGGCGCCGGCCAGCCCGGTCACCAGGCCGAGCAGCAGCAGTCCGACGCGGGCCACGGGCGCCTCAGAGACCAGCGAAGAGGTCGGTCTCCAGGCCGTCCTCGCCGACCGGTCCGAGCGGCCCCTGCGCCAGTCGGTAGAACTCCACGCCCCACGCGGTGTCGCCGACGTTGTTGGACAGCGCGAAGAACGGCCCGTCGAGCTGGATCTGGGTGGGGTACGCCTTCATCGCGGCCATCTTGCGATCGACGTACGCCGTCGCGTCGACGGCGCAGGTGAGGAGCTCGTCGGGGGTGACGAAGTGCGGCATCGGGCCGTCGGGGTCCATCCCCTCGAAGAAGGTGTCGTCGCCGGCCTCGCGGAGCTTGCGCAGACCCTCGCGCATGCGCGACTCCGACATGGCGTTCCAGTAGATCTTGGTGATCTCCCAGGGCTCGCCCAGCTCGGTCTTGTAGGAGCGGACGCCGGCGAGGTGGGCGGCGTACGTCGCCACGCGGTGCGCCTGGATGTGGTCGGGGTGGCCGTAGCCGCCGAACTGGTCGTAGGTCGCCATCACCTGCGGGCGGACCTCGCGGATGATCCGCACCAGCTCGTCGGCGGCGACGGTGAGGTCGGCGTTGGCGAAGGCTCGCTCGTCGGTCTCGTCGGCGGCCACCGCGTGCCCGGCCTCGTGCCACTTCATCCCCGAGTCGCGGAACCGGCCGAAGCCGCCGAGCCAGCGGTGGTCGGTGACGCCGAGGGCGGCCATGGCGTCCTCGAGCTCGGTACGCCGGTGCTCGCCCAGCGCGTCGTCCTTGTCGGCGGCCAGGTGGGCCAGCTCGGGGACGAGGATCTCGCCCATCTCGCCCGCGGTGCAGGTGACGATCGTGACGTGGCGGCCCTCGGCGACGTACTTCGCGGTCGTCGCCCCGTTGCCGATCACCTCGTCGTCGGGGTGGGCGTGGACGAGGAGGAGACGCTGGTCTGCAGTGTTCACGGGATCCTCTTGATGCGGCGCGGGGCGGTCGGCAGGTCGAGCGGTGAACCCTGCGCGGGCGGTGGTTGTTCCTGCCCATGATCGGCGCCGTCCTCGTCGAGCCACCCGTCGTACTCGTCGGTGAGCACCTCCGCCACCAGGCTCGGCGCGTCGGTCACCACGGCCCAGGGGTGGTCCTCGTCGTCGTCCTCGCCCTGGAGCCGCTCGCGCACGACCTCGGCGTCGAAGCCGTCGTGGCGCAGCCGCTGCTCGACGGCCTCGGCGTGCTCGGCCTCGAAGACGATGATCCTTCGCATGTCCTTCGAGCTGTGGCGCAGGGCCGCGGCGACCTGGGGCAGGAAGGGGCGGTCGGGCTCCAGCCAGTCGACCGCTCCGTCGTGCTCCGGGTCGAGCTCGTCGGCGGTGAGCCAGCGGACCTCGTCGTGGGTGCCGTCGTGCTCGCTGGGCGCGGGCTCGCCTCTCGTCAGTCTCGCGAGGGCCGCGCGCAGCTCGTGGGTCTCGCCGATCGGGGCGGCGCCGTCGAGCCAGCGGGTGACCTCGACCTCGCAGCCGAGCTCCTCGGCGACCTCGCGCTCCAACGCGTGCGTGAGCGGCTCGCCCGGCTCGGCCTTGCCGCCCGGGAGCTCCCAGCGCCCCGCGGCCTCCCGTGGCGTCGTACGCCGGGCCGCCAGGACCCTGCCGCCGCGCACGATCGCGGCCGCCACCACCACCCTTCTCACGGGTCGGACCCTATCGGGCACCGATGGTCGAGCAGCGAGCGCCAGCGAGCCACGGGACCCCGCCGACACGATCGTGGAGTGCTGCACGCACAAGGCGCGTGCAGCACTCCGCGTTGCCGCGGGCGCGTCCGTCATCCCGCCTCGGGGCGCTCCCGGCGCTCGACAGCGACTGCGCACCCCGGCCCGCACGGTCCCGGCGCGCCCTCCCACCCGCGCGTCTGCAGCAACCGCCCGAGCCGTACGGCGGTGACACAGGCGTCCCGGAACACCTGCCGGTGCCGCAGCCGCACCGGAACCCACCCGGCGAGGGCCTGGTCGAGGTCGCGCCGGGCGTCGCGGTTCTGGGCGTCCCAGCCCTCGTGGCCGGCGCGCCCGTCGAGCTCGACGGTGACGGTGAAGGGCTCGTAGTCGACGTCGGAGTACTCGGTGCGACCGTCGACGCTGCGCCGTCGTTGCCAGGTGCCGCGGGGCAGCCCGTGCGCGCGCTCGACGTCGCGGAGGTAGCGGTGCTCCAGGACCGAGTGAGTTCCGCGCTCGACGTCGTCGAGGACCGCGAGCACGAGGCGACGGTGGCGTACCCGGCTGCGTCCGACCACGGCCGCTCTCAACCGGGGGGCGGTCGTGACCCGGGTGCGCACGGCGTCGCTGAGCAGCCGCACCACCTCCTCCTCGTCGGCGGCCAGGCCGACCCCGAGCAGCACGTCGTGCTCGGGCAGCAGACGTGGCGGGCTGGCCGACCAGCGCACCTGCGCCTCCAGGCCTCGGACCCGGTGGAGCCGTACGCCCTCGGGCGCGGTGATCCGACGGGTGGCGTCGATGGCGACGTGCACGAGCGGCCCGGGGCGCCCGACGAGGCAGAGCGCGGCACGGGGACCGCAGGCGAGGACGGCCGCCCACGCGCACTGGCTGTCCGTGAGCGGGCCCGTGTGCGCGACGTAGACCGCGCGGTGGACGGGGACGAGCAGCCGGCGGCGTACCCAGCGCTCACGGTCGTGCGGCCGCGCTCCCCGCTCCACGAGCTGGTGCCATGCGACCACGCCGTCCTGGTGCGCGAGCTCGTCGCGCAGCAGGTGGTCGAGGGCAGGGTCGTCCATGACGGGAGCCCTACCCACGCACGCAGCCGCCGTCCCGCACGCCCGCGGGGTCTGTGGACAACACGATCGTGGAGCGCTGCACGTGCCGGGTGCGTGCAGGACTCCACGTTCGCCGCCGCCGACGCGCCCCCACCCGGACCACCCCTGAGGCAACCCTCGTGGGGCACGCTGTGCCGGTGACGTCTCGGACCGCGCCCGCCCCCCTCGCCCCGGTGAGCGGGGTGCCCGCGTTGCCGGCGGCGTTCTTCGTCTTCGTGTGGGCCTCGGGCTACATCGCGGGTCCGATCGGGGTCGAGGCCGTCTCGCCGTTCTGGGTCGTGACGTTGCGCTTCGCCGGTGCCGCGGTGCTGCTCTACCCGCTGGCGCGGTTCCGGCACGGAGCGCTGCGGATCTCGCGCCAGGACCTGCTGCGGGTCTCGGCGTCGGGGCTGGTGATGAACGCGGTCTTCTTCGGCTCGGTGTACGCCGCGTTCGAGCTGGGCCTGCAGGCGACCATCGCCGCGCTGCTGCACGCGTTGTCTCCTGTGCTGACCGCGGTGCTGGCCGGGGTGCTGCTCGGGGAGCGGCTGACGCGGCGCCAGGTCCTCGGCTTCGGCCTCGGCGTGGCCGGGGTCCTCGTCGTGCTGGGCCCGGACATCTCGAGCGCCGGCGGTCTGTGGGGGCTGCTGCTGGGATTGGTCTCGCTGGCGGCACTCTCGCTCGGCACGCTGGGCCAGCGCTGGATCGGGGTGCGCACCGACGCGGTCTGGTCGGCGACGCTGCAGTGCGCGGTCTGCGTGCCCCCGCTGCTGCTGCTCGCCGTCCTGCTGGAGGGCGCGCCGTCGGTGTCCCAGCCGCTGGCGGCCGGTCTCTCGGTGCTGTGGATGGCCGGGGTCAACTCGCTGGGTGGCCTGCTCCTGCTCGGCCTGCTCGTACGCCGCGGGGGCGCCGGCGCGAGCGCCTCGCTCTTCTTCCTGATGCCCCCCGTCACGGCGGTCTCGGCCTGGCTGGTCCTGGACGAGACCCTGTCGCCGCTGGCCCTGGTCGGCCTGGGGCTCTCGACCGTGGGTGTCGCGATCGCGACCCGGAGGCGCGCGTGAACGCCCTGCTCTCGGTGCCGCTGACCCGGCGCCTGCACCGGGTGCCGGTCGTCCCGCTGCTGTACGGGCGGTGGGCGGAGCGCGCGTGGTCCTGGGACTGGCGCGACCACTGGACCCACGAGTGGTGGCCCCAGGGCATCACGTGGGCAGGCGAGCGGCTGCTGGTCTCCTGGTACGCCAAGTCCGGAGGCTCACGGGTCTCGGTCGTCGACCTCGAGACCCGTCGCTACGCCCACGTCACCCTACTCACGCCGACCGGCGAGCCACTGAAGATCCACGCCGGCGGCCTCGCCTGGGTAGACGGCTGGCTGTACGTCGGCGCGACCGCCAAAGGCTTCTGGACCCTCCACGAGTCAGACCTCTGTGTGACCGATGGTCGAGCAGCGAGGAGCGCCAGCGACGAGCGTCATCGAGACCCGGTGACCTGGAGGGCAACCGCCCTCCACCGCCCCGAGCCCCCCGACGGCGGCCCACCCCTCCGCTGGTCCTTCCTCGACGCTGTCACCACACCGGGCGAATCTCGGTGGTCGAGCAGCGAGGAGCGCCAGCGACGAGCGGGCGTCGAGACCACCCACCTGTACGCCGGCGAGTACGGCCGCGGGAACAAGACGACCCGCGTCTGGCGCCTACCGGTGGCGGACGGCCAGCCGACCGGCCCCGTCGAGCTGCTAGCCACCGGCCCCCAGGGGATGCAGGGCGTGACAGCAACCGACGACCGGCTGGTCGTGTCCACCTCCCACGGCCCCTGGACCCGCGGCTCCCTCCACAGCGACTCCGGTGGTCGAGCAGCGAGGAGCGTCAGCGACGAGCGCCCGTCGAGACCACGCAACCACCGCGCCCCCGTCGGCGTCGAGGACCTGACGCGAGATAGTCGCGGCCACCTCTGGACCCCCGCCGAGCACCCCGGCCGCCGAGCCATCGTGCGGCTCCGCCACCCGTAGAGACAGCGCTCAGTCACGAGACATCCCGAAATAGCCACCGGGGCCGCACACATCGTGTGCGGCCCCGGTGACCTAGCCAGAGGACCTGTCTGCCCTAGGGTGTGACAGGCGGTCCGGACCTTTCTTGAGCAGCGGCAACAAAGAAAGGCCCGGACCGCGTCTGTGTCTCCGGCTCGAAGAGCTAGAGGGTGGGAGTCAAAGTGCCCTCCCAGAGGAGTGTCCCCGGGGCCGGAGCCCCGGGGATCTCCCATATCGGTGTGCTCAGAGCATCCCGATCCCAGAGGGATCGATCAGCCCTGGGCCGCCTCGAGAGCAGCCTCAGCCTCGTCCAGGTCAGCCTGGGCGGCGTCGACCTGGTCCTGGCGACGGTCGACGACCGTCTGGGCGGCAGCGACCTTCGCGGTGGCGATGGTCAGCTCGTCCTGGGCGGCGGCGAGGGCAGCCTTGGCGTTCTTCAGCGCCTTGCGGAGCTTCTTGACCTTGGCCTTCTTGCCGGCGTCCTTGGCCTTGTCCAGCTTGTTCTCCAGCGTGGCGACCTTGGCGGCAGCGGTGTCGACCTTGGCCTGGGCCACGGCCAGCTCAGCCTGCGCGACGTCCAGGTTGCCCTGGGCGATCTCGAGGTTGGCCTGCGCCTCGTCGAGAGCAGCCTGGGCGTCCTCGACGTCCTGCTGGAGCTGAGCCAGGTTGACGACCTCAGTGGTCACGGAGTCGGTCGACACCGAGGCCGACAGACCCGGGGCGTCGTTGGCGACGGTCAGCGAGTTCGCGGCCTTGCCGAACTGAGCGCCGTTGCCGGACACCTTCACGGTGATGTCGGAGTTGGCGTTGTCCGTCAGGAGCACAGTCTGCTCGAGCTCGCCATTGCTGTCCGTGGCAGCCTCCTCGTTCTGGAGGTTGGCGGGACCCGAAACGCTGAAGTCCAGGCGGGCAGCGTCGACACCAGCAACGGTGTTGCCGAAGGCGTCCGTCACCGTCGCCACGTAGGTCGCGACGTCACCGGCCGTGGCCTTCGCCGGGCCGTCGAGCTCGACGTTGCGCGCCGTACCGGCGAGAACAACCGCGTCAGTGGGCTGCTTGACGGTCAGCTTGACCGTCTTGGTGCGACCCGCATTCTCGATCGTCACGGTGACGACGCCGGTCTTGGTGCCAATGACGCGAACGGAACCGGAACCGGCGGCAAGGGTGATGGTCTCGCTGGCCGAGCCCTCGTTGAGGGTGTCGTCAGCGCCTCCGAGAAGGATCAGCGCGCCGTTGTCGGCCGTGATCTTGGCAGGAGTTCCAGCCGTCGCGCCGGTGATGTTCAGGACCACGGTGTCAGCGGAGGACGCCGCCGACGACGTCGCGTCGTACAGCGGGGTGATGACGGTGGCGGCGGGGTCCGCGGTGGCACCAGACACGGAGAAGTCCGCACCGAGGCCGTCAGCGGTGTAGTTGATCGTCCCGCCCGTACCCGCGACAGCGCTCGCGTCGAACTGGTCGTCGTACACATTGACGCCGAAGCTCTCGGTACCGGCGGTGGTGCCGGCGTCCGGCAGGCTAAAGGTGGCGGTTCCGTCAGCACCCACGGTCTGGCGAGCGGTCGCGGTGCTGCCATTGCGGGCTCCACGGGTGATGGAGACCTGGGTGGGCGCGCTGACCGCGTTGCCGAACTCGTCAGTCGCCTTGACCGTGACCGTCGTCGGGCTGCCGACCTTGGTGACGTAGACCGAAGGAGTCGCCACCACAGTGGCGCCCTCGCCGGCGCGGTCGAAGTTGACCGTGGTGCTAGCGATGCTGGAACCCGTCGACGCGAAGGTGAAGCTGGACGCGTCGTTGATGCCGGTCGGCTTGACGCTCAACGAGCCCTTGCCATCGGCGCCCAGAACCACGGAGTAGACCTTGCTGGTCTCACCGTCGAACTTCAAGCCAGTGGCGCTGCTCAGCGTCAGAAGGATGACCTTACCGGCGTCGTCGGGACCATCGGCCGGGGTCGAGGTGTCCTTGCTGGCGAAGTCGAAGGTGATCGTGCCCTGGTCGACGCGCACAGCGTAGGTGCCGCCGAAGGCCTCACCCTTCTCGTAGGTGTCCGCACCGGTGACGAGGTCGAACTCGTCGGGGGTGATGGTGGCCTGCTCGAGCACAACGAGCGTCGCGGTGTCAGAGACCGAGGCGGGCGTGATGCCGGTGCCGGCGATCGTCAGGGTCTTGGTGCCACCGGTGGGCGCGGTGGCCGTGAACTTCTCGGAGCCGTCGGCCAGCAGGGCCGGCGTCAGGGCAGCCGGCGTGGCGACAGCGCCGCCGGTTCCCGTGATGGCAAAGCCCTCGCCGGTGACGGCCTGGGTCAAACGACCCTCGGCGTCACGGATGGTGGCGGTGTACTCAGGCGAGGCAACGCCGGTCGCGGTGGTGTTCGTGTCAGGGGAAATGACGACCTGCGTCGGCGCGCCAGCGGTCGTCACCTGCACCTGGGTGCGGAACTCAGCAGCGTCGACAGCGTTGTTGCCGTTGGTGTCGATGAAGACGGCGAAGTTCGCGGTCGCCCCGGTCGGGGCGGTGTCGACGGAGATCTGAGCCGAAAACTCGTCCGTGGCCGTCTTGGAACCGTAGACCTCGGAGCCCTCAGCGGTCGGGGTGATGGCGCCGACCTTGGCAACGGTCTGCGCGGGCGTGTTCTGGTTGCCGGCGAGACCAGTGAGGTCGGAACGGATGAGCTTAACCTGACCGTCGACGGTCGCCGCCATGGCCTCAGGAACCGAGAAGACGATGGTGCCGCCGTCAGCGTTGCCGTCACGGACCGGGCCGACGTTGGCGACCGTGAGCTCAGTCGCGCTGGCCGAGGCGGAGGTGGCGATGAACGGGATACCCGCCACCGCGAGAGCGGAGACGGCCGTGGTGGCCAGGCCCCGCTTGATGCCGCTGCTGTTCATTCTGGTTGTAACCCTTCTGAAGGTTGTAAGGACTGGCTCGACACAGATCCCGAGCCACCGACCCCGAGGCCGGATCCGGACAACCACAGAGGCAGTTGTCTGGACGGGTGGCACATTAGGGACTCCCCGAGTCGGCACGCGGGTTTTGTGTTCTTTACTTTCTGCCATGCAATAACGTGTGCGTCAGGTCACCAGCAGATTTCACCGGCGTACCCGTAACCCGGACGCCACGGCAGAGGAGTGGGAGTGGGCCCAGCCGCGCCTCGCGACGGCCGCACAGGCGGCGCAGGCGGCCCGGGCGACGGCAACGGCGCCCGGAAGAAGCGTCGGGGCCGCCCCCCGCAGATGCCGGACGATCTGACCTCCATGGACGAGGGGTACTACGACCCCTGGGCACGTACGGCATGGCTGTTGGTCACATGCCGAACGCTTGGCCGCGAGACGGCGTACGCCGACAGGTCGGTCTTCGTCCAGGCACTGCGCGACGCGGGGGTCACCGCCGACCTCAGCCGACTCAGCCGCTGGGAGTCCGGGCACCACCCGATCACGTTCAAGGCGCTGCGCGGCTACGAGACCGTCCTCGGTCTCCCCGAGGGCGCCCTCGTCGCGGCGAACCGCCAGCTGGTCCGCGACTGCGACCCCGCCGGCAAGGCCCCTGAGCGCGTCTCGTTCGCCGAGCGCAGCGACACCGCCCCCGACGCGCTCATCATGGGCCTGATCGACAAGGCCACCGCGTCCGGTGACGCCATGACCGGCGGCGACTGGCTCACCCTCGTCACCGAGCTCGACCACTTCGAGCTCGTCCTCCTCCCCGCCCGCCACTGGACGCTCCTGTGCGAGCGCCTGGTCCAGGAGCTCGCGCGCACCACCGGCATCGACCAGCTGCGTCGCTTCGAGGCGCTCAGCACCCTGATCAACCACCCCGTCGGCCAGCGGCACGTCCTGCACGCCCTGGGCGCGTGGCTCACCGACGACGACGTGCAGGTCGTCTCCCCCATGCTCGGGCTGCTCCAGCAGCTCGAGGACCCGGCCGCCAGCGCCCTGGTGCTCAAGCTGCTCGACTCCGACAACAAGGCGCTCGCCCTGGGCGCGATCCAGGTCGCGGCCAGCAAGGTGGCGCGCGGCCACTTCGACGGCGCCCCCCTGGCCCAGCTCGAGCAGCACGCGATCCGCGGGCTGCTCGTGCCGGCGTACAAGCGCGGCGCCGACCTGCTCGACCTGCTCACCCACCTGCCCGACGACTCCTTCGCCCGCGTGGTCCGCACCCTCAAGGACGGACCGCTGCGCAGCCGGGTGCTCACCGCCCGCGAGACCAAGGACCTCGCCGGCAAGGACGCCAGCCGCCAGATCAGCCGCACCGTCGCCACCCAGGTGCAGGCGATGACGCCGGCCGTCTACACCGCCGAGCCCGACCAGCTGCTGCAGCGGCTCCTGCGGGAGTCGCTGTGCCACGTCAGCGGCAACCGGCGGCGCTTGGCGACGTACGCCCTGGGGTTGAGCCCCTACGCGGACGCCGTCGCCGACTGCTTCATCACCCTCGCCGGCTCCGACCGCGAGCTCCTCGGCGGGCGCGCGTGGGAGTCGGTGTGGATGCTCGGCCACGGCAGCCGGCGCGAGGACGTCGTCGCCCTCGTCGACGCCGAGCAGCCCTGGGTCCAGCGCCGAGCCCTGGTCAGCCTCGCCCGTTCGCCGAAGCGGCTCACGACCCACGAGCAGGAGCGGATCAAGGTGGCGATGCAGCACGAGAACGCCTCGGTACGCCGGGCCGCGCTCTACGCCACCGGGCTCCAGGCCCCCCACCACCTGCCCAAGCCGCTCGGGGCCAAGAACAGTCCCGACGCTGCCGTCGTCACGTGGTGGCGGCGGGTCGGGCCGGCGATCCGGGACGGCGACGGTCTGGGCACGCAGGTACGCCGACCCGCCCCCGTCCTCGAGGAGTAGGACTCAACCCACCCGGGGCGCCAGCGCCAGCTGCCTCGACTGGGCGACGAGACGCCCGGTGGAGTCCCAGACCTCGCAGTCCTCCTCGAACATCCCACCCGCGAAGTTCCGCGTGTGGTGCTGCACCTTCAACCAGCCCGGCGCCGGCTTGGCGCGCACGTGGCAGGTCAGCTCCAACGTCGGCGCCCACCCGACCATCCCGAGGTCGAAGGTCACCGGCGGCAACGCGTCGAGGACCATCAGCAGCGCGACCGGGTCCGGCTCCCGCCCGTCGTTCAGGCGGAACCACGCCGAGAAGTGCCCCTCCCCGCGCGTCTCGCCGCGGATCCACGCGGTCTGCTCGATCGGGAACCGCATCTCGAAACGGCGCATCAGTGGGGCGATCTCGAGCACGAACTCCGGCACGTCCCCCGGTCCCGCGCACTCCTCCTGCGGCGGCAGCTCCGGCTCGACGGCGGTCGTGCGCACGTCGCCCTCGAACCGGTCCAGGTCGGAGTACGTCGACAGCAGGGTCAGCCGGGTCTGGCCGTCCTGCACCAGGTCTGCCGCGACCGTCGCGAGGCGGCCCCCGTCACGGCGTACGTCGACGCTCACCTCGGCGGGCCCCGGGGTGCCGGCGGAGAGGTAGTACGCCGAGACCGTGACCGGGTCGGGCTTCCCGGGCAGGTGGGCGCTGATCGCGGCACCGGCCAGGGCCAGCTGGAAGCCGCCGTTGATGCCGCCGCCGACCGACCAACCGGCGTCCAGCGCGCCGGCGTACCGGCCCTCGCCCAGGGGCTCGAGCGACAGGTGGCGGTCCCACTCGGTAGTCATGGGCGGGACGGTACTGGGGGTTCGGGGCTGTGGCCGCGGTGGGCGGGCAGCTCACGCGGTCTCGACGACGGCTCGCTGGCGCTCGCCTGCTCGACCATCGGCGGTGGGCGCTGTCTCGACGACGGCTCGCTGGCGCTCGCCCGCTCGACCTACCGGCAGATGGAGAACGGCCCGGGCGCCGCCAGCGGCAGCGGCACCCGGGCCGTCACGAGTGACCTATCGGCGGGTCAGCGCGGCTTCTGCGTGTTCGACTTGTAGACGACCCCGCCGCTGCGGATCTTCGCGATGAAGCGGGTCTTCTTGTTGCCGTTGCGGTCGGCCTTCTTGAAGGTCATCTGACCCCCGTCGGGCACGACGTCCTCGCGGACCTCGACGAGGCGCTTGTTGCCCTTCGCCTTGGTGCCGCGGATGACGTAGAGCCGGATCGTCTCGCCGACGGCGTTGTCGACGTCGGCACGCACGATGTCCTTGCGCGGGCCGTTGCTGTCGGCGGCCAGGGTGATGGTGATCGGGTCACCCGGCTCGTCGACCCGGCCGAACGACACGGTGTCGCTGGCCTCGGACTCCGGCTGCACCTCGTTGCCGACGTACCCGATGCCCGACACGCGCGCCCGACCCTCGGCGTTGCCGGAGAAGACGTACGACGCCTGGCCGTCCTCGCCCGTGGCGACCCGGTCGTTGGCCGACCCGTCGTCGTCGTTGCCGGGGCCGGTGCGGAAGAAGGCGACCTCGAACTCGATCGGCTCGCCCTCTTGGTCGGTGGCCGTGTAGGTCATCACGACCGTCTCCCCGACCTCGCGCTGCTCTGCGCCCTGCTGGGCCAGCGTGTAGGTGCCGGCGGCGAAGTCGACCTCGTAGAACTGCGCGGTCGGACCCTCCCCCGTCGTCGGGTCGGTGCCCTGCGTGGTGACGATGTCGGCGTCGTCGTCGGCGTCGCCCTGCGGGCCGGTGCTGTCAGCGGCGTACACCGAGGTGTCGGCCGCCCACGTGCCGGTCGGCGTGGCGTCCTGCTCGCTGTCGGAGGAGAGCGAGAACTCCGGGTCGGCGTCGAAGTCCGACTCGATCGTGAGACCGCCCTGACCGTTGTTGCCGGGCCTGACGACCTCGCCGCCGTCGGTACGGATGGCCACGTCCTCGCCACCGACGAGGTTGCCGAACTGGTCGGTCACCTTCACGTCGTAGGCGACGTCGTCGGTCGTCGGCGCCTTCGGCAGCACGCCGGACTCCTGGAACCGGTCCGCCGCGAGCTCGATCAGCACCTCGCCGGCGTTGAGCGGGTCGGCGCTGCTCCACGCGACGTCGGCGGTGTCGCTCGCGCCGCCGGCGCCACCGACGGTCGCGGTGACCGTGTCGGTCGCGGTCCCGTCGTCGTCGAAGTCCTCGCTGCGCTCGATGCCGACGGCGAAGGACACCTGGCCCTGGGCGTTCGTGACCCGGGTGATCGCCTGGCCCTGCTCGGCCAGGTCGCCGGCCGGCTGGCCTGTGGTGCCGTCCTCCGGACCGCTGGTGAAGAAGGAGTCGCCGTCGACCGTGAGCCGCACCGCGACGTTGGGCACGGGGTCGCCGTCGGCGTCGGTCACCGTCGCCGTGCCGTACGACGGGGCGCCGGGCTTGCCCGTGCCCGTGAGCCCCGTGACCTCGACCTCGGCACCTGCCGGGGCAGCGTCGTTGAAGAAGGTCACCGGGGCGGTGGCCTCCGCGTCGGCGTTGTCCTGGTCGACCGGGGTGTTGGGGTCGTCGTAGTCGGCCGTCGCAGCGGTCACGGAGCCGGTCTCGGTGGCTTGGGGCTGGCCCTGGGCCGCGGCCGGGTCGTCGAGCGTCGCCGAGAAGGAGCCGTCCTCGCCGGTGGTGACGGTGCGGACCTCGTCGTCGGCGCCGCTCTGCTGGTCGAAGGCGGCGTCACCGCCCTGGCCCGGCGTGTAGGTCAGCGTGACCGGCCGGCCCGGGAGGCCGGTGCCGTCCTCGAGCGCGAGGGTCCCGGCGACCGCGGCGTCCGCGCCCGCGGCGCCGGAGACCTCGTCGGCGAGCTTGATCGCCGCCTGGCCGGCCTTCACTGTCAGGACCTCCGACTCGGCGACGGCGCCCTCTCCGGTGACCGGGTTGGCCACGAGCGCGGCCCGCAGCGTGTAGGTGCCTCCCTCGGAGCGGTCCTGCGGCAGCGGGATGTTCGCGTTGCCGTCCAGGCCGACGACCGTGGTGCCCTCGGTCTCCCGTGCGGTCGGTGCCCCGTCGAAGGCGCGGAAGGTCCAGGTGTACTCCACCGTCTGCAGCGTCGCCTGCTCGAACGGGACGTCGTTGCCCTCCTGGTCCTTGACCTGGACCTGGATGTCGTCGGCGTCGTACTCGTCGTAGTCGAAGGCCTCGCCGTTGGCCGAGGTGGCCTCGAGCGCGGTCGGCTCGGGGTCGTACTGGCCGACGGTCACGTCCTGGGAGCGCTTGTCGCCCAGGCCCGCCTCGAACGGGTCGGAGTCGGTGGCGTTGGCGTAGTAGAAGGCGCGGGTGCCCCCGGCCTGCGTGGTCTCGACCTGACCGAGCGCGTTGGTCTGGCCGACGTACGCACCACCCTCACGGCGCACCTCGGCGCCGGCGATCGGGTCGCCCTCGGCGTCCACGACGGTGATGGTGATGTCGGCGTTGCCGGTGCCGGGGACGTTGGCGTTCGTCGGCTCCGCGGTGACGGTGCCGAGCTCCTGGCGGTCGATGACGAAGGACTCGGCGTCGTCGGCCGTGCCGTTGCCGCCGGCGGCCTTGACGAGGATCTCGTCGGTGCCGCCGCCGTAGTCGTAGCCGGTGACGTCGAGGACACCGCGCCAGGTGCCGGTGACCCCGGCCTGCGGGGTCGTCGAGGTCGTGGTGTCGCCCGCACCGGCGAAGGCGTCGGCGCTGGGGTCGTAGAAGTCGAGCGTCGGGGTGGCGCCGGGCGCCGAGGACGTGCCCTCGACCACGGCGTACTGACCCGCGGTCGCGCCGTTGGTGTACGGCGCCTGGAAGACGTCGAGGGTCGCACCGTCGGTCACGTTGACGGTGTCGGCGTTGTTGTCGACCGCGACTCCGCTGAGGTCGTCGGTCGGCGCGGTGGCCGGGCCCAGCCCCACCGCGCGCAGCGTCACGTTGGTCGCGCCGGCGATCGGGGTGGGGTTCCACTCGAACGCGAACGCCCCGTCGTCGTTGCGGGTCGCGGCGGTGCCGATGGGGGTCCACGGGCCGGAGGCGCCGATGCGGTACTCGAAGCGCACGCCGGTGACGTTGCTGCCGCCGAGGGCGGTGAGGCGCTGCGTGGCGTTCTGGCCGTCGGGCTTGGCGGAGACCGTCGTGGAGACCGGCTGCACGAGGTTGACGGAGTCCGCACCGAGGGTGCTGGTGTGGGTGACTGCGCCGGCGGGACCCGCGAGCAGCGGCAACCCGGCGATCGCCAGGGCCGAGGTCGCGGTCGCGGCGAGGCCGCGCTTGGTTCCAGTGCTGGACATGGATGTTCCTCCCGGATGGGGTGCATGGCGACGGCCCGAGGAGCCGTCGCACCTGTCTAGACCACCAACGACCCGACAGTCGATCCCGTTACGGGGATTCACCCGATCGGGGCGATGCGGGTCCCGTCGGCGATGTCCTGTAGGACTGGTGGCATGCGACTCGGCACTGCCCTTCCTGCCCGCTCGACCACCCGCTCCACCCGCGCCCGACTGGGCGCAGCCGCCCTCGGCGTGACGCTCGCCCTGGGCGCCACGGCCTGCTCCGGAGAGGACGAGCCCAGCGACCCCGACGCCACCGCGCAGGCCACCGAGACCGCCGAGCCCGGCCCCGAGGTCGAGGCCGAGACCGCGACCTTCCAGGCGCCCAGCGGCTTCGAGCTCGGCGAGCCCTCCAAGAAGTCCCCCGCCGTCATCGCCACCGGGCCCTCTGGCGCGCTGGTCTCGCTCGTGGAGATCGAGTTCCCCGGCGAGGCGCCCGAGATCGAGCGGCAGCAGGAGATCGCGCTCGACGGGCTGGGCGAGAAGTTCACCGCCGAGGACGTCGTCGAGGTCGACGGCATCGAGATGTGGCACGTGTCCGGCAAGGAGTCCAAGGGCAACTACGCCGACGTCTACGGCGCGGTCGTCGACGGCACCTCGGTGCGCCTGACCATCCGGCTCGCCGACGCGGAGTACGACGAGGCCGAGCGCGCCGCGGTCAACGAGCAGGTCCTCGCGTCCTGGTCCTGGGCCTGACGCTCCCTGGGCAGGCGGTCGCCCTAGGCTGGGCGACATGCCTCCCGGTGGTCCCGCCCTGCCCGTGCCGCCGGGGCTCGTGGAAGCGTTCCGCGCCTGGGAACAGGCCCTCGCGGCGGGCGACACCGAGACGCTCGCGCAGCTGACCGCCCCCGGCTCGAGCACCCTGCGCGGCGACGCCGACGGGCTGCTGGTCGGCCACGACGCCATCGCGCCGGCGCTCGGGACGGAGCCCGCGCGCCGCGTCGTGCAGACCCACGTGCAGGTGACGGATCCCGACCACGCGCTCGTCGTCGCGGTCACTGAGCTCGCCCGCGGCGGCCGCGGCCAGCAGTCTCAGCTCTGGGCCCGTACGCCGGAGGGCTGGCGCCTCACCGCAGCGCACGTCTCCACCCCGGCACCCGCCCTCGACACCCGCGTGTGGCGGGTGGTGGGCGACCCGCTAGTCCCCGGCGCCCCCGCCGGACCGCTCGTCGGCGAGACCGTCGCGGTCAAGGACGTCGTCGCCGTGGCCGGCCAGAAGGTCGGCGCCGGCAACCCCGCCTGGGAGGCCGCCGCCCCCGTCGAGCGCGCCGACGCCACGGTCGTCGACACCCTCGTCGAGGCCGGCGCGGCGATCGCCGGGATCGCCCGCACCGACGAGTTCGCCTGGTCCCTCGGCGGCACCAACCACCACTACGGCACCCCGCCCAACCCGCGCGCCCCGCGCCGGGTCCCCGGCGGGTCGTCCAACGGCCCCGCGTCCGCGGTCTCCCTCGGCCACGCCACGATCGGGCTCGGGACGGACACCGCCGGCTCGACCCGCGTGCCCGCGGCGTACCAGGGGCTCACCGGCTTCCGCCCCACCCACGGCACCGTCCCGATGCACGGCGTCATGGCGCTGGCACCCAGCTTCGACACCGTCGGCTGGATGACCCGCTCCCCCGCCCTCGCACGCGACGTGGGCGAGGTGCTGCTGCCGCCCGACGCCTTCACCGCGGCGGGCGCGGACCTGGTCGTCGTGCCCGAGCTGCTCGGTGCTGCCGAGCCCGACGTGCGTGCGGCCGTCGAGACCTGGGTCACCGACCAGGGGCTGGTCGTCCGCGAGGGCTGGCCGCTCGGTGAGCTCGCCTCGTGGGTGCGTGCGTTCGGCACCTGGCAGGCGTGGGAGGCGTGGTCGGTGCGCGGCGGCTGGCTCGCCGACCGGCTCGACACCCTCGGCGCCGACGTCCGCACCCGCTTCCGCCACGCCGCCTCGGTCGAGAAGCCCGACGCGGACGCGGCGTACGACGTCGTGCAGGCCGCCCGCCAGCGGCTGCGCGAGCTGCTCGGCGATCGGGTGCTCGTGCTGCCGACCGCCTCCTCGGTCGCTCCGTTCCCCGGCCCTGGCGTGCAGGCCGTCCGCGAGGCGACCCTCCGGCTGACCTGCCTGGCCCCGCTGCTCGGCGCACCGGCCGTCTCGCTGCCCCTCGCCACCCGCGACGGACTGCCCTGCGGCGTCTCGCTGCTCGCCGCCCCCGGTCGCGACCGGGCCCTGCTGGACCTCGCCGTCGCGCTGGGCTGAGGTTCGTCGGCGGGGCGTCGCAATCCCCGGATATCAGGCGATTCTCGCGCTTGTCAGGGGTTGCAAACCTCCCGAACCGTCGGGAAAGCCTGATATCCGGGGATTCCTGCAAGGGCGGTTCTCCACAGGCCGGCCGGCACACCCGAGCACGCAGCACGCGTCCGGGGTAGCACTGGACCGTGCCCTCACCCCCAGAGCCTCCCGCAGCCCCAGCGATCCAGTTGCGGCGTGACCTCATCGCACAGGGGTGGACCGACCGCGCCCTCGCCGCAGCAGTGCGGAGCGGACAGCTGGTTCGGGTGCGGCGAGGCGCATACGTCGACGCCCGCGCCTGGATGACGTTGGATGGCGCGCAGCGGTACGCCGCGCGGTGCCGAGCCGTCCAGCTGCAGGCATGCTGCGAGCTGGTCCTCAGTCACGTCTCGGCCCTCCCGGCGTACGGCGCTCCGCTGTGGGGGCTGGCACTCGACGTCGTCCACGGGAGTCGGTCGGACGAGCGAGCGGGACGTCGAGAAGCGGGCGTAGTCCAGCACCGCGGTCTGCTGTTGCCCGAGGACGTCGAGGTCCATGACGGTGCTCGGGTCACCTCGCCCACCAGGACCGTGCTTGACCTCTCGACCCTCGTGGACGTCGAGCCGGCTCTCGTCGTCGCGAACGATCTGGCCCACCGCGGACTCGTGAGCAGCGCCGGACTGCGGGCCCGGTACGAACGCCCCGATGGCGACGGCGGGATGCAGCACTGGCCCGGCACCCTGGCGACGCGGATCGTGCTCGACCTGATGGATCCGGCCATCGAGTCGGTCGGTGAGTCCAGGGTCGCGTACCTGTGCTTCAGCCAGTCCTTGCCGCGGCCGGAGACCCAGGTGAAGGTCCGGGACGAGAACGGAAGGGTGGTGGCGCGGGTCGACTTCGCGTGGCCGGCGCTGGGCGTCTTCCTCGAGTTCGACGGCCGGGTGAAGTACGGCGCTGACGGTCAGACGGTCTGGGAGGAGAAGCGTCGCGAGGACCGGATCCGCGAGCTCACCGGGTGGCGGTGCATCCGGTTGACCTGGGCCGATCTGGACGATCCGGTGCGTACCGCAGCGCGCATCCGCGCCGTGCTCGCTGCTGCCGTCGAGCGAGCGAGCTGAGCGCGGGGCTGTGGTCCGTCAAGCCCGGCCGTGCGCACGGCTGGCCGGTCGGGGCTGCAGGAATCCCCGGATATCAGGCTCTTCGCACGCTTGTCAGGGGTTGCAACCCTCCCGAACCGTCAGGAAGGCCTGATATCCGGGGATTCCGACGACACGACCACAGCGCTCCCCGCGAGCACTCGCCCGTGCCACGCACCGAGCCCGGTGGCGAGCAGGATCAGCACTCCGGCGACGAGCAGGCCGACCCAGACGCCGACCTTGAGCAGTGCGGCGCCGGCGGCGGCACCGACGAGGATGAGCGCGACGGCCAGGAACCGGCGACCCGCGCCACCCTCGGCCACCGCCCGGCCGGAGCCCAGTCGCGAGTCGGCGGCCAAACCGATGAGCGTCGAGGTCACCACGACCGTCGTCACGTCGCGGACCGCCACGAACCGGGCGGTCGCCGCCTGCACGCCCATCGCCGTGCCGAGCACCGCGGTCACCGGCAGCGAGAGCGCCAGCGGCGGTGGGGTGGCCTCGTCGGCCACGAGCAGCACGACCGACAGCCCGAGGCAGACCACCCCGACCGAGACGAACAGCAGCGTCGTCAGCCACGTCCACGGGCCGGCCGCGCGACGCAGCACCCGACCGCCCAGCGCAGCACCGCCCATGAACGCAACGAGCGCGACCGTCGGGCCCAGCACCGGCAGGTCCTCGGCGCCGACCAGACCCATGCCGAGGATGACCACGTTGCCGGTCATGTTGGCGGTGAAGACCCGGTCCAGCCCGAGGTAGCCGACGGCGTCGATGATCCCGGTGCTGAACGTCAGCACCATCATCAGCACGAGGTGCATCCGCTCGGTCGGGACGGCGGCGAGGCGGGCGGTCACGCACCCATGGTGGCAGGGCCCGGTCGCGCGGCCGGCCGCCCGGTGGTCCACGTCAGACGACGTACCGAAGTCCAGACGCCGTGACGTAGCGAGGCGGCCCCACGCGGGGGACGCGGCCGGCGGCCGGACTTCTGTCTGTCGCTCGACGAGGGCTCGCGCGCGCTCCTCGGCACGCGACTCCCACTGCAGCTCAGCGGAAGACGTCCGGGTCGGTGTCGCGGATGTGGTCGAGGATCGCGGCGGCCTGCCCTCGGGCGCCGGCCGCGTTCGGGTGGGCGGGGACGCCGACGGCCGCGTCGTTGGCGGAGGGACCGTAGACCTCGGCCCACCGCACGTTGGGGTCACCGCAGAGGTCGACGCCCTGCGGCGTACGGCGGAAGGTGTTGACGTACTCGGCGCCGCCGCGCTCGGCCGCCCGCTTGATCATCCGGTTGAGCTGGCGGAACTTGGTCGAGATCCAGCGCATGTCCTCGTCGGAGGCCGGCACCGTCGGGTAGCAGCCGCGGCGCGGGACCACGTTGATGTAGTCGATCGCCAGAATCCGTGCGCCCGGGGCGATCCGGTGGATGGCACGGAACGCCCGCACCAGCTTGATCTCCGACTCCTTGATCCGCTGCGCGATGGAGTCCTCGCCGTCGACGACGTACTTGGCCTTGCAGCCACCGAACGGCAGCCCCTGGCCGGAGTCCGACAGCGGAGTCTCGGCGGGCGCGATGTTGAGGCAGTCGAGCCCGGCGCTGGAGATGCCGGCGTCGTTGCCGCCGATGCCGACGGTCACGAGGTCGGTCGTGGGGGTCAGCCGGTCGAACTGCGCGGGGTTGGTCCCCCCCAGCGGCAGCCCCGTCTGCGGCTCGTAGAAGTCGTCGGTCGTCGCCGATCCGCACGAGGCGTCCCGGAACTCCCCCACGCTCAAGGCCTCCGCGAGCAGCTTGGGGTAGTTGGTGTACGACTGCGCGCAGTCGATCGGCGCGTACGTCGTGTCCGGCACGCCCTGCCGGTTGACCAGGACCACGTTGGCCGTCCACGAGTCGCCGAGCGCGACGTACTCCAGGCCGGCCGGCAGCAGCCGCTCATCGCCGTCAACCAGGCCTCCGGACGCGTCCGGGGAGGCCGACGAGGCCGCTCCCACGGGGAGGAGCCCGGCCGCGAGGGCCGCGGTGGCGGTGCTGGCGAGCAGGAGGCGCAGACGGGTCATGACGTGACCAACGCCACAACCCGGCAGAAGGTCACGCCGCGCGGGGTCTCGTGGCTCGCTCCACTCGCCCCTCGACCAGCGACGGCCGGGCTCGCTCAGGCGAGGGAGAGGAAGAGCTTCTCCATCTTCTTCAGGTCCGCCTCGTCGGCCTGCCCGTCCGCCATGCAGTCCTGCAGACCCGTGGCGACGATCGCGAACCCGCTGCGCGCCAGCGCCTTGTTGACCGCGGCCAGCTGGGTGAGGACCGACTCGCAGTCCGAGCCCTCCTCCATCATCCGGATCACGCTGGCGAGGTGGCCGTGCGCGCGCTTCATCCTCAGGATGATGGCGCGGATGTCCTGGGGGTCGAGTTCCATGCTTGCTTGCTCCCAATTCAGCAGGAGCCAGGCACGTGGCCCCCGAGGTCGTCGTACCCACCGTACGTCGCGCCACGCGGTCCCCGCAGGCGGATACCCCGGCGCCGTCGCCCCGGATGCGGCAGGCTGGGGACAGGGGCCGCGCACGGACGCGCTGCCGCGGGAAGGAGCGACCACATGCAGGGGTGGGTGAACGCTCGCGGCGCGGTCGCCGCCCTGGTCGCGCTCGCCCTCGCGCTCTCCGTCCTGCACGTGGTCGCCTACGGCACGACGTACGACGTGGGGTATCTCCTCGTGATGCTCGGCGCCGGGACCGTGGCCTGGTGGGGCAGCCGCGGCCGCACCGGGCTGGCCCGCACCCTCAGCCTCCTGGTGACCGGTGCGATCGTGTCCACGGCGCTGGCCGACGTCGTCTGGTACGGCTACTACTGGACCGTGGGCGAGCCGGACGTCTCGGCCGCCGACGTCCTGTACCTCTTCTCCTACGTGCTCCTCGGCGCCACCCTGGTCCTGACCCTGCTCCGCACCGACCGCGGCCACCTCCGCCTGGAGGGAGCCGTCGACGCCGCGACGATCGTGGTCGTCTGCCTGCTCGTGCTCTGGGAGCTGGCGGTCCAGGGGATCCTCGACGACACCTCGGTGGGCTGGGGCACCCGGCTGGTCTGGGCGGCCTACCCGGTCCTCGACGCCACGCTGCTCGGCCTGATCCTGCGCGTGCTCTGGGTGCGCGAGGCGCGGTCCGTCGTCGGCCCCGCCCTCGGGCTGGGGGTCGCCGCGTGGCTGCTCTCCGACATCGGGTTCCTCCTGGTGGAGTCCAGCACCGTCGTCGACGCCGCGCTCGACCTCGGCTGGATGCTGGGGGCGCTCGCCATGGCGTGGGCGGTGCTGACCCGCACCCGCCCCTCCTCCCGCCGGGCGGCGGCCCCTCTCCCCTCGCTCACGCCGCGCCTGCTGGTGGCCGTGCTCCCGCTCCTGGTCCCGACCGCGATGCTGGTCCTCGACGTCGCCGGCGACCAGCTCGCCAACGCCGTCGCCGCGGGCGGCGGCATGATCGTGCTGGTCACCCTCGCGATGCTGCGCACCTGGTCGCTGCTGGAGGAGCAGCGCCGCACCGCGCTGCAGCTGGCCGAGGCCCGGGACGAGGCCCTGGCCGCCTCGCGTGCGAAGTCGGCCTTCCTGGCCACGATGAGCCACGAGATCCGCACCCCCATGAACGGCGTCATCGGCCTCACCGGGCTGCTGCTCGGCACCGACCTCGACGAGCGGCAGCGGGAGTACGCCCGCGGCGTGCAGACCGCCGGCGACGCGCTGCTCGGGATCATCAACGACGTCCTGGACTTCTCCAAGGTCGAGGCCGGCGCGGTCGAGCTGGAGTCGATCGACTTCCTGCTCACCGAGGTCGTCGAGGACGTCGCCGCGATCGTCGCCGAGCCGGCGCGCGCCCGCGGGCTGGAGCTGCTGGCCTACTGCTCCCCCGAGGTGCCGGCCGCCCTGCGCGGTGACCCCGGCCGGCTGCGCCAGGTGCTGCTCAACCTCGCCACCAACGCCGTGAAGTTCACCCACGACGGCGAGGTCGTCATCAGCGCCCACCTCGACGGCGGCACACCCGAGGCCCCGGTCGTGCGGTTCCAGGTCCGCGACACCGGCATCGGCCTGGCCGAGAACCGTCGCGAGCGACTCTTCGACCCCTTCACCCAGGCCGACTCCTCCACGACCCGTCGCTACGGCGGCACCGGGCTGGGGCTGGCGATCTGCGCCCGGCTCACCGCCGCGATGGGCGGCACCATCGGCGTCGACAGCACCCCCGGGGAGGGCAGCACCTTCTGGTTCCGGCTGCCGCTGCTCGCCGCCGAGCACCCGCCCGCGGTCCGGCCCGCCTCGCAGGAGCCGCTCGAGGGCCTGCGAGCGCTCGTCGTCGACGACAACGCCACCAACCTCATGGTGCTCGACGGGCAGCTGGGTGCCTGGGGCATGGACGTCGACACCGTCGGGTCCGCCGCGGAGGCGGTCGCCCGGATGCGCGGGTCCGAGGCGGCGTACGACGTGGTGCTGCTGGACCTGTGCATGCCCGAGGTCGACGGGCTGCAGCTGGCGCGGACCATCACCACGACCCCCGACCTCTCCGGACCGCGCCTGGTGCTGCTGACCTCCGACACCGAGGTCGACCAGGACGAGGCCTGGGACGCCGGGGTGCGCGAGATCCTGGCCAAGCCGCTGCCGATGTCACGTCTGCGGGGCCTGCTCTCGGCGCTGCTGGCCCCGCAGACCCCGGAGGCCGTCGCCCCGGTCACCCCGGCCGCGGTCGGCTCCGCGCCGCCAGCCGAGGGCGATCCCGTCCGCCCGCGGGTGCTGGTGGTCGAGGACAACGACGTCAACCAGGTCGTCGCCGAGGGCATCCTCGCCTCGCTGGGCTACGACGCCGACGTGGCCGGTGACGGCCGCGAGGCGCTCGACGCGCTCGAGCACACGGCGTACGCCGCGGTGCTGATGGACTGCCAGATGCCCGTCCTCGACGGGTACGACGCCACGCGTGAGCTGCGCCTGCGCGAGCTCACCCAGGGCCGGCCGCGGGTGCCGGTGCTCGCGATGACGGCCAGCGTGACCGAGGGCGAGCGCGAGCGGTGCGCCGCCGCGGGCATGGACGACTTCGTGCCCAAGCCGGTCACGCCCGCCGACCTCGGGGCGGCCCTGGACCGCTGGGTGGCCTCGGCGTCCTGAGTCCGATCCCACCCTCCCGGGCGAATGCCTCGTCGCTCCCAGTGGGCACGGATCGGTCATGACCGTCGATCCCGAGCACCCGCGCCGTCCCTACGACCCTGACCACCCGTTGCGTCCCGAGGAGCACCGCCGCCGTCCGAGCGTGGACCAGCCGCTCAACGCCCACCGACGACCGCTGTGGCCCGCGGTGCTGGTCGTCCTGGCGATCGTCGCACTGGTGGGGGTCGTCGTCGCCCTGGTGATCTGACGCGGATCCGCGACCCGTCGTCAGGCGGAGATCGGGATGATGCCCTCCACCACGTCGCCCAGGGCGCGCTGCTGGACGACCAGCTCGTAGTGGGTCTGCAGGTTCATCCAGAACTCCGGTGACGTCCCGAAGAAGCGGGCCAGCCGCACGGCAGTGTCGGCGGAGATGCCCCGCTTGCCGTGGACGATCTCGTTGATGCGCCGCGGCGGGACCCCGATCGCCACGGCCAGGCGGTGCTGGGTGATGCCGAAGCCCTCGATGAAGTCGCTCATCAGCACCTCACCGGGGTGGATCGGCTCGACTCCCAGCGACTCAGTGGTAGTCGACGAGCTCGACATCCTCAGCCCCTCCGTCCTTCCACCTGAAGCAGATCCGCCACTGGTCGTTCACCCTGATGCTGTGCTGCCCCTGCCTGGAACCCCGCAGGAGCTCGAGCCGGTTGCCGGGCGGGACCCGCAGGTCCTGCAGGCTCGTCGCCGCATGCACCTGGACCAGCTTGCGTAGCGCCACGCGCAGGATCCTGGCGTCCAGACCAGGAACGCGCTCGTGCTGCCACAACGCGGCCGTGTCCCGGTCGGCGAAGGACCTGATCACGTGCCACCAGCATAACGCGCTCCGTTAATAACGGATAGCGTTAACACTTCGTCCCTCTGCATGAAGCGAGACTGGTCGATGCGCCAGCCTCGGTCCAGCGTCATCGCCGCCGTGGTGGACAGGCGCGCGGAGCGTCACCCTGTGGAGGACCCGGGGCCCACGACCGGTCACGAGCGCGGGTGCTGCAGGAACGCCAGCACCTCGTCGGTGAACGCGTCCGCGCGCTCCAGCATCACCATGTGCCCGACCCCCGCGAGCACCACCGTCTCCGCGGACGGCACGGCACGCGCGAAGGCGGCCAGCTGGTCCAGGGGCGCCACGTGGTCGCGCTCGCCGCCGATCGCCAGCACCGGGTGGTCGACCTCGTGCAGCCACCGGTCGACGCGCATGGTGGCGACCGAGCGGGCGATCCGCAGGACGCCGTGGGTGCCGACGCCGTCGACGAGCGCGGCGATGCCAGTGGCGGGCATGTCCGCGGGCCGGTGGAGGTAGGGCCAGAGCAGCAGGCGGCGCAGCCACGCGCGCGCCACGACCTGGCGGCGCACGAGGCCGGGGACCGGGAGCCCGGCGGTCATCACCTCGAGCAGCGTCGCCGCCACCGTCCGGGGGCGGTGCCGCAGCTGGTGGCCGGCACGGCGCAGCCCCAGCACCTCCGCGAAGGCGCCGACGGTGCCACCGGCCAGCACGACCGAGGACACCAGGTCGGGGTGCCGGTGTGCCAGGCGCAGCGCCACCAGCGCCCCCAGCGAGTGGCCGACCACGGTGAGCGGCGGCAGGGCGAGCTCCCGGGCGAGGGCGGCGACCACGTCGGCGAACCCGTCCACGGCGTACCCACCCCTCGGCGGCGAAGACCGCCCGAAACCCGGCAGGTCCAGCGCCACCACCCGCGCGTGCTCCGCGAGGCCGGCGAGGTTCTCGGCCCAGTGCTGCCAGCGCCCCCCGAGCCCGTGGACCAGCAGCACCACCGGGGCGTCCGGCGTCGGGCCGGGCAGGTCGAGGTGGTGGACGTCCGCGCCGAGCACCTCGACGGTGCGCAGGTACGCCGTCGGGTCGGTCGCCCCCGGCGGCCGGCGACCAGGGAGGCCGTAGTCGTCCGTGAGCGGGACGGTGCGCCAGGGGGTGGGGGTCATGCCGGCCAGCCAACCGGCACCGGCGCCGCTCGTGCCAGCCCCGTCTCAGGGGGCCGCGACGTGCCTCAGACGTTGAAGCGGAACGTAGTCGCAGTTATTGGCAGTCGTCGGTGCTTGTCGATAGTTGGCTCTGACCTGCAACGACGTTGTTGAGTGCAGTTGCCTCTGGTCGGTTGCGTACGGACGTTCTGCGGACTGCGCGCGGACTCTCGACGGACTCGGTGGCCGGGGAGGTCTCGCCTGCTCAGCCTAAGGTGAAGCCCGTGCCTTGGACCCGCCCCCCGCGAGCCGTCATTCAGCTCCCGAACTGGGCCTGGGGCGGCGACCCACGAGCCCTCCTTGCCGAGGCCGGGACCCGCGTGCGGCGTCAGGGACAGGGGTGGGACGTCCAGGTAGACGAGAGTTACAGAAGGCAAGCGCCAGACTTGATCTCGTTCACGGCCATCGCGGGCCCCGGCGCGCCAAGGCCTCGCTTCGAGCTTCTGCGTTCTGATCAAGATCTGACGACCGCGGTCAACCAGCAGGTGCTCGACTCCTGGACCTGGGACGCCTGAGCCACGTCACGTCCCCCTAGGGTTCTGGCATGGACCCTCTGGAAATCGGCACCGGCCCGATCCGCGGGGCCTACCTGCCCTCCACGGTCGAGAACGTCCTGTGGGGACGCCTCCCCTGCGCTGCCGACGCGCCGGTGCTGCGGGTCGAGCCGGGTGACGAGGTCACCCTCGACACGCTGAGCCACGAGGGCATCCTCGAGGACCAGGGTCGCGACCCCGACGGGTTCTTCGCGGCGTACGACGTGCCGGTGCTCGCCGACGCCCGAGCCCTCGCGGCCTCCGACGCCCCGCACGTCGTCGGTGTCGACGGGCCGCACGTGGTGAGCCGCCCCGTGGCGGTGACCGGCGCACGGCCGGGCGACCTGCTCGCGATCACGCTCCTCGAGACCGCGCCGCGGGTGCCGTACGGCGTGGTGTCCAACCGGCACGGGCGCGGTGCCCTGCCCGGGGAGTACCCGCTCGAGGGCGACGTCTTCTCCGCCTTCGCCCGCGTCGCCGACGACGGCACGCACGCGGAGATGGGCCTGGTCCCCGGCCCGATCGGGGACGGGCCGGTCGTGCGCTTCCCGATGGCGCCGTTCCTCGGCATCCTCGGGGTCGCGGTGGCCGGCGACCAGCGGCCGCACTCGGTGCCGCCCGGGGTGCACGGCGGCAACCTCGACATCTCGTTGCTGACCGCGGGCGCCACGCTCTACCTGCCCGTGCAGGTCGAGGACGCCCTCTTCTACGCCGGCGACCCGCACTTCGCGCAGGGCGACGGCGAGGTCGCGCTGACCGCGCTGGAGGCCTCGCTGCGCGCGACCGTCCGGCTCGACGTCGTGCCCGCGGCCGACGCGGTGGCGCAGTTCGGCGAGGTCGTCTCCCCGCTCGCCGAGACCGTCGACCACCTCGTCCCCACCGGGCTCGACGAGGACCTCGACGTCGCGGTGCAGCAGTGCGTCCGGCACGCGATCAGCCTGCTGGTCGCCCGCTACGGCATGGACCCGCGGATGGCCTACGCCTACCTCTCCGCGGCGACCGACTTCGAGATCTCCCAGGTGGTGGACGTGGTCAAGGGCGTGCACGCGCGCATCCGGAAGAGCGACTTCGCAGGGCTCGCCCGATGAGCGGCCCCTCCCTGCCGGTGCCGCCGGGCCTGGTCGAAGCCTTCCGCACCTACGAGCAGGCGCTCATGAGCGACGACGTCGAGGTCCTCGACCGGCTCTTCGCGCCCGCCACGACGACCCTCCGCGGCGACGCCGACGGCCTGCTCGTCGGCCACGACCAGATCGCCGCCTTCCGCTCCGGCCGTGGCGGTGCGCCGGCCCGCCGGCTGGTGCAGACCCACGTCCAGGTCACCGACCCCGACCACGCTCTCGTGGTCGCGGTGACCGAGCTCGCCCGCGGCGGCCGCGGCCAGCAGACCCAGCTCTGGGCCCGCACCGACGACGACTTCTGCGGCGGCTGGAAGGTCACCGCCGCCCACGTCTCGGTGCCCGCCCCCGCCCTCGACACCCGGATCTGGCGGGTCGTCGGCGACCCGCTCGTGCCCGGCGCCCCGGCCGGTCCGCTGGTCGGCGAGAGCGTCGCGGTCAAGGACCTCTTCGCCGTCGCCGGGCAGAAGGTCGGCGCCGGCAACCCCACCTGGGAGGCCGCCGCCCCCGTCGAGCGCTCCGACGCGACGGTCGTCGACACCCTCGTCGAGGCCGGCGCCTCGCTGCGCGGCATCGCCCGCACCGACGAGTTCGCCTACTCCTTGGCCGGCACCAACGCGCACTTCGGCGCCCCGCCCAACCCGCGCGCGCCACGCCGGGTCCCCGGCGGCTCGTCGTCGGGCTCCGCGTCCGCCGTCTCCCTCGGGCACGCCACGATCGGCCTCGGGACCGACACGGGTGGCTCGATCAGGGTGCCGGCGGCGTACCAGGGCCTGACCGGCATCCGCAGCACCCACGGCTCGCTGCCGATGAACGGCGTCCTGGCCCTCTCCCCCACCTTCGACACCGTCGGCTGGCTGACCCGCTCGGCGGCGCTGCTGCGCGAGGTCGGCGACGTGCTGCTGCCGCCCGACAGCGGGAGCGGTGGCACCGACCTCGTCGTCGTCCCCGAGCTCCTCGCGCTCGCCGAGCCCGACGTCCGCTCGGCCGTCGAGGCGTGGGTCGCCGACCAGGGCCTCATCGTGCGCGAGGGCTGGCCGCTGGGCGAGCTGACCTCGTGGCTGCAGGCGTTCCAGACGTGGCAGGCGTGGGAGGCCTGGGCCGTGCGGGGAGGCTGGCTCGCCGACCGCCTCGACACCCTCGGCGCCGACGTCCGCACCCGCTTCCGCCACGCCGCCTCGATCGACAAGGCCGACGCGGACGCGGCGTACGACGCCGTCGTCTCCGCACGCGCCCGGCTGCGCGACCTCATCGGCGACCGGGTCCTGGTGCTGCCGTCGTCCTCCTCGGTCGCCCCGCTGCTCGGCCAGGGCCTCCAGGCGGTGCGCGACGCCACCATGCGGCTGACCTGCGTGGCCGGTCTCGCCGGCGCCCCCGCCGTCTCGCTCCCGCTCACCACCCGCGCCGGCCTGCCCTGCGGCGTCAGCCTCGTCGCCGCCCCCGGCCGCGACCGCGCGCTGCTCGACCTCGCCGTCTCCCTGGGCTGACGGTCCTGCCGCGCTCCGCGGAGAGACGAAATGACGCTGAAACACGAGTTCCAGACGCGCTTAACATCGGAGCACTAGTTTCACCCCAGGAGAGCCGGCCCGAGGTGGGGCCGGGTCCGGTGAGGAGGGTGCGGTGCGGCTCGGGGAGCTCAACGCCATGGAGGCGCCAGAGGCCGCGCGTGCGCTGCGCGGCTGCGCCGACGTGGAGCGGTGGGTCGCCGCCCTCCTGGTCCGCCGGCCGTACGCCGACCGCCGGACCCTGCTCGACACCGCCCACCTCCTGGCCACCTGGTCCGACGCCGAGCTCGACCACGCGCTGGCCGACCACCCCCGCATCGGCGAGCGCGGCACCGGCTCGACCGCGGCGACCTCCGCCCGCGAGCAGGCCGGTGTGACCGACGCCGACCGGGAGGCGTTCGTGGAGGCGAACCGTCGCTACGAGGAGCGGTTCGACCGGATCTACCTCGTCCGCGCCGCCGGCCGCTCCGCGGCCGAGATGCTCGAGCTGCTCGAGCAGCGCCTGACCCACGACGACGCCACGGAACTGGCCGTCACCAAGCAGCAGCTCACCGAGATCGCGATGCTGCGGCTCGAGGACCTGGTCGACGAAGAGCCCGACGAAGATCCCGACGATGAGGTCGAGGAGGACCGATGAGCAGCCTGTCCACCCACGTGCTCGACACCGGCCGGGGCGAGCCCGCGGCCGGCGTCACCGTCACCCTGCGCACACTCACCGGCGCCACCGAGGAGCAGGTCACCGACGCAGACGGCCGCGCCAGGTTCGCGACCGAGGTCGAGGGGGCGACGACGCTGCGCTTCGAGACCGCGGCGATCAGCGACTTCTTCCCCGAGGTCGTCCTCACCTTCGTCGCCGACGCCGCGCGCCCGCACCACCACGTGCCGCTGCTGCTGAGCCCGTTCGCCTACTCGACCTACCGCGGGAGCTGAGAGATGAGCCGGATCGTGCTCGGGCCCAACCAGTACGGCAAGGCGGAGTGCCGCCTGGTCCGGGTCAACCGCGACCAGGACGCGCACACCGTCGAGGACCTCACCGTCACCACCCAGCTGCGCGGTGACTTCGAGGCCTGCCACCTCGACGGCGACAACAGCCTGGTCGTCGCCACCGACACCCAGAAGAACACCGTCTACGCCTTCGCCCGCGACGGCATCGACTCCCCCGAGGCCTTCATGCTGCGGCTGGCCGACCACTTCGTCGACGGCTTCGACCAGGTCACGGGCGCGGAGATGACCGCGTTGTCCCACACCTGGGGGCGCCTCGGTGACCACGCGTTCCTCCGCGACGGCACCAGCACCCGCACGGCCCGCGTCGAGCGGGGCGCGGACGGCACCAGCGTCACCGCCGGGGTCAGCGACTGCACGATCCTGAAGTCCACCGACTCCGAGTTCCACGGCTTCCCGCGCGACCGCTACACCACCCTGGTCGAGACCGACGACCGCATCCTCGCCACCAGCCTCACCGCGACCTGGACCTACAACGGCACCGACCACGACTGGGACGCCCTCCACGCGAGCATCACCAGCACCCTGCTCGACACCTTCGCCGGCCACCACAGCCTCGCGCTGCAGCAGACGATCTACGCGATGGGCCGCGCGGTCCTCGAGACCCACGACGCGGTCACCTCGATCGACCTCAGCTGCCCCAACAAGCACCACTTCCTCGTCGACCTCGAGCCCTTCGGCCTCGACAACCCCGGTGAGGTCTTCTTCGCCGCGGACCGGCCCTACGGTCTTATCCAGGCCAGGGTCATGAGGGAGGACTGAGCGTGGCGCGGTCCCTCACGGCCGTGCGCGCCCGCCACGTCCTGGTCGACGGTGCCCTCCGTCCCGCCACGGTGCGCGTCGCCGACGGCCGGATCACCGAGGTGGCGGCGTACGACGACGGGCGCGACGCCCCCGACGCGGTGGACCTGCCCGACACCGCCCGACTGCTGCCCGGTGTCGTCGACACCCACGTGCACGTCAACGAGCCCGGTCGCACCGAGTGGGAGGGGTTCGCGACGGCGACGACGGCCGCCGCCCGCGGCGGCGTCACCACGATCGTCGACATGCCACTGAACTCCGTCCCGCCCACCACCACCGTCGACCACCTCCGCCTCAAGCAGCAGGTGGCGGCCGAGAAGGCGCGCGTGGACGTGGGCTTCTGGGGCGGCGCCGTGCCCGGCAACCTCGCCGACCTGCGGCCGCTGTGGGAGGCCGGTGTCTTCGGGTTCAAGTGCTTCCTCGCCCCGTCGGGCGTCGACGAGTTCCCGCCCCTGAGCCCCGACGAGCTCGACGCCGCGTTGGCCGAGATCGCCGGCTTCGACGGGCTGACGATCGTGCACGCCGAGGACGCCCGGGTGCTCGACGAGGCGCCCCACCCGCCGAGCCGCGCGTACGCCGACTTCCTGCTCTCCCGCCCCGACCACGCCGAGACCGACGCGATCCGCCGGCTGCTCGACGGTGCCCGCGCGACCGGATGCCGCGTGCACGTGCTGCACCTCTCCAGCGCCCGCGCCCTCGACCTGCTCGCCGACGCCCGCGCCGAGGGCCTGCCCGTGACCGTCGAGACCTGCCCGCACTACCTCTGCTTCAGCGCCGAGGACCTGCCCGACGCCGCCCCGCAGTTCAAGTGCTGCCCGCCGATCCGCGACCGCGGCAACCGCGACGCCCTGTGGGACGCGCTGGTCGAGGGCGTCATCGACTGCGTCGTCTCCGACCACTCCCCCTCCACCCCGGAGGAGAAGGGGCGCGGTGACGGCGACCTGCAGCAGGCCTGGGGTGGCATCTCGGGGCTCCAGGTCGGCTTCACGGCCGTCGCCGACGAGGCCGCCGCCCGCGGCATCGGCCTCGAGCAGGTCAGCCGGTGGATGGCCACCGCCACAGCCGACCTCGTCGGGCTGGCGCACAAGGGTCGGATCGCGGTCGGTGCCGATGCCGACCTCACCGTCCTCGACACCGCCGCACCCCTCGACGTGCGCGCCGCCGACCTCGCCCACCGGCACCCGATCAGCGCCTACGACGGCCGCCGGCTCGCCGGCTCGGTCACCCACACCTGGCTGCGCGGCGAGGAGCCGACCGCCGGCCGTCTGCTCACTCGGGAGGCAGCAGCATGCCCACACCACCACGTCTGAGCCCACCGATGCCGCCGCGGCTGCTGATGGGCCCCGGCCCGATCAACGCCCACCCCCGGGTGCTGCAGGCGATGTCGATGCAGCTGGTCGGCCAGTTCGACCCGTCGATGACCGCGGCGATGAACGAGACGATGGCGCTCTACCGCAAGGTCTTCCGCACCGACAACGAGCACACGCTGCTCGTCGACGGCACCTCCCGCGCCGGCATCGAGGCCGCGCTGGTCAGCCTGCTCGAGCCGGGCGACCGGGTGCTCGTACCGGTCTTCGGACGCTTCGGCCACCTGCTGGTCGAGATCGCCGAGCGCTGCGGCGCGGAGGTGCACACCGTCGAGGTGCCGTGGGGCGAGGTCGTGCCCGACGAGACGGTCGAGGACGCCGTACGCCGGGTGCGACCGCGCCTGGTCGCGGCCGTGCAGGGCGACACCTCGACCACCATGTGCCAGCCGCTCGCGGGCATCGGGGAGATCTGCCGCCGCGAGGGGGTGCTGCTCTACGTCGATGCCACCGCCAGCCTCGGGGGCAACCCGTTCGAGACCGACGCCTGGGGCATCGACGTGGCCAGCGCCGGGCTGCAGAAGTGCCTCGGCGGGCCGTCCGGATCCGCCCCGATCACCATCGGGCCGCGCGCGGTGGAGGTGATCGAGGGCCGCAAGCACGTCGAGGCCGGGCTGCGCACCGACGACGACCGGCCGCGCGGCACCCGGATCGCATCGAACTACCTCGACCTCGCGCAGATCATGGACTACTGGGGCCCGCGCCGGCTCAACCACCACACCGAGGCCACGACGATGCTCTACGGCGCCCGCGCCTGCGCGCAGGTGCTGCTCGAGGAGGGCCTGGACCAGGCGATCGAGCGGCACCGGCTGCACGGCACCGCGATGCTCGAGGGCGTGCGCGGCCTGGGCCTGGAGGTCTTCGGCGACGTCGAGCACAAGATGACCAACGTCGTGGCCGTGCACATCCCCGACGGCGTCGACGGGGACGCAGCCCGCGCGGCGATGCTGGAGGACTTCGGCATCGAGATCGGCACCTCCTTCGGCCCTTTGCACGGCAGGGTCTGGCGGATCGGCACGATGGGCTGGAACGCCCGCCGCGACGCCGTGCTCGCCACCCTCGCCGCGCTCGAGGCGGTGCTGCGCGCCGCGGGCGTGCCGGTCACCGCCGGTGGCGGCACGGGCGCTGCGTCGGAGGTCTACGCGTGAGCGGCGGGACCTCCAGCGACGCGGCCCTGGTGCTGGACCGCTGCCACGAGCTCGCCCGCTACTCCGCCCACCCGGTCCACCTCGAGCGCACCCACCTGACCCGCCAGCACGCCCAGGCCAACGAGGTGGTCGCCGGCTGGATGGCCGACGCCGGTCTGCGCACCTGGGTCGACGCCGCCGGCAACGTGTGCGGCCGACGCGAGGGCCGCGAACCCGGACTGCCCGCGCTGCTCCTCGGCTCCCACCTCGACACCGTCCCCGACGCCGGCTCCTACGACGGGATGCTGGGGGTCGTCATGGCGATCGCCGTGGCCCAGCGGCTGCACGACGTCGAGCTCCCCTTCGCCCTGGAGCTGATCGGCTTCAGCGACGAGGAGGGCTCGCGCTTCGGCACCGCGCTGCTCGGCTCCCAGGCCGTCGCCGGGCACTGGCTCGAGGACTGGTGGGACCTGCGCGACCGCGACGGGGTGACGCTGCACCAGGCGTTCCTCGACTTCGGTCTCGACCCACGCCGGGTCCACGAGGCGGCGCGGCAGCCGCACGAGCTCGTCGGCTACCTCGAGGCACACATCGAGCAGGGCCCCTACCTCGAGGCCCGCGACGAGCCGCTGGGCTACGTCACGACGATCGCGGGGGCACGGCGGTTCCGCCTCTCGGTGGTGGGCGAGGCCCGGCACGCCGGCGGCACGCCGTACGCCCGCCGTCGCGACGCCCTCGTCGGCGCCGCCGAGGTGATCACCGAGATCGAGCGGATGGCGCGCGCGTCCGGGGACGCCGACGAGCACGACGGCTGCATCGCGACCGTCGGCCGCATCGAGGTGCAGCCGGGCGCGGTCAACGTGATCCCCGGTCGCGCCGACCTCAGCCTCGACCTGCGCGCGGCCACCGACGAGGCGCGCGACGCGATGTGGGCGCGGATGGAGCGGCGGCTCGAGGAGATGTGCGAGGCCCGCGGGCTGCGCTTCGAGGCCCAGGAGCGGCACCGCGCCCCCGCCGCCCCGTGCGCGCCGTGGCTCACCGACGCCGTCGTCGCCGGCATCGGGTCCACGGGACAGCAGGACCCGCTGGGCCTGTGGAGCCGCGCCGGGCACGACGCCATGGCGATGGCGCGGATCACCGACATCGGCATGCTCTTCCTGCGCTGCCACGACGGCATCAGCCACCACCCCGACGAGGCGGTGCTGCTCGAGGACGTCGAGGTCGGCCTGGACGCGTTCGAGGCCGCCGTGCGCGCCACCGCCGCGACGTACGCCGCCCGCGACCTGCGATCGAGCCCGGCATGAGCGTCCCGACCTCGCCCGACATGACCGAGCTGCGCATCGAGGAGCGGATCGCCGCCACCCGGATGGACCTCTCCCCCCAGGAGCGCAAGGCCGCCGCGACCCTGCTCGAGCACCTCGACGACCTCGCGACCTACCGCGCGGCCGAGCTCGCCCAGCTGGCCGGGGTCTCCAAGGCGACGATGAGCAGGCTCTTCCGGTCGTTGGGCTTCGCCGACTTCGACGAGGTCCGCGAGCACCTGCGCACCCTGCGCACCTCCACCGGTGAGCCCCGTAGCCGCGACGGCGGTGGCTGGGGCGACCTGCCCACGCACCTGGCCCGCGAGGCCGAGGTCGTACGCCACGCGGTCGAGCACCCCGTCGTCCCGCAGGTCGTCGCGCTGCTGGCCGCCGCCCGACGGGTGACCGTCGTGGGCTGGCGCAACAGCCACCCCGTGGCGCTGCACCTGCGCCAGCAGCTGGCCCACGCCCGCGGCGACGTGCGGCTCGCGCCGCTGCCCGGTCAGGTCGTCGGCGAGGAGCTCGCCGACGTGGGGCCCGGGGACGCCGTGGTCGTGGTCGGCTTCCGGCGCCGCCCGGCCGGCTTCGGCGACGTGCTGCGCGAGGCCGCGGCCAGCGGGGCCGACGTGGTGCTGGTCGCGGACCCCACCGCGATCGAGCACGCCCGCACGGCCACGCTGTGGCTGGAGTGCCCGGTCTCCAGCGCGCTGGCCTTCGACTCCTACGCCGCGGCGATGAGCCTGGTCAGCGTGCTGGCCGACGGGGTGCTGGCCACCCTCGGCGACCCCGCGCAGCAGCGGGTCCGCGCGATCAGCCGCGCCTACGAGCGGATGGCCGAGGTGGAGGGCGGCTGATGGACCTCACGACCGTCTCCTCCCACCGGCTCGCGCGCCGGCGCGAGGACCTGCTCCTCGGTGTCGGCGAGACCCTGCTCGCCGGCGGCACCTGGCTCTTCTCCGAGCCGCAGCCGGCCACCACCGGCCTCGTCGACCTCACCACGCTGGGCTGGCCGGACCTCGAGCAGCTGCCCGACGGCTCGCTGCGGATCGCCGCGACCTGTCCGGTCGCGGTGCTGCGTGAGCGCGGCGGCCTCTTCGCGTGGTGCGCCGACGCGCTGCTGATGTCTCCCAAGGTGCAGGCGGTCGCCACCGTCGGCGGCAACGTCTGCCTCGGGCTGCCGGCCGGCGCGATGACCTCGCTGCTGGCCGGGCTCGACGCGACGGCCGTCGTGTGGACCCCCGACGGCGACGAGCGGCTCGTCGCCGTCGCGGACCTCGTGGTCGGCAACGCGGCCACGTCGCTCACCTCCGGCGAGGTCGTGCGCTGCTTCGACGTCCCCGCCGCGTCCCTGGCCGCGCCCGTCGCCCACCGCCGCTTCTCGCTGGCCGACCTCGGCCGCTCCGCCGGAGTCGTCATCGGGCTGCGCACGGCCGACGGCGTCCGGGTCACCGTCACCGGCTCCACCACCCGACCGGTCGTGCTCGCCGACGGTCAGGGCGTCGAGGCGATCGACTGCTGGCACGAGGACGCCCACGGTGCGCGCGACTGGCGGGTGGCACAGACCGCCCGCTGCCTCGCCGAGGTCCGCGAGGAGCTCGGATGATCGTCAACGGCTCCCCCACCGACACTCCGCCGGCCCCCGGTCAGTGCCTGCGTACCTACCTGCGCGCCGCCGGCCACCTGGACGTGAAGAAGGGCTGCGACGCCGGCGACTGCGGCGCCTGCACCGTGCTCGTCGATGGGCAGCCGCGGCAGTCCTGCCTGGTGCCCGCGGTCCGCGCTGCCGACGCCGAGGTCACCACGCTCGCCGGGCTCGGCTCCCCGGACGACCTGCACCCCACCCAACGGGCCTTCCTCGAGGCGCAGGGCTTCCAGTGCGGCTTCTGCACCGCCGGTTTCGTGGTCACGGCCTCCACAGGTGCCTGCAGCGATCGCGACCTCAAGGGCAACCTGTGCCGCTGCACCGGGTACCGCAGCATCCGCGACGCGATCGCCCAGCAGTCGGCCGAGGTCGCCCCAGGTGGTCGAGCAGCGAGGAGCGCCAGCGACGAGCGGGCGTCGAGACCACCGGAGACGGCCATCGGGGAGTCGACCCGCCCGCCGGCCGCGGTCGACGTGGTGACCGGCCGGGCGGCGTACACGCTCGACCTGCCCGCCGACGACCCCGCCACCGAGACGCTGCACCTCGCCGTGCTGCAGAGCCCGCACAGCCACGCGGCGATCACGCGCATCGACACCGCGGCGGCGGAGGCGCTGCCCGGGGTGCACCTGGTGCTGACCCATCGCGACGACCCCGGTGTGCTGTTCTCGACCGCGCGCCACGACAGCCGGCTCGACGACCCCGACGACACCCGCGTCCTCGACGACGTGGTCCGCTTCGCCGGGCAGCGCGTGGCCGCCGTGGTCGCCGACTCCCCCGCCATCGCCGAGGCCGCTCTCCGCCTCCTCCACGTGGAGTACGACGTCAGGCCGGCCGTCCACGACCCCGAGTCCGCCCGCGCGGCCGGTGCACCGCTCGTGCACGGGGAGAAGGACCCCGTCACGTCCCGCATCAGCGAGCCGGGTCGCAACGTGGTCGCCCAGACGCACGGCGAGGTCGGCGACGTAGCCGCTGGGCTCGCGGCCGCCACCCACCGCGTGCACGGGACCTGGCGCACGGCCCGGGTCAACCAGGCCGCGATGGAGACCCATGCGGCGCGGGCCTGGCTGGACGCGCCGCTGGCCGAGGGTGGGCGGCTGGTGGTGCGCTCGTCGAGCCAGGTGCCGTTCCTGGTGCGCGACGAGCTCGCGCACGTGCTCGAGCTGGAGCCGTCGCAGGTGCGGGTGACGACCGGTCGGGTCGGCGGCGGCTTCGGCGGCAAGCAGGAGATGCTCGTCGAGGACCTCGTGGCGCTGGCGGTGCTCCGGTTGGCCGAGCGCGGCGTGCACCGGCCGGTGCAGTGGGAGCTGACCCGGGAGCAGCAGTTCACGCTGGTGCCGGGTCGGCACCCGTTCCGGGTCGAGGTGGAGCTCGGGGCCGACGACGACGGGGTGCTGACCGCGATGCGGCTCGACGTGCTCAGCGACACCGGCGCCTACGGCAACCACGCCGTCGGCGTCCTCTTCCACGGCTGCCACGAGTCGGTCGCGCTCTACCGCTGCGCCAACAAGCGCGTCGACGCCGAGGCGGTGTACACCCACACCGTCCCGGCCGGGGCGTTCCGCGGCTACGGCCTGGGACAGGTGATCTTCGCGATCGAGTCCGCGCTGGACGACCTGGCCCGCGAGGTCGGCCTCAGCGCCGCGGAGATCAGGCGCCGCAACGCGGTCGTGCCCGGCGACGAGCTGGTCGTCAACGGACCGGCCGTCGACGACATCGTGCACGCCACCGACGGGCTGCCCCAGTGCCTGGACCTCGTCGAGCGGGCGCTGGCCGCCACCGAGGACGGGCCGCCGGGTCCGGGGTGGCTGGTCGGCGAGGGGCTGGCCGCCGCCATGATCGCGACCATCCCGCCGCGCGGGCACCACAGCACCGCCACCGTGACGCTGACCGAGGACGGGTCGGTCGAGGTCGGGGTCGGGAGCGCGGAGTTCGGCAACGGGTCCGCCACGGTCCACGTGCAGCTGGTCGCCACGGCCCTCGGGGACCGCGTCGACCCGGCCCGGATCCGGGTCCGCGGCGGCGACACCGACGCAGCGGCGTACGACACCGGGGCCTACGGCTCCACCGGGTCCGTCGTCGCGGGCGGAGCGGTCCACGCCGCGGCGCAGGACCTCGCCCGCCGCCTCGACGCCGGGGAGACCCGGCGCCCGCTGGTCGGCACCGGCGAGCACCACGGCACCCCGCGCTCGGTGGCCTTCAATGTGCACGGCGTCCGGGTGGCGGTGCACCCGCCGACCGGCGAGGTGCGGGTGCTGCGCAGCGTGCACGCCGCCGACGCCGGGGTCGTGCTCAACCCCGAGCAGCTGCGCGGCCAGGTCGAGGGCGGTGTGGCCCAGGGCTTCGGGTCCGCACTGCAGGAGGAGGTGCGGCTCGAGGACGGTGTGGTTACGACCCGCACGTTCCGCGACTACCGCGTGCCCCAGATCGGGCAGGTGCCGCACACCGAGGTGCTCTTCGCCGACACCGTCGACCCGGTCGGGCCGCTCGGCGCGAAGTCGATGAGCGAGGCCCCCTACAACCCCGTCGCCCCCGCCGTGGCCAACGCCGTCCGCGACGCCACCGGCCGCCGCCCCCGCGAGCTCCCGATGAGCCGCGACCGGGTCTGGCGGCTCCTGACGTCCGAGGAGGACCCGTGCCCGATCCCCTGACCCGCACCCTGCAGACCCACGAGGACTTCCTGCAACAGGCCGTCGACCTGGCGGTCGCCAACGTCGCGGCCGGCGGCGGACCGTTCGGGGCGCTCGTGGTGCGCGACGGCGAGGTGCTCGCCACCGGGCAGAACCGGGTCACCCGTGACCTCGACCCCACCGCGCACGCCGAGGTCGTCGCGATCCGTGCCGCGTGCCGGGAGATCCGCGACTTCTCGCTGGCCGGCTGCGTCCTCTACACCTCCTGCGAGCCCTGCCCGCTGTGCCTGGCCTCCGCGCTGTGGGCACGCCTCGACAGGGTCGCCTTCGCCGCCGACCGGGACGACGCCGCGCGGGGCGGCTTCGACGACCGGGCGTTCTACGACCTCTTCGACACCCCGCGCGAGCAGTGGGAGACCCCCGTCGGGGCGCTCAGCCTCGCCGGCTCGTTCGCGCCGTTCGACGCGTGGCTGGCCAAGGCGGACCGCACGCACTACTAGCCCCACCGCTGGTCGAGGTGCGAGGCCGGCCCACGGCCGAGCCTCGAGACCCCTTCGACCAGCGACATCCCGACCGGGGTCTCGAGGCTCCTCGCTGGCGCTCGTCGCACCTCGACCAGCGACGCCCCACGGCCGAGCCTCGAGACCTCTCGACCGGCGAGGCGCTCAGGCGTCGCGCCAGAGCAGCCAGCACATCCACAGCGAGGCGCCCCACAGCGCGAGGACCGGCAGGTCGCCGGTGTTGAGCCCGTGGCTGAGCGAGATCTCCCAGAGCGTCTGACCCGCCCACGGGCCGTGGCCGGCGATGAGCAGCACGCACAGGATCGAGCTGACGAGGTAGAAGCCGATCGCGATGAGGCGGCGACGCTCCCTCACGCTCCCACCCCCATGACGTGCTCCCGAGACGTGCTGACCGACTGGCCGACCGACAGCACAGGGTGCCCCATCACAGCTGGGACTGGCTCATCCCCATCCGGGCGAGCACGACGGTCTCGGCCAGCTGCACGAGGTTGTAGAGCAGCAGCGTGACCAGGGTGATGATCGCGACCGAGGCCCACAGGTTGTCGAACTGGGCGGCCGCGTTGAACTTCACGATCTGACCGCCCACCCCCTTGCCGGTCGAGAGCCACTCGGCCAGCAGCGCCCCGGTGACCGCGCCCGGCACCGAGACGCGCGCCGCGGCGAAGAGCGAGGGCAGGGCGCCCGGGATGGCGACCTTCAGCAGCGCCGCGAGGTTGCCGCCGCCGTAGACGCGCACCAGGTCCAGGCTCTCCTTGTTGGCTCGTGAGAGCCCGAAGAGCACCGACGCCAGCGCGGGGAACAGCACCACGATCGAGCCGATCACCGCGACCGAGGCGGTGGTGCCGCGACCGGTGAGCAGGATGATCACCGGTGCGATCGAGACCAGTGGGATCGAGCGCAACAGCAGCGCCAGCGGCATCACGCCCGCCTCGACGGTCTTCGACAGCGTGAACAGCACCGCCAGCACGATCGCGATCGCCATGCCGACGACGAAGCCGATCGCTGCGTCCTTCAGCGACACGGCCGCCAGGTCGAAGAGCAGCTCGCGGCGCTCCTCCGCGGTCGCCCGGGCGTCGGGGTCGGTGACGAAGAGGAAGCGCCACACGTCGAGCGGGCCCTTGGCGACGTACGGCGAGATCTTGCCGCTCATGATCAGGGCCTGCCACGCGGCCAGCACGATGCCGACGGTGATCGCGGCGTTGAGCAGGCCCTTGCCCACAGCGGTCAGCACGGCACGCGACGTGCCGGCGACGCTCCCCGTCGCGACCGCGGGGCCGGTCCCGCCGCTCATGGCGTGCTCCGTCCGGAGACCCAGGGCGTGATCAGGCGCGAGACCAGCCCGAGCGCGCCGTACCCGGCCATCGCGACCAGCGCGCACAGCAGGAACACCGCCCACACCCGCTCGGAGTCGAGGTTGCCCTGCAACCGGATCAGCAGGATGCCGACGCTGCGGTCGGTGGCGCCCATGTACTCCCCCAGCACCGCCCCGAGGAACGCCGTGGGCACCGCGATCTGCAGCGCGTTGAGGATGCCCGGGAGCGCGGCGACCAGGCGCACCTTGCGCAGCTGGGTGAACCTCCCGCCGCCGAAGACGCGGATCACGTCGAGGCTGGCCCGGTCGGCGGCCTTGAAGCCCAGCAGCGCGCCGACCACGGTGGTGAAGAAGACCGCGAGCGCGGCCAGGAAGATCGCCGTCGTCGACGGGTCCCCGGGCCGGGTCGCCCCGCCCAGCACCACGATCGAGATGCCGCCGACCGCCACCAGCGGCAGGCAGTACGACACGACCGCGACCTGCACGATGATCGGCTCCAGCCGCGGCGCGAGCAGGACGGTCGCCGCGAGCAGCAGCGCCGCCAGGTTGCCCCACAGGAAGCCCCAGGCGGCCTCGGTGATGGTGACCCGGAAGGAGCCCCAGTACGCCGAGAAGCCGTCCTCGACCAGCTGGCCCAGCACGGCGCCCGGTGACGGCACCGGCGTGTAGGTCCCGGTGTCGGGGCGGAAGGCCAGTGCGAAGAGCCACCACGCCGCCAGCAGCACCCCGACGCCGATGACGCCGGAGAGCCAGCCGGGGATCCGACGCTCGCCCATCCCTCCCCCGCCCTCAGGCCTCGGCCGCCGCGCGGCCGTCGGCGCCGAAGAGCAGCTCGGAGGCCCGGTCCACGAAGTGGTGGAACTCCGGGGTCCGCATCATCTCCGGCGTGCGCGGACGCGGGAGGTCGATGTCGATGACCTCCTTGATCCGGCCCGGGCGCGGGCTCATCACCGCGACCTGGTCGGAGAGGAAGATCGCCTCGGAGACGCCGTGGGTGACCAGCAGCGTGGTCGCCGGCTTCTCGGTCCAGATCCGCAGCAGCTCCAGGTTGAGGTTCTGCCGGGTCATGTCGTCGAGGGCACCGAAGGGCTCGTCGAGCAGCAGCACCGACGGCTTGAGCGCCAGCGCGCGGGCGATCGAGACCCGCTGCCGCATACCGCCGGAGAGCTGGGCGGGCTTGGCGTTCTCGAAGCCGGTGAGCCCCACCAGGGCGATCAGCTCGGCGACGTACTCCTTGTCGACCGGGCGGCCGGCGACCTCGAAGGGCAGCGCGATGTTCTTCACGACGCTGCGCCACGGCAGCAGCGCGTGGTCCTGGAAGGCGATGCCGAGCTCGCTGTCCTTGCGCAGCTCCGCGGGGGTGCGCCCGTCGACCAGGGCCTGGCCGCTGGTGGGCTCCTCGAGCCCGGCCAGCACCCGCAGGATCGTCGACTTGCCGCAGCCCGAGGGCCCCAGCAGCGCCAGGAACGACCCCTGCTCGGTGTGCAGGTGCGCGTCCTCCAGCGCGGTCACGCTCCTGCCCGCGCCGACCTTGAAGGTCTTGCCCAGTCCGTCGACCTGGATGCCGGTGCCGCCCCGACGGGCGGCACCGGCACCGGGTGTGTGCTCAGCGGTCATCGGTGGTCGATCAGTCGAGGTAGTCCAGGAGCTCGGGGTACTCCTCGTAGATGCCGTCGATGATCGTGGTGTCGAAGAGCTCGTCGACGCTGACCTCCCAGCCGGCCGCGGCCAGCGAGTCGACGGTCTGCTGCTTGAGCTCGTCGGTGATCGTGAACAGGCCGTTGGCCTCGGTGTCGGGAGTGGAGATCAGGTCCGCCTGCGCCGCCAGGCCCTGGGCCGTCTTGGCCGGGTCGAGGGCGCCGAAGACCGCCTCGAGGCCCTCCTCGTTCTCCGAGGCCGCCTGGTCGTAGTACTTCATGACGAGCGCGACGGTGTCGTCGGTGGGCTCGGTGAAGGTGTCGCTCCAGCCCTTGATCTCCGCGACGAGCAGCGCCTCGAGGAGGTCGGGGTTCTCGGCGAGGTACTGGTCGGTGACGGTGTAGGTCTCCGCGACGTAGGGCACGCCGTTGTCGGCGTACGGCAGGTTCGTGATGTCGAAGCCGGCGTTCTCGACCGTGATGGCCTCGTTGGTGAGGTAGGCCATGAAGCCGTCGACCTCGCCCTCCATCAGCGGGGTGGGGTCGAAGTCCACGGGCACGACCTCGACGTCGTCGGGGTCGATGCCGTTGGCGTTGAGGATCGCGGCGAAGACGCTGGCGTTGGAGTCCTGCACGCCGATCTTCTTGCCGACCAGGTCCTCGGGCGTCGCGATGTCGGCGCCGTCGGCCAGCGAAAGGATCGTGAAGGGGTTCTTCTGGAAGGTCGCGGCGATGATCTTCAGCGGGGCGTCCTGCTCGGCGATCGCGGCGCCCACGGACGCTGCGTCGGAGAGCGCGACCTGGACCGTGCCGCTGAGCAGCTTGGCCACACCGGTGTCGGGGCCGGAGATGCCGAACACCTCGTCGAAGCCGGCCTCGTCGTAGTAGCCGTTCTCGTAGGCGTAGAACTCCCCGGCGAACTCCTCGTTCTTGATCCAGGAGTACTGCATGGAGATCTCGCCGTACGACGCCTCCCCGTCGGATCCGGTCCCGGCGATCTCGCCGTCGTCGGACCCGCAGGCCGAGAGGCTCAGGACGAGGGCCGCGGACACCGCGGCGAGCCCGCGCATCGAGCGCGAGCGGGGGGTGATGGACATGGCGTTCCCTCCGGGTGTGGTCTCGGGTTCGCCGCAACGTATCCAGGGCGCGTTTCACGCACTGGCACGTTCGTTTCAGGGTTGTGAAATGTGCAGCCGCCCGTGCGTGGAGCCCACCAGCGTGGCCGCCAGGATGAGCACCGCGGCGAGCATGAGCCCCGCGCCGACGTGGATCTTCAGCAGCGCGGCACCGACGGCCGCGCCGGCCAGGATCAGCACCACGGCCAGGAAGCGACGTCCCGAGCCACCCCCGTCGGTGCGCGACTTCCCCGAGCCCAGGCGGGAGTCGGCGGCCAGGCCGGTGATCGTGGAGGTGACGACCACGGTGGTGACGTCCTTGACCGCGACGAAGCGCGCGGTGGCGGCCTGGAGCCCCATCGCCGCACCGAGCAGCGTCGTGACCGGCAGCCCCACCGCGGGGTCGGGGTGGTCCCCGACCACCAGCAGCACCACGGCGAGCCCCAGGCAGACCAGTCCGACGGTGAGGAAGAGCGCGGTGGTCAGGCCGGTCCACTTGCCGGCGGCGCGCTTGAGCACCCGGCCACCCAGCGCGGCCCCCGCCATGAAGCCGACCAGCGCCAGCACCGGGCCGACCACCGGCAGGTCCTCGGCGCCGACGACCGCCATGCCGAGGATCACGACGTTGCCGGTCATGTTGCCGGTGAAGACCCGGTCCAGGCCCAGGAAGCCCACCGCGTCCACGATGCCGGTCGTGAAGGTGAGCACCAGCATCAGCACCAGGTGCAGCCGATCGGCGGGGACGGCGGCGAGTCGGTTCGTCACGCTCCCATTGTGGGGGCAGGGCCGCTCCGAGGCGGTGGCCGGTCAGTCGAAGATGTCGGGTCCCGCTGGCGGAGGTGGTCGAGGATCGCGGCGGCCTGACCGCGGGCGCCGGCCGCGTTGGGGTGGGCCGGGACGCCCATCGCCGGGTCGTTGGCCGAGGGACCGTAGACCTCGGCCCAGCGGACGTTGGGGTCACCGCACAGGTCGACGCCCTCCGGCGTACGGCGGTAGGTGTTGACGTACTCCGCGCCGCCGCGGCGGGCCGCGCGCTTGACCATCTTGTTGAGCTGACGGAACTTCTGGGAGATCCAGGCCATGTCCTCGTCGGAGGCCGGGACCGTGGGGTAGCACCCGTGGTCGGGCACGACGTCGATGTAGTCGATGGCCAGGATGCGTGCACCGGGCGAGATGTCGTGGATGGTGCGGAAGGCGCGTACGAGCTTCTTGGTCGACTGCCGGATGTTGCGGCCGATCTGGTCGTAGCCGTCGGCGGTGTACTTCGCCTTGCACCCGCCGAACGGCAGGCCGGCACCGGAGTCGGTGATCGGGTTGTCCACGGGGATCAGACCCAGGCAGTCCAGGCCCGCACTGGCGACCCCGGCGTCGTTGCCGCCGATGCCGACGGTGACCAGGTCGGTGGTGGGGCTGAGCCGGTCGAACTGCGGCGGGTTGGTGCCGCCCAGCGGGAGACCCGTCTGCGGCTCGTAGAAGTCGTCGGTCGTGGCCGAGCCGCACGAGGCGTCGCGGAACTCCCCGACGCTGAGGGCCTCGGCGAGGATCTTGGGGTAGTTGCGGTGCGACTGGGCGCAGTCGATGGGTGCGTGGGTGGTGTCGGGCACCCCGTCGCGGTTGAGGATGACGACGTCGGCGGTCCAGGAGTCGCCGAGTGCGACGTACTCCATCCCGGCCGGCGGCAGGCGACGCTCGGGGGTGGGCGCAGCGGCTCCGGGGGCCGGGAGCAGGGTGGTGGCGAGGGACAGCGGCAGCGCGACCGCGGCGGTCAGCCCTGCGACTCGGCGCGAGCGGTGGCGGCGGAGGTCGGACACGTAGTGACCAACGCCACACCCCGCCTCGAGGTCACGCGAGGGAGAGGAAAAGCTTCTCCATCTTCTTCAGGTCCTCCTCGGCCGGGGTGCCGTCGGCCATGCAGTCCTGCAGCCCGGTGGCCACGATGGCGAAGCCGCTGCGCGCGATCGCCTTGTTGACCGCCGCGAGCTGGGTCAGGACCGACTCGCAGTCCGACCCCTCCTCCATCATCCGGATCACGCTGGCCAGGTGCCCGTGGGCACGCTTCATGCGCAGGATGATCGCGCGGATGTCCTGTGTCTTGTTCAGCTCGATCTGGTTGATCATCGCGTGGAAGCGGTCGTCGTGGGACCGCAGTGCCTGGAGGACCTGCCAGACGACCTTGTACTTCTGGTTGTCCCTCAGGGCTTCCTCGGGTGCTTGGCCGGAGGGCACGACGATGGGCAGCACGATGTATCCGAGTTCTTTGCCGGGGGCTCGTCGCATGACCCGGCCCACGGACTGCACGACATCGACTTGGGAGCCGCGTGCGGTCTTCGTTTTTACCTGCGCGAGGTAGCCGCAGAAGTCGCAGACGACATCAGCGCACTTGAAGTTGGCGGGCAGCACACGCAGTGTCCGACTGGCGGTCTTGCAACCGGGACAGGTGACGTTCTTGGCGACAACCAGTTCTCCGCGCGACCCAAGGGCCTGCCTAGCGGTCGGGCTCACTTGTTGCCAGAACCTGTTGCAGAGAATCGGAACTCCACCACGTCGCCGTCGGCCATCACGTAGTCCTTGCCCTCCATGCGGACCTTGCCGGCCTCCTTGGCCTTGGCCATCGAGCCCGCGGCGACCAGGTCGTCGAAGGAGACGACCTCGGCCTTGATGAAGCCCTTCTCGAAGTCGGTGTGGATCACTCCGGCGGCCTGCGGGGCAGTGGCGCCCTGCTTGATCGTCCAGGCGCGCGACTCCTTCGGGCCGGCGGTGAGGTAGGTCTGCAGGCCCAGCGTGGCGAAGCCGACCCGGGCCAGCACCTCCAGGCCGGGCTCGGTGACGCCGGCCTCGGCCAGGAACTCCGCGGCCTCCTCGTCGTCGAGCTCGACCAGCTCGGACTCGAACTTCGCGTCGAGGAAGATCGCCTCGGCCGGCGCGACGATCTCGCGCATCCGGGCCTTGAGCTCCTCGTCGGCCAGCTCGTCGGAGTCGCAGTTGAAGACGTAGATGAACGGCTTGGCCGTCAGCAGCGACAGCTCGCGCAGCAGCGAGCGGTCGATCGAGGTGCTGATGATCGGGGTGCCCGACTCCAGCGCCTCCTTGGCCTCGCGGGCCGCGTCGAGGTTGGCCACGAGGTCCTTGACCTTGCGCGACTCCTTCTCCAGGCGGGCGATCGCGCGGTCCACGGTCTCGAGGTCGGCGAAGATCAGCTCGGTCTGGATGGTCGAGATGTCGTTGGCCGGGTTGACCTCGCCGTCGACGTGGGTGACGTCCTCGTCGCGGAAGACGCGGGTCACCTGGCAGATGGCCGCGGACTCACGGATGTGGGCGAGGAACTTGTTGCCCAGGCCCTCGCCCTGGGAGGCCCCGCGCACGATGCCGGCGATGTCGACGAACTCGACCGTCGCCGGGAGCTGCCGCTCGGAGCCGAAGATCTCGGCCAGCACCGGGAGCCGGGGGTCCGGCACGCCGACCACGCCGACGTTGGGCTCGATCGTGGCGAACGGGTAGTTCGCGGCGAGCACGTCGTTCTTGGTCAGGGCGTTGAAGAGGGTGGACTTGCCGGCGTTGGGCAGTCCGACGATGCCGATGGTGAGGGCCACGGGCGGCGAGTCTAGGTCTCGCGCCCGTGGCCCTCCCAATCACAGGCCGGCGTACGCCGGCTCGGTCAGCCCCTCAAGAGCAGGGCCTCACGCGCCGTACAGCGCCGCCGCGCCCTGGCGGTCGGTCGCGGTCATGCTCAGGTCGTCCGAGGACCCGTTGCACTGCGGGTAGTGCATGATCGAGGCCGAGTCGTAGGCGGTCAGCGGACGCCAGTTGTTGTCCTCGAAGCAGGTGCCGGACTCCGGCCGCGTGTGCTCGTGGCGGAAGCCCAGGGTGTGGCCGAGCTCGTGGGCCATGATGTTGGACGGCGTCCACGAGCCGGAGGTCCAGATCGAGTCGTCGACCAGCACGTTGCGCGAGCGCTTGGGGGTGCTGGGGAAGAAGGCGCGGGCGATGTACTGCGAGGTGCGCACCGGCTCGACCGAGAAGAGCACGGTGTTGTTGCGCGTCGAGCAGCTGGAGTCCTGGCTGGGCACGTGGACGAAGTCGATCGCCGAGGACGCGGCCTCCCACTGCGCGGCGCCGTCGGCCATCGCCTGCACGGTGCGGGTGTAGTCGGTGCCGAACTTCGTGGACACGCAGTAGGTGAGGTTGCCGACCTGCGCCTGGCTCCACGTGTCGTCGCGGCCGCTGACGGTGTTGACCACGAGGCCGTCGTCCATTTTCCGGCCGGTGTGCTTGTGCCCGACCATGTCGTCGTAGAACTGGCGCAGCTTCCCGTCGCTCGTCACCGGCTCGTCGCCGTTGACGATGTACTGGCGGTCGGTGTCGACGAAGGTCTCGGCCTTGAACTGCTGGTAGGTGGGGGCGCTGTCCTCGGTGGCGGCAGTCGCGGTCGTGGAGCCGAGCATCGAGGCGGCGGCGGCCAGGGCGGCGGTGGCCGCGACCAGGGCGCCGGTGGTGCGGTGCTTCATGTGGGTGATCCCTCCAGGGTCGGTGTGCCGTGAAGTCCAACCCGCTGCCGCACCGGTCCGGAAGGGTCGCGTCGGCTCACCTTTCTGCAATGCAGGAAGATGAGCCGGTGCGCCTGGCCACCTGGAACGTCAACTCCCTCCGCACCCGCATCGACCGCGTAGAGGCCTTCCTCGACCGGCACGAGGTCGACGTCCTGGCCCTGCAGGAGACCAAGGCCCGCGAGGACCAGCTGCCGCTGATGGGCCTGCAGTCGCGCGGGTACGACGTCGCGGCCGTCGGGCACGACCAGTGGAACGGCGTGGCGATCGTGAGCCGGGTCGGCCTCGAGGACGTCACCGTTGGCTTCCCCGGGATGCCGGGGTACGGCGAGCCGCTGGCCGCGGAGGCCCGGGCGCTCGGGGCGGTCTGCGGCGGCGTACGGGTGTGGAGCCTGTACGTCCCCAACGGCCGCAAGCCGGCCGACCCGCACTACGTCTACAAGCTCGACTGGCTGGCGCGGCTGCGCGAGGCCGCCGGCGACTGGCTGGGCACCCCGACCGCGATGGTCGGCGACTGGAACATCTGCCCGACCGACGACGACGTCTTCGACGTCAGCCAGTTCCGGAACAGCACCCACGTCACGCCGCCCGAGCGTGCGGCGTTCCAGCGCTTCCTCGACGACGGGTGGGCGGAGGTCACCCGCGAGCACGCCCCGGGTTACACCTACTGGGACTACTACCGCCAGCGCTTCGAGCGCGACCGCGGCCTCAAGATCGACTTCGTGCTGGGCTCGCCCGACCTGGCCGCGCGGGTCACCGGCGCCTTCGTCGACCGCGACGAGCGCGACCCGGCCCAGGGCACGGGCAACCCCTCGGACCACGCGCCGGTGGTCGTCGACCTGGCCGACTGACCCGACTGCGACTCCTCGCGGTCGTCGCGACACGCACGGGAGCCGCTCGGGCGCCGTTGTCGGTGGCCGCCGCCACCATGGCGCCATGAGCCTCTCCACCACCCTCGCGCTCCTCCTGGTGCTGCTCGTCGGGATCGGCCTCGGCCTCGCGCTGGGGCTGGCCCTCGGCGTGCTGCGGCGCCCGGCCTCCGCGGTGGACCCGGAGGTGCACGACGTTCTGGAGGGCCTGGACCGCCTTCACGACCACCTGCTCGACCTCGAGCACGCACGGTCCTCGTGGCAGGGCCAGCTGCACCAGCAGGTCGACGACGTACGCCGCAGCGCCGAGGGCCTGCGCCGCGAGACCCACCAGCTCACGACCGCCCTGCGCCGCCCGCAGGTGCGCGGGCGCTGGGGCGAGCTGCACCTGCGGCGCACCGTCGAGCTCGCCGGGCTGGTGGACCGGTGCGACTTCTCCGAGCAGGTCCGGCTCGAGCAGGGGGCGCTGCGCCCCGACCTCGTCGTGCACCTCGCCGGCGGGCGCGACGTGGTCGTGGACGCCAAGGTCCCGCTGGACGCCTACCTCGACGCCACCGCGGCCGGCGACGACGCCGAGCGCGACCACCACCTGCAGCGGCACGCACGCCAGGTCCGCACCCACGTCGACCAGCTCGGGTCGAAGGCCTACTGGCGGGCCCTGGACGCCACGCCGGAGTTCGTCGTGCTCTTCGTGCCCGCCGAGTCCTTCCTCTCGGCCGCGCTCGACGCCGACCCCGGTCTGCTCGAGCACGCCGCGTCCCGGCAGGTCGTGCTCGCCTCCCCCACGACGCTCATCGCTTTGCTCCGCACCGTGGCCCACGGTTGGCAGCACGAGGCGCTCGCCGCCCAGGCGCAGGAGATCCACCGACTCGGCCGCGAGCTCCACGGCCGGCTGCAGACCCTCGACGGCCACCTGGACCGGGTCGGGCGCAGCCTCAACGCCGCCGTCGGCTCCTACAACGCCGCCATGGGCTCGCTGGACTCCCGGGTGCTGGTCTCGGCGCGACGCTTCAGCGAGCTCGCCGTCACCGACGAGGAGCTGCCGGCCCCGAGGCCGGTGGACCTGCGGGCGGTCGAGCGGCGGGGTGGGGAGGAGCAGGCGGTCTGAGGAGCAGACCCGCGGTGGTCACCGTCGCCGGGTCTTGGGGCGACCCGCGGTGGTCGCCGTCGCCGGGTCTTGGGGCGACTCGCGGTCGCTGCCGTCGCCCGGCACCTCACCGGGTCTCGACACGCGGGTCACGGCTTCGCAGGCTCAGCCGTGCCGCTCGCTCGACCTTCGTTCGCGACGCCGTCCGCTCGTTTCTCGTGGACGGCTGCTCACTCAAACCGGGAGGGGTCCCCCGCACCGTGGCGCAGCACCTCGGGGGCCCCCTCGGACCAGTCCACGACGGTCGTCGGCTCGGCCGGGACCTCGCCGGCCTCGATGACGATGTCGACCTGGTGGTCGAGGTCCTCCTTGACCTCCCAGCCCATGGTGCGCGGCTCGGTCTCGCCGGGCAGGATCAACGAGCTCGACAGCAGCGGCTCCCCGAGCTCGGCCAGGATCGCGGCCACGACCGGGTGGTCGGGGATGCGCACGCCCACGGTCTTCTTCTTGGGGTGCAGCAGCCGCCGCGGGACCTCGGGGGTGCCGGGGAGGATGAAGGTGTAGGGCCCCGGGGTGCACGAGCGGATGGCCCGGAACGCCGCGTTGTCGACGTGCACCAGCTGGCCGAGCTGGCCGAAGTCGGCGCACACCAGGGTGAAGTGGTGCCGGTCGTCGAGGCCGCGGATCCGCAGGATCCGGTCGCGGCCCTCGCGGTTGCCCACCCGGCAGCCCAGCGCGTAGCCGGAGTCCGTGGGGTAGGCGATCAGGGCGTCGTCGTCGCGCAGCGCGGCGACCACCTGCCCCACGAGACGGGGCTGGGGGTCGACGGGATGGAGATCCAGGTAACGCGCCACAAGGGTGTGATCCTATGCCCGCACCGGGTACTTCTCTCACCCGAGGACGTCGAGCATGGGGCCGACGCCAGCACTGGGGGGTGCAGCAGTGGAGCAGGGTGCTGTGACGCGGCCGGAGGATCGCCGGTCCGCACGCAGGGGCTCGGCCGGAGGCGCTCGCCCACGACGCAGCCGACCCGTCGCGGCCCTCGTCGCCGTGGCGGCGGCCCTGGTCGTCGGGGTCGGGCTGGCGCCCGGACCGGCAGGCTTCCCGGGCGGGCCGTCGACGGCGTACGCCGCCGAGGCGCGGCTGCCCGGAGAGCTCTCGACCACGCAGGTCGAGCGCCGGACGGTGCTGGTGCCGGTGCCCGACGGCGTGGTGCTGCGGCGACTCGTCGGCACGGTCGGTGTCGCGGCCGTCGAGCCGGGGGTCCCCACGCCCACCGGAGCCGGACGGCTCCAGGTGCTGGTCGGCGACCGGGTCGCCGCCACCCTCCCCGCCCAGCCGCGCCAGGTGCTCCGCACCGTCGTGCGCCGCTCGGACCTCGATCGCGCCGGCCGGCTGCCCGTGACCCTGCAGTGGGCCGGCGGGTGCGCCCCGCCCGGCGTGGCCGCCACCCTCACCGACCTCCGACTGCTCCACGGCGGTGCGGAGCGGCCCCCCAGCACCGAGCGCGACTTCCTCGGCTACGCCGTCAGCCGCGTCGACGTCGTGGTGCCGGGCTCGGCCCGCGACGACCTGCTCGAGGCCGGGCTGCAGGTGGTCGCGCTGCTCAGCAGGAGGTACGGCGAGGACGTGCCGGTCGCGATGGCGACCGCCGACGCCGTGCTGCCCCGCGTCGGTGCGGGTCAGCGGGTGGTGCGGCTCGAGCCCGGCGGGAGCCTGAGCCGCGGGATCGAGCAGCGCTTCGGGCTGTGGACCCTCGCGCTGCGCGGACCCGGCCCCGAGCTGGTCGAGGTCGTGCGCGCCGCGGTGCGCGAGCCCGGTGCGGCCCGCGGCCCGGGCGGGGGCGCAGGCGGCGGGTCGCGGACCCTGGACGAGCTGGGCGCTCCCGCGGCCACCCTCGCCGGCTGGGGCACCACCGTGCTGGAGGTGCCGCTCCCGCGCGACCTCCTCGACGGCCCGGGCGCCGACCTCGACGTGCGGCTGGTGGGGTCCCGCACCGCGGTCGCGGGCGGCGCGACCGCACGGGTGGACGTGCGGGTCGACGGCACCCTGCTGGCGTCCCGCGACCTCGCCGCCGACGGGGACAGCACTCTCGACCTCCCTGTCAGGGTCCCGGCCGACCGGGTCGGCCCCGGCAGCACGCTCGAGATCTCCCTCACCGCGGCGCCGGCGGGCGGCTGCGCCGAGGCGGCCTCGACGCTCCCGGTCTCCGTGGAGCTCGACGGTGCGCGCAGCACCGTCACCCCGGTCGCCCCGGACGAGCCGGACGCCACCCCGCGCGCCGGGCTCGACCGGTTCCCCGCAGCCCTCAACGGGAGGCTGCCCGTCGCGGTGGCGACCGACGGCCGCTCGCGTGTCACGGAGACGCTGCGGGCCGCCCGGCTCGTCGCCGCGCTCCAGCGCCTCGCCGGCCTGCCGCTCGCGGTCGAGCTGGTGGACGCCGACGACCTGCTCGCCGACGACCGGCCCGGCCTCCTCGTCGGCGCCGACGGCCAGGACACCCTGGCCGTGCAGGCACCGGTGGCACTCGAGGCCGGCGGCGGGCTGGACGCGCTGCCCCTGGACGAGCCGTTCGCCGCGCTCCAGGCCGTGCGGCACCGCGACCGCGACCTGCTGCTGCTCGGGGCCTGGGCGCCCCGGGAGGCCCAGGCCGACGCCGGACCGCTCGTCGACCGGCTGCTCGACCAGGTCAACGACCGCGGCGCGGCCGCCTGGACCGGTGGCGCGCTCGTCCTGCCCGGCTCCGGCGAGCCGATCACCACGGACCCGGCCCCGCCCTCGGACCCGACGAGCGAGCCCGAGCGGGAGAACGCCTACGCGCCCTACCTGGTCGCCGCCGCGGTGGTCCTCGGGCTGCTGCTGGTCACGCAGGTCGTCGCCATGGTGCGCCGCGAGCGCCGCCGGCGTGCCTCGGCGGAGCCCAGCACGGGCAAGGCCGGCTGACCCGGCGCGACCGCCCGGCGGCGTACGTCGGAGCGGGGCGGCCTCGGGTCTCAGCCCTGGGCGGCGGCCGCGGCCTTGAGGTCGCGGCGCAGCTCCTTGGGCAGGGCGAAGATCAGCGACTCCTCGGCGGTCTGCACGGCCTTGGCGTCGGGGTAGCCGCGCTCGGCGAGGAACTCCAGCACGCCGTCGACCAGCGCCTCGGGCACGCTCGCGCCGGAGGTCACCGACACGGTGCGCACTCCGTCGAGCCAGGCCTCGTCGATCTCGCTGGCGTCGTCGACGCGGTAGGAGGCCTTGGCCCCGGCCTCGAGGGCGACCTCGACCAGCCGCACGGAGTTGGAGGAGTTGCCGGAGCCCACGACGATCACGAGGTCGGCGTCCTTGGCGATCTCCTTGACCGCGAGCTGGCGGTTCTGGGTGGCGTAGCAGATGTCGTCGCTGGGCGGGTCGAGCAGCAGCGGGAACTTCTCGCGGATCGCAGCGACCGTCTCCAGGGTCTCGTCGACCGAGAGCGTGGTCTGCGACAGCCAGGCGACCTTGGCGGGGTCGCGGACCTCGATCTTGTCGACGTCCCAGGGGCCCTCGACCAGCTGGATGTGCTCGGGCGCCTCGCCCGCGGTGCCCTCGACCTCCTCGTGCCCGGCGTGGCCGATCAGGAGGATGTCGTAGTCGTCGGAGGCGAAGCGGCGGGCCTCGTGGTGGACCTTGGTGACCAGCGGGCAGGTGGCGTCGATGGTCTTGAGCTGCCGCTCGGCGGCCTGGTCGTGCACCGCGGGGCTGACGCCGTGGGCGGAGAACACGACGGTCTGGCCCTCCGGCACCTCGTCGAGCTCCTCGACGAAGATCGCGCCGCGGGCCTCCAGGTCGGACACGACGTGCTTGTTGTGCACGATCTGCTTGCGCACGTAGACCGGCGCGCCGTAGAGGTCGAGCGCCTTCTCGACGGTGACGACGGCCCGGTCGACACCGGCGCAGTAGCCCCGGGGCGCCGCGAGCAGCACCGCCTTGTCGGCCTCGTCGGGGGTCAGCACCGGCGGCATGCCCATGTCGGTCGTCATGCCTGCCATCGTACGGGCGTCGGCACCACCCTCTAACCTCGCCGCATGGCCCTGGAGACCTCCCCCGCCGCGCCCGTCGCGGTGCGCACGGTCGCCAACGCCATCGGTGGCTGGATTGACCGGCTCGGCGCAGTCTGGGTCGAGGGCCAGGTCGCCCAGCTCAGCCGGCGTCCCGGCATGGCCACGGTCTTCCTGACCCTGCGTGACACGGTGGCCGACATCTCCATCACCGTCACCGCCGCCCGGTCGTACGTCGACGGGCTGGCCACCCCGCTCGTCGAGGGCGCGAGCATCGTTGTGCACGCCAAGCCGTCCTACTACGCCAACCGCGGCACCCTGTCGCTGCAGGCCCGCGAGATCCGGATGGTCGGCCTCGGCGAGCTGCTGGCCCGGCTCGAGCAACGCCGCCAGCTGCTCGCCGCCGAGGGGCTCTTCGCCGCCGACCGCAAGCGCGACCTGCCCTTCCTCCCCCGCTGCGTCGGCCTGGTCACCTCGCCGGGCAGCGCCGCCGAGCGCGACGTCCTGGAGAACGCCCGCCGCCGCTGGCCGGCGGTCCGCTTCGAGGTCGCTGCGGCCGCCATGCAGGGCACCCGGTGCACGATCGAGGTGATCGAGGCCCTCGAGCGGCTCGACCGGCACCCGGAGGTCGACGTCGTCGTGGTCGCCCGGGGCGGCGGCTCCGTCGAGGACCTCCTGCCCTTCTCCGATGAGGGGCTCGTCCGGGTCGTGCACCGGATGACCACGCCTGTGGTCTCCGCGATCGGCCACGAGCAGGACGCGCCGCTCCTCGACCTGGTCGCCGACGTGCGCGCCTCCACCCCCACCGACGCCGCCAAGCTGGTCGTGCCCGACGTCGCCGAGGAGCTGCGCGGGGTCGAGTGGGCCCGCGACCGGCTGCGCACGCTGGTCCGCGGCACGGTGGAGCGCGAGCAGCACGCCCTCGACGCACTGCGCTCCCGGCCCGCGCTGGCCGACCCCCGCACGCTGGTCGCCGAGCGGGTCACCGAGCTGGAGCTGCTGCGCGACCGCGCCCGCCGCACGCTCGGTCACCGCCTCGACCGCGCGAGCGACGACCTGGCCCACCAGCGGGCCCGGGCCCGGGCGCTGTCGCCGCTGGAGACTCTGCGCCGGGGGTACGCCGTGCTCCAGGACGCCGACGGGCACGTGCTGACCTCCGTCACCGGGCTCGCCCCGGGCGACCCGGTCAGCGTGCGGGTCGCCGGCGGCCGGGTGCACGCCACCACCGCGCGCACCGAGCCGGACCCTGATCTCCCCACCGACCCGAGCGAACCCGAGGAGCACGATGAGCAAGCAGGCTGACGCTTCGGCGGAGAGCACCTCCTACGAGGAGGCCCGGGAGGAGCTCGTCGACGTCGTACGTCGTCTCGAGGCGGGCGGCACGACGCTGGAGGAGTCCCTCGCGCTCTGGGAGCGCGGCGAGGAGCTCGCCCGGGTCTGCCAGCGCTGGCTCGACGGGGCGCGGGCCCGGCTCGACGAGGTGCTGTCCGCCGAGGAGTCCTGAGCGCGGCGGCGGCGGCCGGGGCTCAGCCGGCGGTGAGCAGGGAACCCACGACGGTGCGCAGGTCCTCCGCGGGCGCCGAGCCGTAGACCATCGTCAGGACCGGCTCGCCCTGCTGCTCTTCCACCCGCACGTACGCCGTGTCGCCGCCCTCGTCGGTCCACACCTGCCAGGTGCTGGTGGCTCCCTCGCCGTCGGTCAGCTCGACCGGGTCACCCTCGCGGGCGTTCTCGTCGACCAGCCGGTCGAGCACCTCCTCGAGGTCCTCGGCCTCCTCGGGCCCGTGGTACACCCCGGCGAAGTCGTCGCCGTCGGTGAGCAGGGCGAGGGTGAAGACCGGGCCGTCGGGTGAGTAGGCGAGGTTGTTGACCCGCCACCCCGGCGGCAGCTGCTCGGGGTAGGCGATCGCGGCGTCGTTGTCGACCAGCGCCTGCACGGAGGACTCGTAGTCGATGGGCAGCGGCTCGAACTCGGCCTCGTCGCGGAACAGGCCGAGGGCCAGCCAGGTCAGCACGACCACGACCACCATCACGATCATCGCGCCGACCAGGCCGCCGAAGGAGCGGTTGTAGCGACCCGGGCGGCCGGCGGGGATGCCGATCGCCTGGCCACCGGGCTGGCCGCTGGTCTGGCCACTGGGCTGGCCGCTGGTCTGGCCGGCGGACGGACCGTCGGGCTGACCGGCGGGAGGGCTCGTCTGGCTCACGCCCTCATCCTCACAGGTGAACGGTTGCCGTTCCCACCCTGCCGGGTGCCGCGGGAACGGTCTCGACCGCGCTCCAGCGCGGGTCGGACGGGGTGTCGCGACCGCTACCATGCGCCCATGAGCGAGCCCGTCGGCCTCCAGGTCGCCCCGCAGTCCCCCGACCGGAACCTCGCACTGGAGCTGGTGCGCGTCACCGAGGCCGCCGCCATGGCCGCCGGCCGCTGGGTCGGACGAGGCGACAAGAACGGCGCCGACGGCGTCGCCGTCAACGCGATGCGGGTCCTCATCTCCACCATCGGCATGCGCGGCACGGTCGTCATCGGCGAGGGCGAGAAGGACAACGCGCCGATGCTGTTCAACGGCGAGGAGGTCGGCGACGGCACCGGCCCCGAGTGCGACGTCGCGGTCGACCCGATCGACGGCACCACGTTGACGGCCAAGGGCATGACCAACGCCGTCTCGGTGCTGGCGGTCTCCCCGCGCGGCTCGATGTACGACCCGTCCGCGGTCTTCTACATGGAGAAGCTCGTCACCGGCCCCGAGGCCGCCGACGTCGTGGACATCCGCGCCTCGGTCGCCGAGAACATCGAGGCCGTCGCCAAGGCCAAGGGCAAGCGCCCGGAGGACGTCAAGGTCGTCCTGCTCGACCGGCCGCGCCACGAGAAGCTGGCCGAGGAGATCCGCGCGACCGGCGCGATGATCAAGTTCATCTCCGACGGCGACGTGGCCGGCGCAATCATGGCCGCCCGCCCCGACACCGGCGTCGACCTGCTGCTCGGCATCGGCGGCACCCCGGAGGGGATCATCACCGCCTGCGCGATGAAGTGCATGGGCGGCGTCATCCAGGGCCGGCTCTGGCCCACCGACGACGCCGAGCGCCAGCGCGCCATCGACGCAGGCCTCGACCTGGACGCCGTGCTCGACACCGACACCCTCGTCACCGGCGACGACTGCTTCTTCGTCGCCACCGGCATCACCGACGGCGAGCTGCTCGAGGGCGTGCGCTACTCCTCCAGCTCGGTGACCACCGAGTCGCTGGTCATGCGCTCGCGCAGCGGCACGATCCGCACCATCCGCTCCGAGCACCAGCTCTCGAAGCTCCGCGCGTACTCCGCCGTCGACTTCGACCGCTGACGCTGGAGGCGAAGGTTCATCGGCCGGCCGACGAACCTTGCCCTGGACCGACGAAGCGTCATCGGCCGACTGCAAGGTCTATCGGCCGGCCGATGAATCTCGCGCCCGCTCAGGCGGAGGCGATCCGCAGCCCGGCCTGGGCCTGCGCCCGGGCCCGGTGGGCGGCGAGGGCGCTGAGCACCTGGTCGGAGACCCGCGGGTCCACGGCCATGCCGACGTGCGAGGCGCGGACCTCGACGTGCTCGGCGGCCGGGTCCAGGCAGGCGCGCCAGTCGATGATCCCGTCGTTGCGGGAGTAGATCGCGGTGTAGCCGATCCCCTCCGGCAGCTCGAGCTTGGCCTCCTCGAAGGACTGCAGCGCGCAGTCGCCACCGACGCAGGTCTCGGTCATGACCCCGCCGACGCCGACCTTGGACAGGCCGACCAGGCCGAGCACGAGCACGCCCAGTGCGCGGTGGTGGGCGCCGGGAGCCAGCACCGGGCTGCCCATGGTGACGATGCCGCTGACCAGGTCGGGGCGGCGGGCGGCCAGGCCGCGGGCGAGCATGCCGCCGAGGCTGTGGCCGACGATCTGGACGCGCTGCTCGCGGCGGGCCACGATCGCCTCCAGCCGGGCCTCGAGCATCTCGGCGGTGTCGAGGGTGCAGGACTTGTTGGCCAGCATGATCCCGGCGCGGTAGGTGCGGAACCCCTCGCGGCGCAGGGTGCGGCCCAGAGCGGCCAGCGTGTAGTCGCCGGCCATGAAGCCGGGGACCAGCAGGACCGGGTCGGCGTCACGGACGGGGTGGCTGCCGGCGTACGGCGTGCGAGTGCGACGGTCGGTGACGCCGCGCACGGCGTGGCGGGAGGCCTCTCCCACCAGCCGGCCCTCGTGGAGCATCCGGACCAGCGGCGGCCGACGGAAGTCGTCGGGCAGCAGGAAGGAGGCCACCGGGTTCTTCTTCATGTTTCAACGCTATGGCGTCCAACCACCCCCTGTGAGGTGAACCACGCCGAAACGGACCAACGTGGTGCCAAAGATGGCTCTTACGGTCTACTAGCGGCATGGCCCTTCCGGTGTCCGACCTCCTCCGCGCGCCCGTCAGCACGGGCGTGGAGCTGTGCTACCAGACCTTCGGCGACCCCGATGGCGACCCGCTGCTGCTCGTCATGGGGCTCGGCGGGCCGCTGACCTGGTGGGACGAGGAGCTGTGCCGGATGCTCGCCGCCGACGGGTTCCACGTGGTGCGCTTCGACAACCGCGACGCCGGGCGCTCCTCGCGGCTGCGCGGCCGGGTCGGCCAGGGCGCGCTCGTGCGTGCCTTTACCGGCCTCCCCGCCCGTGCGCCCTACTCCCTGGAGGACATGGCCGCCGACGGCCTGGGCCTGCTCGACCACCTCGGCCTCGACTCCGCGCACGTCGCGGGAGTGTCGATGGGCGGGATGATCGCGCAGACGATGGCGCTCGCCGCTCCGCACCGGGTGCGCTCGCTGACCAGCATCATGTCCAGCACCGGCCGCCGGACCGTCGGCTGGCAGCACCCCTCCCTGCTCCTGCCCATGCTGTCGGGCAGCCGCGCCGACAAGGCGGCGTACGTCGAGCGCAGCGTGCGGCTGTGGTCGGCGATCGGCTCCCCGGGCTACCCGATGGACGAGGCCGAGATGCGCGCGCGGGCCGAGGAGACCTACGAGCACGGGGTCAGCCAGGACGGCACGATGCGCCAGGTGATGGCCATCCTGACCCAGCCCGACCGCGGTCCTCGGCTGCGCAGCCTGCGGGTGCCGACCCTGGTCGTGCACGGCACCGCCGACAAGATGGTGCACGTCTCCGGCGGTCGCGCCACCGCGGCGGCCGTCCCCGACGCCGAGCTGCTCCTGATCGACGGCATGGGTCACGACCTGCCCTCGGCGCTGTTCGACACCTTCGCGGCCGGCATCCGGCGTACGGCCGACCGCGCCGAGGGCGCGGAGAGCTCCGACCGCCAGGACCGCGCGGGCTGAGCCCAGATCCACCGATGATCGCCGTCGCGAGCGGCACCAGATGGGTGTGCTGGCAAGGCGTCCGAGGCGAAGGCCTGCTGGATGCCCGTCGAGCGTCGGCAACGCAGCCAGCGCGCCCAGATGGCGTCGCGTAGCAGGCGAGGATCGGTGGATTCTCAATGACTTTGTCAAGCCGTTGCAGGCAGTTCCTTCCGCGCTGGCGGGGCGACCTCGAAGGGTCGGTCTTCACGAAGCAGCGCCCATAGGACGTCGACGCGGCGACGCGCCAGACAGATGAGTGCTTGGACGTGTTTGTGGCCCTCACTGCGCTTCTTCAGGTAGTAGTCGCGGTTGGGTCCCTCGCGCATCATCGCCGATTGCGCGGACAGGTAGAACACGCGGCGCAGCTTGCGGGAGTAGCGCACCGGGCGGTGCAGGTTCCCGGTCCGTCGACCCGAGTCCTTCGGGACCGGTACCAAGCCAGCGGCCGACGCGAGCCGGCCGGCGTTGGCATAGCCGTTGAGGTCACCGGCTGCGGCGATGAGCTCGGCTCCCAAGATCGGACCCATGCCGGGCAGGGACTCGATGATCGCGGCCTGAGGATGGGCGCGGAAGGTGGTCGTCACGCGTTGATCGAGGTCCTTGATCCGGTCGTCGATCGCCAGCAGCTGAGCGGCCAGATCTGCCACGATGGTGGCGGCCACGTCCTGCCCCGGAACGACCGTGTGCTGGGCCCCGGCCGCATCCAGCGCAGCAGCCGCGACCTGGTCGGCGCTGCGGACCTTCCGCTTGACCAGCCAGCCCTGCAGCCGGGACTGGCCGATCCGACGGATCGCGGCCGGGGTCTGGTAGCCGGTCAGCAGGACCAGCGCGCCGCGACTGTGGGCGTAGTCGAAAGCCCGCTCCAGTGCGGGGAAGTAGCCGCTGAGCACGTCGCGGAGCCGGTTGATCAGCCGGACCCGGTCAGCGACCAGATCGGTGCGGTGGGTGACCAGCAGCCGCAGCTCGGTCACCAGCGTCGCGGCAACCTCGACCTCGGTCAGATCGCCGCGTTGGCGAACGGTCTCGGCGATGACGTAGGCGTCACGGGCATCGGTCTTGGCCTCACCGCGGTAGGTGTCGGCCATCTTGTTCGCGACCCGGCCGGGTACGTACTTGACCGTCTCGTCATGCGCCGCGAGCAGCGCCAGCAGCAGCCCGGACATCGTGCCGGTCACGTCCACTGCCCAGGTCACCTGCTCGGCGCGAGAACAGACCTCGCCGATCGCCTCCAGAATCGTGGTCTCATCGTTGATGACCTTGTTTGACCACAGGGTCGTCCCATCCTCGGCGATCAGGCACACCCAGTGGTGACCCTTGCCGACGTCGACTCCTGCCCAGCCTTGCGGGACTGGCTTCATTCCCATCGCTCCCCTCGAACCGTTCGACTCCATCGTCGGCCCGAAGAGCTCCTCGCTGGCGGATCCGTAAACAGCGACCAGAACGCGCATCTCAATCAGCAGCCAAGGCGCCCCAGGAGAAGCCGGGCGGCCAATCCACCGGAGCCACCAGCAAGGCGATCAAGGCTCAGCCACACCCGACCCTCCCGGGCCAGCCAAGAACTTACGGATC
>WLJH01000013.1 GCA_009701885.1 Actinomycetota bacterium
CACTTCGGGATCTGGTGGACCGTGTAGGCGATCATGTCGGCGATCAGCCGCATCGAGGCCTCGGGCGGGAACGCGTAGGTCCCGCGGGAGAGGTACTCCTTGATGATGTCGTTCTGGGTGGTGCCGGCCAGCTGGGCGGCGACCTCCTCCGGCGACAGCTCGGGGTTCTGCTCCTCGGCCGCGACCTGGTACATCGCGAGCATCCACATGGCGACCGCGTTGATCGTCATGGAGGTGTTCATCTCCGTGAGCGGGATGCCGTCGAAGAGCTTGCGCATCTCGCCGAGGTGCATGACCGGGACGCCGACCTTGCCGACCTCGCCGCGCGCCATCACCGAGTCCGGGTCGTAGCCGGTCTGGGTCGGCAGGTCGAAGGCGACCGAGAGACCGGTCTGCCCCTTGGCGAGGTTGGTCCGGTAGAGCTGGTTGGACGCCGTCGCCGTGGAGTGCCCGGCGTAGGTCCGCATGACCCAGGGACGGTCCTTCGCGGGACGTGCGGGGGCCTGGCTGTCGGCGGGCCGCTCGGTGGGCGCAGTCATGGATCGAAGGGTAGAACGAGATGTACGCGTCGGTAACCTCCGTCCATGTGGCCATCGCCACGCGTCGGGAGGCTTCACCGACCCCGCGCGGACGCGCCGCGAGGGGCGTCAGGCGGTCGCGGCCGAGCGCTCCACGTCCACCACGCGGATCAGGTGCGAGAGGTGCAGCATCCGGATCACCGCCGGGCCGCACCCCCGCAGCGTGAGGTGCTGGCCCTCCCGGGCGGCCTCGCGCGAGGCCATCGCCAGCACCCGCAGCGCCGTGAGGTCGATGGTCGCCACCTCGGTCAGGTCGGCCACGACGTGCTCGTGCTCGGCGAGCCGGTCGTAGAGCGCGGAGCGCACCTCCATGGTGCTGCGCGCGTCGAAGTCACCGCTCAGCACGAGCGTGGGTCCGTCGGTCGTGATGTCCATCCGCTGCCTCCCGAGACGTGCGCCCCCAGGTTCCTTTACCCACAGTGACGCCCGCCAGCCCTTTTCGGTTGCACCTCGGACCCGACTTTCTGCTTGCGTGTCGGTGGTGGACGGATCAACCACCGAGCGGGGCCCGCTCCGAGCGACGCAGCCGCCACGCCCAGAAGGCCGTCCCGACACCGATCAGCCCCATGCCAGCCACGCCCTCCGGGGCGAAGATGTGGCCGACGTGGACCAGCCAGGCCCCGGGCAGCAAGGTCACGGTCCCGACGACCCAGGTGGGGACGTCGCCGCGGTGCCGGACGAGCCGCTCCACGACCAGGGCCAGCACCACGACGATGAGCGCCCACTCCCCGACCCGGCCCAGCGGCGTACCGATCCGGAAGAGCTGGCTGACCGCCTCAGGCCGCGGCACGCCCGGTCCGAGCTGGTGGGTGACCCAGCCGGCGGCGAGCCCGCTCACGACGTCGAGCGCGGTGTAGAAGGTCGCGTAGGTGTAGGCCCCCAGGCGCACCACCCAGGCCAGCGGGTCGCCCCGTCCGGCCACGAGGGTCGCCAGGGCCCAGCCGACCAGCGGGAAGACGACCAGGCCCGCCACGTGCAGCGTGAACCACCGCCACGAGGAGTCGTAGGTCAGCGAGTGCGGGTGGAAGAGCCCGGCCACGGCCAGGACGAGCGCCGGTGCGGCGACCACCGCCGGGTGCGGGACGCGGCGACCGGACGGGGCCGCCGGGGCCCGGTCGCGGAGGACGGTGCTGCTGGTGGTGCCGGTGCTGCGTGCCATCGCTCGAACCTAGCCCGCGGGGGTCCCACCCGCGTGGCTACGCTCTCGGGCATGGTGAACCTGACGCGCATCTACACCCGCACCGGCGACGCCGGCGAGACCCGGCTCGGCGACATGAGCGTCACCACCAAGAACGACCTGCGACTGCACGCCTACGCCGACGTCGACGAGGCCAACGCCACGATCGGCCTGGCGGTCGCCACCGGCGGGCTCGACGAGGACGTCGTGCGGGTGCTGACCCACGTGCAGAACGACCTCTTCGACGTCGGCGCGGACTTCTGCACCCCGGTGGTCGCGAATCCCGAGTACCCGCCCCTGCGCATCGAGCAGGACTACGTCGACCGGCTCGAGGCCTGGTGCGACGAGTACAACGAGCACCTCGAGCCGCTGCGCTCCTTCATCCTGTCCGGAGGTACGCCGGGTGCCGCACACCTCCACGTGGCGCGCACCGTCGTACGCCGTGCCGAGCGGTCGGCCTGGGCGGCCTACGAGCAGCACCACGACACGATGAACAAGGTGGCGATCACCTACCTGAACCGGCTCTCGGACCTGGTCTTCATCCTCGCCCGGCACGCCAACCGCGCCCAGGGCGACGTGCTGTGGGTGCCCGGGGGCGAGCGGCAGGCCTGAGGGGCTAGGCCGGCTTCCTCGTCGCGAGCACGCTCAGCGCCGCGGGCAGCATGAGCGCGGTGACCGCCAGCAGCACCTCGAGCGTGCCGATCCGGTCGCCCAGGTGGCCCAGCAGCGGCGGGCCGGCGAGGAACGCGCCGTACCCGACCGTCGAGACGACCGAGACCCGCGCCGCGGCCCGCTCGCCCTCGTCGGCGGCCGCGCTCATGCCCACGGGGAAGCCGAGGGCCGCACCCAGGCCCCAGAGCAGGACCCCCAGCACGACGAACGGCAGCGCGGGGCCCGGCAACGCACCACCCAGCACGGTGAGGACCGCGCCGAGCGCGGCCAGGGCAGCACTCCCCCACAGCGTCGCCGGCCGACCGTAGCGGTCCAGCAGCACCGGGCCGTAGAGACGCCCGGCGGTCATCGCGACGACGAAGAGGGCGAACCCGGCGACCCCGACCCAGTGCTCCACGCCGTAGCCGTCGATCAGGCCGAGGGTGAGCCAGTCGTTGGCGGTGCCCTCGACCATGGCGAAGCACAGCACCATCAGGCCGATGGCCAGCGTGCGCGGCTCGCGCCACGGCGAGGGTCCGCGGCGCACGGCTCCGCCCTCGCCGGCCACGGCGGCCGGCTCGGCAGGCAGGAAGCGGGCCGAGGTGGTCCAGGCGACGACACCGATGACGACGGCCGCGCCCACGAGGTGCAGGAGCATCGGCACGTTCAGGGCCACGACCAGGATCCCGATGCCGGCCCCCAGGAAGGAGCCCGCGCTCCAGGCGGCGTGGAAGCGCGGCATCACGGTGCGCGCCATCCGGCGTTCGACCTCGGCCGCCTCGACGTTCATCGCCACGTCCCAGACGCCGATGCCGATGCCGTGCACGAAGAGCCCGACGGCGGCCAGGGGCAGCTGGCCCGTCACCGCGCCCAGGGCGGCCACGGACAGGCCCACGGTGTCCGCCAGGACACCGCCGCGCACGGTGCGGGTCGCGCCGATCCGCTCGATGACGCGCCCGGTGCTGGGCAGCGCGACGAGCGAGCCGCCGGCGATGGCCAGCAGCAGCATGCCGAGCGAGCCGTTCGAGAGCGAGAGCCCCTCGCGCAGGTCGGGCAGCCGCGAGACCAGGGAGGCGAACACCAGCCCGTTGAGCACGAAGGAAGCCGCGACGGCGTTGCGGGCGGCGAGCAGCCCGGGCGCGAGGGGGTGGCGGCGTACGTCGGTCGTGGCACTCACCCGACCATGGTGCGCCTGGTTTGTTTACCGGTCAAATAACGACGAGGAGGAGCCGGCTTCAGGGCCGGATCCCCCGCGACCCGGGCATCTCCGCGCCCGGCGGACGCGCCTCCAACCAGGCCTGGAAGCCCGTGAGCGTGGCGGGGCTCATCGCCAGCTCGATGTCGCCGTCGGCGGCCCGGCAGGAGATCACCACGTGGTCGGGGAAGAGCGAGACCTGCTCGGGTCCCTCGGGGTCGCGGCGACCGACGTAGGTGAGCTCGTCGCGCACCCAGGTGCGCTTGGGCCGTGGCGAGAGCGAGAAGATCCGGAACCACTCCAGACGCTCGTCGGAGTAGCGGCCCACCCCCAGCAGCCAGCCTCGGCCCGGGTGCGCGGTGCGCACGCGGTGGGACAGCTCGAAGGTGCCTCCGGAGCGCGCGATGACGCGTCGGCGGACGACCAGCCCGAGCCCGTAGAGGAGCACCAGCACCAGCAGCCCGCCGGCGATGTCGAGCAGCCACTGCCACAGCGGCACCGCATCCCCCTCACGCCGACGAGTCCGGGAAACGACACCACCCACCGTCCCGGCTGGGGGTCACCCTAGCGGGACGGTGGGTGGGTCAGGACCTGCGGGGCAGGCGCGCGCTCAGCTGGCCTTCTCGGCAGCGCGGATGCGCGCCTCGGCACGGCGGATCCGCATCTCGCGCTCGTCGCCGGTGGGCAGCCCCTGGGCCGCCTCCAGCTCCGCGCGCGCCTCGTCGACCTTGATCTCCTCGGCCAGCAGCGCGTGCTCGGTGAGGATCGAGACCCGGTCGTCGGCGACGGAGATGAACCCGCCGTCGACGGCCGCGTGCACGACGCCCTCGGGAGCGTTGATCTCGATCGCCGCGTCCGTGAGCAGGGCGAGCATGGGCGCGTGGCCCTGCAGCACACCCATGTCGCCCTCGACCGTGCGAGCGATGACCATCGACGCCTCGCCCGACCACACGGTCCGGTCGGCGGCGACCAGCGCGACCTGCAGGCCGGTGGCTCCCTCGCTCGTCATCAGAGGTTCTTCTGGATCTCGGCCCACTTCTTCTCGACGTCGTCCAGACCGCCGCACATGAAGAAGGCCTGCTCGGCCACGTGGTCGTACTCGCCATCAGCGATCTTGTTGAACGCCTCGATGGTGTCGGCGACGGGGACGGTGGAGCCCTCGATGCCGGTGAACTGCTTGGCCACGTAGGTGTTCTGCGACAGGAAGCGCTGGATGCGGCGCGCCCGGCTGACGATGATCTTGTCCTCCTCGGACAGCTCGTCGACACCCAGGATCGCGATGATGTCCTGCAGCTCCTTGTTGCGCTGCAGGATCTGCTTCACCCGGATCGCGCAGTCGTAGTGCTCCCGACCGATGTACTGCGGGTCGAGGATGCGCGAGGTCGATGTCAGCGGGTCCACCGCGGGGTAGATGCCCAGCGAGGCGATCTCGCGGGACAGCTCGGTGGTCGCGTCCAGGTGGGCGAACGTCGTCGCCGGCGCCGGGTCGGTGTAGTCGTCGGCCGGCACGTAGATCGCCTGCATCGAGGTGATCGAGTGACCGCGCGTGGAGGTGATGCGCTCCTGGAGCACACCCATCTCGTCGGCGAGGTTGGGCTGGTAGCCCACGGCCGAGGGCATGCGACCCAGCAGGGTCGAGACCTCGGAGCCGGCCTGGGTGAAGCGGAAGATGTTGTCGATGAAGAGCAGCACGTCCTGGTTCTGGACGTCGCGGAAGTACTCCGCCATCGTCAGCGCCGACAGCGCGACGCGCAGGCGGGTGCCCGGCGGCTCGTCCATCTGGCCGAAGACCAGGGCGGTCTGGCCGAGGACGCCGGCCTCCTCCATCTCCACCATGAGGTCGTTGCCCTCACGGGTGCGCTCGCCGACACCGGCGAACACCGACACACCACCGTGGTTGCGAGCCACACGGGCGATCATCTCCTGGATGAGCACCGTCTTGCCCACGCCGGCGCCACCGAACAGGCCGATCTTGCCGCCCTGCACGTAGGGGGTCAGCAGGTCGATGACCTTGATGCCGGTCTCGAACATCTGGGTCTTCGACTCCAGCTGGTCGAAGGCGGGCGCCTTGCGGTGGATGCCCCACCGCTCCTGCGCGACGAAGGTCTCCCCCGCCGGCATGTTGAGCACCTCGCCGGTGGTGTTGAAGACCTTGCCCAGGGTCTGGTCGCCGACGGGGACCGTGATCGGCTCGCCGGTGTCGACCACCTGGCCGCCGCGGACCAGGCCATCGGTCGGCTTCAGGGAGATCGCACGGACCATGCCGTCGCCGATGTGCTGGGCGACCTCGAGGGCGATCGTGGTGGTCTCACCCTCGAGCGTGATCTCGGCGGTGAGCTTGTTGTACATCTCCGGCATCGCGTCGACGGGGAACTCCACGTCGACGACCGGGCCGATGACGCGCGCGATGCGACCGACGCTGGCACCGCCGGCCTGGGTGGTCTCTTCAAGGGTGGCAGTCATGTCACTACTTTCGTTACTCGGCGCCTGCGTTGGCATCGGCCAGCGCGTTGACGCCACCGACGATCTCGCTGATTTCCTGGGTGATGCCGGCCTGACGGGCCTGGTTGGCGATGCGGGTGTACTTCTTGATCAGCTCTTCGGCGTTGTCCGTCGCGGACTTCATCGCCTTCTGCCGCGCGGCGAGCTCGGAGGCCGCCGCCTGCAGGAGGGAGAAGAAGATCCGGGACTGGACGTACTGCGGGAGCAGCCCGTCCAGCACCTCCTCGGCGGAGGGCTCGAACTCGTAGAGCGGGAGGAGCTCGGACTCGTCCGGCGCCTCGGTGCCCTCCACGACCTCCAGGGGCAGCAGCCGCACGGCCGTCGGCTCCTGGGTCAGCATCGAGACGAAGCGGGTGTAGACGACGTGGACCTCGTCCACGTCACCCTCCTCGCCCTGCTCCTTGAGGAAGGACTCGATCAGCGTCGACCCGACCTCGGCCGCCACGTCGTACGACGGCTGGTCGGAGAAGCCCGTCCAGGCCTGCACGATCGGGCGCTGGCGGAACTTGTAGTACGCCTCGCCCTTGCGGCCGCAGATGTAGGTGTCGATCTCCTTGCCCTCCTCGCGGAGGCGCTCGACGAGTCGCTCTGCCTCCTTGAGGACCGAGCTGGAGTAGGCACCGGCCAGTCCACGGTCACTGGTGACGATGAGGACGGCGGCCCGCTTCGGGTCCTCCTCCTCCTTGGTCAGCGGGTGGTCGACGTTGGAGAACGTCGCCACCGCCGACACCGCACGCGTCAGCTCTCGGGCGTACGGCGCCGCGGCCTGGGCCCGCTGCTGCGCCTTGATGATGCGGGACGCAGCAATGAGCTCCATGGCGCGCGTGATCTTCTTCATCGACTCCGTCGACTTGATCCGCGCGCGGTACTCACGCAGCGATACGGCCATCGGGTCAGCCCCGCTTCTGCTTGACGATCTGCTCCTGGCCCAGCTCGTCGTCCTCCATCGCCTCGGCCTCTTCGTGGCCGACCTTGATCGAGCCACCGTCGGAGGTCTCGAACTGGGTGATGAAGGAGTCGTAGGCAGCCGCCAGGCCGTCCTCGTCCTCGAACTTCGTCGTCTCGCGGATCGCGTCGAGGATGCCCCCGTGGCTGCGCTTGACGTAGTCGATGAACTCCTGCTCGAAGCGCAGCACGTCACCGACCGGGACCTTGTCGAGGCGACCGGTGGTGCCCAGCCACAGGGAGACGGTCATCTCCTCCAGGGCGTAGGGCGAGTACGCCGGCTGCTTGAGCAGCGCCATCAGGCGCTGACCGCGGTCCAGCTGCTGGCGCGAGGCCGCGTCGAGGTCGGAGGCGAACATCGCGAACGCCTCCATCGCGCGGAACTGCGCCAGGTCGACCTTGAGCGAGCCGGTGACGGCCTTCATCGCCTTGGTCATGGCCGCACCACCCACGCGCGAGACCGAGACACCCACGTCGATGGCGGGGCGCTGGTTGGAGGCGAAGAGGTCCGACTGCAGGAAGATCTGGCCGTCGGTGATCGAGATGACGTTGGTCGGGATGAACGCCGAGACGTCGTTGGCCTTCGTCTCGATGATCGGCAGACCGGTCATCGAGCCGGCGCCCAGGTCGTCGGAGAGCTTCGCGCAGCGCTCGAGGAGACGGCTGTGCAGGTAGAAGACGTCACCCGGGTAGGCCTCGCGGCCCGGCGGGCGGCGCAGCAGCAGCGACACGGCGCGGTAGGCCTCGGCCTGCTTGGTCAGGTCGTCGAAGACGATCAGGACGTGCTTGCCGTCGTACATCCAGTGCTGGCCGATGGCCGAGCCGGTGTAGGGGGCGAGGTACTTGAAGCCCGCGGAGTCCGAGGCGGGGGCCGCCACGATGGTGGTGTACTCCAGGGCGCCGGCCTCCTCGAGGGCACCGCGCACCGAGGCGATGGTCGAGCCCTTCTGGCCGATCGCGACGTAGATGCAGCGCACCTGCTTGGTCGGGTCGCCCGACTCCCAGTTCTGGCGCTGGTTGATGATCGTGTCGATCGCGATCGTGGTCTTGCCGGTCGCGCGGTCGCCGATGATCAGCTGGCGCTGGCCGCGGCCGATCGGGGTCATCGAGTCGATGGCCTTGATGCCGGTGGCCAGGGGCTCGTGCACCGACTTGCGCTGCACCACGTTGGGGGCCTGGAGCTCCAGCGCGCGGCGGCTGTCGGAGACGATCTCGCCGAGACCGTCGATCGGCTTGCCGAGCGGGTCCACGACGCGGCCCATGAAGCCGTCGCCCACGGGCACCGAGAGGATCTCGCCGGTACGGCGGACCGTCTGGCCCTCCTCGATCTTGTCGAAGTCACCGAGGACGACGACACCGATCTCGCGGGTGTCGAGGTTCAGGGCGATGCCCAGCGTGCCGTCCTCGAACTCCAGCAGCTCGTTGGCCATCGCCGAGGGCAGCCCGCTGACGCGCGCGATGCCGTCGGCCGCCTGGGCGACGGTGCCGACCTCCTCGCGGCTCGCCGCGTCGGGCTGGTAGTCGGCGACGTACTTCTGCAGCGCGTCGCGGATCTCGTCCGGACGGATGGAGAGCTCCGTCATTCTGGTGCCTTCTCTCTTGTGCTCGGTGCCTGTGGGCGGAGTAGGGGGTGGGGCCGGGGTCAGCCGGCGAGCAGACGACGCGCGTCGTCGAGCCGGCTCGAGACCGTCCCGTCGATCACGTCGTCACCGATCTCGACGCGGACACCACCGAGTACCTCGGGGTCGACCACGGTGTTGAGGTGGACCGGCCGGCCGTACTGACGGGTCAGCAGGTCGGCGAGGCGCCGCTCCTCGGTCTCGCTGAGCGGCCGGGCGACGCGCACGGTGGCGACGTTCTCGCCGGCCACCGCAGCAGCGACCTTCTGGTACTCGACCAGGGCCGCGCCCACGGTGCGGTAGGTGCCGTGCAGGGCCTGCGTAGCCAGCACGACGGTGGCCGGGAGGGCCTTGCCGCCGAGGAGGTCCTCGACGAGGCGGGCCTTGTCGGCGATGGTGCGCGCAGGGTCGGAGAGCGCGTCGCGCAGCGACGGCTCGGCCTTGACGGTCTGGCCGAAGGCGAAGAGCTCGTCGGCCAGCCGGTCGGCGTCGCCCTGGACCGAGCGCACGGTCGCGACCACGCTGAGGTGCTCGAGCGCGTGGGCCAGGTCGCTGGCGACCGTCCACCGCCGCGAGACCGCCGAGCGCAGCAGCGCGAGGCTGGTCTCGGAGACCTTGGCGCCGAGGACCTCTCCCACGAGGCCGGTCTTGGCCTCGGTCGGGATCGACCCGTCGGTGGCGAAGCGGCGCAGCGCACCCTCGGTGCGCAGCGTCGAGGCCACCGAGAACAGGTCGGAGGCCACCCGGGTGGCGGTCTCCGGCGAGCCGGAGACCGAGGCCTCCAGCTCGCCGGTGAGCGAGGCGACGGCGTCGGCCGAGGCTCCGCGGAAGTCCGAGGTCATCTCAGTTGACCCCCGGGGTCCCGGCCTCGAGGTCGGCGAGGAAGCGCTCGACGACGCGGCTCTGGCGGGCCTCGTCCTCCAGGCTCTCGCCCACGATGCGACCGGCCAGGCCGGTCGCGAGGGCGCCGACCTCGGCCCGCAGCGAGGCGACGGCCTGCTGGCGCTCCGCCTCGATCTGGGTCTTGCCGTGGTCGACGATGCGAGCCGCCTCGGTCTGGGCTTGCTGGCGCATCTCCGCGACGATCGCAGCACCCTGCTCGCGGGCCTCCTCGCGGATGCGCGCGGCCTCGTGCCGGGCCTCGGAGAGCCGCTGCTCGAGCTCGGCGAGCTTGGCGTCGGCCTCGGCCTGCTTGGTCTCCGCCTGGGCGATCCCGCCCTCGATGGCCGCAGTCCGCTCGGTGAACGCCTGCTCGAAGCGGGGCGCGACGAACTTGTAGATCAGGACGACCAGGAGCAGGAAGAAAGCCCCGCCGAGGACGATCTCGATCACCGGCGGGATCAGCGGGTTGGTGGGTTCCGCCGCCCGCAGCATGGAATCACCCATGAGTCACCTCAGTACGTGGGAAGGAGCGTCGGACGGATCAGGTGATGACGAACGCGAGCGCGATGCCGATGATCGCGAGCGCCTCGGCGAGCGCGAAGCCGAGGATCGCGATCGACTGCAGGCGACCCTGCGCCTCGGGCTGGCGGGCGACGCCGTTGATGTAGGCGGCGAAGATGAGACCCACCGCGATCGCCGGGCCGATCGTCGCGATGCCGTACCCGAGCATGTTGAGGGAGCCAGTCACGGCTTTTCCTTTCGTCTGACGCCGGCGGCGTCGTTTGGCGGAACTGCTGTCGTGCGGTGCTGCGTTGTCCAGCACCGCGGGTTATTCAGTTGTGGGAACCGGGGTCGCCCCCGAGCACGGAGCCGGTGGCTCAGTGCTCGTCGGCGAGCGCGCCACCGACGTACATGGCCGTCAGCAGCGTGAAGACGTAGGCCTGCAAGAACATCACCAGGAGCTCGAGGACCGAGACCGCGAAGAACATGACCCAGGCCAGGACGCCACCGAAGACGTTGACCAGCGAGGGCGACTCGATGATGAGGTACTCGCCGCCGATGGCGAAGAGGACCAGCAGCAGGTGGCCGGCGAACATGTTGGCGAACAGACGCAGCGCCAGGGTGACCGGCCGGACCAGGATGTTGGAGAGGAACTCCAGGGGCACGATGAGCAGCAACACCGGGCCCTTGACGCCACTGGGGATGCAGGTGTGCTTGAGGTAGCCGATGAGGCCGTGCTTCCAGATGCCGGCGCCGTTGTAAAGCAGCCAGGTCAGGATCGCCAGGCCGTAGGCGTAGCCGGAGCGGGAGAACGTCGGCAGCTGGATCAGCGGGACGATGCCGAAGTAGTTGTTCACCGCCACGAACATGAAGAGCGCGAAGAGGTACGGCACGAACTTCAGGTAGTGCTCGGTACCGATGATCTCGCGGGCGATGCTGTTGCGGACGCCGCCGTAGGCGATCTCGCCGGCGTACTGCAGGCGACCGGGGACGATCGCGGCACGCCGCGCCATCAGGTAGGTCACGCCCGCGATCAGGACCACGGACAGCGCCAGCTGCAGCATCGACTTCGTGACCCCGCCGAACAGCGGCGGGTACTCGAAGACGGACGGGCCCGGCGGCTCGAAGCCGCCGCCGTCGGCCAACGGCAGTAGGACGGTGGCGAGGTCGATCAACGCCGGGTCTCCTTCGTCGTCTGCGTCACTGCTCTCCCCCGGAGTCTGCCGGAGGGGCGCCGAACGTCTTGAACACCATGTACATCCCGAGGCCCGCACCCAGAAGGATGCCGACCGCCACCAGGAACGAGGTCCCGAGCCACCGGTCGGCCAGCCAGCCGAGGACGCCGTAGAGCAGGACGCCCGCCACGAGGTAGCTGAAGGCCCGCCAGGGATCCTGGGACGGCTGGCTCGTGTCGTACCGAGAGTCGTCGGGAGCCATCGCGAAGCGGACGATAGCAGTCGGTGGCACTCATCGCCGCACCGCCTCGGGCGAGTGGTCGGCGGGGGTCGTGGGGGCCGCTGCGGCGCCCTGCTGGGGCAGCTCGTAGACGGGGATCCGGACGCGCACCGCGGCGACCACCTGGCCGACCATCCAGCCCAGCATCACCGCGAGCAGGCCGCCGAAGAGCCAGCGGCGCTCGGCCAGGTCCGCGAAGAGCTCGGCCTCGGAGGCGGCGAGCAGGACGGCCACGAGCAGCACGAGCTGCAGCGCGTAGGTCATGAGGGCCACGCCCAGCGACGCACCCGGCATCAGCCCGGCCACCAGGTCCACGGCGGTGGAGCCGAAGAGCAGGATGCCCAGCACGGCCAGCGCGCCGAAGGCGGCCGCGAGGGCCGCGTCGCTGCCCGAGGCCAACCAGCCGGCGCCGGCGACGAGGAGCCCGGGGACCAGCGCGGCGGCACCGACGGCGCCGTGCAGGAGCACGGCGTGCGGGCGGCGCGGGGACGCGGTCGTCGCGGGGGTCATCGGCGGCCGTTCTCTGCTGGGAGGGGCAGGGCTGTAACGCTCGTGAAAACTATCACAAGCGCTCGGGCGCCTCGGCAACTGGATCGTTCAAGACGGCCGGCCGGTGCAGCCGTGGGAGCAGGAAGGTGAGCGCGATCGTCGCCACCGTGGCGACCGCGACGCAGGCCACCACGACCGGGCCGGAGTAGAGGCTCACGAGCACGGTGCCGAAGGCGACCAAGGCTGCCCACAGCCACATGATGAAGACCGCGCGGCGCTGGGAGTGACCGATCTCCAGCAGCCGGTGGTGCAGGTGTTGCTTGTCGGGGGCGAACGGCGAACGGCCGGCCCTCGTCCGGCGCACCACCGCCAGGACCAGGTCCAGCAGCGGCACCACGAGGATCGCCACCGGCAGCAGGATCGGCAGCAGCAGGACCAGGCTGGCGTCTCCGCCAGAACCGCTCCCCTGCGAGAGGTCGACCTCGTTGAACTGCCCCGTGAGCGTGATGGCCCCTGCGGAGAGGACGAGCCCGATGAGCATCGACCCCGAGTCGCCCATGAAGAGCCGGGCCGGGTTGATGTTGTGCGGCAGGAACCCCGCGCAGGCCCCCGCCAGCGCCACGGTGAGCAGCGCCGCCGTGGTCGCGCGCGAGGTGTTGTTGATGGCCGTCAGCTGGTAGCAGAACAGGAAGAAGGCGCCCGCGCCGATCCCGACCACGCCCGCGGCCAGCCCGTCCAGCCCGTCGACGAAGTTCACCGCGTTGATGGTCGCGATCACCAGGAACCCGGTGAGCAGGGCGGCCTGCGCCGGGTCGAGGGAGAAGATCTCGCCGCCCGGGACGGTGAAGAAGTAGAACTGCACGCCGAAGGCCACGAGGAAGCCCGCGGCCAGCAGCTGGCCGCCGAGCTTGGTCAGCGCGTCGAGCTCGAAGAGGTCGTCGAGCACCCCGACGGCACAGATCAGCGCTCCGGCACCGATGACCACCCCGGCGTCGCGGAAGACCACGTCCCCGGCGGTGGAGAGGAAGGGCAGCTCACGGGCCACGAGGTACGCCGACACCAGGCCGCCGAGCATCGCCAGCCCCCCGAGGTAGGGGATCGGCTCGTCGTGCACGTCGCGGTCGCGGACGCGCGCGACCGCACCGGTGCGCAGCGCGATCTCGCGCGCGATGACGGTGAGGAGGTAGGTGACCGCCATGGCCACCAGGAAGACGACGACGTACTCGCGCACGCCCTCAGGCCTCGCTGTCGGCGCGCTGCCCCGGGTCCTGCTCGTCGGGACTCGTGCTGTCGGGGCCGGCGGGGTCGTCGGGGTCGTCGCCCGCGCCCGCAGGCTCTGCCTCCGACTCCTGGCCCTCGAGCACCAGCGTCGCACCCAGGGGCTCGAGCACCTCGTTGAGCCGCTCCAGCGACAGCGCGCCCAGGCGCAGCACCCGGCCCTGGGAGCCGGTCACGTCCACGATCGTGGAGGCCTCTCCCCCGGGCGACTCGCCGTCGTCGACGATCACGTCGACGTCCTCGCCGAGCATCTCCTCGGCCTGGTCGGCGTCGGTGGCCGCGGGCATCCCGGTCTTGTTGGCCGAGGAGACCGCCAGCGGGCCGGTGCGCTCGAGGATCTCGCGCGTGAGGTCGTGGTCGGGCATCCGGACGGCGACGGTGCCGCGGGTCTCCCCCAGGTCCCACTGCAGGGAGGTCTGCTGGTGGCAGACGAGCGTCAGCGGGCCGGGCCAGAACTCGTCGACGAGCGCGCGGGCGTAGCCCGGCACCCGCACGGCCAGCGCGTCGAGCGTCGTGGCGGCCGAGACCAGCACCGGCGGCGGCATCTCGCGACCACGGCCCTTGGCGGCCAGCAGCGCGCGGACGGCGGCGGGGTCGAAGGCGTCCGCGGCGATCCCGTAGACGGTGTCGGTCGGCACCACCGCGAGACCACCGCGCTGCAGGGCCAGGGCCGCGGCCTCGACCGCGCTCTCCCGGTCGTCCTCGCCCTGGGTCGTGTAGCGCTCCATGGGGGTCATCGTGCCAGTCGGGCCGTGGTGAACCGCGCGCGACCGGCCAGGTCCACGTGGTCGCGCACCTCGTGCCAGCGACCCGTGGCTGCCAGCACGGCCGGCACGCTCTCGCCCTGGACGTCGGCGTGCTCGACCCCGAGGACGCCCCCGGGTCGCAGCAGCGCGGCGCCGCGCACCGCCAGGAGGCGGATCGCGTCCAGGCCGTCCTGCCCGGAGAAGAGCGCCAGGTGCGGGTCGTGGTCGCGCGCCTCGACCGCCACCGACTCCCACGACTCCAGCGGAACGTAGGGCGGGTTGCAGACCAGGACGTCGACGGTGCCGAGGAGGTCGTCGAACGCCTCGAAGGCGTCACCCAGGCGCAGGTCGACGCCGGTGCCGGCGAGGTTGCGCTCGGCGTAGGCGTGCGCCTCGGGGCTCAGCTCGACGGCGTGCACGCGGGCGTGCGGCACCTCGTCGGCCACCGCCGCGGCGATCGCGCCGGAGCCGGTGCACAGGTCGACGACGACAGGGGCGTCCTGCGGCGCAGCCTGCTCGACGGCCCAGCCGGCGAGCAGCTCGGTCTCGGGCCGGGGCACGAACACGCCCGGTCCGACGGCCAGCTCGACGCGCCGGAAGCCCGCCGAGCCGGTGAGGTGCTGCAGGGGCTCGCGGGCGGCGCGGCGCGCCACCACGACGTCGTACGCCGCCGCGTGCTCGTCGGTGACGTCGACGACCAGCGCGAGCCCGCCGCGGGTGGTGCCGAGGACGTGGGCCAGCAGGGTCGTGGCGTCGGACTCCGGGCTGGCCACTCCCCCGGCGGCCAGGCGTGCGGCGGCGTCGGCGAGCAGCGCGCGGCGTCCGACGGGCGGGGCCACCTCAGTCCTCGAGCGCGGCCAGGCGCGCGGCCATGTCGGCGTCCACGCACGAGGCGAGCACCGGCTCCAGGGCGCCGTCGAGGACCTGGTCGAGGTTGTAGGACTTGTAGCCGGTGCGGTGGTCGGAGATGCGGTTCTCCGGGAAGTTGTAGGTGCGGATCCGCTCGGAGCGGTCGACCGTGCGGACCTGGCTGCGGCGGGCCTCCCCGGCAGCGGCCTCGGCCTCCTCCTGCGCGACGGCCAGTAGGCGCGCGCGCAGGATGCGCATCGCCTGCTCCTTGTTCTGCAGCTGGGACTTCTCGTTCTGGCAGGACACCACGATCCCCGAGGGCACGTGGGTGATCCGGACCGCCGAGTCGGTGGTGTTGACGCTCTGCCCACCAGGGCCGCTGGAGCGGAAGACGTCGATGCGCAGGTCGTTCTCGTCGACGCTGACGTCGACCTGCTCGGCCTCGGGGAGCACCAGGACGCCGGCGGCGCTGGTGTGGACCCGCCCCTGGGACTCCGTCACCGGGACCCGCTGGACCCGGTGCACGCCACCCTCGAACTTCAGCAGCGCGTACGGCGCCTCGCCGGGGGCGGGAGTGCCCTTGGCCTTCACCGCCACGGTCACCGACTTGTAGCCGCCCAGGTCGGACTCGGTGGCGTCGAGCACCTCGACGGACCAGCCGCGCTGCTCGGCGTACCGGGTGTACATGCGCAGCAGGTCGCCGGCGAAGAGCGCGGACTCCTCACCGCCCTCCCCTGACTTCACCTCCAGCAGCGCGTCCTTCTCGTCGGCCGGGTCGCGCGGCACCAGCAGTCGGCGCAGGCGCTCCTCGGTCGTCGCGCGGCGCTCGGCCAGGGCCTCGGCCTCCTCGGCGAAGGCGGGGTCCTCGGCGGCCAGCTCGCGCGCGGCCTCGACGTCCTCGCCGAGGGTGCGCCACTCCCGCCAGGTGCCGACGATGGCCGAGAGCGCGGCGTAACGCTGGTTGAGGCGCTTGGCCAGCCGGGCGTCGGCATGGGTCTCGGGCTGGGCGAGCTGCTGCTCCAGCTCACCGTGCTCGACGAGCATGCCCTCGACGGCCTCGAACACGCGGTGCTCCTCGGGTGGTGGTGCGGTGGGTGGAGATCGGGTGGGGACAGCACGAGCGCCGGCCCTCCCAGCCTGTGGCGGGGTGGACCGGCGCTCGGACGGGGCTACTTCTTGGCAGCCTTGGCGTAGCGGGCCTCGAAGCGGGCGACGCGGCCGCCGGTGTCGAGGATCTTCTGCTTGCCGGTGTAGAACGGGTGGCACTGCGAGCAGACGTCGGACTTGATGACGCCCGAGGTCGCGGTGCTGCGGGTGGTGAACGTGGCGCCGCAGGCGCAGGAGACCTGGGTCTCGACGTACTCCGGGTGGATGTCCTTCTTCATGGGTCTTCCTCTCGTCGATGACCCCGGGTCGCCCTGCCTGGGTGGTGGCGTGAACCGGGATCGAGCCAGGACATCATGCCCAACGCCGGGGCCCGCGCCCTAATTCCGGCTGGCCGGATCCTGGTCGGGCTGCTCCACCGGCTCCTCGGCCGCCTCCCCGGTCACGACCTCGACCGGCAGCGCGGCCGCGGCGTCCCCGAGCAGCGGGAACCGCATCGCCACGGTGGTCCCCCGACCCTCCTCGGACTCGATGCGGAGCTCGCCGGCGTGCCGGTCGACGATGGTCTGCACGATCCGGATGCCCAGGCCGGTGCCCGCGATCTCGTTGGTCACCGCGTTGGAGGCCCGGAAGAACCGGGTGCCGAGCCGCTCGAGCTCGGCGGCGGGGATGCCGATGCCGTGGTCACGCACGCGGACGACGGCATGGGCGGCACCGACGGTGACCTCGACCTCCACGGTGGTGTCGTCGAGGCTGAACTTCACGGCGTTCGAGAGCACGTTCAGCAGCGCCCGCCCGAGCATCGCCCGGTCCGCCAGCACCAGCACCGGAGTGGTCGGGGCGTCCAGGCGCACCGTGATGCCCCGGCCCGCCGCGGTGATGCGCACGTCGGTCACCGCGTCGCGCACCAGCGGCACCAGGTCGGCGGCCTCCAAGTCGGTGTGCCGGGTCTCGGCCTTGGACAGGGTCAGCAGGTCGTCGATCAGCGTCTTGAGCCGGGCCACGTTGCGGCGGCTGGCCTCGAGGATCCGCTCGTGGCGTGGCGACATCACGCCCTCGAACTCCTCGGCCACGACCTCGAGGTACCCGCTGATGGTCGTCAGCGGCGTGCGCAGCTCGTGGGAGACGTTGGAGACGAAGTCGTCCTTGGCGGTGTCGAGGGTCCGCAGCGAGGACTGGATCCTGGACTCCACCGCCAGTGCGCGGCCCTGCGCGTCGGCCAGCGCGTTGAGCGCCTCCACGACCGAGCGCAGCTCCCGCGGGCCGACCGGGCGGGCCCGCAGGGAAGGATCCTTGGCCATCTGGGTCACGACGCGCTCGAGCTCGACCAGCGGGTCCGACACGTCGCGCAGCATCTGGGCGCGCGAACGGGTCACCACGAGCCAGGCCAGGAGGGCCAGCAGCGCGACGGCCCCCACCGTCCCCCGCAGCCGCCAGGAGGCGTCCGAGCTGGCCTGGCGGACCCGGTCGCCGAACGCGGCGGCCGTCGCGCGGTGCGACTCCAGCACCTCGTTGAAGAGCATCTGGCCGGTCCGGTAGCGGCGCGGCTGGAAGGTCTCGGGACCCCCCTCCTCGGCCACGCAGGGTTGGGCGTAGCGGGTCAGCCACTCCTCGACCGCCGCCTCCTGCTGGGCGACCAGCACGCGCAGGCCGGCGTCGCCCTCGGCGTACGCCCGGACGACGCGCTGGTCCGCGGGGAGCCGGGCCAGGACCTGCTCGTACTCGTCGAGGGCGGACGGGTCGCCGCTGCGGGCGTAGTTGGCCACGGCTCCCTCCATCGCCGTGAGGTCCAGCAGCACGTCTTGGTTGGCCGCGGCCGCCGGCTGCAGCTCCTCGGTGAGGGTGTTGACCGCACGGGTGGAGAGCAGCACCCCGAGGATCGCGACCGCAGCCATCAGCCCGACCACGACGGCCAGGCGGAACAGGGCAGGGGTCAGTGTCCGTGCGACGGTGCGCCCGGGCGCCGCGGCCTCCACGCCTGGTCCCGGCTCAGCCCGACCGCGACAGCAGCGCCTCGACGCGCGCTGCCAGCTCGCGCGGGCTGAACGGCTTGGTGATGTAGTCGTCGGCACCGGAGTCGAAGCCGGTCTCGACGTCGGACTCCTGGGCGCGGGCCGTGAGCAGGATGACCGGCAGGTCGGCCAGGGCGGGGTCGGCCCGGATCGCCCGGATCGCGTCGAGGCCGGAGACCCCCGGCATCATGACGTCCAGCACCGCGAGGTCGGGGCGGCTGGCCTGGCAGGCCTCCACCGCGGCCGCGCCGTCGCCGACCGCCGTGATCTCATGGCCCATGGTCGAGAGCTTGAACTCGACGAGCTCACGGATGTCGACGTCGTCGTCGGCCACCAGGATCCGTGCCACGGGTCACCTCTCGTCGCGGGCCGCCCGGCCCAGGTCTCCAGCAGAGCGTAGGGCACCGGGGGCGCCCGTCAGGCCGCTACCTGGCAACCTTCCCACCGGCTTCCGCCACCTGTCCCTGGGCCTGGACCGAGCGGAGCAGCTCGTAGTTGGTCTGGGTGGCGCCGAGGCGGTCCAGCAGGAGCTCCATCGCCTGGACCGGCTCGAGCTCGGCGAGCCCGCTGCGCAGGGCGTCGACGACCGCGACCTCCTCGGCCGACAGGAGCAGGTCGGCGCGGCGCGTGCCGCTCGCGGCCACGTCCACGGCCGGGAAGAGCCGTCGCGCCGCCAGGTCCGAGCGCAGGCGCAGCTCGTGGTTGCCGGTCCCGCGGAACTCCTCGAGGATCCGCTGGTCGGTCGCGGAGCCGGAGTCGGCGACGGCCGTGGCGAGGATCGTCAGCGACCCGCCGTTCTCGATGTTGCGGGCGGCGCCGAAGAGCCGCTTGGCCGGGTGCAGGGACTGCGGGTCCAGGCCGCCCTCCAACGTCCGGCCGCTCGAGGGAGCCGCCAGGTTGTAGGCGCGGGTGAGGCGGGTCAGGCCGTCCAGCAGCACGACGACGTCGTGGCCGAGCTCGACCAGCCGCTTGGCCCGCTCGACGGCCAGCTCGGCGACGGCGGTGTGGTCGGCCGGCTGGCGGTCGAAGGTCGAGGCGATGACCTCGCCCTTGGTCCGCCGCTCGACGTCGGTGACCTCCTCGGGCCGCTCGTCGACCAGCACGACCATGAGGTGGCACTCGGGGTTGTTGGCGGTCAGGGAGTCGGCGATCGACTGCAGCAGCATCGTGCGACCCGAGCCCGGAGGCGCGACGACCAGGCCGCGCTGGCCCTTGCCGACGGGTGCCAGCAGGTCGACCACGCGACCCACGAGGTCGGTGGGACCGGTCTCGAGACGCAGCCGCTCGGAGGGGTAGAGCGGGGTCAGCCGGGCGAAGTCCGGGCGGTGGCGCGAGGCGTCGGGCTCCTGACCGTTGACGCTCTCGATCTTCACCATCGGGTTGAACTTCTCCTTGCGCTCGCCCTCGCGGGGCTGGCGCACCTGGCCGGTCACGGCGTCGCCGCGGCGCAGGCCGTACTTCCGCACCATGGTCAGCGAGACGTACACGTCGTCGGTGCCGGCGAGGTAGCCGCTGGTGCGGACGAAGGCGTAGTTGTCGAGGACGTCGAGGATGCCCGCGGCCGGGACGAGCACGTCGTCCTCGAGGATCGTGGTGTCGACCTCGCCGCGGCGGGTCCGGTCGCGCTCGCGGCCACGACGGCGCCGGCTGCGACGCCCGCCCTCGTCATCGTCGTCGTCGAGGTCCCCGCCCAGGTTCTGGTTGCCGGGGTTCTGGTTTCCCTGCTGGCTGCCCTGCTGCTGGTCCTGGCGGTTGCCGCCCTGGTTGCTCTGCTTGCCAGCCTGGCCCTGCTGGTTGGCCTGGTTGGACTGCTTGCCGCCCTGGCCCTGCTGGTTGCCCTGCTGGTTGCCCTGGTCGCCACCCTTGCCCTGGTCGCCACCCTTGCCCTGGTCGCCGCCCTGGCCCTGCTGGGACTTCTGGTTCTGGTTCTTCTTGCCCTGCTGGCGGTCCTGCTGGCCCTGCTGGCGGTCCTGGCGCTCGGGGCGCTGGCGCTCCTGCTGCTCGCCCTTGCCCTGCTGCTCGCCCTTGCCCTGCTGCTGGCGATCTGGGCGGTCCTGGCGATCGGCGGAGCGGTCGCGCGCCGGGCGCTCGTCCTGCTCCTGCCGCGGCGGCTGCCGGTCACCCTGGTCGGCCGCGGGCTGCTCGACGGGCGGGTCCTCCGTGCGGGGCGCCGGCTGCTCACCCGAGCGCCCTCCTACCGGAGCACCCGCCTGGCTGACCGGCTGTCCACCCGACTGGCCACCCGACTGGCCACCCGACTGGCCACCCGACTGGCCACCCGACTGGCCACCCGACTGGGCGGCCTTGATGGCCTCCACGAGCTGGGCCTTCTTCATCGACCCGGACCCCTTGATGCCCAGGCCACCGGCGAGCTGCTTGAGGTCGGCCAGGAGCATGCCGTTGAGACCGCCGGCGCGGGCACGCTTGGCGGTGGCGGCGGTCGGTGCCGCCTCGCCCTGCTCGGAGGCGGGGTCGTGGGTCTGCTCGGTCACGTGAGTCCTTCCCACACCGGTGTGCGCGAGAGGACAACCGGCGTGCGCGATCCGCCCGAGGGGCGAGGAACGGGAGCCCGCTGGACGCGGGACGCGGCCCGCGTCGGAGACGACGTGCGGCCGGCGCCACAGTAGCAGTCACGCTCAGCCCTCGCGGCGCACCACCGCACCGGCGCCGTCGACGGCGAGGTGCGCGGACCACCAGCCCGTCGGCGTACGGTCGAGGACCGCGCGGGTGGAGGCGGCGTCGGGGCCCTCGACGAAGGCCAGCACGGTCGGTCCCGCCCCGGAGACGACGGCGGGGATCCCGTCGGCGCGCAGCGCCTCGACCAGGTCGAGGGACTCCGGCATCGCCGGGCGCCGGTAGGACTGGTGGAGGTAGTCGCGGGTGGCGAGCAGCAGGTGCTCGGGGCGCCCGCCGAGGGCCGCGACCAGCAGCGCGGCCCGTCCGGCGTCCGCGGCCGCGTCGGCGTGCGGCACGGTGTCGGGCAGCAGCCCGCGGGCGGCCTCGGTCGAGACCGGGGTCGGCGGCACGAGCACGACCGCACCCACCCGCGGGTCGACCGGGGCGGCGACGGCGTAGAACTCCCCGGCCTCCTGGCCGGAGACCACGAAGCCGCCGAGCAGGGCCGGGGCGACGTTGTCGGGGTGCCCCTCGATCCGGGCGGCCAGCCGCAGCGCGGCCTCGTCGTCGAGCAGGAGCTCGCCGCCGGCCACGAGCGCCCGCGCCAGGACCACCCCACCGACGATCGCGGCCGAGGACGACCCCAGGCCACGGGCGTGCGGCACGACGTTGCGGCAGGTCAGGCGCAGGCCCGCGGGCTGGCCGCCCAGCAGCTCGAAGGTGGCGCGCATCGAACGGACGACCAGGTGCGACTCGTCGCGGGGTACGTCGTCGGCTCCTGCGCCCTCGACCTCGACGACCAGTCCAGACCCGAGCACCTCGCCCTCGAGCTCGTCGCGCAGCGAGAGCGCCAGGCCGAGGGAGTCGAAGCCGGGGCCGAGGTTGGCCGACGTGGCCGGCACGGAGACCCCGACCGGGCCGTCGACGAAGGTGACCATCGGCGGGGTCAGGCCAGGCCGGCGGCAGCCGCGGCGGCGTCGACGTCGGCGTCCACCACGGTGTCGACGATCCCGCCACCGCTGGCCGAGAAGGCCTCCAGAGCGGTCGCGGTGTCCTTGAGCCCGTGCCCGGTCACCGTGATGACCACCGTCGAGCCGCGGTAGGACTCCCCCTGGGCCAGCTCCTGCAGCAGTCCGGCGACACCGGCCGCCGAGGCGGGCTCGACGAAGACGCCGTCCTGGCTGGCCAGCTGCGCCTGGGCCGCGAGGATCTGGTCGTCGGTCACGGCGGCGAACCGACCCTCGGACTCCTTGGCGGCCTTCTCGGCCAGGTGCCAGGAGGCCGGGTTGCCGATCCGGATCGCGGTCGCCTTGGTCTCCGGGTCCGGGAAGGGCTCACCGGTCACCAGCGGCGAGGCGCCCTCGGCCTGGAAGCCGCGCATGACGGGCCGCTTCGTGGCCTCGCCGAGCTCGGCGTACTGGGTGTAGCCGAGCCAGTAGGCCGAGACGTTGCCGGCGTTGCCGACGGGCAGCAGGTGGTAGTCCGGGGCGTCGCCGAGGAAGTCGACGACCTCGAAGGCTGCGGTCTTCTGCCCCTCGAGGCGGACCGGGTTAACGCTGTTGACCAGGGCCACGGGGTAGGCCTGCGAGAGCCCGCGCGCCATGGCCAGGCAGTCGTCGAAGTTGCCGCGGACCATGATCACCTGGGCGCCGTGCAGGATCGCCTGGGCCATCTTGCCGGCCGCGATCTTGCCCTCGGGCACGAGCACGAGCGGCTTGATGCCGGCCTTGGCGGCGTAGGCGGCCATCGAGGCAGAGGTGTTGCCGGTCGAGGCGCAGACCACGGCCTTGGCGCCCTCGTGGACGGCCACCGACAGCGCAGCGGTCATGCCGCGGTCCTTGAAGGAGCCGGTGGGGTTGTCGCCCTCGACCTTGAGGTGCACCTCGGCGCCGGTGAGCCCGGAGAGCCACTCCGAGTGCACGAGCGGGGTGCCGCCCTCGCGCAGCGTGACCGCGCGGGTGCCCTCGGGGATCTCGAGCAGGTCGCGGTACTCCTCCACGACCCCCCGCCACTGCTGGGTCCGGCTCACTCGGCTCCTCCTTCGACGCGCATGACCGAGGTGACCTCGCGCACGATGTCCATCCGCTGCAGGTGCTCCACGGTCGCGGAGAGTTGGGCGTCGGTCGCCTCGTGGGAGACCACGACCAGCTGCGCGTCGTCGTCGCGGCCCTCCTGGCGCACGGTCTGGATCGAGACGCCGTGCTCGGCGAAGGCCTGCGCCACCGCGGCCAGCACGCCGGCGCGGTCGTCGACGTCGATCGCCACGTGGTAGCGGGTCACGGTCTCGCCCATCGGCAGCACCGCCAGGTCGGCGTACGCCGACTCGCCGGCGCCGCGCGTGGCGGCGAGCCGGTTGCGGGCGACGGTGACGAGGTCCCCCAGGACGGCCGAGGCCGTGGGCGAGCCGCCCGCGCCGGGGCCGTAGAACATCAGCTGACCCGCAGCCTCGGACTCCACGAAGACCGCGTTGTAGGCCTCGCGCACCGAGGCCAGCGGGTGTGACCGCGGGATCATCGCGGGGTGGACCCGCACGGCCACGGCGTCCTCGCCACCGGGCTGGCGTCGTAGCTCGCAGATCGCCAGGAGCTTGACGACGCAGCCCATCTCGGCGGCGGAGGCGACGTCGGCGGCGGTCACCTCGGAGATGCCCTCGCGGTGCACGTCGGCGGCGGTCACGCGGGTGTGGAAGGCCAGCGAGGCCAGGATGGCGGCCTTCGCCGCGGCGTCGAAGCCCTCGACGTCGGCGGTCGGGTCGGCCTCGGCGTACCCGAGCTCCTGGGCCTCCTCGAGCGCCTCGGCGAAGCCGCTGCCCGCGGTGTCCATCTTGTCGAGGATGAAGTTGGTGGTGCCGTTGACGATGCCCAGCACGCGGGTGACGCGGTCGCCGGCCAGGGACTCGCGCAGCGGGCGCAGGATCGGGATCGCACCGGCGACGGCGGCCTCGTAGTAGAGGTCGCGGTCGGCCTTCGCGGCCGCCTCGAACAGGGTGGGCCCGTCCTCGGCCAGCAGCGCCTTGTTGGCCGTGACGACCGAGGCCCCGTGCTCGAGGGCTGACAGGATCAGGCCCCGGGCGGGCTCGATGCCACCGATGACCTCGACGACGACGTCGGCCCGGGTGACCAGGGCCGCGGAGTCGGTCGTGAGCAGGCCCTCGGGGACCTCCACCTCACGTGGTGCGTCCAGCCGGCGCACGCCGACGCCGACCAGCTCCACGGGCGCACCGATGCGCGCCGCGAGGTCCTCGGACTGCTCGGAGAGCAGCCGCACGACCTGCGAGCCCACGGAACCGCACCCCAGGACCGCCACCTTCAGCGGCTCAGCGCTGACCATCTACAGATCACCCACGTCGGTTGCCAACAGGTCGTCCTCAGTCTCGCGCCGCACGACGACGCGTGCGACCCCGTCCCGCACCGCGACCACCGGCGGCCGCAGCGCGTGGTTGTAGTTGGAGGCCATCGACCGGCAGTACGCACCGGTGCCGGGAACCGCCACGAGGTCGCCGGCCGCGACGTCACCGGGCAGGAACTCGTCCTTGACCACGATGTCGCCCGCCTCGCAGTGCTTGCCGACCACACGGGCGAGCACCGGCGGCGCGTCGGAGGCGCGGCCGGCCAGCGTGCAGGAGTAGTCGGCGTCGTACAACGCGGTGCGGATGTTGTCGCTCATGCCGCCGTCGACCGAGACGTAGGTGCGCACCGCTCCCCCGTCGAGCCGGACCGGCTTGACGGTGCCGACGGAGTAGACCGTGCACACCGCAGGACCGACGATCGCGCGGCCCGGCTCGATGGACAGGTGCGGGAGCTCGATGCCCAGCGCCCGGCACTCGTGCTCGACGATCTCGCGCATGCCCGCGGCGAGGTCGCGCGGGTCGGCCGGGTCGTCCTGCGTGGTGTAGGCGATGCCGAAGCCGCCGCCGAGGTCCATCTCGGGCATGACCGTGCCGAGCTCGGTGGCCACCCGGGCGTGCAGGGCCAGCACGCGACGGGCCGCGACCTCGAAGCCCGCGGTGTCGAAGATCTGGCTGCCGATGTGCGAGTGCAGCCCGCGCAGCTCCAGCGCGTCGGAGGCCAGCACCCGGCGCACCGCCTCCAGGGCGTCGCCGGAGGTGATGGAGAAGCCGAACTTCTGGTCCTCGTGCGCGGTCGCGATGTACTCGTGGGTGTGGGCCTCGACGCCCGCGGTCACGCGGATCATCACCGCGGTCCGCGTGCCGTGCGCCCGGCTGACCTCGGCCAGCCGCTCGACCTCCTCGAAGGAGTCGATGATGACCCGGCCCACGCCCAGCCGCACCGCCCGCTCGAGCTCGGCGACGCTCTTGTTGTTGCCGTGGAAGCCGACCCGCTCCATCGGGAAGCCTGCGCGCTCGGCGACGGCCATCTCCCCGCCCGTGCAGACGTCGAGGTGCAGCCCCTCCTCGGCGACCCAGCGGGCCACGGCCGTGCAGAGGAACGCCTTGCCGGCGTAGTAGACGTCGAAGCCGGTGAAGGCGTCGCGGAACGCCCCGGCGCGGGCGCGGAAGTCCACCTCGTCCAGGACGTACGCCGGCGAGCCGTGCTCGGCCACGAGGTCGGTCAGCGCCACCCCGCCCACCGACAGCACGCCGTCGGACTTCGTGGCGGTGCGCGACCACAGCTGCTCGACCAGCTCGTTGGGGTCGCTGGGCTCGCGCAGCCACGAGGGACCGCGCAGCGCGCCGGAGGCGTGGGCCCAGCCGGCCTCGTGGGTGTGGCTCACATCCGCTCCGGGGCGGAGACACCGAGCAGGTCCAGGCCGTTGGCCAGGACGATCCGCGCGGCCAGGGTGAGGACCAGCCGGGCCTCGTTGACCGGAGCCACGGGCTCGTCGCCCTGCGGCAGCATCCGGCACTCGCGGGTGTCGTACCACTTGTTGAACGTGGAGGCGAGGTCCTCGAGGTAGCGCGCGACCCGGTGGGGAGCGCGCAGCTCGGCGGCGGCCGTCACGACGCGGGGGAACTCCGCGAGCGCACGCAGCAGGTCGCCCTCCCGCTCGTGGGAGAGCAGGGCCGGGTCGAAGGCGGCCGCGGCCGCCTCACCGGACATGCCGAGGTCGGCGGCGTTCTCGACCATCCGGCAGGTGCGCGCGTGGGCGTACTGCACGTAGAACACCGGGTTGTCGTTGGTGGCACGGGCCCAGAGCTCGAGGTCGAGGTCGATGTTGACGTCGCTGGAGTAGCGGGCCAGTGCGTAGCGTCCCGCGTCCACGCCGATCGCCTCGACCAGGTCCTCGAGCGTCACGACGGTGCCGGCCCGCTTGGACATGCGCACGGGCTGACCGTCGCGGAGGAGGTTGACCATCTGGCCGATGAGGATCTCGAGGTTCGTGCCCGGCTGGTCGCCGAAGGCGGCACACATGGCCATCATCCGGCCGACGTACCCGTGGTGGTCGGCGCCCAACATGATCAGGCAGCGGTCGAACCCACGCTCGCGCTTGTCGAGGTAGTAGGCGAGGTCGCCGGACAGGTAGGCGCCGTTGCCGTCGGACTTGATGACGACCCGGTCCTTGTCGTCACCGAACTTCTCGGTGGCCAGCCACGTGGCCCCGTCCTGCTCGTAGATGTTGCCGAGCTCGCGCAGCCGCGCCACCGCACGCTCGACCGCGCCCGACTTGTGCAGCTCGTCCTCGTGGAAGAACACGTCGAAGTCGACACCGAAGTCGTGCAGGGACTGCTTGATCTCGCCGAACATCATCTCGACGCCGATGGCCCGGAAGACCTCTTGCGGGTCGTCCGCCTCGAGCGCGTCGGGCCGCTGGGCCAGGACCGCCGCAGCGATGTCGTGGATGTACTGACCGCCGTACCCGTCCTCGGGCGCGGGCTCGCCCTTGGCCGAGGCCAGCAGCGAGCTGCTGAACCGGTCGATCTGGCTGCCGTGGTCGTTGAAGTAGTACTCCCGCGTGACCTCGGCGCCGGAGCGCTCGAAGATCCGCCCGAGGGCGTCGCCGACCGCTGCCCACCGCACCCCGCCGATGTGGATCGGGCCGGTGGGGTTCGCCGAGACGAACTCCAGGTTGACCTTCTCCCCCGCGAACGCGTCGTTGGCGCCGTACGCCGCCCCGGCCGCCACGATGTCGGCGGCGACCTTGCCCTGGGCGCCGGCGTCGACGGTGATGTTGAGGAAGCCCGGGCCGGCGATCTCGACGGCGGTCACGCCGTCACCGGCCAGCAGCCGCTCGCGCACCATCTCGGCCAGGGCCCGCGGGTTGAGTCCTGCCTTCTTCGACAGCTGCAGCGCGACGTTGGTGGCGTAGTCACCGTGCTCCTTGGAGCGGGGTCGCTCCACCGTCACGTTCGTCGGGACGCCGTCCGGCAGGGTGAGGGCACCCTCGTCGGAGAGCGTCGTCAGCACGTCGACGATCGCGGTGGAGAGCTGCTCGGGAGTCACCCCGCAACCCTATCGGCGCCCGCGTGCCGGCTCCGCATCGATATCGGCGCTGGGACGCCGCGCGCTGGGTGCGACCCGATTCGGCACCCCCCAGGCCGGGCTGTAGGGTGAGCGCGCTCGCAGGCTCGGCCCCGTGCCGGACCTCGACAGCACGCCTCCGTAGCTCAGGGGATAGAGCACTGGTTTCCGGTACCAGGTGTCGCAGGTTCGAATCCTGCCGGAGGCGCCCCTCACCGATCGACAACCCGACCCGGACCCGCACCAGCAGGTCCGGGTCGTCGCGTCTGCGCGGCCGCTTATACCGCTGCCCCTCAAGCCCCCGGGGCGCGATGCCGACACCGTCCCTGGCCCGGACGCCTGGAGGTAGTCCGTCCGGCCTGGTCCAGACCACCCGAAGTGACTACCTAACCCGGGGGTGTGTGGGCCGTTTCACCCTTCGAGGTCCGTCACCACGACGGAAACCTCCCGGGAGGGGAGGGGTGCTTCACACACTCTTCCTGGCTACCACCGCTGACACCAGCAGCGACGACGAAAGTAGGAAGTGTGAAGAAGTCCTTCAAGAGGGCCGTGGCCGTCTCCGCCGTCTGCGCGGCCGGCCTGGCAGGTACCCTCACCACCACCCCCGCCGCGACCGCCAAGGACGACGCGTCCGCGCCCAAGGTCCTCACCGACTTCGGCATGACCGGGCTCGCCTACGGCACGAAGATCAGCCTGGCCGGGGTCGACGTCAAGAGCCTCAAGGACGCCAAGACCCTGCAGGCCTGCACGCGCACCACCGGTCTGGAGCGCCTCGCGCCCTCGCTGCTGTCCACGGACACGATCGCCGAGCTCCTGGGCGACGCCCTGCCGGTCAACCTGGCCGGCCTGATCCACCTCTCCCCCAGCACCAGCTCCACCGAGACCTACCGCGACGGCAACATCACCGGCGTGCGGGCGACCAACCTGCTCGGTGACATCGTCGTCGGCGCCGAGGAGCTCGTGCCCGGCGTGCAGCTCCCGACGCTGGAGATCAAGGGCCTCGAGGCCGTGGCGGACTCCTTCCACGACCCGGCCGACACCGACGGTGACGGCAACGCGTTCGGCACCGCGGAGTCCTTCGGCTTCAAGAGCCTCAAGCTGATCATCCCCGAGGACGGGGTCATCGGCGAGACGCTCAACATGCTGCTCGAGAACATCCCGGGCCTGGGCACCGACGTGCTCAACGAGATCATCAACGTCCCGCTCGGCATCCTGGTCGACACCCTCAACCAGCTGATCGAGATGGCCGACCCGGTCCTGGGCGACGTCATCGAGATCCCGGGCCTGGGCTCGATCGGCCTCGGCTCGTCCTTCGCCAAGGTCGGCGAGGGCTTCGCCTCCTCCGGCGCCAACGCCCTGCAGATCGAGGTCGACCCCACCGAGTCCAACAACGACTCCGTCGCCCTGCTCAAGCTCGGCTACGCCCAGTCGCGGATCGACGACGGCGCTGTCAACAGCGTCTTCCGCTCGACCCTGAGCGGCCTCAACCTCAAGGCCCTGCCGCTCACCGAGGACACCGAGCTGCTGCACCTCGGCGGCATCGGCACCCAGGCGATCCCCTGCGCAGGCACCGACGGCACCACCGAGTCCAAGACCGTCGAGAGCGTCAGCTTCCCGCTGAGCCTCCCGGGTCTCCCGGTCAGCCTGGCCACGCTGAACGGCATCGAGTACTCCTACAGCGCCAAGCAGCTCTCCCGCGGCCGCGCCCGCTCGGTGGCGACCTCCTCGCTCGGCTCGCTCGAGATCCCGGTCCTCGACCTGGTCATCTCCGGCGTGGAGTCCACGCTCAAGCTGCGCAGCACCGGCAAGCAGGGCAAGGCCGTCCGCGGCAACAACAAGCCGCAGTTCAAGCTCGCCAGCGTCCTCTACAAGGGCGAGGAGCTGCTGCCCCCGGGTGGCCTCGGCATCGGCGAGACTGTCTCCTTCGTGGTCGAGCAGCTCAACAACACCAACGGGTTCATCACCTTCGGCCCGCGTGCGACGAGCAACTTCTACGGCGGCAAGCTCTCTGCCACCCAGCTGAAGATCGGCGACCTGCTGACCCTCGACCTGGGCTGGCTGGAGTCGCAGATCTTCCCCCGCTGATCCACGCTCGCTGAGCCTCGGCCCAGCGACCCGACCGGCACTGCCGGTCCACCCTTCTGACACGACCGGGGCGGCCCATCGAGGGCCGCCCCGGTTCGTGCGTTCCAGGGGTCTCATGGCTCGCTGCGCTCGCACCTCGACCAGCGGCCGGACCGGGTCGCACCTCGACCAGCGAGGTGCGCCGTCAGCAGCCGGGGGGCAGCGTGGCGTCGGCGCGGGCCGCGTTGCCGAGCCGACGGGCGGTCGCGACGTCCGGCCGCACGATGCTCGCTCCACCGACGGTGCCGATCGTGCCGGGCACCACGCACGTGGTGATCCGGGACGGGTCGACCCGGGCGACGAGCTGCGCCAGCCGGAACAGCGTCGCCGGGCCCTCGCCCGTGCGCAGGTGCTGCAGCACCGACATCACCCCGCGCTCCATGAACCCCGGCGTGCCGGCCTGCGAGGCCACTCGCGCCTGGATGCCGCGCAGCACCCGCTGCTGGTTGGCCGAGCGCGCGAAGTCGCCCCCGGCCAGGGTCTTGCGGATGCGGGCGAAGGCCATCGCGCCGTAGCCGTCGAGGCGGACCCGCCCCTGGGCGAAGCCGCGCGGCTTGAGGTCGGGGTCGGAGAAGCGGCGCGGGTTGCTGACCGTGATGCCGCCGATGTCGTCGACCATGTCCTCGAAGAAGGGGAAGCGCGTGACGAACACGTAGTCGGGCTGGACGCCGACGAGGTTGCCGACCGTCCGGCCCTGGAGCTCGGGTCCACCGAAGACCATCGCGGCGTTCACCCGGCTCGAGCCGTACCCGGGGATCGGGACGTAGGAGTCGCGCGGGATGCCGATCGCGGCCGCCGCGCCGGTGCGCGGGTCGATCCCGATGAGCTGGAGCGCGTCGCCGCGGGTCCGGGTCATCACCTGGCCGGGCCGGGCGTCGGAGCCCGCCGCCAGGATCCACACGACCCGGTCCCCCACGTCGAGGCCGCGTGCGTGACGCATCGCCACCAGCGCGGAGTCTTCGGAGGCCACCTCGGCGTCCGGCACCACGACCACGGTCGTGGCCAGCACGGCCGCCAACGCGGTCGCCCTCGCCGTACGCCGGAGCCGGCCCGCCCTGCGCGTGCTCACCGTTCCCCTCCCGAACGTTTGCCCGACTGGTTGCCTGACCGATCCGCCGACTGCTGGCCCGGGGTCGGCCGCAGCGGCGACTGCGTCACGTCGAAGCCGAAGACCCGCCACCCGCCGCGCAGGTAGGTCAGCACCAGCCGACCCTCGAGCCGGATCCGGCGCTCGACCTCGCCCGTGGTGCGGAAGTCCATCCGCACCCGCGCGGTCGCACCGCGCGGCACCTCCCGCGTGGACAGCACGTCGACCGCGACGCGGCGCCGCAGCGGCACGAGCGCGTCGATCCGCGAGCCCAGCCGGGCGCTGGTCATGAGGTCGCGCTGCTGCCAGCCCTGCTGGGCCGCTGTGCGCGTGAACCCGGGGAAGGAGCCCTGGTAGCGGGTGCGCGGGTAGTCGGCCTCGACGAACGCCGCGTCCCACCAGCCGTCGACGACCGCCGCGACCCGCTGCGCCACCTGGCGGTGCCGCTGCGGCGCGAGCCGGCCGACCCGCTGGCCGGGCACGACCACGGTGGGCACGCTCGCGGCCCGCCGGCCGGCGTCCTCGCCGCGCGCCCCGGGCCCGCCGTCCGGCGAGCCCGACCCGTCCTCGCCGGTGCACCCTGCCACGAGGACCAGGGCCAGGAGCGGGCCCAGCGACGGGGCGAGGAGTCGCCGGTCCGAGCGGGTGCTCCGGGCCCCCCGCAGGGGTGGGGTACGCCGGGTCCTGGGCGCCCCGAGAGGCTCCTGGTGCGGCACGAACGCTCCTCCTGGTGTGGCTTCGGTGACACCCTGCCCGAATCGCGCCCCGACCTGGGACATCGACGCGTCGGGGGTCTAGCCTGGGTGACTGCAATTGACACCTTCGCGCGCTCATCCGAAAGAGGCGAATCAAGCCGTGCCGCAGTCCCCTGGCAGCTCCACCTCCACCGGCTCCTCCGAGGTCTCCCACGACTTCGGTGCCAACGAGTGGCTCGTGGAGGAGATGTTCGAGCAGTACCAGAAGGACCCGGGCAGCGTCGATCCGAGCTGGAAGGCCTACTTCGACTCGCGCAAGGGCGGCAACGGCAGCAACGGCAGCGCCCCCGCGAAGGCCCAGCCGCAGCAGGCCGCAGCGAAGGCCCCGGCCCCGGCTGCGCAGGCCGAGCCCGCGAAGGCCGCCAGCAACGGCGCCGGCACGCCCGAGGGCACGGACAAGCCCGCCGCCCAGGCGCCGGCCCCCGTGGCCAAGCCGCGCCCCGAGTCCAAGGCAGCCGAGCCGAGCAAGGGGACGTCCTCGCCCATGCCCAAGGAGACCCGCCCGACCGCGCCGGCCGAGGCCAGCGACGAGCCGACGTACACCGTGCTGCGCGGCGCCCCGGCGCGGACCGCGCAGAACATGGACGTCTCGCTGACGGTCCCGACCGCGACCTCGATCCGCTCGGTCCCCGTCAAGCTGCTGTGGGACAACCGCACCGTCATCAACAACCACCTCGCCCGCGCCCGCGGCGGCAAGGTCTCCTTCACCCACCTCATCGGCTACGCGCTCGTCCGGGCGCTGAAGTCGATGCCGGAGATGAACAACTCCTACGCCGAGGTCGACGGCAAGCCGAACCTCGTCACGCCGGCCCACATCAACCTCGGCCTGGCCATCGACATCAAGAAGGGCGAGACCCGCCAGCTGCTCGTCCCGAGCATCAAGGCCTGCGAGTCGATGGACTTCGCGGCCTTCTGGACCGCCTACGAGGACGTCGTCACGAAGGCCCGCGAGGGGAAGCTCACGGTCGCGGACTTCCAGGGCACCACGATCAGCCTGACCAACGTCGGCGGTCTCGGCACCAACCACTCGGTGCCCCGCCTCATGACCGGCCAGGCCGCGATCATCGGCGTCGGCGCGATGGAGTACCCGCCGGAGTGGCAGGGCGCCTCGGCCGACGCGATCGCGCGCAACGCGATCTCCAAGGTCATGACGCTGACCTCGACGTACGACCACCGCGTCATCCAGGGCGCGCAGTCCGGGGAGTTCCTGCGCCGCGTCCACCAGCTGCTGCTGGGCGAGGACGGCTTCTACGACGAGATCTTCCGCTCGCTGCGCATCCCCTACCAGCCGATCCGCTGGGGCGCCGACATTGCGACGTCGCACGACGACGAGATCTCCAAGCAGGCGCGCATCCTCGAGCTGATCCACGCCTACCGTGTGCGCGGCCACCTCATGGCCGACACCGACCCGCTGGAGTACCGCCAGCGCACCCACCCCGACCTCGAGGTGGAGAACCACGGCCTCACGCTGTGGGACCTCGACCGCGAGTTCGCCACCGGCTCCTTCGGCGGCGAGGGCCGCCGGTTCATGAAGCTGCGCACGATCCTGGGGATCCTGCGCGACTCCTACTGCCGCACCACCGGCATCGAGTACATGCACATCATGGACCCCGAGCAGCGCCGCTGGCTCCAGCAGCGCGTCGAGCAGCCGCACGTGAAGCCGCCCCGCGAGGAGCAGCTGCGGATCCTGCTCAAGCTCAACCAGGCCGAGGCCTTCGAGACCTTCCTGCAGACCAAGTTCGTCGGCCAGAAGCGCTTCTCCCTCGAGGGCGGCGAGACCACGATCCCGGTCATCGACGAGATCTGCGAGGCCGCCGCCGAGGCCGGCCTCGACGAGGTCACCATCGGCATGGCCCACCGCGGCCGCCTCAACGTGCTGGCCAACATCGTCGGCAAGAACTACTCCCAGATCTTCCGCGAGTTCGAGGGCAACATCGACCCGCGCACGGTCCAGGGCTCCGGCGACGTGAAGTACCACCTCGGCGCCGAGGGCGAGTTCACCGCGGAGAGCGGCTCGACGGTCAAGGTCTCCGTCGCGGCCAACCCCTCCCACCTCGAGGCCGTCGACCCGGTGCTCGAGGGCATCGCCCGCGCCAAGCAGGACGTGCTGGACCGGGGCTCGGACTACCCCGTCCTCCCGCTGCTGGTCCACGGCGACGCCGCGTTCGCCGGCCAGGGCGTGGTCGCGGAGACGCTCAACCTCTCCCAGCTGCGCGGCTACCGCACCGGTGGCACGGTGCACCTGATCGTCAACAACCAGGTCGGCTTCACCACCTCGCCGGGATCCTCGCGCTCCTCGCTGTACTGCACCGACGTGGCGCGGATGGTCCAGGCGCCGATCTTCCACGTCAACGGCGACGACCCCGAGGCCTGCATCCGCGTGGCCCGGCTGGCCTTCGAGTACCGCCAGGCCTTCCACAAGGACGTCGTCATCGACCTGGTCTGCTACCGCCGCCGCGGCCACAACGAGGGCGACGACCCGTCGTACACCCAGCCGCTGATGTACGACCTGATCGAGCAGAAGCGCTCGGTGCGCAAGCTCTACACCGAGTCCCTCATCGGTCGTGGCGACATCACGATCGAGGAGGCCGAGCAGGTCCTGCGCGACTACCAGCAGCAGCTGGAGCGGGTCTTCACCGAGGTCCGCGAGGCCACGAGCCAGCCCTCGGGCTGGACCACGGTCCCCGACTACCCGGACAAGCCCGCCGGCGAGACCCGGACCGCGATCGAGCCGGACGTGCTCAAGCGGATCGCGGACGCCTACACCACGCCGCCGGAGGGCTTCACCGTCCACCCGAAGGTCATGCCGCAGCTGCAGCGCCGGGCAACCTCGATCACCGAGGGTCCGATCGACTGGGGCACCGGCGAGATCCTCGCCTTCGGCTCGCTGCTCATGGAGGGCCGCCCGGTCCGCCTGGCCGGCCAGGACTCGCGCCGCGGCACCTTCGTGTCCCGTTTCGCCACGATCATCGACCGGCGCAACGCCGACGAGTGGACGCCGCTGGCCAATCTCACCGAGGACCAGGCGAAGTTCTACGTCTACGACTCGCTGCTCTCGGAGTACGCCGCGCTCGGGTTCGAGTACGGCTACTCGGTGGCACGTCCCGAGGCGCTGGTGCTCTGGGAGGCGCAGTTCGGCGACTTCGTCAACGGCGCCCAGACCGTCATCGACGAGTTCATCTCCTCGGGCCGCACCAAGTGGCGCCAGGACTCCGGCGTCGTGCTGCTGCTGCCGCACGGCTACGAGGGCCAGGGCCCCGACCACTCCTCCGCGCGGATCGAAAGGTTCCTGCAGATGGCCGCCGACGACGCCTTCGTCGTGGCGCAGCCGTCCACGCCGGCGTCGTACTTCCACCTGCTGCGCCAGCACGCGCTCGGCGAGGAGCACCGCCCGCTGATCGTCTTCACGCCGAAGTCGATGCTCAAGCGCAAGGAGGCCGCCTCGCAGCCCGAGGAGTTCACCTCCGGGCACTTCCGTCCCTTCATCGGCGACGGCGCGGCGGACCCGGACAAGGTCGACACCCTGCTGCTGTGCAGCGGTCGCGTGACCTGGGACCTCATGGTCGACCGGGCGAAGCGGGAGAACCCCGAGCGGTTCGCGATCGCCCGGGTCGAGCAGCTCTACCCGCGCCCGCTGGACGACATCAAGGCCGAGATCGCGCGCTACCCCCACCTCAAGGAGGTGCGCTGGGTCCAGGACGAGCCGCGCAACAACGGCCCCTGGCCGCACTACGCGCTCAACGCCTGGGCCGAGGTCGACGCCACGGTCGTGCCGGTCACCCGGCCCGAGTCGTCCTCGCCGTCGGTGGGCACCGTCAAGCGGCACCAGGTCGAGCAGAAGGAGCTGCTGGACCGGGCGTTCAGCTGACATGTACTTCACCGATCGCGGCATCGAGGAGCTCGTCTCGCGCCGGGGTGACGAGGAGGTGACCCTGGGGTGGCTCGCCGAGCAGCTCCAGGCCTTCACCGACGTCCACCCCGAGCACGAGGCGGCGGTCGAGCGGCTGGCCACCTGGCTGGCCCGTCTCGACGACCCCGAGGACTGATGCAGACCCCTCCGCCGGAGGTCAGCTACGCCGCCTGGGGCCGCGCGTTCTTCCGTGAGGCGGTCTCCGTGGAGCGCGTGCTCGCCGCGGTCAACGTGCTGTCCGGGCAACCGGTCGACCTGGGCCCCCTGGGCGTCGGTCCGGGTCGCGTGGCGCGGGTGACCGCCCAGGGCGCCATCGGCGAGGCCTGGGGGCACCGGGTCGGCGACGACCCGGTCGCCTTCGCCGTACGACTCCCGGTGGCGGTGACCTTCACCCTCGACCTCGGCGTGGACAAGCAGGTCTTCGCGGCGGACCTCGAGGTGCCGCTGCTCATCACCGGTCGGGCGCGCGCGGACCTGACCATCACCTTGGACATCGAGCCGCCGCGGCCGCACCAGATCGTGGTCGACCTGCGGGCGCAGGGGCTGCGGGCCTCCCTCACCAAGCACGCCGCCCGCGTGCAGGGCGAGCTGCAGCGCTTCGTGGCGCGCTACGTCGCGCGCGAGGTGGAGAAGGACTACGTCCTGCGGGTGCGGACGATCGACGTCTCCGCGGCCATCGACCGAGCCCTGGTCACCCTGGCCCCGCAGCGGCCGGTCTGACTACCGTCGGGACCATGACGACGCTCTACCCCGCGGCCCCGTGGACGATGGAGGGCCAGCTGTGGCTCTCGCTGTTCAAGGTCGGGCACGACGTCGACGCCCGCCGCCCCCGGGGCGTGTACGGCGTCGCGCTGGTCTCCTACGAGGAGCCGAGCCCCCTCACCTACTCCGAGCTGCTGGTCGCGCGGGTGGTCAAGGAGCCGCTGCGGGCGGTGTCGATCACCGACATCTGGGTCGACTCCCCCGCCTCTGTGGCCGGCGGCCGCGAGCTCTGGGCGATCCCGAAGGAGCTGGCCGACTTCCGCGTGACCCGCGAGCGCGGCACGGTGCGCGAGCGCACGTCGTGGTCGGTCGACGTCGACGGCCGCCCGGTCGTGCGTGCGCGCTTCACCGACGCCTCGCGGCTGCTGCCGCGGGTGCCGCTCAAGGGTGCGACGTGGCAGCCGCCGATCGACGACCACGCCGGTGACGTCGTCGCGCACCTGACCGGCTCCAGCAGGGTCGGGCCGTGCCGCTCGGACTGGGACGTCGCCCCCGACGGTCCGCTCGGCTGGCTGGCCGGCGCGCGCCGCCTGGCGTCGTTCCGCCAGGACGGCTTCCGGATGACCTTCGGCTAGTCCGGCAGCTGCTGGGGGGCCTCGTCCGCGGTCGGCTCCTGCTCCGCAGCGGCCCGCTTGGCGGCGTCGCGGATCTCGAAGACCTCGGTGGCCAGGCCGCCGATCGCGCCCGCGACGTCCTTGACGGCGTTGGTGAGGATCGTGGCGACCTCGCCCACCGCGCCGGCCGTCGCCTCGACGGTGCTCTGCACGGCGTCCTTGGAGATCTCCGCCTTGCTGATCCGGTCCTTGCCGGTGGGGGTGCCGCTGGGCCCGCTGGTCATGGGGACAGTCTCACCCGATCCTGTCCCCATGACCATGCGTCGGGCCCATGGTCTGGCTCACGCCGCGAGCTGCTCCTCGGCCGGCGCGGCGGTGGTGGCCTTGGCCTCCCGCGTGGGCAGGGCGAGCCGGCAGATCTTCTTGAACACGCTGCCGACCTGCTTGGGCAGCGGGCCGGTGTTGTAGGTCAGGCCGTAGCGCTCGCAGATCTCCTGCACCTGCTGGGCGACCTCGGGGTAGCGACGGGCCGGCAGGTCCGGGAAGAGGTGGTGCTCGATCTGGTGCGACAGGTTGCCGCTCATGACGTGGAAGAGCGGGCCGCCGGAGATGTTGGCCGAGCCGAGCACCTGGCGGTAGTACCAGTGGCCCCGGGTCTCGACCGGCTCGCCCTTGTCGTCGACGTCGTCGAGGCACTCCTCCTCGGAGAAGGTCTCCACGCCGGCCGGGAAGTGGCCGCAGAAGATGATGTTGAACGCCCAGATGTTGCGCACGACGTTGGCCACCGCGTTGCCCGCGAAGGTCAGCGGGAACAGCGGGCCGGTCAGCGCCGGGAACAGGACGTAGTCCTTGAGCGCCTGGCGGCGGATCTTGCGCAGCAGGCCCGGGTAGAGCGGCTTGTTGTCGGCCAGCTTCCGCTTGCCGGAGACGATGTTCTCCACCTCGAGGTCGTGCAGGGCCACGCCCCACTCGAAGAGCATCATCAGCGCGAAGGCGTAGACCGGGTTGCCGAGGTAGTAGGGCCGCCACTTCTGGTCCTCGTCCATCCGCAGGATGCCGTAGCCGATGTCGCGGTCCTTGCCGAGGATATTGGTGAAGGTGTGGTGGATGTAGTTGTGGGAGTACTTCCACTGCTCACCGGGGCAGGCGGTGTCCCAGTCGAACATGCGGGAGTTCAGGCCCGGGTCGCCCATCCAGTCGTACTGGCCGTGCATGACGTTGTGGCCGATCTCCATGTTGTCGAGGATCTTCGACAGCGAGAGCGCGGCGACGGCCAGCGGCCAGGCCGGCGGCAGGTAGAACAGCGCGCGGCCGGCGACCTCGAGGCCGCGCTGGTACTTCACGACCTTGCGGATGTAGTCGGCGTCGGCCTCGCCGAGGTCGGCCAGGACGGCCTGGCGGATGGCGTCCATCTCCTCGCCGAACGCCTGCAGCTGCTCGGCGGTCAGCGGGACCTTGCCGGAGACGGGGGCGGTGGTGGCGCTGGAGGCGGTGGACGTGGAGGCAGAGGTGCTGGTGGTCGTGGTGCTCATGTTGGGTTCCCTTCCTGGTGCGGCGGGCGGGTCAGAGGTCCACGACGCAGTCCCCGACGGGGGCGGTCACGCAGACGCGGACCTCCTCGTCGGGCAGCGAGGACTCCTCGCCAGTGAGGACGTTGCGGACGGTGCCGCTGGACTTGGTGGCGGTGCAGGAGAAGCAGATGCCCATCCGGCAGCCGGAGGTCGGGCGCAGGCCCAGGGCCTCGGCCTGCTCCAGCAGGGTGGTGCCGGTGTTGGCGGCCTGCTTGCCGGAACGGGCGAAGGCGACGTCGCCCTCGGCGGCGCCGGAGGGCACGACGCTGGCCACGTTGAACAGCTCGGTGCGCAGCCTGGGGCTGTCGGCGTACGCCTCGCGGACGAGGTCGAGCATCGGCGCCGGTCCGCAGGCCCACGTGTCGGTGGCGGCGTACGACGGCACCAGTCGGCGCAGCTCGAACTCGCTGAAGACGCTGCCGTGGCGCAGGACGACGTCGACGTCGTTGTCGGCCGCGGCGATCTCGGCCAGCTCCCTCTTGAAGATCTGGTCCTCGGCCGAGCGGGCGAAGTGCAGGAACGTCACGCGGCGCCCCGCCTTGCCGTCGTAGCCGTCGCGCAGCAGGGTGCGCAGGATCGACATGGCCGGGGTGATGCCGGAGCCGCCGGTGAGGAAGAGCAGGTGGTTGTTGGTCGGCGTCGCCGGGCTCTCCTCGAGGACGAAGTCGCCCTCGGCCTGGGAGAGGTGGACGATGTCGCCGGGCTGGGCCCGCTCGACGAGCCAGCGGCTGACCGACTGGCCCGGGCGCTTCTCGCCCTGGGCGCGGACGGTGAGCTGGATGGTCTCCCCCGGCAGCGAGGCCGCGCAGGAGATGGTGAAGCAGCGGGTGGTCCGCCGGCTCCCGGGCAGGTCCACGCCGACCTGGACGTACTGCCCGGCGCGGTGCCCGCGCCAGGTGCTGGTCGGCTGGAGGGTGATGGTGGCGACGGGGTGCTCCCCGCCGGTCTCGCGGCGCACGTCCAGGACGCGGGCGCGGACCTCCGTGGCTGCCCACATCGGGTTGATCTGCTCGAGGTAGCGGTCCACACCGTGGGGCGAGGTGAGTGCGGCCACCGCTCGGGAGCGGAGGATGGTGCCGGCGATACTCATGTCGTCTCCTAACAATGGGTGAACGTCTGTGCACTCAATCTTGCCGACCAGCCCCCGGCAGGGTCAAGTGACGCGCAGGTGACCCGCCCCACGACACTGAGTGAGGGTGGACACATGTGCACCGACGAGTCGACCGACCTGCCTCGATAGGCTGGCCCCGTGACCGAGACCCGCGTGGAGCGCAAGGAGCGCACCCGGCGCGCCATCCTGGACGCGGCCCTGGAGCTCTGCGAGGACAGCAGCCTGGTGGCGCTGTCGCTGCGCCAGGTCGCCGGGCGGGTCGGGATCGTCCCCACCGGCTTCTACCGTCACTTCGACTCCATCGAGGCGCTGGGCCTCGCGCTGGTCGACGAGTCCTTCGTGTCGCTGCGCGCGATGCTCCGCGACGTACGCCGGGTGGAGGCGGGCGGCACCGCCCCGGTCTCCTTCGCCGCGATCGTCGACCGCTCGGTCGACACGCTGGTCTCGCACGTGCACGCCCAGCGCGCCCACTTCGCGTTCATCGCCCGCGAGCGCACGGCCGGCCCGCCCGCGGTGCGCGAGGCGATCCGGCACGAGATCGAGCTCTGCGAGCGCGAGCTGGCCACCGACCTGGCCCGGCTCCCGGGGCCGGACGCCTGGAGCGCCGAGGACCTGCGGATCCTCTCCAACCTGATCGTCACCGCGATGGTGCACACCGCCGAGTCGCTCATCAGCAGCGCCGGACGGCCCGAGGCCGAGCGGCGGCTGACCCAGACCGCCCGCACGCAGCTGCGGATGGTCATCATCGGCGCCCTGCACTGGCGCTCGGGCCAGGACTAGCCGCCCGGGTCAGGAGCCGCCGCTCAGCGGGGTCCGGGCTTGATGGTGAGGTCCGGGACCGTGGCGTCCACCGGCAGGTCGAGCACGTGCAGGACCGCGTCGGCGACGGTCTCCGGACGGATCCAGTCGTCGGCGTCGTACTCCTTGCCCTCCTGGGCGTGCACCTGCTCCTGCATCGGCGTGGCGGTGCGGCCGGGGTAGATGCTCGTCACCCGCACCCCGTGCGCCGCCTCCTCGGCCCGCAGCGCGTCGGCCAGGGCCCGCAGCCCGTGCTTGCTGGCGGCGTACGCCGACCACTGCGGGTGCGCGAAGAGCCCGGCGCCCGAGTTGACCAGCACCACGGTGCCGGCCGCGGCGCGCAGCGCCGGCAGCGCGACCCGGGTCAGGGCAGCGGGGGCGACGAGGTTGACCTGCACCTGGGCGGTCCAGTCCTGCACCGAGAGCTCGGCGACCGTGCCGAGCTGCACGACGCCGGCAGCGTGGACGACCGAGTCCAGCCGCTCGGGCAGGTCCAGCGCCTCCACCGACGCGGGCTGCGCGAGGTCGGCCACGAGCGTGCGGGCCCCCGGCAGCTGCGCGGCGAGCTCGCTCGCGCGCTGCTCGGAGCGGGCCACCACGTGCACCTCGTCGCCGCGCCCGAGCAGCGCGGCCGCGACCAGGGCGCCGATGCCGGAGCCGGCACCGGTGACCAGGTGGGCGCGGGTCGCCGTCGTGGGGGTCACCGGGTCAGGACGATCTTGCCGAAGACGTCGCCGTCGACGATCGCGGCGAAGCCCTCGGCGGCCTGCTCCATCGGCAGCGTGCGGTCCACCAGCGGCCGGGCGTCGGTGGCGTCGAGCAGCGAGACGAGCGAGGCGAGCTCGTCGCGGGTGCCCATCGTCGAGCCGATCACCGAGAGCTGGAGGAAGAAGATCCGGGTCAGCTCGGCGTCGTCGAGCTGAGGGCCGGAGGTGGTGCCGGAGATGACGATCGAGCCGCCGGGACGCAGCGCCCGGATCGAGTGCGACCAGGTGGCGCGGCCGACGGTCTCCATCACCGCGTCGACCTTCACCGGGAGCCGCGCGCCGGACTCGAAGACCTCGTGCGCGCCGATCTCCAGCGCGCGGGCCCGCTTGGCCTCGTCGCGGCTGGTCGCGAGCACCTTCAGGCCTGCGGCGCGGCCAAGGATGATGCAGGCGGTGGCGACGCCGCCGCCGGCGCCCTGCACGAGCACCGTGTCGCCGGCCTTGAGGCCACCGCGGGTGAAGAGCATGCGGTACGCCGTGAGCCAGGCCGTCGGCAGGCAGGCCGCCTCCTCGAAGGACATCGAGACGGGCTTGGGCACCACGTTGCGGCGCGGCACGACGACCTTGTCGGCGAAGGTCCCCTGGTGCCGCTCGGAGAGCAGCGAGCGACGCGGGTCGAGGGTCTCGTCACCCGTCCACGCCGGGTCGCTGATGACCGCGTGCACGACGACCTCGTTGCCGTCCTCGTCCAGGCCCGCGGCGTCGCAGCCCAGGATCATCGGCAGCTGCTCGGACTTCAGCCCCACGCCCTTGAGCGACCACACGTCGTGGTGGTTGAGCGAGGCGGCCTTGACGGTCACCGTGGTCCAGCCCTCGGGGGCGACCGGGTCGGGCCGCTCCCCCAGCCTCAGCGCGGACAGCGGGTCGTCGGAGGAGAAGGAATCGGCGTAGACGGCGAACATGGGCCGACCGTACCGAGCAGCCCTTACCTCCGGGCCACCCCGTCTCGCCGAGCGGCCTCGGCCACGGCGGCCGAGACGGCACCGGGCACGCGGGGGTCGAACGGGCCGGGGATGATGAAGTCCTCGCGCAGCTCGTCGCCGACCAGCTCGGCCAGCGCGTTGGCCGCGGCGAGCTTCATGCCCTCGGTGATGCCGGTGGCGTGGACGTCCAGTGCGCCCCGGAAGATGCCGGGGAAGGCGAGCACGTTGTTGATCTGGTTGGGGAAGTCCGAGCGACCGGTGGCCACGACGCGGGCGTACTTGTGCGCGATGTCGGGGTGGACCTCGGGCGTGGGGTTGGCCATCGCGAAGATGATCGCGTCGGGGGCCATCCGGGCGATGTCCTCCTCCGGGATGGTGCCGCCGGAGACGCCGAGGTAGACGTCGGCGCCGTCCAGGGCGTCGGCCAGCGAGCCCGAGCGGCCGGCCTTGTCGGCGGTGATCTCGGCCAGCGCCTTCTTCACCGGCGTCAGGTCGTCGCGGCCGGAGTGGACCACGCCCTTGCGGTCGGTGACGGCGAGGTCGGTGATGCCGGCCTCGATGAGGATCTTGGCGATGGCGACGCCCGCCGCGCCGGCGCCGGAGATGACGACGCGGGTCGTGGCGTAGTCGCGACCGGTGAGCTTGAGGGCGTTCTCGAGGGCGGCCAGCGCGACGACGGCGGTGCCGTGCTGGTCGTCGTGGAAGACGGGGATGTCGAGACGCTCCTTGAGCCGGTCCTCGATCTCGAAGCAGCGTGGCGCGGAGATGTCCTCCAGGTTGACGCCGCCGAAGCTCGGCGCGAGCCGGGCGACGGTCTCGATGATCTCCTCGGTGTCGGTGGTGTCGAGGCAGATCGGGACGGCGTCCACGCCGCCGAACTGCTTGAACAGCACCGCCTTGCCCTCCATCACCGGCATCGCGGCGGCCGGGCCGATGTCGCCCAGGCCGAGCACGGCAGTGCCGTCCGAGACGACGGCCACGGTGTTGGGCACCCAGGTGTAGTGCTGGGTCATGCTCGGGTCGGCCGCGATCGCCTCGCACACCAGCGCCACCCCGGGGGTGTAGGCCAGCGAGAGGTCCTCCTTGCCCGTCAGCGGCGCGGAGGTGATCTCCATCTTGCCGCCCAGGTGGAGGTCGAAGACGGGGTCGCCCTCGTGCGGGTGGTGGGCTGCACGGAAGGGCTTGGGGGTGTTCGGCGTCTCGGACACGGCCGGAAGTCTGGCACAGCGGACGTCATCCTCCGGGGGGCGTCTCGCGGTGCGATGGGTCACAGGAAGGCGGCGGCGCGCCGCCCCCGGACCCGGCCCTCAGAGGCACCTCGGACGCGGCCAGAGCCGCGCCAGCACGACCGCCCGGACCCGCTCGTCCGGCACCGGGCCGCGGTGCCGGGAGTCGACGCCGACGGCGGGGTCGTCGCTGAGCAGCCACCAGCCGCCCGCGCCGGAGGCCGTCGTACGCCGCTCGACCGCGCGCTTTACCGCGACCGTGCCGTCCGCGAGCTCCCCGACCACGACGTCACCGGGCCGCACCTGGCGGCCGTGGGCCACCAGGAGCCGGTCGCCGTCGCGCAGCGTGGGCGCCATGGAGGCGCCGTGGACGCGGGCGAGCCCCAGCCGTGGCGTCGGCGGGACCCGAGGGACCCAAGGGAGAGGTCGTCGTCGGGGTGAGTCCACGGGGAGTAGTGTCCCAAGCCACCAGGACGACTCGATGAGAAAAGGACCTGCATGTTCTCGAAGCTGTTCGCCCCCACGATCGACGTCTCCGCCCACTGCGACCTGCCGTGCGGTGTCTACGACCCCGCCCAGGCCCGCATCGAGGCCGAGTCGATCAAGGGCATCATCGCCAAGGTCGCCGACAATGACGACCCCGACTTCCGCACCCGCGCGCTGATCATCAAGGAGCAGCGCGCCGAGATGGTCAAGCACCACCTCTGGGTGCTGTGGACCGACTACTTCAAGCCCCCGCACTTCGAGAAGTACCCCCAGCTGCACGTCCTCGTGAACGAGGCGACCAAGCTGGCCGGTGCCTCGGGCGCCAAGGGCTCGCTGGACGCCGACGTGGCCGACCAGCTGCTGGCCAAGATCGACGAGATCGCCGAGATCTTCTGGGAGACCAAGAAGGCCTGAGGCCTCCCCACGGTCTCGCAGCGCGGGCCGGTCCCACCGGGGCCGGCCCGTGCTGCACCCGCTCCGCACCCGCTCGACCACGTGCTCCTCCCCACACCCACGCTCCAGACGAGGACGACCCCCATGTCACAGCCCGGTCAGGCCGAGGCACCCGACGACCGCCGCCCCGACGTCGAGCTGCGGCTGCCCGCCGATGGCGCCTACGTCTCGGTGCTGCGCACCCTCACCGCTGGGCTCGCCGCCCGCCTGGACTTCACCATCGACGACATCGAGGACCTGCGGATCGCGGTCGGCGAGGCGTGCGCGATGGTGCTGCCCGAGGCCGACCCGGGCTCGGACCTCACCGGCCGCTTCGCGCTGGCACCCGGCCGGCTGGTCATCTCGGTGGCCGTGACGGCCTCGCAGCCCTCTCCCCCCGACCACGACTCCTTCGCCTGGCAGGTGCTCACCACGCTCGCGAGCAGCGCCACCATGAGCACCACCGAGGGCGAGCTCGTCGTGACCCTCGTGATGGCGCCCGACTCCTCGGGCCTGTGAGCATGACCCCCACCGCAGGACCCGACCAGCCCGCGGTCGAGGCGGCCACGCCGCTTCCCGACGTGGTGCTGCCCGAGGTCCCGGACCCGCCCGAGACGGCCGAGCCCACCGACGCCCGGCGCGCCGGCATCGAGGAGACCCGCCGGCGCAGCGCCGAGCTCTTCGTCGAGTTCCTCGACGAGGGCGCCTCCCAGGCCTCGCGCGACGCCGCCCGCGACGCCCTGGTGCGCCTGCACCTGCCGCTGGTGGAGCACTGCGCGCGACGCTTCCGCAACCGTGGCGAGCCCTTCGAGGACCTCGTCCAGGTCGGCACCATCGGCCTGATCAAGAGCGTGGACCGCTTCGACACCGAGCGCGGCGTGGAGTTCTCCACCTACGCCACCCCCACGATCATCGGTGAGATCAAGCGCTACTTCCGCGACAAGGGCTGGGCCATCCGCGTCCCGCGCCGGCTCCAGGAGCTGCGCATGCAGATCGGCACCGCCACCGCCGAGCTGACCCAGGACCTCGGCCGCTCCCCCACCGCGAGCGAGCTCGCCGCGCACATCGGCTGCACGGTCGAGGAGATCGTGGAGGGCATCGAGTCCTCCAACGCCTACTCCACGCTCTCCCTCGACGCGACCGACGACTCCGACGACGGCGCGGCCTCGATGCTCGACGCCCTCGGCGAGGTCGACGCAGGCATGGAGCACGTCGAGATCCGCGAGTCGATCAAGCCGCTGCTGGACCAGCTGGACGCGCGCGAGAAGAAGATCCTGCTGCTGCGCTTCTTCAAGAACATGACCCAGAGCCAGATCGCGGAGGAGATCGGCGTCTCCCAGATGCACGTCTCCCGGCTGCTCAACCGCACCCTGGAGCAGCTGCGCAGCTCGCTGCAGGCCGCCGAGCACGGCTGAGCCGGCTGAGCCGGCTCCGGCCAGGGCCTGCCGGCGGCTACCGCTCGCGCGGGTCCGCCTCCGGCAGCGCGCCCAGCGCACGCATCGTGTCGGGGTGCAGCATCCCGGCCAGCGTGACCAGCGCGACCAGCACCAGCGCCACGGCGAGCAGCGGCAGGTCCTGGACGTTCCACGCCAGGCCCAGGGCGATGAGCTGGGTCAGCAGCAGCGGGCCGCGCGACCACGAGGCCATCCGGAACAGCCCCGAGGCGCACGCGAGCACGGCAGCGCCCACCAGCAGGAAGAAGATCGCGGTGGACAGCCCCAGCGAGAGCCGCTCGGACTCGATGCTGGCCGCCTCCAGCGCCGCCAGGAGCAGCAGGGCGGCACCCTCCACCCCCGCCAGCGACGCCGCGACGACGAGCGGGGCGGGCCGGGCCCCGGAGGTCGGGGCGGGCTCGGTCGGGGGCACCTGGGAGGTCACCTGTGAAGCCTAGGCGCTGCGCCCGACCCGAGCGGGCGGGCCCTGGCGCCGTTAGCACGTCGCTCACCCTCCAGGGGTGATCCGCCGCTGTGACGTAGCAGACCAGGATGGGCGTTCGAAAGGTCTTGTTTAACGGTCCAATCATTGCCACGCTGGTCGCTGCGCTCGCGACGGAGTCCGTCCTGGCATGCCCACAGGCCCGCCGACGGACCGCGCGACAGGAGCGCCGCAGGCCCTGCCACCCCTGGCTTGCCCGGACGTAGAAGGAAAGAGGGATACCCCAGCCATGGATTGGCGCCACCGTTCCGCCTGCCTCGACGAGGACCCCGAGCTCTTCTTCCCGATCGGCAACACGGGCCCTGCGATCCTCCAGATCGAGGAGGCCAAGCAGGTCTGCCGCCGCTGCGACGTGCGCGAGCAGTGCCTGCAGTGGGCCCTCGAGGCCGGCCAGGACCACGGTGTCTGGGGCGGTCTCAGCGAGGACGAGCGCCGCGCGCTCAAGCGGCGTACGGCGCGGGCCCGCGTCCGCACCGCCTGAGCCTGACCCCGGCGCACCTCACTCCAGCGGCACGTCGATCGCCGCCCGCGTCCCGGCCTCGGGGCGACCCGCCCTCGCGGGGCCGAGCGCGAGCCTGCCCCCGAGCTCGGACTCCACGAGCGTGCGGACGATCGAGAGCCCGAGGTTGGTCGACCCGTCGAGGGTGAAGCCCTCGGGCAGGCCGCGGCCGTCGTCGAGGACCGCGACCTCGAGCCGACCGCCGGCACGACGCACGGAGACCTCGATCGAGCCGGCCCGCTCGCCCGGGTAGCCGTGCTCGACGGCGTTCTGCAGCACCTCGGTGAGCACCATCGCCAGCGGCGTGGCGGTCTCCGAGGGCAGCCGCCCGAAGCTGCCCCGCCGCTCGATCCGCACCTGGCCGGCGGTGGCGCTGACCTCGCTGACCATCCCGCAGAGCCGGTCGGCGATCTCGTCGAAGTCGACGTCCTCCTCCACGGCCTGGCTCAGGGTCTCGTGGACGATGGCGATCGACCCGACCCGGCGCACCGCCTCCTCCAGGGCCGCCTTGGCCTCCGGGGCGTCGATCCGGCGCGCCTGGAGGCGCAGCAGGGCCGCGACCGTCTGCAGGTTGTTCTTCACCCGGTGGTGAATCTCGCGGATCGTGGCGTCCTTGGTGATCAGCTCCCGGTCGCGGCGGCGCAGGTCGGTGACGTCGCGCACGAGCACGAGCGCCCCGATGTGCTCCCCGTCGGGGCGCAGCGGGATCGACCGGGCGATGAGCGCGACCCCGTCGGTGGAGAACTCCGTGTCGCGGTGCGCCCGCCCGCCCATCACCGCGCTCAGAGTCTCCTCGTCGGGACGTCGGCGCGAGGGCACCAGGGAGCGGGTCAGGTCGGTGAGCCGGTGGCCCGCGAGGTCGCCGTTGAGCCCGAGCCGGCGGAAGACCGACTGGGCGTTGGGGCTGGCGTAGACGACCCGGCCCTCGGCGTCGACACGCACGAACCCGTCGCCCACCCGGGGCGAGTCGGCGTGGTCGCTGCGCTGGCCGGTGGCCGGGAACCGCCCCGCCGCGATCATCCGGGTCAGGTCGGCGGCGGTCTGCAGGTAGGACAGCTCCAGCCGGCTCGGGGTCCGCACGCCCAGCAGGTTGGTGTTGCGGGCCACGACCGCCACGACCCGGTCGCGGTGGCGCACGGGGATCGTCTCGACCCGCACCGGCACCTCGTCACGCCACTCCGGGTCCCCCTCGCGCACGAGCCGGCCCTCGGCCAGGGCCTGGTCGAGCAGCGGGCGCCGGCCGACCGGGACGAAGGTGCCGATCACGTCGTCGACGTACGCCGTCGGGGCGGTCGTGGGCCGCATCTGGCCCGCCGCCCAGAAGCCGGAGCCGCCCTTGTCGGGCAGCCAGAGCACCAGGTCGGCGAAGGAGAGGTCGGCGATGATCTGCCAGTCCGCCATGAGCAGCTGGAGCCAGGCGACGTCGTCGGCGTCGAGGTCCGTGTGGCTGCGCACCAGCTCGGTCAACGAGGTCACGCGGGGAGCGTAGACCGGCCCCCTCCCCTGTCGTCGCCGTCGGTCGGAGGTGGCAGGATCTGCGCCATGACGGGGAGCGTCTCGGGGGGCTACGACTACTGGGAACAGGTGCTGGCCAGCGACATGGCGGTGCCCACCGACCGACCCCTCGGCGACCTCACCGCCGACCTGACCCGGATGCTCGGCGACCCCGACCCGGTGCTGCGCGACGGGACCGCCTTCCCGACGCTCGCGACCTGGGTCTCGCGCGGGGTCTACGACGACCTGCTGGCCGGTCTGGGCGACGGGATGGCCGCGGGGCTCTCGACCGGCCTCGGGGGGTCCGGCGACGACTCGGTGTTCCGCCGCTCCTTCTCCGCCCTGGTGCTCGGGACCTGCGTGGCCCGCGACAACCAGCGCCCGCTGGTCCCCGGCGGCAAGATCCTGGAGTGGGGCGACCGGCTGGCGACCTGGCTGCTGCGCGAGCAGGACCTGCGCGGCTTCGTGCCCGGCAAGGGCTGGGCGCACGCGGTGGCCCACGGCGCCGACGCCCTCGGCACCCTGGCCTGCTCCCCACACCTGCACACCCCCGAGCTCACGGTGCTGCTCGACGTCGTCGCCGACCGGCTGCTGACCCCCACCACGACCACCTGGTCCAGCGGGGAGCCCGACCGGCTGGCGGTGGCCGTCATCGAGGTGCTGCGCCGCGACCTGGTGCCGCTGAGCGTGGTCGAGCCGTGGGTCAACCGGATCTCGGCCGCCGCCACGCACGGGCCGGGAGAGGACGCCGACCCCTACGCCCGCTCGGCGCACCCGGAGGCGTTCCTGCGCTCCCTCTACCTCCACCTCGCCATCGGGCCGCGCCCGCCAGCGGTGCGCAGCGACCTGCTGCTGGTGCTGGTCGAGGCGCTGCGCCGGTCCAACCCCTGGTCGCTGGCCCCCGAGCGCTGAACCACCCGCCCCCGCGGGTGACCGCCGGGTAACCTGCGCCACATGACGCACCTCGAGGGCCACGCTGGCGCGCTGGCCGTCGCCGTGGCCCGGGCCCACGGCGTGGAGACCATGTTCACCCTGTCGGGAGCCCACGTGTTCCCGCTCTACGACGGCGCCGTCCACGCCGACCCGCCGATGCGGCTGCTGGACGTGCGGCACGAGCAGACCGCGGCGTTCGCGGCCGAGGCCACCGGCAAGCTGACCCGCGTCCCCGGCCTGGCCGTGCTCACCGCCGGCCCGGGCGTCACCAACGGCACCAGCGCCATCGCGCAGGCCCAGTTCGCCGGCTCCCCCATGGTCGTGCTCGGCGGCCGCGCGCCGCAGAGCCGCTGGGGCAGCGGTGCGTTGCAGGAGCTGGACCAGCCGCCGATCCTGGCGCCGGTCTCCAAGCTCGCGCGCACCATCCCCACGGCCGGCGACATGCTGAGCGGGATGCACGAGGCCTTCACCGTGGCGCGCTCGTCGCACCGGGGCCCGGTCTTCGTCGACGTGCCCATGGACGAGCTCTTCGGCTCCTCGGCCGGCGAGGTCGCCGCCGGCGGCCACGTGCGCGGCGCGGACCCCGACACCGACGCCCTCGAGGCGATCGCCGCCCTCCTGGTCGCCGCCCAGCGCCCGGTCCTCGTGCTCGGCACCGACGTCTGGGCCGACCACGCCGAGGAGGCGGCCCTGCGCCTGGTCGAGGCGCTGGGCATCCCCACCATCACCAACGGCATGGGCCGCGGTCTCGTGCCCGGCGGCCACCCGCTGCTCGTGACCAAGGCCCGCGGGCAGGCGCTCGGCAACGCCGACCTGGTCGTCGTCGTCGGCACGCCGCTGGACTTCCGGCTGGGCTTCGGTGTCTTCGGGGGCGCTGGGCCGGACAAGGGGCAGGGCACCGAGCCCGCGAAGGTCGTGCACGTCGCCGACTCCCCCGGCCAGCTGTCCGGGCACGCCACCCTGGCCGGCCGGGCCTCGGGCGACCTCACCGCGTGCCTGGACGGGATCCTCGCGGCCGTGGAGAAGGCCGGCCAGGCGTCGTACGCCGGGTGGGTGTCCTCGCTGCAGGAGACCGTGAAGGCGGCGACCGCGCGCGACGCCGAGCTGCTCGCCGCGGAGGCCGACCCGGTCCATCCGGCGCGCATCTACGGCGAGCTGGTCCCCCGGCTCGCCGACGACGCGGTCGTGATCGGCGACGGCGGTGACTTCGTGTCCTTCGCGGGCAAGTTCGTCGAGCCGCAGCGGCCCGGCGGGTGGCTGGACCCCGGCCCCTACGGCTGCCTCGGCGCCGGGCTCGGTGCCGCGATCGCCGCTCGCGTCGCGCGTCCCTCCTCGCAGGTCGTGCTGCTGCTCGGCGACGGCGCGGCCGGCTTCTCGCTGATGGACGTCGACACCCTGGTGCGGCACGACCTGCCGGTGGTCATGGTCGTGGGCAACAACTCCGCATGGGGCCTGGAGAAGGGCCCGATGCAGATGCTCTACGGCTACGACGTGGCCGCCGACCTGGCTCCCACGCGCTACGACGAGGTCGTCAAGGCGCTGGGCGGAGCGGGCGAGACCGTCACCGAGCCCCGCCAGATCGGGCCCGCGCTCGACCGCGCGTTCGCCTCGGGCGTGCCCTACCTCGTCAACGTCATGACCGACGTCAACGCGGCCTACCCGCGCAACACGCTGGGCATCTGAGCGGCGAGGTGCGGATCCGGCTGGCCCGACCCGAGGAGCTGCGGGTCGTCGGGGAGATCACCGTGGCGGCGTACGCGCCGTTCACGCTCGGACCCGACGACCCCTACCTCGCCCAGCTGCGTGACGCCGCCGCGCGCGCGGAGCAGGCCGAGCTGTGGGTGGCCGTCGACGAGGAGTCCGGGAAGGTCCTGGGCAGCGTGACCACGTGCCCGCCCGGCTCTCCCTGGCGCGAGGTCTCCCGGGACGGGGAGGGCGAGTTCCGGATGCTCTCGGTCTCCCCCGAGGCACAGGGTCGCGGGATCGGCACGGCGCTGGTCGAGCACGTGCTGGCGCTCTACCGCGCCGCCGGAGCACACGCGGTGGTCCTGTGCTCGCTGCCGGAGATGACCGCGGCGCACCGGCTCTACGCCCGGCACGGGTTCACCCGGCTGCCCGAGCGCGACTGGGACGTGCACCCCGGCAAGCCGCTGTGGTCCTTCGGCCTCGACCTGGACACCCACCCGCGAGGAGACGCATGAGCGGGCAGAGCCAGACGACCCTCACCTTCACCGTCGGGCCGGAGGACACCGCCCGGGCCGTCGGCTCGGGGAGCCTGGAGGTGCTCGGCACCCCGCGGCTGCTGGCGTGGCTCGAGGCCGCCACGTGCGCGGCGCTCGAGCCGGACCTCGAGCCGGGGTCGACCAGCGTCGGCACCCGCGTCGAGCTCGACCACCAGGCACCGAGCCCCGTGGGAGCCGTCCTCGAGGTCACCGCGTCGACGACGTACGTCGACGGGCGGCTGCACCGGCTCACCGTCGCCGCGCGGCACACCGCCGACACCCGGCCGGACGGCCCGGCAAGGTCGTGGCGACCGGCGAGGTGACCCGGGTCGTGGTGGACGCGGAGAGGTTCATGTCCCGGCTCTGACCACCTGTCCCCGGGACGACGGAACCCCCGGCCCTGACGGGTCCGGGGGTTCGGCGTACCTGGCGCTGGCGCTCAGGCGTTGGGGCGCTTGCCGTGGTTCGCGCCCTTCTTCTTGCGAGCGCGGCGCTTGCGACCGGTCTTGCCCATGGGGTTTCTCCTAGCGGTAGGTCATCGGCCCGTGCCCAGGCCAGCGGTCAGTCTCCCAGGTCGGGTCCGGGAGGAGAAATCGGGTCAGGACTCGCGGATCTCGATCTGCACCTGGCGCACGCGCATCATGACGCGCGCCCGCAGGTCGGCCGGGGCGGCCTCGGAGCAGGACCGGGCGACGATCGACTTCACCGTGCGCTGCAGGTCGTACTTCTCCAGGCACGGGTTGCACGTGTCGAGGTGGACCTGGACCGCGGCGCAGTCAGCGGTGTCGAGCTCGTTGTCGAGGAAGTAGACGATCTGCTCGAGGAAGTCCGCACACTCGCTCGCAGTCGGCTCGTGGCTGTGGTCGTGGTCGGTCACTGTCCCTCCCCGGGAAGGCTCGACGCGGGCAGCAGGTCGTTGGCCCGGACGTAGTCGGTGAGCATGTCGCGCAGCTGGCGGCGCCCCCGGTGCAGCCGCGACATCACGGTGCCGATGGGGGTCTCCATGATCTCGGCGATCTCCTTGTAGGCGAACCCCTCGACGTCGGCGAGGTAGACCGCGAGGCGGAACTCCTCGGGGAGCCGCTGGAGTGCGTCCTTCACCTGGCTGTCGGGGAGGTGCTCGAGCGCCTCCGTCTCGGCCGACTTGAGCCCGGTCGAGGTGTGCGACTCCGCCCGCGCGAGCTGCCAGTCCTCCACGTCCTCCGACATCGACTGCTGCGGCTGCCGCTGCTTCTTGCGGTAGCTGTTGATGAAGGTGTTGGTGAGGATGCGGTAGAGCCAGGCCTTGAGGTTCGTGCCCGGCTTGAACTGGTGGAAGGAGGAGTACGCCTTGGCGAAGGTCTCCTGCACCAGGTCCTCGGCGTCGGCCGGGTTGCGGGTCATCCGCATCGCGGCGGAGTAGAGCTGGTCGAGGAAGGGCAGCGCGTCGCGCTCGAACCGGGCCGAACGCTCGGCGTCGGTCTCGGTCTCGCGGTCCACTGGCTCGTCCGGCGGCAGGGTCTCAGTCATCGCGTCCCAGCCTAGCCGTGGCGCGAGCGGTCCCTGCTGCGCGGCGGTCGGCTCGACGCGCTCGGCGGTCGGTTCCAGCAGTGCCATCACGAGGGGTTCAACGTCAGCGGTGTCCGCAGGCATTCCCCCGGTGTTCACCCGGAGTCCTCGTTCAGCCGGGCAGGACCTCGCGCACCAACCACTCCAGGGTGGCCTCGACCAGGAGAGCCAGGGCGTCGTCCTGGGAGAGGTCGCCCCGCTTCGGCACCCTGAGGCCGTGGTCGGCCCCGGGCACGACGGCGAGGTCGACGTGGTCGGGCAGCGGGTCGGGGAACTCCTCGGGGCGGCCCATCGTGTCGCGCTCCCCCTGCACCACCAGCGTGGGTACGCCGGCGGCCTCGAGCTCGACGAGCCGGCTCTTCTCGGGCTTCCCCGGTGGGTGGAGCGGGAAGGCCAGCGCCAGGCAGCCGAGCGCGCCCAGGTCGCTCGCGCACCGGGCCGCGGACCGCGCCCCGGCCGAGCGTCCGCCGACCACGAGCGGGGTGCGGGTGCGCAGCGCGGCGGCTGCGGCACGGAGGCCGTCGTCCAGGGTCGGCGGCGCCGTGGCGACCTTGCGGCCGGCGACCCGCCACGGCTGCTCGAAGCGGGCCACCGTGATGCCCTGCCGCGGGAGGCACTCGTCGAGCACCTCCAGGTCGCGGGTGTCGATGCCGACGCCCGCGCCGTGGCTGAGCAGCAGGGTCGCCGAGGCGCCGCGGGCGCGGGTGGTCACGAGGCGGCCGGGGCCGTGGGGGGTGGCGACCTCGCGCTCGCTGGAGCTCACAGCAGCTCCCCCTCGAGCGGCAGCGGCTCGACCAGCTCGGGGCCGTTGTTGCGAACGTTGCTGACCAGCGTCGAGACGGGATAGGCCTCGAGGCGGCTCGGAGCCGCGGGCTGGAGCAGGTCCCGCAGGTCGTCGGCCCCGGCGGTGGTGTCGAGCCATGCCGCCCACCGGTCGCGCTCGACCATCATCGGCATCCGGTCGTGGATGTGGCCGAGGTCGTCCTCGGCGTCGGTGGTGATGACGGTGGCGGTCCACAGGAAGCGGTGCGGGTCGTCGTCGGCCCGCGTGGGGTCGCGCCAGATCTCGTAGAGACCGGCCATCGCCAGCACGCCGTGGTCCTTGGGGCGGATGAAGAACGGCTGCTTCAGCGGCTTGCCGGCCGACGTCCGCTGCTCGGTCGGGTACCACTCGAAGTAGCCGTCGGCCGGCAGCAGGCAGCGGCGCTTGGCGAAGGCGCGCTTGTAGGCAGGCTTCTCGGCCACCGTCTCGACCCGGGCGTTGATCATGCGGTTCCCGATCGTCGGGTCCTTGGCCCACGACGGCACCAGGCCCCACCGCAGCACGCGCAGCTGGCGCTCGGGCTGCGGCCGCTCGTCACCGATCGCGGGCCGTTCGAGGACGGCGTACACGTCCTTGGTGGGGGCGACGTTGAAGTCGGGCTCGAGCGCCGTCTCCAGCACCGGCTGGTCGACCTCGAACTCCTCCACCAGGTCCTCGGGGCGCCTGCTCGAGGCGTAGCGGCCGCACATGCGGGTCAGCCTAGGCGTGCGGGGGCGCGCCGACTCAGGCCGTGAGGAGGAAGTCGGCGAGTCGGACCTCGATGAGAGGAGCGTGGTCGCGCGGTGGTGGCAGTCCCGGTGCCCGTGACCGGTGGCGGTGGCCGGTGGGGGTCGTGGTCTCGACGGTGTGCGGGTCGGTGTCGGCGACTTGTGCGGACCAGCCGTTGGCTTCCTTGGCCTGGTTGCAGGCCTCGCACAGCCCCTGGCCGTTCTCGGCGGTGGTGGGGCCGCCGTCGGCCCAGGGCCGGACGTGGTCGCGGTGGCGGGCGGGTGCGTCGCAGTACGGCGTGCGGCAGGACCGATCGCGGACCGCGAGGAACTGGGCCAGCCCGGCTGGGAAGGTGCGGGATCGGGAGTCCATGACGACCAGCTGGCCGTCGGGATCGGCGTAGAGCCTGCGCAGGGACGCCAGGCCCGCCTCCTCTGCGCGGGCGACCAGGTCGCGGACGTCGTCGGCCGGCAGCGGGACCGGCGCGACGCCGGGAGCCGAGACCCAGCCCGGCTCGTCGCCGGCAGCGCCGGGCAGGTTCAGCAGCGTGGCGTCCGAGAGCACCACCTGCACCGCGACCGGCACCACCGGTGCCTGCGGTGCGGTCGGGGCGACCGTCTGGTCCCAGGTGCCCGCGCGAGCGGCCACCGACTCGGCCACCGAGTCCGCGCGCGGCTGCCCGTCAGCACGACCCCCGAGGACCGCGGCGACCAGCGAGTCGGCCATCACCTGCCCCCGGGTCCGCTCGTCCCCTGCAGCCCGCGCGACGTCAGCCGCACGACCCAGGGTCGCGTGCACCGCCACCCCCTGCTCCAGCGGCAGCAGCGCCGAGAACCTCGTCATCCCGTCCGGTGCCGGGCGCAGGCTGGTGTGCCGCTGCGCGACCGCCTTCCGGCGCCGCTCCACTGCGGCCACCGGATCCGCGACGTAGGCCAGCCGGTCCACCTCGGCCCGGAACCGCCGATCACCCCACCCCTCCGTGGTCGAGGCGTCGGCCATCAGCTCGGCATCGACCGCCTGTCGGTCGGCCAGCGACAGGCACGCCGTGCCCTGCGCGATCTGGACCGCCCGCCACTCGCTGCACCAGCCCGCCTCCATCGCCGCCAACGTGTGCGGCAGCTCCTCGCACAGCACCACCGCCAACCCCAGGTGGATGCCACCCCGGTGCGGCGACTCCCGCCGCGCCAACGCCACCTCAGCGCCGATGCCACGCTCCCGCGTCGCGGCCGGCTGGTGGGATCGCTCGGCGACCCGAGCTGTCTTCAGCACCACCGACAGTCGTGCCTGGGCTGCGGCGACCGTGTTCTTCAACGACTCCAGCTCCCCCAGCAGCTCCACCGCCGCCACGTCGCGCCGCTCGGCGTCGAGGGCGGCCACCGCACCCGCGAGCGCCAGCACCCGCTCCCGCAGGTCAGCGGCGACGGGTGTCGCGAGGGTGGCCGAGTCCATGACTCATGCTATCGAACATGTGTTCGACCGACAAGGGATCGCAACGCTCGATGTGGACGACTCGATCGACGGGCGCGCCACTCAGGCGCACTCCCACAGCCTCGGACGGAGCTCCCGCTGCTGCCCCCACGCGAACCGGGACTCGCTGATGAAGTCCTCGAACCCGTCGGTGAAGACGTCGAGCCCAGCCTCGACGGGGTAGCGCGCACCCCACTCGTGAACGAACCCGCGGTGCGACTCCCCGCCAGCGCAGACGTCGACCACCAGACGCCAGGCGCCGTCCCGGTCCTGCTCCCACCCGATCGACCAGTCGTCGAGCTCCCCCGGCTCGAGCAGCGCATCGAGGACGCTCCGCACCGCCGCACGGACAGAGTCGCTGACGTCAGGCGGCGCGGGGAGGTCGAACACTGCGACACCCTCGGTCACGAGACGCACAGGGGGCAACCGGATTCGTGCGCGCCGGCGCTCACAGACGCACCGGCTCCCAGGCGTCCCCAGGACGCGTGAGCGGCTGCAGCGAGACCTCGACGTCCGTCAGGACGCCGGGCAGCTCGACCGTGAACTGCACGATGTGCCCTCCACCGAACGAACCACTGCCGGCGTACGGCGAGGGCCTCCCCCGGTGCTCGACCTGCAGCCGTCCGAGCAGGTCGCGATGGACGGCGCGCGGCACCTCGGCACCGTCGCGGGTCACGAGTACGAGGTGCACCACGGTCCAATCACCGACGTGCCACTCGGGCAGGCGCCAGATGGACACCGGGCACCCGGAGACCTCCAACACCACGGGCTGCGGGAGCAGCTTCCCGGCCACGGCCGTGCCGGACGCATCAGCCAGTCCCGAGCGGCACGTGTGGCCACCGAGCGAGAAGCTCGCGAGGGAGCGCAACGGCACGCCACCCATCCGCAGAGCCGACGACGCTCCCTCCCCGTCGGCGACGACGGCGTCGTGGTCGACGTCGCGCAGCACCAGCAGGTCCCCGAGGACGATTCGCTCCACGCTGCCAACCTAGCCAGCCGGCGGACCAGGGTCCGGTCAGGCGCGACCTACCCGCCGTCCAACCGCTCGAGCAGCAGGACCAACTCCAGCTCCCCCTCCGGGAGCGGGTGGACCCGGACGTCGGCCTCCCAGCCGTCGTCCTCGAGCAGCCGCCGCAGCAGCGCCACCAGCCCCTCCAGCCGGCGGTCCCTGTCGACGAGCACCACGACGCGACCGGTGTGGGTGTGCGCGACGGTCTCCCCACCGCCGAACACGACCCGCACCCGCTCGCCCAGGGCGGCGCACGAGAGGGCCCTCCCCAGAGCCCCTCCCTCCGGCGCCGCCCCGGACGGACCGGACCCCTCCGGGGTGTCGCGCGCCGGGCGGTCCCCCCCAGGACCGCCCGGCGTCACGACCACCAGGGCGTGAGCCTGCGCGGGGTCGAGCCCCGCGCGCCGCTGCTCGGCCACCCTGGTGCGCAGGTGGGCCATCGTCGCGAGGCCCGTGAGCGGGTCCTCGCAGGTGAGCCGGTGCAGGTGCCCGAGGGTGGTGTCGGCCCATCCCTCCACGAGGGCCTCCACCTCCCCCGGACGGGGCTCCCGACCCCGCACCTGCATCTCGGCCCGCAGGGTGCGCAACGCCTCTCCCACGCCCGCACCGTCCTCCGCCAGGCGACGGCCGACGTCCCGTGCGTGCTCGAGGGACGTGGCGTCCGCGGACGGGCGGCGCAGCAGTCCTGCCAGCTTGCCCATCGGGTCTCCTCACGTCTCGCTCGTGTCTGCACGCCGGCGCTGTCCAGGTGTGTCCGGGACGTCGGCCGCCGCCACCATGGCGGGTGTTGCAGTGAGGGGACGGGCCTCCCGGGAGGTCATGACGCGGAACCCACGACTTTCCCGGAACTTTTTTCGGGGGGATCCTCGTGATCTTTCGCCGGGTCGTGCGTTGTACCCCTGTGAGCGCCACCGAGGCGCCCGCAGCGCTGCTCCTCGAGCGCTCGGACGCCGACCTCATCGCAGCCGTGCGGGCCGGCGACCTGGAGTCGTACGGCGAGCTCTTCGCGCGCCACGCCGAGGCCGCCCGGCGCCTGGCCCGGCAGCTCACGAGGGGCAGCGGGGACGCCGAGGACCTGGTCTCGGACGCCTTCGCGAAGGTCATGGAGGTGCTGCGCCGCGGCGGCGGCCCCGACGAGGCGTTCCGCGCCTACCTCCTCACCTCCCTGCGCCGCCTGCACGTCGACCGCACCCGGGTCACGGCCCGCGCGACGCCCACCGACGACATCGCGGCGTACGACGCCGGGGTGCCCTTCCACGACACGGCGGTGGCCGGGTTCGAGAACGAGGCGGCGGCCGAGGCGTTCGCCTCGCTGCCCGAGCGCTGGCAGCTGGTGCTGTGGCACACCGAGGTCGAGGGCGCGAAGCCCGCTGACGTCGCGCCGCTGCTCGGCATGAGCCCCAACTCTGTCGCCGCGCTGGCCTACCGCGCCCGCGAGGGCCTGCGCGAGGCGTTCCTCGCCGCCCACGCCGCGCGCTCGGACGACCAGGACTGCCGCACCACCCAGGGCAGGCTCGGCGCCTACGTCCGCGGCAACTCCTCGCGCCGCGACGCCGGCAAGGTCGAGGAGCACCTCGAGGGCTGCCGCCGCTGCGCGGGGATCTACCTCGAGCTCGTCGAGGTCAACTCCGGGCTCGGCGCCCTGCTCGCCCCGCTCCTGCTCGGCGGGGCCGCCGCGGCGTACGTCGGGTCCGGGGCGGTCGCCGTCACCGCTGCGACGGGTGCCGCGACCGGCGTGGGCTGGACCGGGTGGCTGCTCGCCGTCCCGGGGCGGATCCGCGACCTCGCCCTGGCCAACCTCCCGGCCACGGCCGCAGCGGGCGTGGCGACCGCCGCCGTCGTCGGCGGCAGCGTGGTCGCGGGCGTCGCCATCACCTCCGACGACCCCCCGCGCGAGGCCGCGACCACGGCACCGGCCTCCCCCGGCGCAGCCGAGGACGACGCCGTCGATCCCGCTGGTGAGCCTGCGCCCGGCAACGGCGACGCCGCGGCCCGCGAGGAGGACGACGCACCGGGCGACACCGGGTTCGGCACGGACCCGACCGACCCCGCGCTGGACGGGCTGCCCGCCGACGAGCTGCCCGCCGACGAGCCGCCCTCGGACGGCGCGCCGACGGACGAGGTGCCGGTCGAGGCGCCGCCGGGCGACGAGTCCCCGACCGAGGAGGCACCGGAGCCGCCGGGCGACGGACCGGGGCCCCAGCCCGGACCCGAGCCCCAGCCCGAGCCCCAGCCCCAGCCCGAACCTGAGCCCGAGCCGACCCCGCCGCTGACCGCGGAGGGCCGGGCGACGACCGCCCTGGGCCTCTCCTGGCGCGTGGTGCTCGACGTCGCCGGCCTCGAGGAGGGCACGACCGGTCGCGTCCGGCTCACCAGCGACCGGCCGCTGCTGGCCCTGACCCTGGACCGTCGCTGCGCCGGTCTGGCGCTGGGCCCGGCGAGCTGCTCGCTGTCCGGCGGCACGTACACCTTCCGGGCGCTCCCGGCGCCGGGGCAGCGGACCACGTTGACCTTCGAGGTGGAGACGGCCGACGGCCGCACCACGACGGTCCGGGTCCCCCTCGCCTGACGCGTCCGCACGCGCTGCCTCACCCCCTCAGGCGGACTGGGACCCCGAGGAGCGGGGCAAGAACCCCCGCATGTCGCTCAGCCGCACGATCGCCCGCCCGATGCTCGCCTCCGTCTTCTTCGTCGGGGCCGCCAACGCCCTGAAGAACAGCGGTGCCCTGGCCGCCAAGGCCCAGCCGGTCACCGACCGCGTCGGGCCGATCGCCCGCAAGGCCGTGCCGGTCCTGCCGCAGGACCCCGAGGCGCTGGTGAAGGTCAACGCCGGCGTGCAGATCGTCGCCGCCCTGGGCCTGGCCACCGGTCGCGCCCCGCGCCTGTGCTCGGCGGTGCTGGCCGCCTCGCTCGTGCCGACCACGGCCGCCGGTCACGCCTTCGGGGCTGCCGACGACCAGGCGACCGCGCAGCAGCAGCGGCTGCACTTCGCCAAGAACCTCTCCATCCTGGGCGGCCTCGTGATCGCCGCCGGCGACACCGACGGCAAGCCGGGCGTCGCGTGGCGCACCCGTCACCTGGCCAAGGACGCCAAGCGCGAGGCGCGCCTGGTCGCCGCCCGCTCCCCGATCGGCTGAGGCACGCCGCGGCCCGACTAGGCTGCGCGCGTGCCCCTCGACACGCTGCCGAACCCCTGGCCCGCGCCCCGCGCGCACGCCCCCGTCGAGGCCGACGTGACCCTGCCGGGCAGCAAGAGCCTCACCAACCGCGCGCTGGTGCTGGCCGCGATCGCCGACGGCCCCTCCGTCGTACGTCGGGCGCTGCGGTCGCGTGACTCGCTGCTGATGGCGGCGGCGCTCACCGGGCTCGGCGCGCACGTCGACACCACCACCGACGACTGGACCGTGACCCCCGGGCCGCTGCGCGGCGGCACCGACGTCGACTGCGGGTTGGCCGGCACGGTGATGCGCTTCGTCCCGCCGGTGGCGGCGCTCGCCGAGGGCACCGTCTCCTTCGACGGCGACCCGCACATGCGCAGCCGGCCGATCGGCGAGGTGCTCACCGCCCTGCGCAGCCTGGGCGTCGAGGTGGACGACGAGGGCCGTGGCTCGCTCCCGTTCCGCCTGCACGGCACGGGGTCGGTGCGCGGCGGCCGGGTCGTGATCGACGCCAGCGCCTCCTCGCAGTTCGTCTCCGCGCTGCTGCTCGCCGGCGCCCGCTACGACGAGGGTGTCGACGTCCGCCACGACGGCAAGCCCGTCCCTTCCCTGCCCCACATCGACATGACCGTGGCCGTCCTGCGCGCGCACGGTGTCGAGGTCGACGACAGCGACGCCAACCGGTGGGCCGTCGCCCCCGGGCCGGTGCGCGCCGTCGACCACACCATCGAGCCCGACCTCTCCAACGCCGGGCCGTTCCTCGCGCTGGCCGCGGTCAGCGGCGGCACCGTGACGGTCCGCGACTGGCCCGAGGCCACCACGCAGGCGGGGGACGCCCTGCGCGGGCTGCTGACCGACATGGGCTGCACCGTCGAGCGCACCACCGCGGGCCTGCGGGTCACCGGCCCGACCCCCGGCACCCTGCAAGGCATCGACGCCGACCTGCACGACGTGGGCGAGCTGACCCCGGTCGTGGCCGCGCTCTGCGCCCTCGCCGCCTCCCCCAGCCACCTGCGCGGCGTCGGCCACATCCGGCACCACGAGACCGACCGGCTGGCCGCCCTGGCCCGCGAGCTCGGCGGTCTCGGCGCCGACGTGACCGAGCACCCCGACGGCCTGTCGTTCCGGCCCGCGAGCCTCCACGGCGGCGTCTTCGGCACGTACGCCGACCACCGGATGGCACACGCAGGCGTCGTGGTCGGCGCGGCCGTCGACGGGGTCGAGGTGGAGGACGTCGGCACCACCGCCAAGACCTTCACCGACTTCGCCGGGGCCTGGTCGGCCCTCTTCGAGCCCACGGCCCCCCGGGACTGAGGGAGCCATGGCGCGGGAGCGGTACTCGACGCACGACCACGAGCACTACGAGCGTCCCCGTCGCCGCACGCGCCCGCGCACCAAGGAGCGCCCGACCTACGACGACGCCACCGACGGCCTGGTCGTGACCGTCGACCGCGGACGGTTCACCCTGCTCGTCGAGGACCGCACCGTCATGGCGGTCAAGGCGCGCCCCCTGGGCCGCAAGGGCGTCGTGGTCGGCGACCGGGTCCGCGTCGTCGGTGACGTCTCCGGCGAGGAGGGCACGCTCGCCCGGATCGTCGAGGTCTCCGAGCGCACCACCGTCCTGCGGCGCACCGCCGACGACGACGACCCGGTCGAGCGGGTGATCGTCTCCAACGCCGACCAGCTGGTCGTCGTGACGGCCCTGGCCGACCCCGAGCCGCGCCCGGGCCTGCTCGACCGCGCGCTCGTGGCCGCCTACGACGCCGGGATGCGCCCGCTGCTGTGCCTGACCAAGGCCGACCTGGCGTCCCCCGAGACCCTCCTGTCGACGTACCGGTCGCTCGGCGTGCCGTGGGTGGTCACCGAGCGCGGCGCCGACCTGTCCCCCCTGCGCGAGGAGCTGGCCGGGCGCACCAGCGTGCTGATCGGGCACAGCGGCGTCGGCAAGTCCACGCTGGTCAACGCACTGGTGCCGGACGCCGGCCGGGCCATCGGGCACGTCAACGCGGTCACGGGCCGCGGGCGGCACACCTCGACCTCGGCCTACCTGCTCGCCCTGCCCGAGCACGGGGGCCGGCCCGGGTGGATCGTCGACACCCCCGGCATCCGCTCGTTCGGGCTGGCCCACGTCGAGCCCGAGCACCTCATCGAGGCGTTCCCCGACCTCGACGAGATGACCGAGGAGTGCCCGCGCGGGTGCACGCACGGCACCGACGAGCCGGAGTGCGGCCTGGACGAGGCGCTGGCCGCCGGTGCCGCCGACCCCGACCGGGTCACCTCCTTCCGACGGCTGCTCGAGGCGCGCTCCGAACCCGCCTGGTGAGCCGCGGGCTAGCCTGTGCGCTCGTGGCCCCCTCCTCGTCGACCAACCCGGACTTCACCGACGACCTGCGCCTGGCGCACCTGCTGGCCGACGACGCCGACTCGCTGACCACCGCGCGGTTCAAGGCGCTGGACCTGCACGTGATGAGCAAGCCCGACCTCACGCCGGTCACCGACGCCGACCAGGCCGTCGAGGAGGCGATCCGCCGCACCCTCTCGCGGGTCCGCTCGCGCGACGCCGTGACGGGCGAAGAGCAGGGCACGACCGGCAACTCCCAGCGCCGCTGGATCATCGACCCGATCGACGGCACCAAGAACTTCGTGCGCGGCGTCCCGGTGTGGGCCACCCTCATCTCCCTCGTCGTCGACGACGAGGTCGTGGTCGGCGTGGTGTCCGCGCCGCAGCTGCAGCGCCGCTGGTGGGCCTCGGCCGGCGGCGGGGCCTGGACGGGCAAGTCGCTGCTGAAGGCGACGCGCATGCAGGTCTCCGACGTACGACGCCTGGAGGACGCCTCCTTCTCCTACTCCTCCCTGTCGGGCTGGGAGGACCGCGACCGCCTCGAGGACGTGCTCGCACTGACCCGGCGGTGCTGGCGCACCCGGGCCTACGGCGACTTCTGGTCCTACATGCTGGTGGCCGAGGGGGCCGTCGACATCGCGGCCGAGCCGGAGCTGGAGGTCTACGACATGGCCGCGCTCGACGTGATCGTCCGCGAGGCCGGGGGCTCCTTCACCTCCCTCGACGGCAGCCCCGGACCCTGGGGCGGCAACGCGGTGGCGAGCAACGGCCACCTGCACGACGCGGCGATGGCCTTCCTCGGCGGCCTGCCCGACGACCACGGCGACGACCCCGACCAGCCGCGCTCGGGTCCGGGCTCGGTGTCGGACCTGCGCTCGCGCCGTCCCAGGGACTGAGCCGGGCACCGTCCCGGCCCTGTACGCGTGAGCCACGTCACTTGTACGGTCGGAGGGTGAAGATCGCCGACGTGCTCGCCGCCAAGGACCGTGGCCGTGAGGTCGTGTCCATCGCCCCCGAGGCCGGGGTCCGCGACCTCCTGGCCCTGCTCGCCGAGCACAACGTCGGCGCGGTCGTGGTGAGCGCCGACGGCTCGACGCTCGAGGGGATCGTCAGCGAGCGCGACGTCGTGCGGCACCTGCACCACGACGGCACGGTGGTCAACAACACCGTGCAGGCGATCATGACCCGCGAGGTCGAGGTGTGCCGGCCCGACGCCGGCCTCGACGAGGTCATGGAGACGATGACCCGCCGGCGCTTCCGCCACCTGCCGGTGGTGGGCGAGGAGGGCCTGGAGGGCGTCGTCAGCATCGGCGACGTGGTGAAGGCCAAGATCGGCCAGCTGGAGTTCGAGCGCGACCAGCTCGACTCCTACGTGCACCAGACCTGAGGGCTGGTGCGGCCCGCGCTCAGCGCAGGCTGACCCGGTGCCCCCCGACGCGGATGTCGCTGTCCTCGTCGACCACCTGCGAGACGACCGGCGAGCCGTCGACGTGGCAGCCGCCCGCGAGCGCCTTGAGCACCCGGCGGCCTTCGAGGTCGTGGCCGAGCACCGCGTGCCGCGCCCGCAGACCGGGGAGCACCACGTCGCAGCTGGGGTGGGAGCCGATGACGACCGAGGCCTGTGCCGGCAGGGCCGTGACCACCGGGATCGTGGCCACCGCCCCACCCACGGCACTGCTGCCGGCCGCCTCGGCCGGCGCGACCCGGCCGACAGCACCGGGCGCCGGGGCCGGGACCACGGGCGCGGGGATGCGCCGACGCGGCGCGACGATCCGGACCGTGCTCGGGGCCGTGCGGGGCTCCTCGGAGCGGGGGCGGGTCCAGCGGTTGTGGATCACGCGGAAGCCGCCGCGCTCGGGCCGTCCGGGACCCGCGACCTGGTCGTTCGTCATGTCCGACTCCACCCCTTTGACACGTTCCTCAACACGCTGTTGAGGTATAGCATCACAGACGTGAACACATCGTCCACCCCCACCCTGAGCATCGGGGACCTCGCCGAACGCACCGGCGTCGCCCCTGCCACCCTGAGGATGTGGGAGCAGCGCCACGGCTTCCCCGTCCCCGAGCGCCTCGACAGCGGCCACCGCCGCTACGCCGAGGCCGACGTCGAGAGCATCCGTGGTGTCCTGGACCGGCGCGACGCCGGCTCGCGCCTCGACGCCGCGATCGCCGACGTCCTGGCCGCCCGTCGCCGCGAGAGCGAGCCGGGCGCCCGGTCCATCTGGGCCGAGCTGCGCCGCCGCCACCGCGAGATCCCCACCCACCGGCTGACCAAGCAGACCCTGCTGTCCCTGTCGTGGGCGATCGAGGACGAGTTCGCCGCGAAGGCCGAGCGCGCCCACCTCTTCGGCCTCTTCCAGCACGAGCACTACTACAGCCCCGCCCGTCGCCGCTGGGACGAGCTGGCGCGGGTCGCGGGCTCGTCGTACGCCTTCTTCGCACCCGAGGACGAGGCCGACCTCGGGCACCCCGAAAAGTTCGGTCCGACCGCGGGCCGGGCGGCGTCGGTGCCGGTGCTGCTCGACGACTCCTCCCCCGTGCGCCGCGAGTGGGCGGTCGTGTGCGACAGCGTCGACCTGCCCGTCGTGCTGACGGCGTGGGAGCTGCCGGGCCAGGAGGGCGTCGCCGACCGCGACCGCGTCTTCGAGTCCGCGTGGAGCATCGACCCGATGGCCGTGCGCCGCGCCTCGCGCACCTGTGCGGCACTCGCCGCGGAGGCGGGCGCCGAGGGCGTCGCCGCCGTGCAGTACGCCCTGGCCGACGACCCGGCGCCGGTCGCCGCGGACCTCGCGGCCGTCAGTGCCCTCTTCTCCCGCGTCGTCGCCTACGTCGACGACGGCGCCCGCCGGCTGCGGCGCGCGTGAGCGCCGGCCCCGGCCCCGCAGCCGAGGTCGACGTCGCGGTCGTCGGTGCGGGGCTCGCCGGCCTGCGCTGCGCCCGGGTCCTGGCCGACGCCGGGCTGCACGTCGAGGTGCTCGAGGCCGCCGACCGGGTCGGCGGGCGGATGCGCACCGACGAGGTCGACGGGCACCTGCTCGACCGGGGCTTCCAGCTGCTCAACCCCGCCTACCCCGCCGTACGCCGCTGGGTGGACGTCCCGGCACTGGGGCTGCAGCCCTTCCCCGCCGGCGTCGCCGCGGCCACCGAGCGCGGCACCGTCCGCCTCGGGGACCCGCGCCGGGCGCCGGGGCTGCTGGCGCCCAGCGCCCTGACCGGGGCCCGTCGGCTGCGCGAGGTGGTGCCGCTCCTGCGGTGGGTCGCGCCCCTGCTGCGCCCGCGCGCGCAGGGTCTCGCGGAGCGGCTGCGGGCCACGCGCCCGACCCGCTCGCTGCGCGCGGCGCTCGACGACCTGGGCGCCCGCGGCGACCTGCGCCGGGTGCTGGAGGCGTTCCTCTCCGGCGTGGTCCTCGACCGCGAGGGTGCCACCGACGAACGGGTCGCGCTGCTGCTCGTCCGCTCCTTCCTCGACGGCAGCCCCTCGCTGCCCGCGGGCGGCATGCAGGCCTTGCCGGCCCAGCTCGCGCAGGACCTGACCGTGCACCTCGACACCCCCGTGGAGGTACTCGAGCCGGGCGGGCTGCGCACCGCCGCCGGCTCGGTCCGCGCCCGGGCGGTGGTCGTCGCCACCGACCAGCTGGCCTCAGCGACGCTGCTGGACCGCGCGCCCGGCACCGACCGCGGCGTGGTGACCCACTGGTGGAGCGCCGAGGTGGGGTCGCTCCCGGCGACCGGCGGGCTGCTGCACGTCGACGCCCGGCCCCGCCCGACCGGCCCCGTGGCCAACACCGCGGTCGTGTCGCAGGCGGCACCGTCGTACTCCCCCGACGGGCGGGCCCTGGTGCAGGCCTCGGTGGTGCTGGACCACCGCGGGGTCGTGCCCGAGGCCACCGTGCGCCGCCACGCCGCCGAGCTGCTCGGCACCTCGGCCGCGGGGTGGCAGGAGCTGGCCCGGCACGAGGTGCCGCACGCGCTGCCCTCGGCCACCCCGCCGCACGACCTGCGGCGCCCGACCCGCGTGCGGCCCGGACTGCACGTGTGCGGCGACCACCGCGACACCCCGTCCATCCAGGGCGCCCTCGTCAGCGGCGACCGGGCGGCGCGGGCGGTGCTGGCCGAGCTGCGCGCGGCCCGGTGAGGCTGCGATGAGCGCCGAGACCTCCCTGCTCGTGCTCCTGGCCGCCACCTGGGCGCACCTCGGCTTCCAGGTCACCGTGTCCTCGCTGGTCTACCCCGTGCTGGCGGCCACCCCGTCCGAGGCGTGGCGTCGCGCGCACGACCGGCACAGCCGGGTCATCACCCCGACCGTCGGGGCGGTGTACGCCGCCCTCCTGCTCGGCACGGCGGCCTCGCTGTCCACCGCGGCGGGCCCGGCCGTGGTCGCCGCGGCCGCCGGGGTCGCGCTCAGCCTCGGGACGACCGCCCTGGTGGCGGCGCCGCTGCACGGGCGGCTGGCCGCCGCGGGCCCCACGCCCGAGCGCCTGCGGACCCTGCTCGTCGCCGACCGGGTGCGGACCGCCGGGGCGGCGCTCGCCGCCGTCGCGGCCACGGTCGCCGCGCTCTGAAGGCCTACTGCTCGAGGGCCTCGAAGGCGTCGGGACGGCTCAGCAGGTCGAAGCGGCTCGCCGGCCAGACCCGGGCGAAGACCTTGCCGACGACCAGCTCGACCGGCACGTAGGCCTCGGAGTCGTCGCACGGCTCGCCCTTGCGCCCGCCGCAGCGCAGGTGGAAGGAGGAGTCGGCGGAGTCGTCACGGTGGTCGCCCATGACGAAGACCTCGCCATCGGGGACCGGGCCGGCCGACCAGCGGCAGGTCGAGACCATCGGCCCGTCGCAGCGGTCGTCGTTGAGGGTGAAGCCGCTGGAGTCCAGCGGGACGCCGTTGACCAGGAGCCGGCCCTGCTCGTCGCAGCACTCGATGGTGTCGCCGGCGACCCCGATGACGCGCTTCACCAGGTGGCCGCCGGTCGGGTAGAGACCGATCCGGCTCATCACGTCGGTCAGCAGCCCCGTCGAGGTGGTCGCGTCACCGGCACCCAGCCAGGAGCCCGGGTCCTCGAAGACGACGACGTCGCCGCGCTCGGGACCGCCGCCGCCCCAGTACGACACCTTCTGGACCAGGATCCGGTCGTTGATCTCCAGGCCCGGCTCCATCGACCCCGAGGGGATGTAGAAGGCCTGGACCAGAAAGGTCTTCACCACCAGGGCCAGCACGATCGCGAGGCCGAGCAGCAGCAGCGACTCCTGCCAGACGGGGATGCGCCGCCGACGGGCCCGCGCAGCGGGCGCCGTGGCGCCCTGGTCCTCCTCCGACACGTGCTCTCCCTGTCCTGGTCGCCTGGTCCCACGGCCCCCTCGAGGCGAGCGCGGGCGGTGGGAACCATACCCGTGCGGTCTAGGCTCCCCCTCATGGACAAGCCCGAGATCGACTTCCCCGACTTCGACCCGCCCGCCGACCTCGAGATCACCGACATCACCGTCGGCGAGGGCGAGGAGGCCGGCGCCGGCCAGACCGTCTCCGTGCACTACGTCGGCGTCGCGCACTCCACCGGCGAGGAGTTCGACGCGTCGTACAACCGCGGCGAGCCGCTGCGCTTCCGCCTCGGCATCGGCCAGGTCATCCAGGGCTGGGACACCGGCGTGCAGGGCATGAAGGTCGGCGGCCGCCGCCAGCTCGTCATCCCCCCGCACCTGGGCTACGGCGACCGTGGCGCCGGCGGGGTCATCAAGCCCGGCGAGACGCTGATCTTCGTCGTCGACCTGCTCGCGGTCTCCTGACCCCGTGACCCACTTCGGCGACCACCAGGTCGCGATCTACGCGGCCGGGATGTTCGCCGGCCAGGTCCCGACCTGGACCACCGACCTGACGTCGCTGGAGCCGCACGCGGCCGAGGTGCTCGCCCCCGAGGCGCTGGGCTACATCGTGCCCAGCGCCGGGGGCGGGTCCACGGCCCGCGCCAACGTCGCGGCCTTCGAGCGGTGGCGCATCGTGCCGCGGATGCTGCGCGACCACGCCGCCCGCGACCTCTCCACCACCGTGCTGGACACCCCCATGGCCGCGCCCGTGCTGCTCGGCCCCGTCGGGGTGCAAACCCTGGCCCACCCCGAGGGCGAGCTGGCCACGGCCCGCGCCGCCGCGGCGCTGGGCCTCACCTACGTCCACTCCACCCAGGCCGGTCACTCCATCGAGCAGGCCGCCGAGGCGAACGGCGACGGCCAGCGGTGGTACCAGCTCTACTGGCCCACCCACGACGAGCTGTGCGAGTCGTTCCTGGCCCGGGCGAAGGCCGCCGGCTACACCACGCTCGTGCTCACCGTGGACACCACGATCCTCGGCTGGCGCCCGCGCGACCTCGACCGTGGCTACCTGCCGTTCCTGGCCAACGAGGGCATCGCCAACTACACGACCGACCCGGTCTTCAGCGCCATGCTCGAGAAGCCCGCCGAGGAGGACCCGGCCGCGGCCGGCATCACCTTCGCCGGCGTCTTCGCCAACCCCGGTCTCTCCTGGGAGCAGCTGCCCTGGCTGCGTGAGCGGTGGGACGGCCCGATCGTGCTCAAGGGCATCCAGCACGTCGACGACGCCCGCCGTGCCGTCGACGCCGGCGTGCAGGGGATCGTGGTCTCCAACCACGGTGGCCGCCAGGTCGACGGCGCCGTCGCCTCCTTGGACTGCCTGCCGCCCGTCGCCGAGGCCGTCGGCGAGGACCTCACCGTGCTCTTCGACTCCGGCGTCCGCTCGGGCCCCGACGTCATGAAGGCGCTCGCGCTGGGCGCCGACGCGGTGCTGCTCGGCCGCCCCTACCTCTACGGCCTGGCCCTCGGTGGGCAGGAGGGCGTCGAGCACGTGCTGCGCTGCCTGCTCGGCGAGCTCGACCTCACCCTGGCCAACGCCGGGTGCTCGACGCTGGCCGACCTCACCCCGGAGATGCTCCAGCGGGTGTCGGCGTGAGCGGCTCCCCCGGCCCCGTGGACCCCGTGGACCCCGTGGACCCCGTGGACGTGGCGATCCGCGACGAGGTGATCCGGTTGGGCCAGTTCCTCAAGCTCGCCAACCTCATCGAGTCCGGGTCCGAGGCCAAGGAGGTCGTCGCCTCCGAGCGGGTCCTGGTGAACGGGGTGCTCGAGACCCGGCGGGGCCGGCAGCTGGTCAAGGGCGACGTCGTCGAGCTGGTCGGGAGCGGCCAGGCCGCCCGGGTGTCCGACGAGTCGGCGTACGACGACCTGCCGTGGTGACGGGGCCGTACCTCACGTCCGTGGTCAGTACATCTAGAGCACCTCGGCCACCGCGTGGATCAGCACCCCCACGAGCCCGCCGACGATGGTGCCGTTGATCCGGATGAACTGCAGGTCGCGGCCGACGTGCAGCTCGATCCGCCGTGCGGCCTCCTTGCCGTCCCAGCGCTCGATGGTCTGCGTGATGACCTGCGTGAGCTCGGCGCCGTAGCGCTCGATCGCGTAGACCGCGGCGTCGGCGACCAGCCCGTCGAGCCGCTCGCGCAGCTCCGGCTCCTCCACGAGCCGGCGGGCGAAGCGCTCGACCTCGGTGCGCATCCGCAGCCGCACGGCGCCGTCGGGGTCGGCCAGCGACCCCTCGAGCGCGCGACGCAGCGCGTCCCACAGGGCGATGCCGGTGGCGATGACCTGCGGACGGTCCAGCAGCCTGTCCTTGAGCGCCTCGGTGCGGGCGCGGGTGTCGGTGTCGTGGAGCAGGTCCTCGGCCAGCTGGCGCAGCATCGAGTCCAACGCCAGCCGGGCACGGTGGCGCGGCTGGTCGCGGATGTCGGCGACCCAACGCACCAGCTCGAGGTGGATCCGGCCCGTGACCCGCTCGTTGATGCTCGTCGGCGCCCACCACGGGGCCCGCTCGCCGATGACCTCCGTGACGGTGTCGGGGTTGTCGAGCAGCCAGCCGTGCAGCTCCTCCAGGACCAGGTCGACCAGGCCGTGGTGCAGGTCGTCGCGCATCGCCTCGGCCAGCAGGTTGCCCAGCAGCGGGGAGATGGGCTCCTCGCGGAAGCGCGGGACCAGGGCGTCCTCGACCAGGCTGCGCACGTGCTCGTCGCGCACCTTGCCCAGGGCCGTCGAGACCAGCTCGGCGGCCTCCTCGACCACGCGCGCGGCGTGCTGGGGCTGGACCAGCCAGTCGCCCACGCGGCCCGCGGGACCCGCGGCCAGCACCCGCTCGCGCACGACCGGCTCGGAGAGGAAGTTCTCCCCCACGAACTCCTCGAGCCCGCGGCCCAGCTCGTCCTTGCGCCGCGGGATGAGCGCGGTGTGCGGGATCGGCAGGCCCAGCGGGTGGCGGAACAGCGCGGTCACCGCGAACCAGTCGGCGATCGCACCGACCATCGAGGCCTCCGCGCCCGCGTTGACGTAGCCCCAGAAGCCGTCCTGGCCGTGGGTGGCGACGTAGACGGTGGCGGCCAGCAGCAGCAGCCCCAGCGCCACCGCGCGCATCCGGCGCAGGGCGCGGGCCCGGTGCAGGTCGGCGTCGGGAGCGCCGCGCGTGACGGGACCGGCGCTCGGGCCATCGCTCGGGCCGTTGCTCCGGCCGTGGCTCGGGGACGTGGACGTGCTCGTGGCGCTCATCGCTGCCGATCATGACGCACGGACAGTGGGACCGGGCCGTGGGCCTGACACACTGGCCCCCATGTCCCGCACCGTCATCACCTTCGGCACCTTCGACGTCTTCCACGTCGGACACCTCAAGGTGATCCAGCGCGCCGCCGAGCTCGGCGACCGGCTGGTCGTCGGGGTCTCCGCCGACGAGCTCAACCTGCGCAAGAAGGACCGGGAGCCGGTCTTCAGCGAGGCCGAGCGGATGGCCATCGTGGCCGCGCTCAAGCCGGTCGACGAGGTCTTCCTCGAGGAGAGCCTGGAGCTCAAGCGCGACTACATCCTGAAGTTCGCCGCAGACGTCCTGGTCATGGGCGACGACTGGGCCGGGCGCTTCGACGAGTTCCGCGACATCTGCGAGGTCGTCTACCTCCCCCGCACGCCCGCCATCTCCACCACCGCCCTGATCGAGAAGATCTCCAGCGCCACCTGAGCGCACCCGCCTCCCCACCTCGACCCCCTCGGAAGGTCACCGCATGCGTCACCCCGTCGCCCTGCTCGCCTCCCTGCTCCTGCTCGGCGGGGTGCTCTCCCCCGCCCTCGCGGGCGCCGACGAGCCGGCGGTCCTCGTCGGCCCCGTCCCAGCGACGACGAGCGGTGCAGCCGACCCGCGCGACCTGCTCGCCGAGGCCCGGGCCCTGCTGCGGGGCGAGCCGGTGCCGGGCGCACCGGCCCAGCGTCGTACGTCGCGGGGCCACGCGGACCGCGAGCTGACCCTGGTCCTGCGCGACCTGCGGGTGGCGCTGCCCCGGCTCGGGGCTGCCGACCGGCGCGAGGCCGAGGCGCTGCTGGCGCGGCCCACCGACGGGCGGGCCGACCCGCTGGCCCAGGGGTACGCCGCGAAGTCGGTGCGCACCTGCCAGGGGAAGTTCTGCGTGCACCGGGTCCGCACCACCGACGACCGCGCCACGGCGGCCTGGGCCACGACGACGGTGAAGGTCATGAACAAGGTCTGGCGCAGCCAGGTGCGCTCGCTGGGCTACCGCGCCCCGCTCAGCGACGCACCGCTGGCGCGCTCCCGCAACGGCGGCAACGGCAAGTTCGACGTCTACCTCAAGGACCTCGGTGCCCAGGGCCTCTACGGCTACTGCGCAGCGGAGTTCGCGCTCAACGCCGAGCCGCGGCGCGCCGGCGGCTACTGCGTGCTCGACAACGACTTCTCCCGCGAGGAGTTCGGCCGCGACCCCGTCGACACGCTCGCGGTGACCGCCGCCCACGAGTTCTTCCACGCCGTGCAGTTCGGCTACGACGTGCGCGAGGACCGCTGGTTCATGGAGTCCACCGCGACGTGGATGGAGGAGCGCTTCGCCGACGACGTCAACGACAACCGGCAGTACCTCCGCGCCAGCCAGCTCGCCGCTCCCGGCACCCCGCTGGACCTGTTCAACCGGCAGGGCTCCGAGCACTACGGCAACTGGACCTGGTGGGAGCACCTGTCGGCGCGCTACGGCAACCGGCTCGTGCGCTCGGTGTGGGACGCAGCCCGCGGCCCGCGCCACTCGACCGTCGCACTGGAGCGGGTGCTGGCGAAGCGGGGCGGCCTCCCGGCGAGGTACGCCGCATTCGCGGCCGCCAACCTGACCCCTGCGCGCAGCTACGAGGAGGGGGCCGAGTGGCCGACCCCGCGGCTGCGCGCCACCTGGCGGATGGGCGCCGGCGCCGAGCGCACCGACACGGTGCGGTTGGACCACCTGACCTCCGCCTCCTACCTCGTGCAGCCCGAGGCCACCCTTGGCGCGGGCTGGCGCCTGGAGATCGCGGTCGACGGCCCGAGCCGGGGGGCCGCCCCGGCCGCCTGGCTGGTCGTGCGCACCGCGGACGACCAGTGGCGCAGCCGCCAGGTCGACCTGGACCGCCGCGGGCGCGGCAGCGTCACGGTGGGCTTCTCCCCCACGACCGTGCGCGCGGTCAGCCTGACGGTGGCCAACGCCTCGACCCGCTCGCGCTGCGGCGTCGACGACGTGCGGTGGGCCTGTGAGGGCCGGCCGCGCGACGACGACAAGGCCTTCGACGTGCGGGCCGAGCTGGTGCAGCGGTAGGAGTGGCGGTCGCCGCTACTGCAGGTCGAGGAGGCCGTCGACCACGTCGGTGACGCCGTCGACGAGACCGGTGACCGGTGCGGTCACCGGGGTGGTCGCACCTCCGGACGCCCCGTCGACGGTGCCGGTCACGCCCTGGACGACGGGGTCGAGCAGGGCGCTCACCGGGCCCTGGCCCGCCGGCGGGTCGGGCTGGGGGTCGGGCGCCGGGCCACCGCTGTCGGGCCCGTCGGCGTCCGTCTGCCCGGGCTCCGTCTGCCCGGTGGCGGGCTGCGTGGCGGGCTGCGTGGCGGGGTCGGGCACGACCGTGCCGACGCTCACCACTGCGGGCGGGCCCTGCGGCACGCCCCGACCGTCGGGTCCTGCCGGGACGGGCTGGAGCTCGGAGGCGGGGACGACCCGCTGCGCAGGCGCCGGCTCGTCGTCGAGGAGGTTCGGCACGACCTCGGTCACCAGCAGGGTGCCGGCGAGCACCAGCACGAAGCCCCCCGCACCCAGGCCGAGCGCGGAGTAGCCGAGCCGCTGGTCGCGGCGTCGACGGTGCCACGCGCGTGCCACCTGCCCGGACGTCTCTCCCACACCGACGACCGTAGGCAGTGCGGGGGCGCAGGAGAAGCGGAACGCGCCCCGACCACCCTCAGGACGGAGCAGAAATGACCGATCGGAGGAGCGAAGGCATCCCCTCACCCGGTCGGATGGTTCATCTTTCCAGGACTTGGGGAACCGTCCGAGCGTCCACCACGACCGTCACGTCGCAGGAGCACCCCATGTCGCCGAGCACCCAGCCCGTCCCTACCCACGTCGTCCGCCGCCGTCCCGCCCTCGTCGACGGCGCCTCCGTGGCTGCTGCCGGGCTCGTCCAGGCCGCCATCCTGCTCGCCTCCCCCGCCGTGGGCCACGGCATGGTCGCCGTGCGCTCGCTGCGCCAGCCCCAGGGCTGACAGGCTCTCGATCCCAGGGGGCTCCTCAACCTCAGACCGAGGCGCCCGCGACCGCCAGGTCGCGCCGCAGCGCCTCGGGGTCCGCCACGCCCAGGGTCGCGCCAGGGTGCCGCAGCCCCGTGAGGCCGGTCGGGTCGATGCCCGGCACGGGGGTGCGGAAGCGCACGCACAGCGCGTTGGGCGTGAAGGAGACGCCGCGGTCGGCGAAGGACAGGTGCGGCGGCCCGACGGTCTTCAGCCACGCGAAGCCACCCGTGCGGGTCGCCCCCGCGACGTTGTCGACCGCGGTGTGCAGCCGCCACACGCCGTACCTCACGTGGAGCTCGCCGTCGGCCACCTCCACCCACGCGGTGCGCTCGGTGATGCCGAGGAGCAGGGCGGGCACGCGGTAGGACGGGGCGAAGGCGAAGGCATGTCTCACGTCCTCGACCCAATCCGCTCGCGGCAGGGGGCACGAGACCCGTGCGGGCGAGCGGCCGCCCCTGGGTAGGGTCCGGCCGTGACCGCTACCCCACTCGCACCCGCCCCCATCGACGCCGCGGCGCGCGCCGCGGCCCAGGAACGGCTCTCCGCCCTCGCCACCCCCGCCGGTGCCCTCGGGCGGCTCGGCGACCTGGCCGTGTGGCTGTCGGCCACGACCGGCGAGGTCCCCCCGCCGGCCCTGACCGGCCCGGGCCAGGTCCGCCTCGTGGTCCTGGCCGGCGACCACGGCGTCGCGGGCCGCGGCGTCTCGGCGTACCCCGCTGCGGTCACCCCCGCGATGGTGCGCACGGTGGCAGCGGGCCGGGCCGGGGTGAGTGCCCTCGCTGCCGCGCACGACGTGGCGGTGCGGGTGCTGGACGTCGCCGTGGACGTGCCGCTGGACAGCGAGGAGTACGTCGGGGGCCTGGACCCCGAGGTGACGGCCCGCCGGGTGCGGCGCGGGAGCCGGTCGATCCACCTCGAGGACGCCCTGACCACCGAGGAGTGCACGACCGCCCTGGACCTGGGGCGCGCGCTCGTGGGTGAGGAGCTGGCCGCCGGTGGTCGACTGCTGCTCACCGGCGACCTCGGCATCGGCAACACGACGGTCGCCGCCGCGCTGGTCGCCGCCTCGCTCGGACTGCCCGCCGACGAGGTCGTCGGCCGCGGCACCGGCGTGGACGCCGACGGCCTGGCGCGCAAGACCGATGTGGTCGAGGCCGCGCTGCGGCGTACCCGCGACCGGCACGACGACCCGCTCGCCTGCCTCGCCGCGCTCGGCTCGGCCGACCTGGCTGCGTCGACCGGCTTCCTCGTGGAGGCCGCCGTGCGCGGGGTGCCGGTGCTGCTGGACGGACTGATGTCGGTGGCGTGCGCCTTGCTGGCGGAGCGGATCGCGCCCGGCGCGTCGGCGTGGTACGCCGCCGGGCACCGCTCGACCGAGCCGGCCCAGTCCCTGGCGCTGGAGAAGCTCGGCCTCGAGCCGCTGCTCGACCTCGGGCTGCGCCTGGGCGAGGGCAGCGGCGCCGTCGCCGCCGTGCCGCTCGTGCGCTCGGCCGCAGCGCTGCTGCGCGACACCGCGCTGCTCTCCGAGGTGCTGCCCTGATCCGCGACGCCCTCCTGCTCGCGGTCGGGACCCTGAGCACGCTGCGGGTGCCGCCGCCGCGGAGCGTCGACCGCCGGGTCGCGGGGCTGGCGATGCTGCTGGCGCCGCTGGCCGTGCTGCCGCTCGGCGTGCTGGTCGCGCTCGTGGTGCTGCTCGGTCGCGAGGTCGGGCTGCCGCCGCTGGCGACCGGGCTGCTGGCCGTCGGCGCGCTCGCGCTCGGCACGCGGGTCCTGCACTGGGACGGGCTGTCCGACGTCGCCGACGGGTTGACGGCGTCGTACGACCGGGAGCGCTCGCTGGCCGTCATGCGCACCGGCACCTCCGGCCCCGCCGGCACGCTCGCGGTGGTGCTGGTCGTCGGGCTGCAGGCGGTGGGGTTCGGGGCGCTCTCGCTGACGGTCCATGCCGCCGACGGGGCCCTGCTGGCGGGTGCCGCCGTGGTGGTCGCGCGCTGCGCCCTCGCGACCGCCTGCGCACGCCCCGTCCCCTCGGCGCGCCCCGAGGGGCTCGGCGCGACCGTCGCCGGCACGGTCCCGGTGTGGGCCGCGGTGGTGTCGTGGGGCGCCGGCGTGGCGCTGCTGGCGTGGCTGCTCGCCGTCGCCGGCAGCGACCCGCTGCGTGCGGTGCTCGCCGTCGCCCTGACCCTGGTCGTCGTGCTCGCGCTGCTGCGCCGCTGCACCGCACGGCTGGGCGGCGTCACCGGCGACGTCCTCGGAGCGGCCGTCGAGCTCTCGCTCGCCGCCCTGCTGCTCGTGCTGTCCCTGCCCCGCTGAGTCGCAGCTTCCTCAGAGCACGAGCACCCGGCCCGCCACGACGAGGTGGACCTCGTCGCAGGCGGTGGCGACCCGCTGGTTGACCGTGCCGAGCAGGTCGCGGAAGACGCGGCCCGAGCGGTGGGCGGGGACCACGCCCCAGCCGACCTCGTTCGTCACGAGGACCACGTCGGCGGTGGCGGCGGTCAGGGCCGGGAGGAGCCGGTCGAGCTCGGCGGCGACGAGGGACTCCAGCCGCTCGACCGGCCACTCCCAGGCGCCGAGGCCGTCGCCGGCACCGTCGGCAGCGGTGTCGAGCAGGCCGGTGAGCCAGGTCCCCAGGCAGTCGACCAGGACCGGCTGCCCGGGCGCGAGGGCCGCCACCAGGTCGCCCGACTCGTGCGTGGACCAGCCGGCGGGCCGACGGGCCCGGTGGGCGGCGACGCGGGCCACCCAGTCCGGGTCGTCGTCCGTGGTGGGGACCGGTCCGGCGGCGACGTACACCGCGGGGCCGTCACCGGCGGCCGCAGCCAGCAGCGCCTCGGCGTGCCGGGACTTGCCGCAGCGCACTCCCCCGGTGACCAGCGTCCTCAAGGGCCCACCACGCTCATGCGCCCAGTCTCCACGAGTGCACCCGTCGGCACGTGTCGTTGCCCCACCACTGCAGGTCGACCCGGTCCACGACCAGGCGCGCGGGCAGCAGGTGGCCGACCTCCGCGCGCACCCACTCCTCGGTGACGCCCGGTCCGAGCCGGTCGAGGGTCACGTGCGGGACGGGCCCTCCGGTGGCGTCGTAGGCACCGCCGTACGGCGGGTGGTCGGGGAAGGCCGCGACCAGCCGTCGCGTGAGCGACCGCAGGTCGTGGTCGGGCTCGGGGACCGCGTGGACCAGGCCGTCGGGGAAGGTCGCGACCCGGGTCAGCTCGACCTCGAAGGCCGGCACCGCGGCCAGCACCTCACCGACCCGCGCGAGGTCCGCGACGCCCGGCTCGGGCACCCACGGCGCCAGGACCGTCAGGTGCGCGTGGGCGAACGTCGGGTCGGTGGACAGGAAGCTGCGGTCGTAGTGCGCGGTGCGCGCCACCACCCACTCCTCCAGGACCGGGACAGGAGCCGTGAGGCACATCTGGCCTGCCGGCCAGTCGGACGCCTCCTCCACGAGCACCGGACCCTAGCGCACCAGATGTAGGGGTTACATCCGTGTCATTCACCAGATATGGTGCTCGAGCAGCTGGTTCGCCGACCCAACCCAGGGCCGTCGAGGCAAGAGGGAACCCGGTGTGAGTCCGGGACTGCCCCGCAGCGGTGAGTGGGAACGACCGCCGTCACGAAGCACTGGGAACCGGCTCGACGCCGGCCTGGGAAGCGACGGCCAGTAGGTCTCCGACGGCCATGCCCACGCATGCCCGAGGAGGTGCCCGCGAGTCCGAAGACCTGCCAGCGCACCGCACCCGTCGGGTGCGGTGGTCCGAGGCCCCGAGGGAGGGCCGACGGCAGGTCACCCAGGCGCGCCGCAGCGTGCCCGTGCCACCGTCCCCTCCTCCGCGACCCGGACCGTCCAGGACCGATCTCGCGAGGAGAGAGACATGACGGTCACAGCGAGTCCCAGCCGCACCACGATGACGGTGCGCAAGCGCAACGGCGACACCGAACCGGTCGACATGAACAAGATCGTCCGCGCCGTCGACCGGGTCGCCCACGACCTCGACGACGTGGACCCGATGCGGGTCGCGACCCGCACGATCAGCGGCCTGTACGACGGGGCGACCACGGCCGAGCTCGACCGGCTGAGCATCCAGACCGCGGCGGAGATGATCGGCGAGGAGCCGGCCTACTCCCGGCTCGCGGCCCGCCTGCTGGCGGCGTACGTCGACAAGGAGGTCCGCGGCCAGGGCATCGCGTCCTTCAGCCAGTCGGTCGCGGCCGGGCACGCCGAAGGGTTGATCGGCGACGAGACCGCCGCCTTCGTCAAGGACAACGCCCGCAAGCTCGACGTCGCGGTCGATGCCGAGCTGGCCGCCGGCGCCGACCACCGGTTCGAGTACTTCGGGCTGCGCACGGTCTACGACCGCTACCTGCTGCGGCACCCCCGGCAGCGGTTGGTGCTCGAGACCCCGCAGTACTTCCTGCTCCGCGTCGCCTGCGGGCTCTCCCGCACCCCGGCCGAGGCACTCGAGCTCTACCGGCTGATGTCGAGCCTGGCCTACCTGCCGAGCAGCCCGACGCTGTTCAACTCCGGCACCCGGCACACGCAGATGTCCTCCTGCTACCTCGTCGACTCCCCGCGCGACGAGCTCGACTCGATCTACGACCGGTACCAGCAGGTCGCCCGGCTCTCGAAGTTCGCCGGCGGCATCGGCATCTCGTTCTCCCGCGTCCGGTCGCGCGGGGCGCTGATCCGCGGCACCAACGGGCAGTCGAACGGGATCGTGCCGTTCCTGCGCACGCTGGACTCCTCGGTCGCGGCGGTCAACCAGGGCGGGCGGCGCAAGGGCGCCGCGTGCGTCTACCTCGAGCCGTGGCACCCCGACGTCGAGGAGTTCCTCGAGCTGCGCGACAACACCGGCGAGGACGCGCGGCGCACCCACAACCTCAACCTGGCGCACTGGGTGCCCGACGAGTTCATGCGCCGGGTCGAGGCCGACCAGCCCTGGTCGCTGGTCGACCCCGACGAGGCGCCGGAGCTGGTCGACCTGTGGGGCGAGGCCTTCGACCGGGCCTACCGACGGGTCGAGGAGGAGGGCCGCTACGTCCGACAGGTGCCGGCCCGCGAGCTCTACGGCCGGATGATGCGCACGCTGGCGCAGACCGGCAACGGCTGGATGACGTTCAAGGACGCCAGCAACCGCACCTGCAACCAGACCACGGACGAGCCCGGCGGCCCGGTCGTGCACCTGTCCAACCTGTGCACCGAGATCATCGAGGTGTCCTCGGACTCCGAGACGGCCGTGTGCAACCTCGGCTCGGTCAACCTCGCCAAGCACCTCGTCGAGACCCTCACGGGGCCCGACCTGGACTGGGAGCGGCTGCGCGAGACGGTCCGGACGGCCGTGCCCTTCCTGGACCGCGTCATCGACATCAACTACTACCCGAGCGAGGAGTCCGCGCGGTCCAACCCGCGCTGGCGCCCCGTCGGGCTGGGACTGATGGGCCTCCAGGACGTCTTCTTCACCCTCGGCCTGCCCTTCGACTCCCCCCAGGCCCTCGAGCTGTCGACCCGGATCAGCGAGGAGGTCTACCTCACCGCGCTCGAGGTCAGCTGCGCGCTGGCGCGCGAGCACGGCCCGCACCCGGCGTACGACGGCACGCGGGCCGCGCGCGGGGTGCTCCAGCCCGACCACTGGGACGTCCCCGTGACCCAGGTCGAGCGCTGGGCGCGGGTGCGCGCCGACATCGCGGAGCACGGCCTGCGCAACAGCCTGCTTGTCGCGATCGCCCCGACGGCGACCATCGCCTCGATCGCCGGGTGCTACGAGTGCATCGAGCCGCAGGTCTCCAACCTGTTCAAGCGCGAGACGCTGTCGGGCGAGTTCCTCCAGGTGAACACCGCGCTGGTGCGCGAGCTGAAGGCCCGAGGCCTGTGGAGCCCCGAGGTGCGCGAGGCGATCAAGCGGGCCGAGGGCTCGATCCAGGGCATCGAGCAGATCCCCGCCGAGGTCCGCGCGGTCTACCGCACGGCCTGGGAGCTGCCGCAGCGCGCGCTCATCGACATGGCGGCCGCGCGGCAGGCGTTCATCGACCAGAGCCAGTCGCTCAACCTGTTCATCGCCGGCCCGTCGATCGGGAAGCTCTCCTCGATGTACCTCCACGCGTGGAAGCAGGGGCTCAAGACCACCTACTACCTGCGGTCGCGACCGGCCACGCGGATCGCCCAGACGACGGTCTCGGCCGTCGCCACCGCAACCACCCCGACCGACACCCCGACCAGCGAGGTGGACGAGGCCGAGGCCCTCGCCTGCTCGCTGGAGAACCCCGAGAGCTGCGAGGCCTGCCAGTGACGACCACGACCGACCACACGACCGACCCCGCGACCGGCACCCGGATGCTGCTGGACCCGGGCATGAACCTCACCCTGCGGCCGATGCGGTACCCGCACTTCTACGACCGCTACCGCGACGCCATCAAGAACACCTGGACCGTCGAGGAGGTCGACCTGCACTCCGACCTCAAGGACCTGCAGCGCCTCACCGACGCCGAGCGGCACCTGGTCTCGCGGCTCGTGGCGTTCTTCGCCACCGGCGACACGATCGTGGCCAACAACCTGGTGCTGAACCTCTACCAGCACGTGAACTCGCCCGAGGGCCGGCTCTACCTCTCGCGGCAGCTGTTCGAGGAGGCGGTGCACGTGCAGTTCTACCTGACCCTGCTCGACACCTACGTCCCCGACGACAAGGAGCGGCACGAGGCGTTCGCGGCCGTGGACAACATCCCCTCCATCAAGAACAAGGCCGACTTCTGCTTCCGGTGGATCGACTCGGTCTTCTCCCTCGACGAGCTGCGCACGCGCGAGGACCGGCGCGCGTTCCTGCTCAACCTCATCTGCTTCGCGGCGGTGATCGAGGGGCTGTTCTTCTACGGAGCGTTCGCCTACGTCTACTTCCTGCGCAGCCGCGGGCTGCTCAACGGGCTGGCGTCCGGGACCAACTGGGTCTTCCGCGACGAGTCGATGCACATGGCCTTCGCCTTCGACGTGGTCGACACCGTGCGCGAGGAGGAGCCCGAGCTCTTCGACGACGAGCTGGCCGCGCAGGTGCGGCAGATGCTGGTCGAGGGCGTGGAGGCCGAGGCGCAGTTCGCCGAGGACCTGCTCGGCGGCGGGGTCGCGGGGCTCTCGACCGCGGACATGCGCACCTACCTGGAGTACGTCGCCGATCGGCGCATGGAGCGGCTAGGGCTGCCGGTCATCTACGGGTCGGCGAACCCGCTGGCGTTCATGGAGCTGCAGGACGTGCAGGAGCTGTCGAACTTCTTCGAGCGCAAGGTCTCGGCCTACCAGGTCGGGGTCAGCGGCGCGGTCGGGTTCGACGAGGAGTTCTGAGCGCGTCCGCGGACGCCGGACGGGCAGGTCCTCCCCGGAGGTCCTGCCCGCTCGGCCTCGCGGACCGAGCTCAGGCCGACAGGTCGGCCGCGTCGGCGTCCCCGGTCTGCACGCGCCACAGTGCGGCGTAGGCGCCGTCGAGGGCGACCAGCTCGTCGTGGGTGCCGGACTCCACGACCCGGCCCGCGTCGAGGACGTGGATGCGGTGGGCGTGGCGCACGGTCGAGAGCCGGTGCGCCACGACCACCGCGGTGCAGTGCTGGGTCGCCACCCGCAGCGAGCGCTGGATCGCGGCCTCGGTCTCGTTGTCCACGGCGCTGGTGGCCTCGTCGAGCACCAGCACGGCCGGGTCGCGCAGCAGCGCCCGCGCCAGGGCGAGCCGCTGCCGCTGGCCCCCGGACAGCGTGACGCCCCGCTCACCGACGAGGGTGTCGAGCCCGTCGGGCATCCGGTCGACGAACTCCAGCGCAGCCGCCGCCTCGGCCGCGGCCCGCACCTCCTCGCGGGTGGCGTCGGGCCGGCCGTAGGCGATGTTGTCGGCGATGGTGCCGGCGAAGAGGTAGACGTCCTGGGCGACGTACCCGATCGAGCCGCGCAGGGAGTCCCAGTCCAGGTCGCGCACGTCCTGGCCGTCGAGCAGCACCTGGCCGGTCCGGGGGTCGTCGAAACGGAGCAGCAGCCGCAGCAGCGTGGACTTGCCGGAGCCGGTCGAGCCGACCAGCGCGTGGGTCTCGCCGGCCGGCACCACGAGGTCGACGTCGTGCAGGACGTCGGGCCCCTCGGCGTACCCCGCCCGCACGCCGCGCAGCTCCACCGCGCCCCGCACCGGCCGCGCCAGGGCGGCGCTGCCGGCGGGCACCTCGACCGGCTCGGCGAGCAGCGCCAGGATGCGCGCGGTGGAGGCGCGGCCGCGCTGGTAGAGGTCCAGGACGGTGGCCACCTCGGTCAGCGGCCACAGCAGCCGCTGGGTCATGAAGACCAGCACGGAGTAGAGCCCGACCTCCAGGTCCCCGCGCAGCGTCGCCCAGCCGCCGAGCAGCAGGGTGCAGGTGAAGCCGGCGAGGATCGCCATCCGCACCAGCGGCACGAAGGCTGCCGAGGAGCGGATCGCCGCGACGTTGGCGGCGCGGTAGGCCAGGGAGGCCTCCTCGACGCGCTCGCGCTCGCGGTCCTCGGCGGTGAAGGCCTTGATCGTGGCCAGCCCGCCGAGGTTGGCCGAGAGCACGCCCGAGAGGTCGGCGACGGTCTCCCGGACCCGGGCGTAGAGCGGCTCGAGGCGGCGCTGGAAGACCAGCGACCCGACGACGATGAGCGGGATCGGCAGGAAGGCCAGCAGCCACAGCTGCCACGAGGCGAACGCGAAGACGGCCCCGACCAGCACGACGTTGAGGAAGGTCTGCAGGATCGCCGGCGCCCCCACGTCGAGGAACCGCTCGAGCTGGTTCACGTCGTCGTTGAGCGTGGCGAGCGTCGTCCCCGACGAGCGGGCCTCGTGCCAGCCCAGGTGCAGGTGCTGGGCGTGGTCGTACGCCGCCACCCGCAGCTCGTGCTCGACCGACTGCGCCAGCCCGCGCCACAGCACGTCGGCGACGTACTGCGACAGCGACTCGACCACCCAGACCACCACGTTGATGACCGCCAGCCAGGCCAGCTGCGCGTAGCGGGAGTCGACGCCGAGGACCTGCTGGACCAGCGAGTCCTGGCCCCGGACGACCACGTCGACCGCCGCGCCGATCAGCAGCTCGGGCATGACGTCGGCGACCTTGTTGACCGTCGAGGCGACCACCGCGGCGACCAGGCGCGGACGGTGCTGCTGGTGGCGCCGCCACAGCGCCCGCAAGGGCTGCTCGACGGGCGTCGCGGAGGTGCTGGCTGCGGGTGCGGCGGAGGTCACGGGGAGGCAGTCTTCCTGTTCACCTCGCCGGTGCTCGCAACCGGTCGCCCAGGACCTACGCTTGCCCTCGCCCCGGCGATCCCGGGGCCAGCGACACGGACAGGGACCCGGGAGGGGTGGACCACAGTGGACTTCTCGAAGGACGTCTCCGGCGATGCGCGCGCGACCGCGGCTCGCCTGGACTTCGAGCGCACGGCGACACGCGTCGAGCGGGTCGATCCCGCCACGTCCGCCCGGGCCCGCCTGCAGGCGATGTCGCTGGGTCGCGAGCTGCGCGCGCGCCGCCGCCCGCCGGAGTCGTACGCCGTGGAGCTGGAGTCCCTGACCGACCAGCTCCGCCGGGTGCTGGACGGCCCGGGAGCCCCGCTGGCCGCTGTTCCCGCCGGCGCGCCGTCCTGAGCCGCACACCCGGCCGGCCGACCGTGCTCCTCGTGGTGATGGGTGTCTCCGGGAGCGGGAAGTCGACCATCGGGTCCGCCCTGGCGGCCCGGCTCGGCGTGCCGTTCGTGGACGGTGACGACCTGCACCCGGCGGCCAACGTCGACCGGATGCGTGCGGGCGAGCCGCTGACCGACGAGGACCGTCGCCCGTGGCTGGACGCGGTCGGCGCCTGGCTGGCCACGCACCCCAAGGGCGGCGTGACGGCGTGCTCGGCGCTGCGCCGCTCCTACCGCGACCGGCTGCGCGCGCACGCCCCGTCCACGTGGTTCGTGCACCTCGACGGCGACCCCGCGCTGGTGGCCGAGCGCCAGGCCGCGCGCCGCGGCCACTTCATGCCCGCCTCCCTGCAGGCCTCCCAGCAGGCGACCCTCGAGCCGTTGGAGCCGGACGAGGCCGGGGTCCGCGTCGACGTCGCCCTCCCGCCCGAGGCGCTGGTCGAGCAGGTCCTCGCACTCCTGCCCCGGTGACGGCCACCATGACGGACTTCGCCCCGAGGGGTATATCCCCGCTCCCGGACACCGCGCCATCCTGGGCGTTCCCCCAGTAGCAGGAGTCCAGTGACCAGCACCCCCGCCCCCGAGGACGTCTTCCTCGAGGTCGTCCAGCACCCCGACCGGACCGTCGTCGTCTGCTCCGGCGAGATCGACGTCCGCACCGCCCCGGAGTTGCGCCAGGCCCTCTTCGACCCCGAGGTCGTGGGCGCTCCGCTGGTGGTCGTCGACCTCGCGCGGGTGACCTTCCTGGACTCGGTCGGCATCGGCGCGCTGGTGGCCGCCCGACGCTGGCTCACCTCCCGCGGCACCGGCCTGGTGCTGGTCTGCGGGGACACCCAGCCGCGGCGGGTCCTCACGATGACCGGGCTGCACAAGGTCTTCGACATCGCCCTGCCCGACGCCTGAGCGACCCCTCAGCCGCGCCGCACCCCGCCGTAGATCCCCCGCTTCACCACGAGCGGCTGCAGCGCCCGGTCGACGACCGCGCGCGGGACCCGGAACGCCCGGCCCCCCTTGTCGAAGACCTCGAGGCCGCTGCGCTGCGGCCCCAGCACCGAGCCCCAGCGCCGTGCGGGCAGCGCGACCTCGCGCAGCGGTTCGCCCGCGAGGTGGGCGCGGACGTTGCGCACCAGCACCGGGTGGGCGAAGTTGCGTGCGGTCGAGCGCAGCGGGTCGGTCGCGGCGACGTCGCCGATCGCGAAGACACGGTCGGCGCCGGGCACCCGCAGGTCGCGCCCGGTCCGCACGAACCCCTGCTCGTCGAGCACCTCGGCCGGCAGCCAGCCGGTGTGCGGGCGCACCCGCCCCACGGCCCAGACCACGAGGTCGGCGGGGGCGTCGGGCTGGCCGGTGCTCCAGCGCACCGGACCGGGGCACGGCTCGTCGCTCGCCGGCAGCACCGCACGGTGGCCGGGGTGCAGCGCGACCCCCGCCGCCTCCAGCCGCCGGCGTACCCCTGCCCAGGTGCGGCCGTGGTGCTGCGGCAGCGCCCGCTCGCCGGGGAACCACAGCGAGACCTGCTTGTCGGGCCAGCGCACCGCGAGGTTGTACGCCGCCGACACCGCGGCCGCGCCGCCCCCGACCACGGCGACCGTGGCGGCTGCCGCGACCTGGGCGTGCCGGGCGGCGAGGTCGGCGGCGACCGCCGCGTCGTCGCGCAGCCCGTCGGAGCGCCAGAACCCGTTGGCGACGCCGGTCGCGACGACCAGCACGTCCCACCCGAGGGTGCCGGTCGTGCCGTCGGTGTGCTCGACGGTGACCTCGCGGGCGTCGAGGTCGGCCGAGACCAGCCGCCCGTGGACCACGTCGACGGGGTCGAGACGGCGGAAGGAGCGGTAGGCGATCCGGTAGTCGCGCGACCAGGCGTCGGGGTCGCGCAGTCGCAGCCCGAGCTCCTGGCCGCTGACCAGCCCGGTCGTCGGCGAGACGCCGGTGACCGCGAGGTCGCGGTGCCGCGCCAGCGCGCCCGCGGCGAGGACGCCGGTGTCGCCGAGCCCGGCGACCAGGACCCGGGTCCGGGCCGGGCCGCCGCTAGCCACGACGCGGCGGGCGCGGGAGCAGCATCGGCACGGTGTCGATGACGTCCTGGTAGCCCGGGCGCCGCTCGAGGCTGCGCTGCTCCATCATCGGGATGCTCGCCCCCAGGAACATCGCCACCATCGCGACCACCCCGAGGACCTGCCACCACCACACCTCGGGCGCGGCGGAGAGCCCGAAGAGCGCCAGCGAGGTCCACATGAGGATCTCGCCGAGGTAGTTCGGGTGCCGCGACCACGCCCACAGCCCGGTGATGAGCGACTCGCCGGGCTGCTTGGTGCGGGCGAAGCGGTGCTGCTGGGTGTCGGAGACCAGCTGGAGCAGCACGGCGCCGACCCCGACCACCAGCGCCACGACGTCGAGCACGCCCCAAGCCCGGTCGGAGCGGGTCACGTAGTAGACCGGCACCATCGCGGCGAAGACCTGGAGGGTCGGGAAGACGTGGATCGCCATGAGGTCGACCGGCACCGCCATCGCGGGGTTCTTGTCCCGCAGCAGCGGGTAGCGCCAGTCCTCGTGGTGCAGGCCCGGCCAGGAGTAGACCCAGTTGGCGGTCAGCCGGACCGCCCAGAGCCAGAGCACGACGGAGAGCAGCGCGTAGCGCACGCCGTCCGCGCCGGCGTCGCGCTCGAGCCACCAGCAGACGGCGAGCAGCGGCGGGATGACCGACCAGTAGGCGTCGTAGCAGGAGGAGTTGCGCACGATCCGGCTGCCCGCGAAGACCACCAGCGTCGCGACCAGGTCGGCGAGGAGCGTGTCGAGCAGCAGCCACTCGGTGTCCGGGCCGAGCTCGAGCCAGGCCAGGGCCGCCGCCACCGCCACGACGTAGAGGACGGTGACGATGGCGAGCGAGGCCCCGCGGCTGCGGACGGGTGCGCTGGTGTCGTGCATGGCCGAATTAGAACGTGTTCCACATCACGTCGTCCAGCACCGCTGGACCGCTCCGCTTCCCCGGCCCGGCCATGATGGCCCGCTGAGCAGCCTCCCCGACCGCGACCGGCTCCCCGACCAGGTGTGGGACCTGCTCGTCCTCGGCGGCGGCACCGCCGGTAGACCGCTGCGGCGGCCGGCCCGAGCCATGCGGTCGAGGTCGAGCTGCCGCTCCACGAGGCCGCCCCGGTCGGCGCGGCGGTCCGGGTCCGACCTTCCCCTGGAGCGTCGGTCTGGGCCGTCCCTGCCTCCGCGGCCGGGCGCGAACCGGGTCCCACGAACCCCACACGTCACACCCGCCACGCGGGCGACCTCCCACGATCACCCGGTCGGTCTTGCGACCATGCGGGACGTGACTGAGCCGACCCCCCGTACCCCGACCAGTCGCCGCACCCTCGCCAAGGCCGGCGTCGCCGCCGCGGTGGGCGTCGGCGCCGTCGGCACCGCGGTGCGCCTGACCCAGCACGACGACGGCCCCGCGGACCGCCCCGGCGGCGCGCTGGTCCTCTCGGCCGACGACGGGTCCGACATCGCGGCGCTCGAGGTCCCGCTCGAGCTGGGCGCGGCCCGTGGCGGCGTGCGCGAGACCGACGCCCTGCCCACCTCGCTCTACTCGATGGTCGGCGTCACCTGGCGCGGCGACGCCTGGCCCCAGGTGTGGGCCCGGGCCCGTCGCAGCGACGGCTGGACCGACTGGACCCGGATGCCGGTCCTGGAGGACCGACCCGAGTCCGACGCGTGGCGCGCGGACCGGCACGGCACCGCGGCCTGGTGGGTCGGCCCGAGCCGGTCGGTCCAGGTCCGGGTCGCCGGCGCCGTACCCCCGGGGATGCGGCTGGTGCTGCTCCACCCCGCCTCCCGCCCCGAGGACGAGACGGGGATCACCGCGGCGCGCTCCACCGCCGCCGACGACGTGCAGGCACCCCGACCCGAGATCAACTCCCGCGCGCGCTGGGGCGCCGAGGAGTCGTGGCGCAACGGCCGGCCGAGCTACGAGTCGACGATCGAGCAGGTGCACGTGCACCACACGGCTAGCGGCAACGACTACTCCCGCACCGACGTCCCGGCGCTGATCCGCGGCTTCTACCGCTACCACACCAAGAGCCTCGGCTGGTCCGACCTCGCCTACAACTTCCTGGTCGACAAGTTCGGTCGGATCTGGGAGGGCCGCGCCGGCGGCGTGGCCCGCAACGTGCGCGGCGCGCACACCCTGGGCTTCAACTCCGACTCCTGCGGCATCGCCGCGATCGGCAACTACGAGCAGGTCCAGGCCCCCGACGCGGTCGTCCGTGGCGTCGCCGCGGTGGCCGCCTGGAAGCTCGACCTGCACGGCCGCAAGGCCCGGGGACGTACGACGGTGCGCTCGGAGGGCTCGGACAAGTACCGCTCCGGCGCGATGGCCACGCTGCGCGTCATCGACGGGCACCGCGACACCAACGACACCTCCTGCCCCGGCTCGAACCTCTACCGCAGGCTCCCGGACATCCGGGCCCGGGCGCACGAGCTGATGACGAAGCCCCCGGCGCCCTCGAACGTCGTCGTGCAGCAGCCCGCCGACGTCGCCGGCGCCGCCCTCGTGGGGCGCGGGCTCAAGGTGGTCGCCGGCCGCTACGACCCCGAGGGCGCCCGCTCGCGCTACCAGTGGCTGCGCGAGGGCAGTCCGCTCGCCGGCGCCACGACCTGGCGCTATCTCTGCCGCGAGGCCGACCTCGGCAGCCGGATCTCCGTGCGCGTCACCACCAACGCTCCGGGCCGTGACCCGGTCGTCGAGGTCGCCGAGGGCGGCCGGGTCCAGTCCCCCGTCGACCTGCAGGTCAAGACCCGCCGCCGCGGCGGCAGGCTGCGCGCCAAGGTCTCCGTCACCAGCCCCGACGGCATCGGCGCCGAGCCGACCGGCAGCGTCTCGCTCACCATCGGCGGGCGCACCGTCGAGCGCCGGCTGCGCGACCTCGACAAGGCGATCTGGTTCGGCCGCGGCCAGCCACTCAAGCCCAGGGCCACCCGGCTCGTCGTCACCTACTCCGGCGACCGGCGGTTCCAGGCGCGGGAAGTGCGGCGGACGGTCAAGCCGTAGCGCTCGTGGGGCCCCGGATCGCGGCGGAACGACGCGACGAGACGCGCCCCGACGGGGTGGCGGCACGGTTCGATAACGACGACCGGCGATCGTCCTGAAGACCCCGGTACTGACGCAGGAATGTCGGTGGTCACGGCTTCACTGAGGTATGGCAGTTCTCGGACAGCGGCACCCTCTCGACCACGTGGTCGAGGCGCTGTCCGGTGCCCTGGATCAGGCGCGGGCGGCGTCGCTGATCGGGCTCGACCGGGCCGCGACCGCGCAGGTGCTGCGGGAGCTGGACGCGATGGCCTCGCGGTTGGCCGAGCTGACCGCCACGGTGCTGCGCCACGGAGCCGAGGTCCAGGTCGAGGAGAGCGACGGTTCCACCTCGACCGCGACCTGGTGGGCCCACCACACCCACACCACCCGGGCTGCAGCGCACCGCCAGATGGCGCTCGCGGAGGCACTGGGCCGCTTCGACCTGCTGCGCGACGCCCTCGCCGCCGGGGCCACCAATGTCGAGCAGGCGGGTGTCGTGGTCCGTGCCCTCGACGACCTCCCCGACGACCTCGACCCCGACCTCGCCGCCCGTGCCGAGGCCCACCTCGTCGGTCTGTGCGCCGACTTCGACGCCAAGGCGCTGCGCGTGCTGGGACGCCACGTCCTGGCCGTGATCGCCCCCGAGATCGGCGAGGCCCACGAAGCCCGACTCCTCGAGGCCGAGGAACGCCGCGCCCACGAACGCACCCGGCTCACCACCACCCGCGACGGCCAGGGCCTGGTCCACGGCCGTTTCACCATCCCCGAGCTCCACGCCGCCATGCTCGACAAGGCCCTCCAAGCACTCACCTGGGCAGACCACGACCCCGCCCGCCGCGACCTCACCACCCCGCAGCAGGCCGGGCACGCGTTCTGCGACCTCCTCGAGCGCCTGAGCGAGAAGGACGTCCCCACCGTCGGCGGCACCGGCGCCACCGTCGTGGTCACCATGACGCTGGAGACCCTCCAGGGCGGCCTCGCCAGCGCATCCCTCGACAACGGCGACCGCCTCTCCGCCGCCACCGCCCGCCGACTGGCCTGCGAGGCCGGCATCATCCCCGCGGTCCTCGGCGGCCACAGCGAGGTCCTCGACCTCGGACGCCGCCGCCGCTACCACTCCCGCGCCCAACGCATCGCCATCGCCCACCGCGACAAGCACTGCCAGTGGACCGGCTGCGACGCCCCACCCTCCCGCTGCCACGTCCACCACACCACCCCCTGGTCCCACGGCGGCCCCACCACCACCGACCAAGGCCGCCTCTACTGCTCCCGCCACCACCACCGCATCCACCAACAGCTCGAACGCACCCGGCGCCTCCGCGAGTGACCCTCGGCCAGCCCGTGCACACACGCGCTCGACGGGTGCAACAAGGACCATCGAGGATGCAACCGTGACCTGGTCGACGACGCCCGACGCCCTGGCGTTCCTCGACGTCGCCGGCGCGCACCTGGCGGGTGACCGGGTCGCCCACGACCCGCTGCTGACGGAGGCCGACCACTGGTCGAGCCTCGAGCCGCCGCGCGAGGACGGGCTCTTCGGCTGGTGGGCCGACGACGACACGGTCACCTCCGCCTGCGTGCTGCTGCCCGACCACGCGCTGCTCTGTTCCCGGCTGACCGGCGAGCAGGCGGTCGCACTGGCGGGGCTCCTGCCCGGGGCCGGCACCTGGGGCATCGACGCCCGGGACGCCGAGACGGTCACGAAGGCCCTGGCAGGCGCCGGCCACGACGTACGCCGCCTCGCCGAGCGTCACCTCCTGCGCCTCGAGGGGCCGGTGCGCCCGCGCCCGGCCCCGCCAGGTCGCGCCCGGCGCGCCGACGAACGGGACCTGCCCCTCCTGCACCGCTGGTTCGCGCAGTTCCGCGCACGGCATCCCGAGGACACCAGCGACCGGGAGTTCGTGGTCGACCGGCCACTGGCCGACGGCGGCATCACGCTGCGGGAGGTGGACGGGGACCCGGTGGCGATGGCGTCACGCACCCCGTTCGTGGCCGCAGCGACCCGGTTGGGACTGGCCTTCCAACCCACAGCCGGGCACGAGCACGCGGACGCGGCCCGCGAGGCCGCCGCCACGGACGCGGCGGCCTCGGGCCGCGGTGAGGTGCTCGCCCTCAGCTCCTCCGACGAGCAGACCGAAGCGCTGAACGCCCTCGGGTTCGTGCCGCGGGCACGACGGGTCGTGCTCGGCCTCCGGGCCTGAGTCCGTCAGCCGCCGGTGCGCTCCACCGGCAGCCACAGGTCGCACGTGGCCGTGCCGGCGGCGGGATCCATCTCGAGCGTCGCGACGATCTCCGGGCCCGGGCGCACCTGATCTCCTGGGACCGATGCGATCAGCCGAGGCTCAGGCCGAGCGCGGGGCGTACATGATCAGCGCGACGCCGATGAGGCAGACCAGCGCGCCGGTGACGTCCCACCGGTCGGGCCGAAAGCCGTCGACGACCATCCCCCACAGCAGCGAGCCGGCGACGAAGACCCCGCCGTACGCCGCCAGGATGCGCCCGAAGTTGGCGTCCGGCTGGAGGGTCGCGACGAAGCCGTAGATGCCCAGCGCGATGACGCCCGCGCCGATCCACAGCCAGCCGCGGTGTTCGCGCACGCCCTGCCACACCAGCCAGGCGCCGCCGATCTCGGCGAGCGCGGCCGCGGCGAAGAGCACGATCGAGCGGACGGTGTCCATGCCGCCGATCCTCCCAGACCGTTCTGTTGCCTGCGCGTGACCGCGGAGCACGACCGTTCTCCGATGTTGCCCAGCCGTGGCGTGGGGGTGGTCCGAGCGAGAGCGGCGCGTGGTCCCCGCCCGACCAGAGTTCTACCCATCACCGGCGCCGCACCAGAGCGGCGCCACACCTCCCCAGGAGCACCACCATGGCTGCCAACCGCCGCAAGATCCTCGTCCCCCTCGCCACCCTGACCGTCGCCGGCGCCGTCGCCGTCGGCTCGGGTGCGAGCTTCACCTCGACGACCGCCTCGACCACCTCGGTGAGCTCCGGCATCGTGTCGCACTCCAACGACCGCACCGCCCTCGACATCACCAACATCCAGCACGGCGACACCATCACCGGCTCGGTGACCGTCACCAACACCGGCACCCTCGAGTCCGACCTGACCCTGCAGGCCACCGCGGCCGACGGCACCTTCGTCAACCCGGACCTGAACCTGCAGCTCGTCTCCGGCGGCACGACGCTCTACAACGGCCCCTTCCAGGACGTCGAGACCAAGGGGATCATGCCGGTCGCCCGTCTCGCCGTCGACGGCGCCGCCGAGAAGGCGACCGTCCAGTTCATCGTGACGCTGAAGGAGACGACCGACAACAGCAACGAGAACAAGACCGCCTCGGCCTCCTTCACCTGGGTCACCACCCAGCTCGAGGGCGACAGCACCATCCCGTTCGTCGGCACCTTCACCGACGCCCTCGGCATCGGTCGCTGACCTGACGCGAGGCGTCACCACGACTCCTGGGGAGGAGTAACCCCCGCCCGGCCGGCACCGCCGGGCGGGGGCACACCCCCGGGACCCACGCTCCCCGCGGAGCACGCCCCACCCGCAGCACCGCCCCCACCGAACGAGGTCCCCCGATGACGATCCTCAGCACCGGCGCCCGCACCGCGCCCGCCCACCGCGAGCGCTCCCGCGGCGCCCGCGCCCGCGGCCTGCTGGTCAACCTCGCCGTCGGCCTCACCATGCTGGCCGCGCTCGGGTTCCTGCTCCCGAGCCTCATGGGTCTGCAGCGCTACGTGATCATGGGCGGCTCGATGGAGGGCACCTACGACCTCGGCTCGGTCGTCTTCTCCGAGGTCGTCCCGGTCGAGGACCTCGAGGTCGGCGACACCATCACCTACGTCCCGCCCGCCGAGTCCGGCATCGACACCCTCGTCACCCACCGGATCGTCGAGATCGACGGCGACGAGTTCCGCACCCAGGGCGACGCCAACGCCGACGTCGACCCCTGGACCTTCCAGCTCACCGCCGCCACCCAGCCCCGCGTGGTGGCCCACGTCCCGTACGTCGGGTTCGCCTTCATGGCACTGGCCGACCGCGGCACCCGGATGGCGCTGATCGGCCTGCCCGCCGCGCTCATCGCGCTGTGGAGCCTGGTCGAGCTGGTCCGGGCCCTGCGCCCGCAGCGCGACCGCCGCGACGACGACGCCGTCCCGGCGGTGGCGCCGGCACTGGCTCCCGAGGTCGCCGACGAGCGGGTCCCCGTCCCCGCCTGAGGGGTCTCGTGGCTCGCTGCGCTCGCACCTCGACCACCGGCTGACTCCGGCCGACGCCTCCGACACCTTTGCCCACTCGTGGTGCAGCGGTGTCCTGCGCGTGGCGTGGTCGTGAGGCGCTCCTCGACAGACTGCTCTGCATCCCTCCCCCAGGAACGAGCCCCCCGATGACCCAGCAGACCACCTCCCGGCACCGCGCCGACGGACGCACCCGCGTCCTCGGCCGTCCGTCGCTGCGGGTGCTCGGCACGGCGCTGGCCGTCCTGGTGGTCGTGATGGTCACGGCCGGCACCACCTGGTTCTCCGGCGCCAGCTTCACCTCCGGCTCCCACACCCTCGCGCGGGTCGGCGCCGCCGCCGACTACCACCCGCCGCGGGTGTCGCTCACCAGCCCCGGCGCGACCGTGCAGGGCTCGGTCCAGGTCCAGGCGGTCGCCTCCGACACCGGCTCGGGCGTGGCCCGCGTCGTCATCGAGTACGCCGCCGCCGGCTCGGCCGCCTGGACGGCGCTGTGCACCGACCCGACCGCGCCGTACGCCTGCGCGTGGGACACCACCGGGCTGGCCGACGGGGACTACCAGCTGCGCGCGACCGCCACCGACCTCGTCGGCTCGACCGCGACGTCCGTGGTCGTCCCGACCCGGGTGGCCAACCCGGCGACGGTCGAGCTCGCCACCATCGCCGACGCCGTGCGGGGCACCGTCACACTCGCCGCGACCGTGACCGGCGCGGGCGGCCGCAGCACCAGCAGCGCCTTCCAGTACCGCGCGGCCGACGCGCTGCCGACCGACGGCTGGACGACCGTGGCTGGTTGCGGGGCCGTCACCGGCCCCTCGCCGAGCTGCCTGTGGGCCACCGCCGGCCTGACCGACGTCGTCGACGTCCGCGTCGTGACCACGGTGGGCACCGGCACCGCGGCCCCGCGCGTGGAGGACGTGCAGCCCGACGTCAGTGTCGACAACGTCATGCCCACCGTGACCGTGGACGCGCCGAGCCCGATGCGCGGCACCGTGCAGGTGAGCGCCGTCCCGGTCGACGAGGAGTCCGGCACCGAGCGCGTCGAGCTGTCCTACAAGCCCGAAACCTCGAGCACCTACACGCCGCTGTGCACGGTGCGCACCGAGCCCTACCGCTGCGCCCTCAACACCGGCACCCTCAACGGGCTGCTCAGATACGACCTGCGCGCGGTCGCCTACGACGCCGCCGGCAACGTGAGTGCCCCCGCCGTCGTCCGCCGCGCGATCGACAACGGGCTCGCCTCGGTCACCATCACCTCCCCGCTCGGCGGGGACCTGGTCCGCGGGACCACGACCATCACCGCCGACCACACCGCCCTCCTCGACGCCCCCGCCCGCTCCGTGCGCTTCGACGCGCGGCCGGCCGGCGGCACGTGGACCGCTGTCTGCCCGGCGGACGAGGCCGCCCCGTGGAGCTGCACCTGGGCGACGGCGTCGCTCGCCTCCGGCACGTGGGAGCTGCGCGCGGTCATGACCGACGTGCTCGGCCGCACCGTCACCTCGCCGACGGTCACCGTCACGATCGACAACAACCCGCTCAAGGCGCTCGACGTCCAGGCGAGCAGCGGCTCGTCCTCCGGCCGGGCGTCCGCGGGAGACACCCTGACCTTCGTGTACCAGGGCCAGCTCAACCTCGCGACGGTCAAGGCGGGCTGGACCGGCGCCAGCACCCCGCTGACGGTGACCCTGCGTGACAAGGCCGTCGCCACCGCAACCGTCAGCGACCGCGCGACCTTCGACGTCAACCTCGGCACGGTGCTGTTCGCCCAGAACTACGTGAAGGCCAACAAGAGCGTCCCGATCGGCGCCACCATGGTCGCCTCGACCAACCCGACCGCCGGGACCACCACGATCACGGTCACCCTGGGAGCCGTCTCCTCCGGCGACCTGCGCTCCGCCTCGGCCACCGGGACGATGCGCTGGACCCCGTCGACGGCCGTGAAGACGCCGGGCGACATCGCCTGCTCCCCCACCACGGCGGTCGAGTCCGGTGCCGGCGACCGCGAGTTCTGAGGCTCTCGCCGCGTCCCCTGCGGACGCGGACCCCACGCCCTATCCTGCGGACGTGACGGCCGAGACGACTCCCGCGACCACCTCCGTGCTGATCGTCGAGGACGACGTCGACATCGCGCTCACCCTGCAGCGGATGCTCGAGCGCCAGGGCTACCAGGTGACCTGGGCCGACACCGGGCAGAAGGGCCTGGCGGAGATCCGTCGCTCCCCGCACGTCGTGCTGCTCGACCTCGGGCTGCCCGACATGGACGGCCTGGACGTGTGCAAGCAGGCCCGTGACGAGGGGTACGACGGCGGGATCATGATCCTCACGGCGCGCTCGGACGAGCTGGACCGGGTGGTCGGCCTGGACTACGGGGCCGACGACTACCTCGCCAAGCCGTTCCCGATCGCGGAGATGCAGGCGCGCGTGCGCGCACTGGCCCGTCGGGCGGCCCGCAGCGTCGGGGCGGGTGAGGCCCCCGCCGACGCTCCCGCCGGCACCGCGCCCGCCGCACCCGCAGCCGCCTCCGCCGCGGCCACCGACGAGCACGCCCTGCGCGTGGACGTCGCGGCACGGCGTACGTGGGTGGGTCGGCAGGAGCTGACGCTGACCACCAAGGAGTTCGACGTCCTGGCGCTGCTCGACGCCGAGCGAGGGGCGGTCGTGACCCGCGAGCGGCTGATGGCGGAGGTGTGGGACGAGAACTGGTTCGGCTCGACCAAGACCCTCGACGTGACGATGGGCCGCCTGCGCGGCAAGCTCGAGGAGGCCGGAGCCAGCGCCGAGGTCGTCACGGTGCGCGGCGTCGGCTTCCGGCTCGAGAGCGAGCCCGGTGCCTAGCCGCGGGGCGGGGGCACCGTGCGCTCCCGCCTGACCCTCGCCTTCGGTCTGCTGGCCGTCCTCCTGGTCGGCGCGTTCGTCGCCTTCCGCACCGTCAGCATCTCCGACCTGGCCGAGGACGAGCTGCGCCGGCAGGTGCAGCGCGAGGCCCTCGTGGTCGCGACGCTGCTCGGCCAGGGCCTGGAACCCGACGCCCCGGCACCGGCCGCCGCCGCGCTCGAGCCCTTCGCGGTCCCCGACCGCGCGGTGGTCGTCACCGTCGCCGACGGGTCGTCCTCACGCGTCACCGGGCAGCTGTGGCGCGAGTCCGACGCCGAGGGCGCGGTCGCGGCGTCCGCGACCGTGGACGGGGTGGTGGTCGAGGTCAGCGCACCGATGCGGGACGCCGAGTCGACCGTCTCCGCCGCCCTCCCCTCGCTCCTCGCGCTCGGCGGCATCCTCGTCGTCGTCGCCGTGCTCGTGGGCGTGCTCGTCGCCACCCGGCTCGCCCGACCCTTCGCCGAGCTGGCCGAGGCAGCCAACGCCCTGGCGCGCGGTCGCTTCGACCTGCGGCTGCCCGACACCAGCATCGGTGAGGCGCGCGCGATCGGTGAGGCGCTCGACGGCGCCGCCGCCCAGCTGCGCGGCTCGCTGGAGCGTGAGCGCGACCTGGCGCTGCGGGCCTCCCACGAGCTGCGCACACCACTCACCAGCCTGAGCCTGGCGCTCCACGACCTGGTCGACCGCGACGACGCCCCGGCCGACCTCGTCGAGGCCGCGGCGCTGGCCGCCCGCACGGTCGAGAGGCTGGACAAGGCGGTCGGCGACGTCCTGGAGGAGACCCGCAGCCACCCGGTGGTGGCCGGCGCCCACCTGCCGCTCTCCCTGGTCGTCCCTGCCCTGGCCCAGCGCTGGGCCGACACCCTGTCGCTCGCCGGGGTCGAGCTCGAGGCCGAGCTCGACGGCGACGCCACGCTCTCGCTCACCCCCGGGCCGCTCGAGCAGGTGCTCGACGACGTGCTGCTGGCGGTGCTCGCGTGCAGCGGTCACCGGGTCGGACTCAGCGTGGAGGGTGCCGAACGGCACCTACGTGTGGAGGTACGCGTCGCCGGCGCCCAGCCCGCAGCCAGGGACGTCCCGGCCCTGGAGCGCGCCCGTGGCGTCGTGGAGACCCTCGGCGGCCGGATGAGCGGCGACCTGCGCGAGCCCGCCGGGCTCGCCGTCGTGCTCCCGCGCCGCTAGCCCGCGCTCAGCCCTCGTCGGCGCAGTCGCGGCACAGCCCGGACAGTGCCACGTGGTGCGGCTCCAGGGCGAAGCCCTCGGAGGCGGCCAGCTCGCGGCGTACGCCGTCGAGGATCCCGTCGGGGAGGTCGATGACCCGGCGGCAGCTGCGGCACTGCGCGTGCACGTGGTGCGCGCCGTCGGCCGACTCCGCGGGGTCGGCCAGGTGGTAGGCGGTGCCCGCGGCCAGGTGGACGTGGGTGACGACGCCGAGCTCGGCGAGGGTCTCCAGCGTGCGGTAGACGGTGGTCAGGTGCATGCCGGGCCAGCGCTCGGCCACGTCGGCGGCGATCTGCTCGACCGTGGGGTGGCCCTCGGCCCGGGCCAGGGTGTCGACGACCGCGCGGCGCGGCATCGTGATGCGGTGGCCGTGCTCGCGCAGGTGGGCCACCACCCGCTCGACGGTGGCGGCCACCGGGTCCTGCCCGCGGGTGCTCACAGGACCGCCGGGGTGCCGGATCGGGTCTGGGTGCGGCCGAGCCGACCGACGCCGGTGAGGGTCAGCACGACGACGAAGAGGCTGGCCCCGGTGAGCACGATCGTGGTGCCGGAGGGGACGTCGAGGTGGTAGCTGAGGTTCATCCCCACGAGGCCGCAGACGGCGCCGATGGCCGTGGAGAGCCACAGCATCGTGGCGAAGCGGTGGGTGAGCATCCGCGCGACGACCGCGGGGATGACCAGGGTGGCGGCGACCAGCGTCACGCCGATGACCGAGAGCGTGGAGAGGATCGCCAGGGAGAGCACCAGCATGAGCAGCGCGTCGGTGCGGGCGACCCGCACGCCGCTGACGTCGGCGACCTCGGGGTCGAAGGTGGCGAAGAGCAGCGCGCGGTAGCGGCTGGCGACCACGCCGACGGTGAGCACGCTGACGGCGACCAGCGTCCAGACGTCGGTGCTGGAGATGCCCAGGATGCTGCCGAAGAGCGCGGCGTCGAAGCTCGGGCCGCGGTTGCCGAAGACCGTGAGCAGGGCGACGCCGAGGGCGAAGGAGGCCGTCGTGATGACGCCGATGGCGGCGTCGGCGCCGATCCGGTGCGAGCGCGAGACCCGGTTGATGGCTAGCGCCGAGGCGAAGCCCCAGATGCCGGCGCCCAGGACGTAGCTGACGCCGATCACGCTGCTGGCCGCGAACCCGCCGAAGATGGCGTGCGACAGCCCGTGGCCGATGTAGCTCATCCCGCGCAGGATGACGTAGACGCCGACCAGACCGCACAGCGCGCCCGCCAGCGTGGCGACGACGACGGCCTTGACGAAGAAGTCGTACGCGAAGGGCTCGAGGAAGGTCTCCAGCACGGCGGGCCTCAGGCTCCGTGCGGGCGGCCGGGGGCGTGGCGGTCGAGGACGACCGGCATGCCCAGGTGCTGCAGGACGTCCATCGGGGCGCCGAAGGTCTGCTCGAGGACCTCGGAGGTCATCACGTCGAGCGGGGCGCCGCGGCGCACGACCGTGCCGTGGAGGGCGACGAGGTCGGGCACGTGCGCGGCGACGCCGTTGAGGTCGTGGGTGGTCAGCACGATGGTCATGCCGTCGTCGTGCAGGTGACCGAGCAGGTGGAGCATGTCGTGTCGGGTCGCGACGTCGATGCCGCTGGTGGGCTCGTCGAGCAGCAGCATCTGGGGGTCGCGCAGGAGCGCGCGGGCCAGGAACATCCGCTGCTGCTGGCCGCCCGAGAGCTCCCGGATGTGGCGGTCGACCAGGTGGCCGATGCCCAGCCGCTCCAGCACCGCGGCGACGTCGGCGCGCTCGGCGCGGGACGGCCACGGCAGCAGCCGGCCGCTGCGGGCCATCAGCACGCACTCCCCCACGGTCACGGGGAAGTTCCAGCTCACGGTCTCCAGCTGGGGGACGTAGCCCACCCGGACCCCCGGGGCGCGGCGCACCGTCCCAGTCGTCGGCCGCTGGGTGCCGAGGAGCAGGCGCAGCAGGGTCGTCTTGCCCGCACCCGACGGGCCCACGACGCCCACGAAGTCGCCGGCCCGCAGGGTCAGGTCGACCCCGGCGAGCACCGGCGTGTCGCCGTACGAGACCCCGGCGCGCTCGGCACGGACCAGCTCGGTGGCGGGCGCGAGCACGTGGACGGGGGCGACCTCGGGGTGGGTCACGCGTGCCTCGCTCGGGCTCATTGGGGGTAGGTCGCGGTGTCGGGGACAGCCGGGGTGACGTCGAGGGCGGAGAGCTCCGGCGCCTCGCCGCCCAGGCCGGTGATCATGGTGACGTAGTTGTAGCGCATGAGTCCGAGCCAGGAGTGCTCCGGCTCCCCCGGCTCGCCGGGCAGGTCGTCGTCGCGCAGGGTGTCCTCGTAGCGCGCACCGGTCGCGTCGCCGATCTCCTCGAGCGCGTCGGAGGGGAAGACCTCCGAGCCGAAGATGGTGGGCACCTGCTCGGCCTCGATCTGGTCGATGATCCCCGCCACCTCCCGCGGGGTCGGGTCGTCAAAGCTGTCGGGCTGGATCGCGCCGATGACGGTCCAGTCGTAGGTCCGGGCGAAGTAGGCGTAGGCGTCGTGGTAGGTCAGCAGCTTGCGGTCCTCGACCGGCACCGACTCCTGGTCGGCGCGCAGCGCGTCGGAGAGCGCGGTGGCCTGGGCGGTGAAGGCCTCGAGGTTCTCGTCGTACGTCGCCTCGCCGTCGGGGTCGACCTCTACGAGGGTGTCGCGGACCAGCTCGGCGTAGCGGATCGCCCAGGTGGGGTCGGTCCACAGGTGCGGGTTGGGCTTGCCCTCCTCCTCGGGGAAGGAGAAGTCGTAAACGTACTCCGACTCCGGCAGCACCTCCGTGCCGAGCTCGACCAGGCGGGCGCCCTCGCTCATCGTCTCCTCGGCCAGCTCCATGGTCGGGTCCTCGAGCTGCAGGCCGTTGACCAGCACCAGGTCGGCCTCCTCGAGCTGCGCGGCCGCGCTCGGCGGCGGCTCGAAGGTGTGGGAGTTGGTGCCCTCCGGGACCAGGCCCTCGACCTCGGCCCGGTCGCCCGCGACCGCCGCGGTGATGGAGGTGATCGGCGCGACCGTCGTGACGATCCGCAGCTCACCGTCGTCGGCGACGTCGCTCCCCTCCGAGCAGGCCGCCAGGGCGGGGGCGAGGGCGAGCAGGGCCAGACCGGCGAGGCGGGGACGCGTCATGGGCAGGACACTAGTCGAGACCCGGTTGCTGTTGCGAAGGGGTTGCAGGAAGGAGCGCGACCTATTACCCCGTTCTGCAGACAGTTCTTTACTTTCGGCCCTAGCCTCGGCGGCTCCACCACTACCTCGGAGTACCCATGCCACGGCGCGTCCTGTTGTTCCTGCTCGCTCTCTCACTCGGTCCCACTCTGGTCCTGGCCACCGCCCCGGCGGCCGTCGCGGCCGATCGCGACTGCGGTGACTTCGCCAGCCAGAAGGCGGCGCAGATCTTCTTCCTCAACGCCGGCGGCCCCTCCTCGGATCCGCACTACCTCGACAGTGACGGAGATGGCATCGCCTGCGAGTCGAACCCGGCGCCCTACTACTACGGCAAGACACTCCCCGGGGGCGGCGGGTCGTCCCAGCCCGAGCCGGAGCCGCAGCCGCAGCCGGTCACGTCCAGCGTCTCGCTGACCGTCAGCCCCTCCCAGCGCATCACCGGAGAGCGCTACGACCTCACGGTGACGGTGCGCCCTGCGATCAGCCGCGCGGTGACCGTGCAGAAGAAGGTCAACGGCACGTGGAAGGTCCTGGCCACCGGCACCACTGGAGCCGCGGGCACGGCCCGTCGCGCCCTGAAGACACCTGCCAAGACGTTGGTCCTCCGCGCCGTCCTCCAGCCACTGTCCAAGGCAGGAAAGAAGTACACCGGGGCCGTCAGCACCTCGCGGAAGCTCCAGGTGCAGCGCCAGAAGGTCGAGCTCGAGTTCTCCCAGAGCGTGGTCAGCGAGGGCGAGCAGACCCGCGCCGTCGTGACGGCCACCCCGGTCCGCCCCGGTCGTCCGGTGGCCCTGCAGGTGAAGGAAGGCGGCTCCTGGGTCACGCTGGAAGAGATCGAGGTCGACCGCCGTGGCCGGGCCGCGACGCAGGTGGTCCCGGAGCTGGGGACGGCCGAGTACCGAGCAGTGGCCCTGCGACACAACGGCGCCGTGCCCGCGAGCTCCGGAACGCGCGACCTGACCGCCGTCGACATGACGGCGCCGGCGGCGCCTTTCGGCCTCCAGGCGACAGCTGGTGACGCAGTCGTCGACCTCACCTGGTCCGCCGATGTTCCCGCCGACTTCCTGCATCACGAGGTGTGGGTGCGCACCGCCGACACCGACTGGGCGGTCCTGGCCACGACCACGGCCTCGGTGTTCCAGGCCTCCGGCCTGCAGAACGGCACGACCTACTGGTTCGCTGTGAGCAGCCTCGACCGCACCGGAAACCGATCGGCTCCTACCGGCGAGGTCACGGCGACGCCTGAGGCTCCCGTCGTCGAGCCTGTCGACCAGCCCTCGGGCGCACCCGGGCGTCGCTGACCCATCGTGCCCGCGGCCCGGGCCGTCAGTGGTCCGGGCTGCGGCAGGATGACCGCGTGCGAGCCGTGGTGATCGACGCCGTCCGAGCCCAGCCCGAGGTCCGGGAGGTGCCCGACCCGGTCGCGCCGGACGGCGGGGTGGTCGTGCGGGTCGGCGCCACCGGCCTGTGCCGCAGCGACTGGCACGCGTGGGCCGGCCACGACGACATCGCGTGGCCGCACGTGCCGGGCCACGAGCTGGCCGGCGAGGTCGTGGCGGTCGGCGCCGGCGTACGACGCTGGGCGGCGGGTGACCGGGTGACGGTCCCGTTCGTGTGCGGCTGCGGGCGGTGCGCGTGGTGCGCGGCCGGGGACGCGCAGGTCTGCCCCGACCAGCAGCAGCCGGGCTTCACGCACTGGGGCTCCTTCGCCGAGCTGGTCCCCCTGCACGCCGCCGACACCAACCTGGTGGCACTGCCGGACACCGTCGACGACACCACCGCGGCCTCGCTGGGCTGCCGCTTCGCGACGGCCTACCGCGGGCTCGTCGCCCGGGCGCAGGTGCGCGAGGGCGAGTGGGTGGTCGTGGTCGGCGCGGGTGGCGTCGGGCTGAGTGCGGTCATGGTGGCGCGGGCACTGGGCGCCCAGGTGATCGCGGTTGACCGCCACCAGGGCGCGCTGGACGTCGCCTCCTCGCTCGGCGCCGAGCACGTGCTGCTCGCCGACGGTGGGGACGACCTCCCCGAGGCACTGGTCGAGACACTGGCGGACCTCACCGCTGGCGGCGCCCACGTCGCCGTCGACGCGGTCGGCAGCGAGCAGACCGCGGCGACCGCCATCCACTCGCTGCGCCGACGCGGCCGGCACGTGCAGGTCGGCCTGCTGCCCGCCGTCGACGGCCACCCGCGGATGCCGATGGGCCGGGTGATCGCCTGGGAGCTGGACCTGCTCGGCAGCCACGGCATGGCTGCCGCCGACTACCCCGGCATGCTCGACCTCGTCGTCGCCGGCACCCTCGCGCCGCGGCGGCTCGTCGAGCGCACCATCGGGCTGGCCGAGGCCGCCGAGCTGCTCCCGGTGTTCGACACCGTCCCCGTCGCTGGCATCACCGTCATCGACCCGACCCGCTGAGTCTCCGCGGCCTCGGGTCGAGGTGTGGGTCGAGGCCTGGTGCCGCGGTCCCGCGCGTCCCTGCACCTCGACGCACACCTCGACGCACACCTCGACCCGCACCTCGACCCGGCACGGCGCAACCAGGGTGTGCCCGGACGGGTGGCCGTGGAACCTCCCGACCTGGGTACCTCCCGGCTCGTGAGCAGCCAGCCCGACCTCGTCCACCTCTCCGCCACCCGCCTCGGCGTGCCCGAGCCGCACGAGGCCCAGCTGGCCGCGGTGCGCTCGCTGCTGGCCGGGCGCGACGTGCTGCTCGTGGCCCCGACCGGCTCGGGGAAGTCGCTGGTCTACCAGCTGGCGGCGCTGGCCTCCGACGCGCTCTGCGTGGTCGTCACGCCCCTGCTGAGCCTGGCCGCCGACCAGGTCCGCAGCCTCGAGGAGCACGCCGGCGAGGGGGTGGCCGCCCGGTGGACCAGCGGCGAGGGGGCCGTCGACCGGGCCAGGGTCGAGGAAGCCGTGCGCGCCGGCACGCTGCGGGTCCTGCTCACCTCCCCCGAGCAGCTCGAGGGCGGCCCCCTGCGCGACCTGCTCGACGAGCACCCGCCGGCCCTGCTGGCCGTCGACGAGGCGCACTGCGTCTCGACGTGGGGCAGCGACTTCCGTCCGGCGTACGCCGGCCTCGGCTCGGTCCGCGAGGCCTGGGGCCGCCCGCCGACGGTGGCGGTCACCGCGACTGCGTCGTCCTCGGTGCGCAAGGACGTGCGCCGGGTGCTGGACCTGGCCGACTGCGACGAGCAGGTGCTGGGGTTCGAGCGGCCCTCGCTGTCGCTGGGCGTCGTGCGCCTGCACGACGAGGCCGACCGCGCCGGGCTGGTCGGCGCGCGCGTCGCCGTGCTGCGTGAGGACGGGATGGGCCTGGTCTACGCGCGCACCCGCCGCTCGGTCGAGGCGCTCGCGGCGTCGCTGACCGAGCAGGGGCTGCGCGCCCCGGCGTACCACGCAGGTCTCCCCCGCCGCGTGCGCGACGACGTGCACGAGCAGTTTCACCGGGGGGAGGTCGACGTCGTCGTGGCCACCTCGGCCTTCGGCATGGGTGTGCACCAGCCGGACGTCCGCTGGGTGCTGCACGCGCAGGCACCGGAGTCGCTGGACGTCTACTACCAGGAGTCCGGCCGCGCCGGCCGCGACGGCGGACCCGCGAAGGCCGAGCTGCTCTTCCGCGAGGAGGACCTAGCCCTGGGCCACTTCTTCGCCGGCGGCCGGCCGCGCTCGTCGTCGGTACGCCGGGTCGCCGAGGCCTGGCGCGCCGACCCCGCGGCCGACGCGGCCGGGCTCGCCCGGGTCACGGGCCTCGGCCGCCGCACCACCGGGCGCGTGCTCGCCCTGCTGCAGGCCGGCGGCGCGGACCCCG
>WLJH01000014.1 GCA_009701885.1 Actinomycetota bacterium
CACCGACATGTACGGCGGTTGAGGAGGCGCGCCAGCGCCGTCTCGAAACCCCGTACGCCGACGCCGTACGGCGGTTGAGGAGGCGCGCCAGCGCCGTCTCGAAACCCCGTACGCCGACGCCGTACGGCGGTTGAGGAGGCGCGCCAGCGCCGTCTCGAAACCCCGTACGCCGACGCGCCCAGCTGTACCCCCGTGGTTGATCCCTGGGTCACCGTTGGTGGGTCGTGGCGCGTTCGCGCGGCAGCAGGTCCTCATTGACGGAGAAGCGTGGTCGCCGTGGGTGCCGCTTGGGCTTCTTGGTTGCGCTTGCCTCGACGGTCGCCCTGCGCTGGGGTGCTCGCTTCGGTCGGGCTTCGAACGGTCGGCATGATTGCTACAGAAAAGTGGACCTGACCTGGGGAAACACTATCCATCGAACGTGTGTTCGACTATACTTTCACCATGTCCACCAGCCCCCTACTCGACGCGATCCGCGCCGCCAAGCGGCGCGAGGACGACGCCGCACGCGAGCTGCTGATCGGGGTCGCGCAGTGGGCCGATGCGCACACCACCGGTGCGTTGATGCCAGACCTGTACGGCACCTACTCCCACCCCGACGACGAGGCCTACGACGCCGCGGAGTCCGCATGGATGCAGCGCTTAGGGATGCCCGGCGCCGACACCATGCTCGACCTCGCCGGCGCCGGTGCACCCGAGGTCTCCGACTTCGCCGTCACCGAACTCGCCACCGCCCTCGGCAGGACGAAGGAGTCCGGCCGCCTCCTCGTCGGCGACGTCGTGGAGGCCAAGCACCGGCTCCCCAAGGTGTGGGCGCGACTCCTCGCCGGTCAGGTCACCGCGTGGCGGGTCCGCCGCCTGGCTCAAGCCACCCGCAGCCTCTCCGCCGAGGCCGTGGCGTTCGTCGATGCGCAGGTCGCCCACGTGATCCACACCGCCGGCCCCGTCACCGTCGACCGCCTCGTCCTCGAAGCCACCGCCCGGTCCGACCCCGAATCCACCGAAATCACCGAGTGCGACACCCGCTCGAGCCTGTTCTTCGACCTCGACCTGGGCACCCCCGCCACCTGCGTCGGGACCGCGTCTGCTGTGTCCGCGGACGGGCTGCTGGACCGTGCCGATGCCGAAGACCTCGAGCACGCCATCCGACAGATCGCCCACCAACTCCTGGCCGACGGCTCCACCGACACCCTCACCGTCCGCCGCGCCAAAGCCCTCGGCTACCTCGCCCGCGGCCAAGACCACCTCCCCGACACCCACCCCGAGGCGACCGACCCCGAGGCGACCGACCCCGAGGCGACTGACCCCGAGGCGACGCAGGATGGTCGAGCAGCGAGCGCCAGCGAGCGTCGTCGAGACCGCGCAACCCACACGCGCACCGCACCCCGCCGGGTCGTGGTCCTCACCGTCCACCTCTCCGACGCCGCACTGACCGGTGCACCCCAGATCGACCCCGTCACCGGAACGCTCGGACTCAACCTCGCCCGCCTCGACAACCACCACCAGCTCCTCACCGCCGACGCCATCCGCGACTGGTGCGGCACCCCCGACACCCAGGTCATCGTCAAGCCCGTCATCGACCTCCACGACACCGTCGCCGTCAGTTCCTACGAGGTCCCCGACCGCATCGCCACCCGGGTCAGGCTGGCCAGGACGACCTGCTCCTTCCCCCACTGCAACAGGCCAGCCGAGTCCGCCGACCTCGACCACACCATCGAGTACTCCGACACCGGCCCGCCGGATCAGACGTCGACCGACAACCTGGCCCCGCTCTGCCGCCACGACCACCGCGCCAAGACCCACCCCTCACCAGCAGGCACACCATGGCGGGTCCGCGGACTCAGTCCAGGCCACTGGCTCTGGACCAGCCCCCACAGCCAGCACTACCTCGTCCACCCCGACGGCACCACCCCACTCACGGCCTGAGCAGCCGAGACCGCTCGCAGCCCGACCACCACCCCGTGGCCGGGCTACCAGCACGCCCCGACGCCGTACCGCCCTCCATCCCACCGCGAGTCGCCGAGCCGGCCCGTCCTTCCGGAAGAACGCGCCGGCTCGGCGGGGCGACGGCTGCCGCGACGCGCTCGCGGGCGCTCGGTGGGGGGAACCTCCGGACCAGGACCGGTGGATCTGGGATCAGGAAGCTGCGTCCAGGGCGCGCAGGTAGCGACGGGTCATCAGCCGCTGGAACCACCGCGCGGCAGGACCGCCGACCTTGGTCAGGACCGTGCCCGGACGGGAGAACGCGCGGATCGTGAACACCGGCTCCCCCTGCGCGCCGCGCTCGAGCAGGAACAGCTCCTCCCCGCACTCCGGGTGACCGGGCAGGGTGCCGTAGGCGAAGCCGACCCGGTCCGGCTCGTCGACCACGGCCACGACCCGGCACGGGATGCGGACGGCCAGTGGTCCCAGGCCGAGCCGCATCTCCACGACCTCGTCGAGAGCGACCCGTGGCGCGGACGGGGCGACCCGGAGCCCGGCCCGCACGGGCACCTGCCAGGTCATCAACAGCGCGGCGGCCTCGTCGAAGCCCCGCCCGACGACCGTGCGCGAGCCCTCCACGACGTGGTAGCCCGGCGGGAGGACGGAGCGCGAGGTCCCGCCCACCTCCTCGTAGGTCAGCGGCGCAGCGCGCAGCGCGGCTACACGTTCGCCGCCGAGCGGCCTACTCGACATCCAGCAGCACCTTGCCGACCGCGCCGCCCTCGACGGCGGCGTGGGCGTCGGCGGCCCGCTCCAGCGGGTAGTGGTGCAGCGGCAGCCCGGCGTCCTCACCGACCCGCAGCGCGCCCGCCTCGACCGCAGCGGTGACGTCCTCGGCCGCAGCAGCGAGCAGGGCGGGGTCGAGGGTGTAGAGCAGGACGCCCTGGAGGCGCAGGTTCGCGGCGAAGGTCGGCCGCACCGGCACCACCGCCTCGGCACCCCCGTTGTCAGCGTAGTAGGCGATCGTCCCGTGGGTGCGCACCACGGAGACGTCGATCGCGATGTTGGCGGCCAGCGACACCTCGACGACCAGGTCGACACCGTCCGGGGCGACCTCGCGGATCGCCGCGACGGTGGCGTCGGTGCCGCCCGTGTAGTCGACGACGTCGTGGGCGCCGGCTGCGCGCGCCAGCGCGGCCTTCTCCTCGCTGCTGACCGTCGCCACGACCCGGGCACCGGCCCAGCGGGCCAGCTGGATCGCGGCGTTGCCCACCGCACCGGCACCGCCCGCGACCAGGACCACCTGCCCCGCGAGCGCGCCCGGCGCCAGCCGCGTGACCGACCCCGCCGTCAGCGCCCGGTGCGCCGTGACGGCCGGGACGCCCAGCGAGGCCCCCAGGTCGTACGACGCCGTGTCGGGCAGCCGCACCAGCCGGCTCGCCGGCTGGACGGTCCGCTCGGCGGCCGTGCCGCCGGGCCGCTGCCACTGGGCCAGGATCGTCCACACGCGGTCACCGACGGCGAGGCCCTCGACCCCCTCACCGACCTCCTCGACCACGCCGGCGCCGTCCTGCCCGGGCACGACCTCGTCCCAGGCGCCGTTCATGCCGTTCGCGCGGAACTTCCAGTCCGTCGGGTTCACGCCAGCGCGGACCAGCCGCACCCGCGCCTCGCCCGGGCCGACCGGTGGCACCGGTCGGTCGACCACCTCCAGCACGTCGGCGGCGGACCCGGTCTCTCGGTAGACGACTGCTCGCATACCGGGCCCAGCCCCCAGAGCGACCGGATCATTCCCTCACAGTGCCTCGGCCATCCCCGCGCAGGCGCGCAGCCACGAGCGCCGGGTCGCCTTGGACAGCTCGGCGTAGGGCACGACCGAGCCCGCGACCAGCGCCGGGTCGTAGGGCACGCGGTAGACCGCGCGGGTGCGCTGCTCGTAGACGTCGACCAGGTCCGCGGCGAGCTTGTCGTCGACCTTCGGCGAGGGGTCGGAGAGGACGGTGATCGTCTTGTGCTTGACGTCGGCGTACCCCGCGTCCTGCAGCGCGTCGAGCATCCACAACCCGGAGTAGCCGGTGTCCTCACGCACGGTGGAGGTGACGACCAGCAGGTCGGCGGAGTCGGCGGCGGCCAGCCAGTTCTCGGCGCGCATGTTGTTGCCGGTGTCGATGAGCAGGATCCGGTAGAAGCGCTCGAGCAGCCTGTGCACCGCCACGTAGTCGTCGGCGCGGATCATGCCGGTCACGTCGGGCCGCTCGTCGGAGGCCAGCACGTCGAAGTGCGCGTCGCCCTGGGAGCGCACGAACGCCCCGAGGTCGCCGATCCGCGACTGGTAGACGTCGCTGAAGCGCTCCAGGTCCTCGAGCAGCTCGCGCGTGGTGTTGCGGTGGCTGCTGCGCGTCCCTCGGATGCCGAGCGTGCCGCGGGTCTCGTTGTTGTCCCACGCCACCACGCCGCCCCCGCGCACGGTGCCGAACGTGTAGCCGGCGGCGAGGACGCCGGTCGTCTTGGCCGCTCCGCCCTTGGGGTTGATGAAGGCGATCGTCCGCGGGCCGTCGAAGTCGCGCTGCAGCGTCCGGCGCAGCGACTCGTGCTCGGCCTCCGAGGGCCCCATCGCCAGCTTCAGCAGCCCGCCGGTGGCCCGGTTGAGCCAGCCGCGCCAGCCCCAGGTCGCGGGGCCGAACCCGACCTCGTCGGCGCGCCGGTCCAGGAAGTCCGTGGCGGTCATGAAGCGACGCGGCGCCTCCGGGGTGGCAGGAGCGACCCCAGCGGGAGCCTCGGGTGCCGCCGGGACGGCTGCCACCTGCGTCGTAGCGGTGCCCGCGGGCTCGGCCCAGGGGTCGGCGAGCGGGTCGCGGCGGCGTCCGTACGCCGCCAGCTCCTCGGTCGTGTAGAGCCGGTCGCTGGTGTCACCGGACGTGCCCTGGGTCATCGCTTCCTCCGAGATGTGGGGACGGACCACCGTGTCCTTCCCAGCACCGACGCCGATGACACCACCTGCCGGGCGCGTCACAGGCCGCAGGCGTCACAGCCCCGTGTCGCGCAGCGCGCTCCCGATCACCCGGTGGAAGGTCGGGTAGGCGAGGTGCATGCGCGTGAGCACCGGCACGGTGAGCCGCGCGTGGACCGCGGTGCTCAGCAGGCCCAGCACCTCCCCGCCGTACGGCGCCACCGTGGTCGCCCCGACGACGACCCCGCTCGAGGCGTCCGCCACGACCTTCACGACCCCCGACGCCTCGTGGATCCAGCCCCGCGAGCTGGAACCGACGTCCGCCGTGCCCACCGCGACCTCGATCCCCTCCTCGCGCGCCTGGGCCTCGGTCATGCCGACCGAGCCGACCTCGGGATCGGTGTAGGTGACCCGCGAGACCGCGTGGTACTCCCCCCACGGTCCGTCCTCGCCGAGCAAGTCCCGCACGACGATCTCTCCCTGGTAGAGCGAGACGTGCGTGAAGGGACCGCGCCCGGTGATGTCCCCGACCGCCCACAGCCGCTCCCCCGCGCGGCAGCGCTCGTCGACCTCGACCGCATCGGCCTCCGGGTCCAGCCCGACGGTCTCCAGCCCGACGTCGCCGATGTTGGGCGAGCGACCGGCGGCCACGAGCAGCCGCTCGACCTCGAGCCGACCGCCGTCCACGTCCAGCAGGAACCGCCCTGCCTCGTGGGCGACCCGGTCCACCGAGACACCGGTGCGGACGTCCACGCCCTCGTCGCGGAAGACCTGCGTCACCACCGCCGAGGCCTCGGGCTCCTCGCCTGCCAGGATCCGCTCGCCCTGCTCCAGCAGCGTCACCTGCGTGCCCATCCGGGCCAGGACCTGCGTGAGCTCGGCGCCGATGTTGCCACCACCCAGCACGGCGACGGAGCGCGGCACCTCCTCGAGGTGCACCGCTTCGCGGTTGGTCCAGTACGGCGTGCCGGCCAGCCCCTCCACGGGCGGGACGCCGGGCGAGGTCCCGGTGTTGAGGACGACCCCGCGACGGCCGACGAGCAGCACCGGTCCGTCCTCGGTCTCCACGCGCACCCGGCCCGGGCCGTCGAGACGGCCGCGACCGCGCACGAGGAGGACACCCGTGTCGACCAGCGGCCCTGCGTGGGCGTCGTCGTGCCAGTCGTGGCCGGACTCCCGGATGCGGCCGGCGGCGGGCGCCAGCGAAGGCTCGACCACCTCCACGCGGCCGGAGAGCCGTGCCGCCACGCGGGCCTCGGCCAGGGCGTGGGCGGACCGGATGAGCAGCTTCGAGGGCGTGCAGCCCCAGAACGGGCACTCGCCGCCGACGAGCCGGGACTCGACCGCCGCGACCTCGAGCCCGGCACGCGCCAACCTGCTGGCGGCCAGCTCCCCACCGGATCCCACCCCGAGCAGGACGACGTCGACCTCGTGGGTCGTGAGGGGTGCGCTCACGTGCTGAGGTGCTTGGCCCGGGCCAGGCAGAACACGCCGTAGCTGATGATGCCGAGCGCGATGGCGCCGAGCAGGACCGGGCCGAAGGGTGCCTCGAGCACGGTCTGCAGCGCGACGTCGAGCCCACCGGACTTCTTGGCCGAGTGCTCGATCGCCGCCCAGACGAAGAGTCCGCCGATGATGCCGACGGCGATGCCCTTGGCGACGTAGCCGACCTTGCCGAGCACGACGTACGCCGACCCGACGTCACCGCTGGTCGCGCCGGTCTCCAGGTCCTCGCGGAAGCCCTCGGTCCAGCCCTTGTGGACCTGGTGGAGGCCGTAGCCGATGACGCCCAGCCCGACCGCCCCGACCAGGAGCTGCCCGCCGGGCATGGCCATGAGCTCGGCGGTCCAGGAGTCGGTGCCGCCCTTGGAACCGTCGCCCACCGCGACCTGCACCGCCGAGACGCCGATGGCGGCGTACAGCAGTGCCTTGAGACCGGCACCCCACTCGTGGTCGACCACGACCTCCAGGACCCGCCAGACGACGAGGAGCAGCATGCCGACGGCGACGCCCCACACCAGCGCCGCGCCCATCGGCTGGTCGGCCAGCTCGTGCAGCGCCCCGCTGCTGCTGGCGCTCCCGGACTGGTCCCCGAAGGCCAGTTGCAGCGCCAGCCAGCCGATCAGCAGGTTGACCACGCCGTAGGCCACCATCCCCAGCCGGGCGATGGTGCGCACCCAGGGGTGGTCGTCGCCGCGTCGTGCCAGGTCCTGTGCTGCTCCGCCGACTGCTCCCATGACAGGTGGTCTACCCACCCCCACGGGGGACACACACCACCCGGTCAGGACAGGTCGCCGAGCGCTGCCTCGATCGCCCGGTGGAAGGTCGGGTAGGCGTAGATCATCGAGCGCAGCGTGGGCAGCGGCACCTCGGCGTGCACCGCGAGCGCGAGGTGGCCGAGCACCTCGCCAGCGGCCGGTCCCACGACGGTGGCGCCCACGAGCACGTCGCGGTCGGCGTCGGCCACCAGCTTGACCAGGCCGTCGCCACCGGGCCCGTGCAGCCAGCCCCGTGAGCCGAGACCGCCCGACCCGACCTGGACCCGCAGCCCCCGCTCGCGTGCCTGGTGCTCGGTCAGGCCCACGCCCGCCACCTCGGGGTCGGTGAAGGTCACGTGGGGCAGCGCGTGGTAGCTCGCCGGCGGCCCGTCCTGGCCGAGCACGTCCCGCAGCGCGATCGCCGACTGGTACATCGAGACGTGGGTGAAGGCCCCCTTGCCGGTCACGTCGCCGATCGCCCAGACGCCCTCCGCACCGGTGAGCCGCAGCCGCTCGTCGACCTCCAGCGAGCGAGCGCCCGGGTCGAGACCGACCGTCTCCAGCCCGAGGTCGTCGAGGTTCGGGGTGCGGCCCGCGGCGACGAGCAGCTTCTCGGCGGTCACGGTCTCGCCGTCGACCTCGAGCGAGAACTGCCCGTCGGCGTGGGCCACCGATGCGATGGTGACCCCGACCATGACCCGCACGCCCTCGTGCACGAGCACCTCGGCCAACGCCTCGGACGCCTCCGGCTCGAGCGGTCCGAGGATGCGGGGCCCGGCCTCGAGCACGGTCACGCGCACACCGAAGCGGGCGAACACCTGGGCCATCTCGCACCCGATGGGGCCACCGCCGACCACCACCAGCGAGGACGGCAGCGAGGTCACCTTCACCGCGTCGCGGTTGGTCCAGTACGGCGTGCCCTCCAGGCCGGGGATCGGCAGCCGGGCCGGGCGGGTGCCGGGGTTCAGGACCACCCCCCGCTCCACGGCGTACGACGTCGACGACCCGTCGGGGGCCTCGACCTCGACCCGTCCGGGACCGGCGAGGCGCGCGGTGCCGTGGAGCACGGTCGCCCCGGCCTCCCGCAACCGGTCGACCGCGACGGCGTCGTCCCAGTGGTCGGTGGCCTGCTCGGCGATCCGGGTGGCGACCGGCGCCCAGGACGGCTCCACGGTGACGGACCCGGCGACCCCCGCCACCCGTCCGGCCTCGGCCAGCAGGTCAGCCGCGCGCACCATCATCTTCGACGGGACGCACCCGTAGTAGGGGCACTCCCCGCCCACGAGGTGCTTGTCGACGGCCACGACCCGCAGCCCCGCCTCGGCCGCGCCGCTGGCGAGGGCCTCCCCGCCCGGACCGAGCCCGATGACGAGGAGGTCGCAGGTCTGGTCGGTCTCGCTCATGCCGCCACCCTGCCAGGGGCACGGGAACGGCGTCAGACCTCGAGGGTGGTCTTGTCCCTCAGGATCGCGCTCAGCAGGCCGCTGACGAAGGTCGGCGAGTCGTCGGTGGACAGCTCGCGCACCAGCTCGGTGGCCTCGGACACCGCGACCTGGTCAGGCACGTCCTCGGCCCAGACCAGCTCGTAGACGCCGAGCCGCAGGACGTTGCGGTCCACGGTCGGCATCCGCTCCAGCGTCCAGTCCTTGGAGTACTGCGAGAGCAGCTCGTCGATCCGGGCCTGGTGGTCGGCGACGCCGCGCACCAGGACCCCGGTGTAGTCGTTGGTGGGCGCCGGGCCGTCGGTCGTCACGCGCTGGAGCGCCTCCACCGGTGACTCACCGCGCAGCTCGGCGGAGAACAGCACGTCCAGCGCCCGCTTGCGGGCCTTGGAACGGGCGGACACAGGCGGTGCCTCAGCCCTTCACGCGGCCGAGGTAGGACGAGTCGCGGGTGTCGACCTTGACCCGCTCCCCCTGGTTGATGAAGAGCGGCACCTGGATCTCGTGGCCGGTCTCGAGCGTGGCCGGCTTGGTGCGGCCGGTGGCCGAGTCGCCGGCGACACCGGGCTCGGTGAAGGTGATCTCCATCTCGACCGACGGCGGCAGCTCGACGAAGAGCACGCGGCCCTCGTTGGTGGCCACGATGGCCTCGTTGTTCTCGAGCAGGAAGTTCGCGGCGTCACCGACGATCTCGGGCGCGACCTCGAGCTGCTCGTAGGAGCTGGTGTCCATGAAGACGTAGGACGTGCCGTCGTTGTAGAGGTACTGGTAGTTGCGCTTGTCGACGGTGGCGGTCTCGACCTTGGTGCCGGCGTTGAAGGTCTTGTCGACGGTCTTGTTGGACTCGACGTTCTTCAGCTTGGTGCGCACGAACGCGGGACCCTTGCCCGGCTTCACGTGCTGGAACTCCACCACGGCCCAGAGCTGACCGTCGAGGTTGAGGACCATGCCGTTCTTGAGGTCGTTCGTCGTTGCCATGTGCGCGCGTCAGCCTTCTTCGTCGAGGTATGGGCGGCCCGGGGGCCAGCGCCGGAGTCTACGGGGCGAGGTGGCGCACGAGCACGTCGAGGGCCATCCGGTAACCCTCGATCCCGTGCCCTGCCACGACCTCGACCGCGTGCTCGGTCACCACCGAGTGGTGGCGGAACTCCTCGGGCCGGTCCTTGGGCTGGGAGATGTGCACCTCGACCAGTGGTGCGACCAGCTGGGCGCACGCGTCGAAGATCGCGTAGGAGTAGTGCGTCCAGGCAGCGGCGTTGAGCACGACCGGCGTGGCTGCGTCGGCGGCCTCGTTCAGCCAGTCGAGCATCCGGCCCTCGTGGTTGGTCTGGCGCACCTGCACGTCCAGCCCACGCTCGCGGCCCCACCGCTCGCACAGCTCGACCAGCTCGTCATGGGTCGTCGAGCCGTAGATCTCCGGCTGGCGGCGGCCCAGCCGACCCAGGTTGGGCCCGTTGAGGACCAGCACCCGCGTGCTCATGCGCGCGCCACCATCGCGTCGTACGCCGCCCGCAGGTGCTCCTCGGACGGCCCGGCCAGGACGCGCGGGTCCGCCAGGTCGTGCAGCACCACGAAGCGCAGCTGGTCACCTCGCGACTTCTTGTCCACCGCCATCGCCGCCCGCAGCTCGTCGTACCCGGCTCCGGCGTAGCCCGTGGGCAGTCCCACGCGCCCGAAGGCCGCTGCGTGCCGCGCCGCGGTCGCCTCGTCCAGGACCCCGGCCAGGCGAGCCAGCTCGGCGACGAAGACCGCACCGACCGAGACCGCCTCGCCGTGGCGCATCCGGTAGTCCTCGGCGCGCTCGATCGCGTGGCCCATCGTGTGGCCGTAGTTGAGCGCCTCGCGCCCCGGGTGGCCCGCACCGGCGGTGCCGGCGGTCTCCTTGAGGTCGCCGACGACGACGTCGATCTTCACCTGGATCGACCGCTCGACGAGCTCGCGCAGCTGAGGGCTGTCGGCGGCTCCGTCACCCGTGAGCACCGCCGGGTCGGTGGTCTCCACCAGCTCGAGGATGCGCGGGTCGGCGATGAAGCCGCACTTCACGACCTCGCCCATCCCCGCGACCAGGTCGGCACGCGGCAGCGTGCGCAGCAGCGACAGGTCGCACAGGACGCCGGCGGGCTCGTGGAAGGCCCCGACGAGGTTCTTGCCGGCGGCGGTGTTGACGCCGGTCTTGCCACCCACCGCGGCGTCGACCATCGCCAGCAGCGTGGTCGGCACGTGCACGACGGGCACGCCGCGCAGCCAGCCGGCGGCGACCCAGCCACCCAGGTCGGTGGTCGCCCCGCCGCCGAAGGTGACCACCGCGTCGGAGCGGGTGAAGCCGGCCTCGCCCAGCCGGTCCCAGCAGGCCGCAGCCGTGGCGACGGTCTTGGCCGCCTCACCGTCGGGGACGACGATCTCGGTCAGCCGGTACGCCGACGCCAGCGCCTCGCGCACCGGTCCGGCCAGCTCGCGCAGCGTCTCGGGCACCACCAGGGCGACCCGGCCCGGGCCCCCGCCACCCTCGCCCAGCAACCCCGTGAGACGCTCCGCGACCCCGTGGCCGACGATGACGTCGTACGGGCTGGCGCCGCCGACGTGGAGGACCGACTCGACCGACTCAGGCACGGGCGGCCACCTCGTCAGCCACCTGGTCGGCCACCTCGTCGGGCGTCCGGCCGTCGGTGTCGACGGTGAACGACGCGACGGAGGTGTAGACCGGCGTGCGCTCGTCGAGCAGGGCCTTGATCCGGCCCCGGACGTTGCCCATGAGCAGCGGCCGTGACGTGCCCAGTCCGACCCGCTTCACCGCGTCGGTGAGCCCGACGCTGAGGAAGGCCACGGTGTGGCCGGCGAGCAGGTCGCGGGTGCCCGGGTCGAGCACCGCTCCCCCGCCCAGCGACAGCACGCCGTCGTGCTCGGCCAGGGCCTGGGCCACGGCGTCGCGCTCCAGGGCACGGAAGGCGGCCTCCCCGTCGTCGACGAAGATCTCGGAGATCTCCTTGCCCTGCGCGGCGACGATGTCGGCGTCGGTGTCGCGCACCTGCACGCCCCAGCGGGCGGCGAGCAGCTCGCCCACGGTCGTCTTGCCGGCCCCCATCGGGCCGACCAGGACCACCCGCGGACCGGGGCCGCTCACCCGCGGTTCCAGGTCAGCTGCTCGGGCAGGGCGGCGAGGTAGGACTCGACGTTGCGGCGGGTCTCGCCCACCGAGTCGCCACCGAACTTCTCCAGCACCGCGTCGGCCAGCACGAGCGCGACCATCGCCTCGGCCACGATGCCGGCGGCCGGGACGGCGCAGACGTCGGAGCGCTGGTGGTGGGCCACCGTGGCCTCACCGGTGGCGACGTCGACGGTGCGCAGGGCGCGCGGGACGGTGGCGATCGGCTTCATCGCGGCCCGGACGCGCAGCACCTCGCCGGTGGTCATGCCGCCCTCGGTGCCGCCCGAGCGCGCGGAGACCCGCTTGATGCCGCCCTCGTCGGGCACCATCTCGTCGTGCGCGAGCGAGCCCGGGGTGGCGGCCAGCTCGAAGCCGTCACCGACCTCGACGCCCTTGATGGCCTGGATGCCCATGAGCGCGCCGGCCAGGCGGCTGTCGAGGCGCCGGTCCCAGTGGACGTGCGAGCCCAGGCCCGGCGGTAGCCCGTGGACCACGACCTCGACGACGCCCCCGAGGGTGTCGCCGTCCTTGTGGGCCTGGTCGATCCGCTCGACCATCGCCTGCGAGGTCGCGGGGTCCAGGCAGCGGACCGGGTCCTCGTCGAGCCGCGCGACGACCTCGGCGGAGGCCGACTCCGGCCAGGAGCCGCTGGGGGCACGGACGCCGCCGAGCTCGATGACGTGGGAGACGATGCCGATGTCGGCGACCTGCTGCAGGAAGTTGCTGGCGACCCGACCCAGCGCCACCCGGGCCGCGGTCTCGCGGGCCGAGGCGCGCTCGAGGATCGGGCGGGCCTCGTCGAAGTCGTACTTCTGCATGCCGGCCAGGTCGGCGTGGCCGGGGCGCGGCCGGGTCAGCGGGGCGTTGCGGCCGGTGTCCTTGAGCAGCGAGGGGTCGACCGGGTCGGCGGACATCACGGTCTCCCACTTGGGCCACTCGGTGTTGCCGACCGTGATCGCGACGGGACCGCCCTGGGTGCGGCCGTGCCGCACGCCGCCGGTGATGGTGACCTGGTCCTGCTCGAACTTCATCCGCGCGCCGCGGCCGTAGCCGAGGCGGCGCCGGGCCAGCGAGTCGGCGATGTCGTCGGAGGTGACCTCCACGTGGGCGGGGAGCCCCTCGAGGATCGCGACCAGGGACGGGCCGTGGGACTCGCCCGCGGTGAGCCAACGCAGCATGGGGCCAGTCTTCCACGCAGGCGGCAGCGCTCCCCTGCCGGTCAGGCGCCCGTGAGACTTCCCAGCACCGCCGGGCCCAGGCACAGGCCGACCAGCGCGCCCAGGACCATGAACGGACCGAACGGGTAGGCCACCCGCAGCAGGCCACGGTCGCGGCGCACCAGCGCGAGCACGACCCCTGGCACCGCGAAGAGCAGGAACGGCGCGTAGACGCCGACCACGAGCTCGGCCCAGCCCGCGTGGCCGAGCACCAGGCCGAGCAGCGCCGCCAGCCGGACGTCGCCGAAGCCCATGCCGGCCGAGTGCACGAACCACAGCAGCCAGAACAGCGAGCGGGCCACCAGCAGCCCCAGCACCGCCCGCAGCGGGTCGTCGCGGTCGCCGGTGACCACCCACTCCACGGCCACCACCACCAGCAGCAGCCCGGTGGTGGGCAGCACCAGCCGCGAGGGCAGCAGCCGGGTGTGCCAGTCGACGAAGGCCAGCGCGACGCACACCGGGACGGCGAGCACCAGGAGCACCAGGGTCCACCCGGGGCCGACGACGCCGCCCGCCAGCGCGCCCGCGGCGAGTCCGGAGAGCACCGCGCCGGGCAGCAGGCCCGGGCGCGAGCCGAGGGCGGCGTACGCCGGCTTGGGCGGCTCGTCCGGCTGGTCCCCCTCGCGATCGGGGTCGGGAGCCGGCTCGGGCAGCGCGCGCACGACCCACGGGACGCCCAGCGACAGCAGGCCGCAGAGCAGACCGCCCAGCAGGGCGCCCTCCCACACCGCGGGCAGGCTGCTCACCCGTGGCCCCGGGCCGCCAGCGCGGCCTCGCCGGCCGAGCGCAGGACCTCGACGGGCACGCTCCGGCCGGTGAACTGCTCGACCTGGAGCGCGGCCTGGTGCACGAGCAGGTCCAGGCCGGAGACGAGGGCGGTGCGGTGGTCCAGCGCGGCCGCGGCCAGCGGGGTGGGCCACGGGTCGTAGACGGCCTCGAAGAGCAGCGCGGCGCCGCAGGCCGACAGCAGTCCCGGGTCCTGGGCGTCGGCGGGCACCGTCGAGACGAGCACGTCGGCGGCCGGGACCCCGCCGGCCTCCCCGCCGTCGTGCTGCACGGCCGCCGGCTCGAGCGCCCGCACGTGCGGCGCCGACGAATGCGCCGCGATCGTGCGCAGCGTCTCCCCGGCCCGGTCGGCCGACCGCACGAGCAGCGTCACCTCGCGGGCGCCGAGGTCGCACAGCGCGAGCCCGATCGAGGCCGCGGTGGCACCGCCGCCCAGGACCAGGACCCGCTCCACCGGACCGAGGTGCCGCTCCCGCACCGCGGCCACGGCTCCCGGGAGGTCGGTGTTGTCGCCGCGCCAGCCCGCGGCCTCGCGCACCAACGTGTTCGCGCCTCCCGCGGACCGGGCCCGCCCCGAGACCTCCCACCCGCGCTCGTCGGCCAGCGCGAGCAGCTCACGCTTCAGCGGCATCGTGAGCGAGAGACCACGCCACTCCGGTCCGAGCCCGTCGAGGAAGTCCGGCAGCGTGCCGCCGGGCACCCGCACCGGGTCGTAGTGCCACCCCTCGAGCCCCAGCCACGCGTACGCCGCCCGGTGCAGGGCCGGTGACAGCGAGTGCTCGACGGGGTCGCCGAGCACCGCGCACCGGGTGGGGGACGCGGTCACGACCGGCTCAGCAGCGGTCGGACTGCGTGGCGCAGTACTCGTCCAGCTCGCCGCGGAAGGAGAGGAACTCGTCGTAGGACTCGGTGAACTTGGTCTCGCCGGTCTCGAGGTTCACCGTGACGTAGAACAGCCACGGGCCGTCGGCCGGGTTGGCGGCCGCGTCGATCGCCGCGTCGCCCGGTGCCTCGATCGGGCCCGGCGGGAGACCCGGCTGGGTGTAGGTGTTGTACGGCGAGTCCGAGACCGACTCGATCTGGTCGGTGGTCAGCCGGGCGATCGGCTCCTTGCCGAGCGCGTAGTTGACCGCGGCGTCGATCTGGAGCAGCCCGTTGGTGACCCCGTTGTCGGGGTTCTCCACCCGGTTGTAGATCACCCGCGCGACCTTCGGCATGTCCTCGCCGCGGCCCTCGGCCTCGACCAGGCTGGCGATCGTCATCAGCTCGTGGGGGGTGTAGCCGAGCCGCTCGGCGGCCTCCTCCAGCCCGGCCTCGTCGGCCGCCTGGCGCCAGCGGTCGACCATCGCCGCGAGCATGTCGGCGGGCTTGGCCTTGGGGCCGAAGGCGTAGGTGGCAGGGAACAGGTAGCCCTCGGCCTCGCCGCCGGCGTAGTCGGGCAGCCCGATCTTCGCGGGGTCGTCGAGGTGCTTCTGGAACTGGGCCGCGGAGAAGTCGGTGCCCTCGGCCAGCAGCGCGACGATCTGGTCGGTGTTGAGGCCCTCGGGGACGGTGATGCTGCTGGTGACGAGGTTGGCCGGGTCGACGAGCACGTCGAAGGCGTCCTCGGAGGCCATCTCCTTCTTCAGCTCGTAGAAGCCGACCTGGATGCCGCTGGAGCCGGGGTTGGCGTTGGCCGCGCCGATGCAGGCGTCCACCGACGCCACGACGTCCTCGGCCTTGAGGTTGCGGCAGATGATCGTGGAGCTGTCGCCGCTGGCGACCTCGAAGACGACCGAGCCGCGCCCGGGACCGGGGTAGTCCTCCGGGTCCTCGACCAGGTCGCGCAGCGCGGCGAGACCGGCGTTGCCGGCCCACCACAGGCCTCCGGCGATGACCGCGAGGGCCACCAGCACCGCCAGGCAGCCGGGGACCCGGCTGCGCTTGCGTCGACGGCGTCCCCCAGGGACGAGCTCGTCGACGTGCTGGTCCTCGCTCATGACTGCGTCTCCTCGTCCGTCCTCGGCACGACCTCGCCGGGCGGCGTGCCCGAGGCCCGCTCGGTGTCGAGCGCGTGCTGCAGGATCACGACGGCCGCCACCTGGTCGACGACCGCACGGCGCTTGGCGCCCTTGCGACCCTGGTCGCGGAGCATAGCCTCCGCGGAAACCGTCGAGAGCCGCTCGTCGACGAGCCGCACGGGCACGTCGAGCCGGTCGGCCAGCGCCGCGGCGAACTCCCGGACCTTCGCCGCCGCCGGCCCCTCGCCGCCGTGCAGTGAGCGCGGCAGCCCGACCACGACCTCCAGGACGGTGGTCTCCTCGGCCAGATCGGCAGCGATCCGGCGCAGCCGAGCCAGGTCGCCCTTGCCGCGGCGCACCGTCTCCAGCGGTGTGGCCAGCATCCCCGACGGGTCGCTGCGCGCCACGCCGATCCGGGCGTCGCCCGGGTCGACGCCCAGCCGGGTGCCGTGCCTCACGGGAGTCAGGCCCCGACGACCTTGCCGACCTCGCTGGCCACGAGGGCCAGCGCCTCGTCGAGCCGGGAGGCGTCCGTGCCGCCACCTTGCGCCACGTCGGCCTTGCCGCCGCCCTTGCCGCCCAGGAGCGGGGTGAGGGTGCGCACCAGGTCGCCGGCCGCCAGGCCGCGCTCCTGGGCGAGCTCGTTGGTGGCCGCGACCAGGGCGACCTTCCCGTCCGAGACACCGGCCACGACCACGACGCCGGGCTCGCCCTGGGGCAGCCGGCTGCGCACGTCCAGGGCCAGCGTGCGGACGTCGCCACCGCCGGCGCCCTCGACCCGGTGCGCGACGACGAGCACCGGACCCACGCGGGTGGCCCCGGCGGCGACGTCGGCACCGGCGCGCAGCAGCTGCTGCACCCGGACCTGCTCGATCTCCTTCTCGGCGGCCCGCAGCCGGGAGACGAGGTCCGAGACCCGCTCGGGCAGCTCCTCCGGTCGCGCCTTGAGGGTCTCGGAGAGCTGGTTGACCAGGGTGTGCTCGCGAGCGAGGAACCGGTAGGCGTCGCTGCCGACCAGCGCCTCGACCCGACGCACGCCGGAGCCGATGGAGGACTCCCCCAGCAGCTTGATGACGCCGAGCTTGCCGGAGCTGGCGGTGTGGGTGCCGCCGCACAGCTCGCGGGCCCAGTCACCGACCGAGACCACGCGCACGGTGTCGCCGTACTTCTCGCCGAACAAGGCCATCGCCCCGGACTTCACGGCCTCGGCCTGCGACATGTACTCCGCGTGCACGGCGAGGTCGTCGAGGACGACGTCGTTGACCCGTGCCTCGACGTCGGCCATCACCGAGGCCGGGACCGCGCCGGTGGCGGAGAAGTCGAAGCGGAACCGGCCGGGGGCGTTCTCCGAGCCGGCCTGCGTGGCGGTCTCCCCGAGCGCCTCGCGGAAGGCCTTGTGCACCATGTGCGTCGCGGTGTGGGCGCGGCTGATGGCGGTGCGGCGGGCCAGGTCGACGTGCGACTGTGCGGCCACCCCGCTGCTCACCTCGCCCTCGAGCACCCGGGCGCGGTGGACCACCAGCCCGGTGATCGGCGACTGGACGTCGAGCACCTCGACGCGGGCGCCGTTGGCCAGCTCGATCACGCCGGTGTCGGCGAGCTGGCCGCCGCCCTCGGCGTAGAAGGGGGTGCGGTCCAGGACCAGCTCGACCTCCTGGCCGGCGCCCGCGACCGGCACGACGGCGCCGTCGGCGACCAGGCCGCGCACGACGCCCTCGGTGGTGGTCTCGGTGTAGCCGGTGAAGTCGACGGCCGCGCCGAGGGAGTCGGCGATCTCGCGGTAGGCGCCGGTGTTGGTGTGGGCACCCTTCTTGGCCTTGGCGTCGGCCTTGGCGCGCTCGCGCTGCTCGCCCATGAGCCGGCGGAAGCCGTCCTCGTCGACGGCCAGCCCCTGCTCCGAGGCCATCTCCAGGGTCAGGTCGATCGGGAAGCCGTAGGTGTCGTGCAGCGCGAAGGCGCGCTCGCCCGAGAGCACCGAGCCCCCGGACTTCTTCACCTCGCCCGCGGCGACGTCGAAGATCTGGGTGCCGGCCTTGAGCGTCGAGCGGAACGCGTCCTCCTCGGCGTAGGCGACCGTGGAGATCCGGTCCCAGTCGCGGTGGAGGTCGGCGTAGGTCTCGCCCATCTTGTCGCGGCTGACGGGATAGAGCTCGGGCAGCGCCGGGTCCTCGTAGCCGAGCAGGCGCACGGAGCGGATGGCGCGGCGCATCAACCGGCGCAGGACGTATCCGCGACCCTCGTTGCCGGGGGTGACGCCGTCGCCGATGAGCATCATCGAGGAGCGCACGTGGTCGGCGACCACGCGGAAGCGCACGTCGTCCTCGGGGTTGGAGCCGTAGCGCTTGCCGGTGAGCTGCTCGGCCTTCTCGATGACGGGGTACATCACGTCGATCTCGTACATGTTGTCCTTGCCCTGCAGCAGGAACGCGACCCGCTCGAGGCCCATGCCGGTGTCGATGTTCTTCTTCGGCAGCGACCCCGCGATGTCGAAGTCCTCCTTGGACCGCACCGCGGAGAGCTCGTCCTGCATGAAGACCAGGTTCCAGAACTCCAGGTAGCGGTCCTCGGCGGAGAAGTCGCTGTCGGGCCCGTACGCCGGGCCGCGGTCGATCAGCAGCTCCGAGCACGGTCCGCCGGGACCGGGGACGCCCATCGACCAGTAGTTCTCCTTGGGGCCCAGGCGCGCGATCCGGTCGTCGGGCAGGCCGGTGACCTTCTTCCACAGCGCCAGCGCCTCGTCGTCGCCGTCCAGGATCGAGGGGTAGAGCAGACCCTCGTCGAAGCCCCAGCCGCCGTCGGCGACCGGCTTGGTGACCAGCTCCCAGGCGAGCTCGATGGCCCGCTCCTTGAAGTAGTCGCCGAAGGAGAAGTTGCCGCACATCTCGAAGAAGGTGCCGTGGCGCGAGGTCTTGCCGACGTCCTCGATGTCGGGCGTGCGCACGCACTTCTGCACGCTGGTGGCCCGGGTGTACGGCGGGGTCTCCTGGCCCAGGAAGTAGGGCTTGAAGGGCACCATGCCCGCAGGGACGAACAGCAGGTTGGGGTCGTCGGCGAGCAGCGAGGCCGACGGCACCACGGTGTGTCCGGCCGCCTCGAAGTGCGCGAGGAAGTTGCGGCGGATCGCGGCGGTGTCCATCAGGGGGTGCCTCTCTGCTGTCGGTGGGCGAGCTCGGGTGTGTCCGGGGGGCTGCTGATCTGCGGGGGCGAGGATGCTCCGAGCCGGGCCCGCACCGCGTCCTCGGCCTCGGCACGGCCCTGGGCGACCTCGTCGCGGAAGAGCCGAGCGCCCACGGCCAGGGCGCCGAGCCGGTCGTGGAGGCCGTCGTAGGTCAGCACCTCGGCCGCGCGCCGGCCACGCACCATCGCGTAGATCCCGGCGCCGGCCCCGGCTGCGAACCAGAGCCCGCGGCTCATGCGGCTGCTCGCTCGCGGTCGTGCAGGTCGCGGCGCGCCGCGCGCAGGTCGGCGCGGCGCTGCTTGCGCGCCCGCTTGACCTCGCGCCGCATCTCGAAGCGGATCCGGTGCCTGGTCTCCGGGCTCAGCGCCCGGCGCAGGCCGGCCGCGAGGGTGGCGGCCTGCACGACGCTCTCCCGCAGCACCAGGTCGGCGAAGACCGGGGCGGGCACGACGGGCGCCGCTGCTGCAGCCTCGGGCTCCTCGCCCAGGTGCGTGATGACGTACTCCGGGTCCGCGGCCACTCTGGAGGTGGAGACCTCCGGGGTGGCGGTCCCGACCGGCGCGGCGAGACGCTGCTCGAGCTCGTCCAGCCGACCTGTCAGCGCGCGGGACCCGTCCTGCGCGCGCACCAGCGCGCGGCGGGTGGAGACCACCAGGGCCACGAGGACCAGCAGCGCCACCAGCACGCCGGCGACCAGCGCGACGACGGCCCAGGCGGGGGCGGTCCACTGCTGGTTCATGGGGCCTGACCCTACCTTCCGCGGATCCGGCGGCGGACCCGCTCCCAGCGCTCCCGGATCGCGCTCTCGGCACCGATGTCCTTGGGCTGGTAGTAGGTCGCGTCCGCGACGACGTCGGGGGCGTACTGCTGGGCGGCGATGCCGAAGGGCTCGTCGTGGCTGTAGGTGTAGCTCGCCCCGTGCCCGAGCTTCTTGGCCCCTCCGTAGTGGGCGTCGCGCAGGTGCGCGGGCACCGGGCCGATCTTCCCCGCGCGGACGTCGGCCGTCGCGGCCGCCAGGGCGGTGGTCACGGCGTTAGACTTCGGGGCCATCGCCAGGGCGATCGTCGCGTGCGCGAGGTTGAGGCCGGCCTCGGGCATCCCGATGAGCTGCACGGCCTGGGCCGCGGCCACCGCGAGCGGCAGCGCAGCGGGGTCGGCCAGCCCGACGTCCTCGCTGGCGAGGATGACCAGCCGCCGGGCGATGAAGCGTGGGTCCTCGCCGGCCTCGACCATCCGCGCCAGGTAGTGCAGGGCGGCATCGGCGTCCGAGCCGCGCACGGACTTGATGAAGGCGCTGGTCACGTCGTAGTGCTGGTCGCCCTGACGGTCGTAGCGCACCGCGGCCTGGTCGACCGCCGTCTCCGCGGTCGACAGGTCGATCACCTCGCTCCCCCGGCCCGTGGCCGCTCCGGCCGCGGCCTCGAGGTAGGTCAGGGACCGGCGCGCGTCGCCCCCGGCCAGCCGCACGAGGTGGTCGGCGGCGTCCTCGGTGAGCGTGAACCGGCCGCCCAGGCCGCGCTCGTCGACCAACGCCTGGTCCAGCACCCGGCGTACGTCGTCGTCGGTGAGTGACTCCAGGCGCAGCAGCAGGCTGCGCGAGAGCAGCGGGGAGATGACGGAGAAGAAGGGGTTCTCCGTGGTCGCCGCCACGAGCGTCACCCACCGGTTCTCGACCCCGGGCAGCAGGGCGTCCTGCTGGGCCTTGGAGAAGCGGTGCACCTCGTCGACGAAGAGCACCGTCTCGCGGCCGCCGCGCACCAGCTCGCTGCGGGCCGACTCGATGGCCGCCCGCACCTCCTTGACCCCGGCGGAGACCGCGGAGACCTCCACGAAGCGCCGGTCGGTCCGGCCACTCACGATCGAGGCGATGGTGGTCTTGCCGGTGCCGGGCGGGCCCCACAGCAGCAGCGACAGCGAGCGCTGGTCCTCGATCAGCTGGCGCAGCGGGGAGCCCGGCTCACGCAGCTGCGGCTGCCCGACCAGCTCGTCCAGCGTCCGCGGTCGCATCCGCACGGCGAGTGGTGCCGAGGCGGTCGTGTTGGCCGCCAGGCTCCCGGACGCAGCGGAGCCGCCCCCGGCCGGGTGACCGGGGGCGGCGAAGAGCGCATCGTCGCCGCTCAGGCCGAGACCATCTGCTGCGAGTCGAGGTCGAACCACTCCTTGTCGTAGCCGGGGTTGGTCCCGACCGGCTGCGGGGTGGTGCCCGGGTCGGGGCTGCCCTGCTTGTCCACGCCCAGCAGCCCGGCGGTCACCGGCGTGGCGGGGTGCCGGCCGATCTCACCGGCGAAGTGGCAGGCGACCTTGTGCCGCGGGCCGATCTGCAGCAGCGGCGGCTCGACCTTGGCGCAGATCTCCTGGGCCAGCGGGCAGCGGGTGCGGAACCGGCAGCCCGAGGGCGGGTTGATCGGGCTCGGGACGTCGCCCTCGAGCCGGATCCGCTCACGTCGCCCGTGCCCGGCGGACTTGATGTCCGGCACGGCCGAGAGCAGCGCCTGGGTGTAGGGGTGGTGCGCGTGGCCGTAGATGCTGTCGCGGTCGGCGATCTCCACGATCTTGCCGAGGTACATCACCGCCACCTCGGGGCAGAAGTGCCGCACGACGGCCAGGTCGTGGGCGATGAAGAGGAACGCGATGTCGAACTCGGCCTGCAGCTCCTGGAGCAGGTTGATCACCTGGGCCTGGATGGAGACGTCGAGGGCCGAGACCGGCTCGTCCGCGACCAGCAGCTTGGGGTTCAGCGTCAGGGCCCGCGCGATGCCGATGCGCTGGCGCTGCCCGCCGGAGAACTCGTTGGGGTAGCGGTTGTAGTGCTCGGGGTTGAGGCCCACGATCTCCAGCAGCTCCTGGACGCGCGGCAGCACCTTGTTCTTCGGGACGACCTTGTGCACCTCCAGGGGAGCGCCGATGATCGCGCCGACCGTGTGCCGCGGGTTCAGCGAGGTGTAGGGGTCCTGGAAGATCATCTGCACGTCGCGCCGGATCGGCTTGAGCTCGCGGTTGGACATCGTCGCGAGGTCGACCTGCTTCTCGCCGAAGCGCATCGAGCCGGCCGTCGGGGTGTAGAGCCGGGTGATGAGCCGCCCGGTGGTCGACTTGCCGCAGCCCGACTCCCCCACCAGGCCCAGGGAGCCGCCGCGCGGCACCTGGAAGGAGATGCCGTCGACGGCCTGCACGTGGCCGATGGTGCGGCGGACCAGGCCCGAGGACCTCACCGGGAACCACATCTTGAGGTCCTCGACGGTGAGCACCGGCTCCACGTCGGTGCGCAGCTGCGCAGCCGCGTGGCCGGAGTCGGCCAGCTCGGCGAAGGAGAGCTTCTGCTCACGATCCGCGGTGGACAGCTCCGCGCCCTCGGCCACGGCCGGGTTCTCCGGGTGCTGGGGAGGGTGGTTGACGTCCGTCATCTTCTCAGCTCTCCTCGAGCAGGTCGGGGGCGATGACCGGCAGCACCTCGGTCTCGAAGACCGCCGCCGGGTCGCTCAGGTGGCAGCGCGTGAGGTGCCCGGGCCCACTGGGGCCGGGCTCGAGCCGCGGCAGCGTCGTCGAGCACAGGTTGCCCTGCACCTTCCCGACGTGGGCGCACCGGGGGTGGAACGCGCAGCCCGAGGGCGGGTCCAGCAGGCTCGGCGGGTTCCCCGGGATGGGGACCAGCTTGGCAGCGGTGTCACCCGCGACGTCCGGGACGCTGGACAGCAGGCCCCAGGTGTAGGGCATGAGCGGCCGGGTGAGGACCTCCTTGGCGGGCCCGTGCTCGACACCCCGACCGCCGTACATCACCAGGATGTCGTCGGCCATCTCGGCGATCACCCCGAGGTCGTGGGTGATGATGATGACCGCGGAGTCGAACTCGCGCTGGAGGTCCTGGAGCAGGTCGAGGATCTGGGCCTGCACGGTGACGTCGAGGGCCGTGGTCGGCTCGTCGGCGATCAGCAGCTTCGGGTCGTTGATCAGACCCATCGCGATCATCGCGCGCTGCCGCATGCCGCCGGAGAACTGGTGCGGGAAGTCGTCCACGCGGCGGTCGGGCTGCGGGATGCCCACGCGGTCCAGCATCTCGATGGCCTTGCGCCGGGCGTCCCGCTTGCTGGCGGAGGGGTGGTGCACGAGGTAGGCCTCGGCGAGCTGGGAGCCGACCTTGTAGAAGGGGTGCAGCGCAGCGAGGGCGTCCTGGAAGATCATCGCGACCTCGCGGCCGCGGAGCTTGCGCAGCTTGGACTCCCCGAGCCCCACGACCTCCTGGCCGCCGACCTTGATCGAGCCGGTGATCCGAGCAGTGCGCGCGTCGTGCAGCCCGAGGACCGCCATGGACGACACCGACTTGCCCGAGCCGGACTCCCCCACGATGCCCAGGGTGCGGCCCTGCTCGACGGAGTAGCTCAGCTCGGTGACGGCGTTGACGAGGCCGTCCTCGGTGGGGAACTTGACCGTCAGGTCCTCGACGACGAGGAACGGCTCGGTCACGACAGCCTCACTCTCGGGTCGAGGACGCTGTAGAGCAGGTCCACGACCAGGTTGGACACGATCAGGGCGATGGCGGCGAACAGCGCGGTGGCCTGCACGATCGGCAGGTCCTTCTGGCCCACCGCGTTGAGGGCCCACAGCCCGATGCCGTTGATGTCGAAGATCTTCTCGGTGAAGATCGTGCCGGCCAGCAGGGTGCCGAAGTCGATGCCGAAGATCGTCACGACCGGCACGAGCGCCGCGCGGAGCGCGTGCTTGTAGACCACCGCGCGCTGCGGCAGGCCCTTGGCCTTCGCGGTGCGCACGTAGTCCTCGCTCAGCGCCTCGACCATGGCGCCGCGGGAGTAGCGGGTGTAGGCGGTGCACCCGAAGACACCCAGGCAGATCCAGGCGAGCGCGAGCCCGCCGAACCACTCGGCTGGGTTCTCCGTCAGTGGTGTGTAGCCGGGTTGGCCCACGAACGGCAGCTCGTAGAGCACGGCGAAGTAGAGGAAGACCAGCAGCGCGAAGAGGTAGTAGGGGATCGAGCTGATCACCAGGAAGCTGGACACGAGCGTCTTGTCCGCCACCGTGCCTCTGCGCTTGGAGGCGGCCACGCCGATCGGCACCCCCAGCAGGAGGTAGAGGCTGGCGCCACCGACCGCGATCGAGACGGTGGCCGGGATGCGGCTCTGCATGTCCTCCCAGACCGGCTTGCCGGTGCTGTAGGAGAGGCCGAGGCAGGGTGCCTCGCACCGAGTGGTCTGACCCGCCACGGTGATGTCACGACCGGTGACGATGCCGCCGACGTAGTTGCCGAACTCCGAGGCCCACGGATTGTTGTAACCCAGCTCCTCGGTGAAGACCTCGAGCTTCTCCGGGCTGCAGCGGTTGCTGGTCTTGCTGTCGCACATGGCGCGGGCCGGCTCGGAGGGGCCGTACCAGAACAGCAGGAAGATCGACAGGGACACCAGGGTCAGGACGACGAGGCCGGCCAGCAGCCTCTTGACGATGTAGGCGAACATCTCTCTTCCCTCGGGTACGGGACGGGTGGATCCCTGCGGGGAAGGACCCCCGGGGAATCAGTCCCCGGGGGTCCCCCGCGTGGGGTGGACACTCACCGACCGGGTGGGTCAGTCAGCGTCCGGAACCTGCGTGGTGCGAGCGCTGGACGCTCAGGGCATCACGAAGAGGTTCTTGTAGTTCGGCGCACCCAGGGCCTCGTCGCCCGAGGGATTGCCGATCTTGGAGCCGAACGCGAACAGCTGGTTGTAGTACGCGGTCGGGACGGCCGGGAAGAACTCCGTCTGGATCTGCTCGTCGATCGCGCCCCACTCGGCGGCCTGCTCCTCGATCGGCAGCTCCGCGACACCGGCGATGCGCTCGTCGATGGCGTCCTCGGCGAACTCACCCACGTTGTAGGTGGCGCCACCGCGGAACAGCGCGGGGATGAAGGTCGAGCCCGAGGGCCAGTCGGAGCACCAAGCGACCGCACGGACGTTCAGGCTCTTGTTGAGCTTGTCGTCGGGGTTGAGGTAGGTCGAGTACGGCGACTCCTGGACCGGGGTCGACTTGACCGTGAAGCCGGCCTCCTCGTAGGCCTTGACGACGACCTCGTTGGCCGCGACCGCGAGCGGGTCGGGCTCGTAGTAGATCATGTCGATCGTCGGCGGGGTCTCCGACTCCGCGAGCAGCTCCTTGGCCTTCTCGATGTCGAAGGTGAACTGCTCACCGTCGACGAAGTAGTCCGGCTTGCCGGCCATGCCCGGGGGCATGATCGAGTTCGCCGGGACACGGGTCACGCCGGGCACCTGGCCGCCGGCCTGCCACGCGTCCTCGTAGGGGTAGGCGTAGGCGAGGGCCTTGCGGAAGGCGAGGTCGGTCTTGCCGTACACCGGGTAGATGAACGAGGTGCACTGCGTCGACTGCTGGACCAGGCGGTCACCCAGGGTGTCCAGGGCGTCCTGGTAGCTGGCGGCCGACAGGTCGGTCGACAGCGCGGTCTGCGACTCGGTGTTGTCCGACAGCATGATCTGGTCGGTCTGGTCCGGGTCGGCGTTGAACTTGAAGACGAACTTGTCGGCGTACTGGTGGCGCGCCGGGTCCGACTCGGGGTCCCACTGGTCGTTCTTCACCAGGACGAGCTCGTCCTGCGGAGTGAAGGACTCCACCTTGTAGGGACCGTTGGACATGATGTTCTGGCCGTAGGCCGGCGGCTGGGAGGTCTTGCCCAGCGGGGCCGGGCCCATCGCCATGAAGGCGCCCCAGTAGTCCATGTCCGGGAAGGGCTTGGACATGTTGATGGTGACGGTGTTGGCGTCGTTGTCGAACTCCACACCCTCCCACTCGGTCCAGTCGGTGTCCTTGTCGGTGTAGGGACCCTCGAACTCGTCCGCACCGGCGAAGAACTGCGTGGAGTACTCGGTGCCCGGACCACCCGGGAACGCGGTGGAGTCCATGGAGCGCGCGATGCCGAAGGCGACCTCCTCGGCCGTGATCGGCGAGCCGTCCTCCCACGTGGCGTTGTCGCGCAGCTGGAAGGTCCACTGCGTGTAGTCCTCGTTGGGGGTGCCCAGGTCGACCGCGAGGTCCGGCACGAGCGTGGCGTTGCCGTCCTCGTCGACGCGGTACTGGGTCAGCGAGCGGCTGGTCAGCGCCTGCTGGATCGAGTTGCCGGTGACGGACCACCCGTTGGTCGGGTCGAGGTCGTCCGGGCCGTAGTCACCGGGGAGGAACACCGTGATGGTGCCTCCGGCCTCGGCGCCCTCGAGCTCCGGGGCGGGGCCCTCGGCGTCGGGGTCCTTGTCGGCGCCCGCGTCGGTCTCCCGGAAGTCACCGGTCTCGGTGTCCGAGGGGCCGTCACCGGAACCACAGGCCGCGAGAGCCATGAGCGAGGCAACGGCGAGCGCTGCCAGCGGCTTGGTCCGTCTCATTGACGTTTCCTTTCTGGTGCGCACCCGGGAAGGGGCCCGGGTGACGTGTGGTGGCCGCTCAGCGGCGGGTCTTGGGGTCGAGCGCGTCACGCAGCGCGTCCCCCAGGAGGTTGAGCGCCAGCACGATCGCCACGATGGCGATCAGCGGCTGGTAGAGGTAGAGCGGGTAGTTGTCGAAGAACCCGATCCCCTGGTTGAGCGTCTGGCCCCACGAGGGGCGCGTGGTCACGCCGATACCGAGGAACGCCAGGCCGGCCTCGGCCGCCACGAACGCGGGCAGCATCAGCGAGGAGGCGACCACGATCGGGGCGACCAGGTTGGGCAGCAGCTCCTTGAGCAGCAGGCGGCGCGTGGGCATGCCCATGACCCGGGCCGCCTGCACGAACTCGCGCTCGCGCAGCGAGAGCACCTCGCCGCGGATCAGTCGGGCCACGGACATCCAGCCGAACCCGGCCAGGACACCGATCAGCGCGATGACCTGGATGGTCGGGTAGTTGGGCGAGTCACGGAAGCGCTCGTTGATGATCGGGGCGATCGTCAGCGCCGCCAAGATGAACGGCAGCGTGAGGAAGAAGTCGGTGACGAAGCCGATGATGCGGTCCACGATGCCGCCGAGGAAGCCGCCGAGCAGGCCCAGGGTCACGCCCACGAGCATGGCGACGATGGTCGCGGTGGTGGCGATCTGCAGGGAGTTCTGCGCGCCCTGGAGCCAGAAGGCGAGGTTGTCGGTGGCCGTGCGCGGCGCGACGCCGAAGGGGTGGTCCCACGTGAAGCCGCCGTACGGCGGGCCGAACTCGGCGCGAGGGGTGCCGTCGAGGTTGAGGAACTGCGTCGGGAACGCCGTCTCCGTGGTGACCCCGAAGAGCTTCTGCAGCGGGCCCGCGAAGATCGCGATGAAGACGAAGAAGAGCACCACTGCCAGGCAGACCAGCGCGATCTTGTCGCGGAGCAGACGCCCCAGAGCGATCCGCATCGGGGACTTGCCCGTGATGGTCCTGGCCTTGCTGCTGCCAGGGTCCTCGCCCTTCGGCTCCTCGCTCAGGTGCCCCAGGGTCTCGGGGCCGGCGGTCTCTGCCGACATGCTCTCCCCATCGTTCCGAGCAGCCGAGGGTCTCCCGGCCGTGCGCTGTGCGCCGTCGTGGACTCTATGTGCTCCCCCACGGCAGGACGATCACTCAGCGGTAACGATCCGGACACGGGGACGGCGGCGCCGCAACCGGTTTCCACCGGTCGGGACGCCGCCGTCGATCAGCGCGTGCATCAGGCCTCTGGCGCGAGGTCCTCCGTCGGACGGGCGTCCACACCGGCTTCCTTGCGCTGCTCGAGGCTGATCGGCGCCGGCGCGGCCGTCAGCGGGTCGTACCCGCCGCCGGACTTCGGGAAGGCGATGACGTCGCGGATCGACTCGGCCCGTCCGAGGATCGCGCAGATGCGGTCCATGCCCACGGCGATGCCGCCGTGCGGCGGCGCGCCGTGCTTGAAGGCGTCGAGCAGGAAGCCGAACTTCTCCTGCGCCTCCTCGGGGCCGATGCCCATGACCTCGAAGACCCGCTTCTGCACGTCCTCGCGGTGGATACGGATCGAGCCGCCGCCGAGCTCGCTACCGTTGCAGACGATGTCGTAGGCGTAGGCCAGCGCCGGACCGGGGTCGGTGTCGAAGGTGTCGAGGAACTCCTCCTTCGGGCTGGTGAACGCGTGGTGCACCGCCGTCCAGGCGCCTGCGCCGACCGCGACGTCACCGCTGGCGACGGCCTCGGACGCGGGCTCGAACAGCGGAGCGTCGACCACCCAGGTGAAGGCGTACGCCGACTCGTCGATGAGACCGCAGCGACGACCGATCTCCAGACGCGCGGCACCGAGCAGCGCGCGGCTGGAGCGGGTCGGACCGGCGGCGAAGAAGACGCAGTCGCCCGGCGCGGCCCCGACGTGGGCGGCCAGGCCGGCCTTCTCCTCCTCGGAGAGGTTCTTGGCGACCGGTCCCCCGAGCTCGCCGTCCTCCTGCACCAGCACGTAGGCCAGGCCCTTGGCGCCGCGCTGCTTGGCCCACTCCTGCCAGGCGTCGAGCTGCTTGCGCGGCTGCGAGGCGCCACCGGGCATGACCACGGCACCGACGTACTCGGCCTGGAAGACCCGGAACGGGGTGTCCTTGAAGTAGTCGGTGCACTCGACGAGCTCCTGGCCCATGCGCAGGTCGGGCTTGTCGGAGCCGAAGCGGCGCATGGCCTCGGCGTAGGTGATCCGCGGGATCGGGCGCGGGATCTCGTGGCCCTCCAGGGCCCACATCTCCGCGAGCACCTCCTCCATCAGCGCGATGACGTCGTCCTGGTCCACGAAGCTCATCTCGATGTCGAGCTGGGTGAACTCGGGCTGCCGGTCGGCGCGGAAGTCCTCGTCGCGGTAGCAGCGGGCGATCTGGTAGTACCGCTCGAGGCCGCCGACCATGAGCAGCTGCTTGAACAGCTGCGGGCTCTGCGGCAGGGCGTACCAGCTGCCGGGGTGCAGGCGCGCGGGCACGAGGAAGTCGCGGGCGCCCTCGGGGGTGGAGCGGGTCAGCGTCGGGGTCTCGACCTCGACGAAGGCGTGGCGGTCGAGCACGTCGCGCGCGGCCTTGTTGATTCGGCTGCGCAGCCGGATGAGCCGGGCCGGCTCGCTACGGCGCAGGTCGAGGTAGCGGTGCTTGAGCCGCACCTCCTCCCCCACGTCGACGTGGTCGCTGATCGGGAACGGCAGCGGTGCAGAGGCGCTGAGCACCTCCACCTCGGTGGCCACGACCTCGACGGCACCGGTCGCGAGGTTGGGGTTCTCGTTGCCCTCCTTGCGGGCCACGACCTCGCCGACGACCTTGAGGCAGTACTCCGAGCGCAGCTGGTGGGCGACCTCCTCGTCGCGGACGACGACCTGGACGACCCCGGAGGCCTCGCGCAGGTCCAGGAACGCCACCCCGCCGTGATCGCGCCGGTTGGCCACCCACCCGGCGAGGGTCACGGTCTGGCCGACGTGCTCGGGGCGGAGGGCCCCGGCGTCATGGGTGCGGATCACGGAAATCTCTCCTGTTGGTGGGTCATGCGTGGGAGACCTGCGGTCGCAGGTCCCGGGTCGGGGGTGACCAGGTGGCGGGATCGGCCTCCACCTGCTCACCGGTGCGGATGTCCTTGACCTGGCCCGGGCCCTCGGCCTGCGGGAACCAGACGTACGGGATGCCGCGGCGCTCGGCGTACCGGATCTGCTTGCCGAACTTGGCCGCGGTCGGCGCCACCTCGCAGGGGATCCCGCGGGCGCGCAGGGCGCCGGCCACGGACTCGCTGGCGGGGCGGGACTCCTCGTCCGTGAGCGCGACCAGTACGGCGCTGGGCACCTTGCGGTCCGCCGCCAGGCCGGTGCGGGCGATCAGCGGCACCAGGACGCGGCTGACGCCGAGGGAGATCCCGACGCCGGGGTAGGTCGTGCGACCGTCGGTGGCGAGCGAGTCGTAGCGGCCACCGGAGCAGATCGAGCCGAGCGACTCGTAGCCGTCCAGCCGGGTCTCGAAGACGGTGCCCGTGTAGTAGTCCAGCCCCCGGGCGATGGAGAGGTCGGCGACCACGCGCACCTGCTCGGACGTGAGGTCGGCGACCGAGCGGACCAGGGTGGCGAGCTCGTCGAGGCCCTCGTCGAGCAGCCGGTGCTCCACCCCGAGGTCGCGCACGCGCTGGACGAAGCCCTGCTCGCCGTCGGCGACCTCGGCGCGGATCGTGGCCAGGGCGAGCACCCGGTCGGCGGTCGGCGCCTCGATGGCGGCCTCGGACAGCAGCAGCTCGTGCACCTTCTCGGCGGGGAGCTTGTCGAGCTTGTCGACCAGGCGCATGACCTCGTCGGTCTGGTGGCCCTCGGCGACGCCGAGGCCGGCGTAGAAGCCCTGGATCAGCTTGCGGTTGTTGACCTGGAGTCGGAAGCCCGGCAACCCGAGGGTCGCGGGATCGCTGAGCCGGCGCAGCGCGTCGACCATGACGCGCGTGACCTCCACGTCGTGGTGGAAGGGCAGCTCGTCGCGCCCGACGACGTCGATGTCGGCCTGGGTGAACTCGCGGTAGCGGCCGTCCTGCGGGCGCTCGCCGCGCCACACCTTCTGCACCTGGTACCGCCGGAACGGGAACTCCAGCCTGCCGGCGTTCTCCAGGACGTAGCGGGCGAAGGGCACCGTGAGGTCGAAGTGCAGCCCGATGCCGGAGTGGCCCTCGGCCGACTCCTCGTGCAGGCGACGCAGGAGGTAGACCTCCTTGGAGGTGTCGCCCTTGCGCAGCAGCTGGTCGATCGGCTCCACGGCACGGGTCTCGATGCCGGCGAAGCCGTGCAGCTCGAAGGTGGTGCGCAGCACGTCGATGACCTGCTGCTCGACCAGGCGCTGCTCGGGCAGCAGCTCGGGGAAGCCGCTGAGCGGGGTCGGCCTGGCCATCACAGGCCCCGCGTGACGGGGCTGGTCCCACCGGCAGCATCGCCGTCGAGGAGGTCGAGGAGGTAGGGGTTCGTGGCCCTCTCGCGGCCGATCGAGGTCTGCTCGCCGTGGCCTGGCAGCACCACGACGTCGTCGGCCAGCGGCAGGACCTTGGTCACCAGGCTCCGCAGCATCGTCGGGTGGTCGCCGCCCGGCAGGTCGGTGCGCCCGATGGAGCCCGCGAAGAGCAGGTCGCCGGAGAACATCACCTCCGACACCTCGCTCGAGGGCTGCCCGCCGGAGAGGTAGGGGGTGCGGAAGGTGACCGATCCCTCGGTGTGACCGGGGGCGTGGTCGACGGTGAAGCGCACGCCGGCCAGCTCGAGCTCCTGGAGGTCGGCCAGCTCGCGCACGTCGTCGGGCTCGGCCCACTCGTAGGAGCCGCCGAGGAGCATCTGGGTGGTCTCGCGCGACATGCCGGCCATCGGGTCGCTCAGCAGGTGGCGGTCCGCGGGGTGGATCCAGGCGGTGGCGTCGTACGAGCCGGCGACGGGGGCCACGCACCACATGTGGTCCACGTGGCCGTGGGTCACCAGCACCGAGACCGGCTTGAGCCGGTGCTCGCGCACCACCTCGGCGACTCCGGCGGCGGCGTCCTTGCCGGGGTCGACCACGACGCACTCCTGGCCCGGTCCGGTGGCCACGACGTAGCAGTTGGTGCCCCAGGGACCTGCGGGGAAGCCTGCGATCAGCACCGGCCCACCCTAGCGACGAGGGTGGGCCGGGCCGAACCGAGATCGATCGGTCGTCCCGGCCCGGGCAGGTGGGAACGGCTCGGTAGCATGACGGCGCTGCCGCACCCGACACCGAAGAGGAACTCCCAGTGACGAGCCATGAGTGGGGCCGAGTCGCCGATGACGGCACGGTCTTCGTGAGGACCGCCGACGGCGAGCGGTCCGTGGGGCAGTACCCCGAGGGCACGCCCGAGGAGGCCCTCGCCTTCTACACCGAGCGATTCGCCGCCCTCGCCTTCGAGGTCGAGCTGCTCGACAAGCGCATCCGCTCCGGCGTGATGTCCCCGGAGGAGGCCGCCGAGTCCGTCAAGACGGTCTCCGCGCAGGTCGACGGCGCCAACGCGGTCGGCGACCTGGGCGGTCTGCTGGCCCGGCTGGAGGCACTGGCCCCCGTCATCGAGACCCAGCGCGAGGCCAAGCGCGCCGAGAAGGCCCAGAAGCAGGCCGAGGCCCGTGAGGCCAAGGAGAAGGTCGTTGCCGAGGCCGAGAAGATCGCCGAGGGCTCGGACTGGCGCGGTGGCGCCAACCGGCTGCGCGACCTGCTGGAGCAGTGGAAGAAGATCCCGCGGATCGACCGCGCCGGCGACGACGCGCTGTGGCGCCGCTTCTCCTCCGCCCGCACCACCTACACCCGCCGCCGCAAGGCGCACTTCGCCGAGCTCAACGAGAAGCGCGAGGGCGCACGGGCGGTCAAGGAGCGGCTGGTCAAGGAGGCCGAGGAGCTCGCCGGCTCGACCGACTGGGGCCCGACCGCCGGCCGCTACCGCGACCTGATGCAGCAGTGGAAGGCCGCGGGTCCGGCACCCAAGGACGTCGATGACGCCCTGTGGAAGCGCTTCCGGGGCGCGCAGGACGCCTTCTTCGGCGCGCGCGACGCCGAGAACGCCAAGCTCGACGAGGAGTTCGCGGCCAACGCCGAGGTCAAGGAGGCGCTCCTCGTCGAGGCCGAGGCGCTGCTCCCGGTCACGGACCTGGACGCCGCCAAGAAGGCCTTCCGCGACATCTCCGAGCGGTGGGACGCCGCCGGCAAGGTCCCACGCGGCCGCATCAAGGAGCTCGACGGTCGGATCCGGGTGGTCGAGAACGCCATCCGCGACCTGGAGCAGGAGCAGTGGCGGCGCTCGGACCCGGAGAAGTCCGCACGCGCCGACGGGATGGTCGCCCAGCTGCAGGCCGCGATCGAGAAGGTCGAGGCCGATCTCGAGAAGGCACGCGCCGCCGGCAACGAGCGCAAGGTCGCGGAGCTGGAGGAGAACCTCGCCTCCCGCCGTGCCTTCCTCGAGACCGCCCAGCGGGCCAGCGCGGAGTACTCCTGAGCTATCCCGTCACCCGGTAGGCGTCGAAGACGCCCGGGACGTTGCGCACCGCACGCAGGACGTTGTCGAGGTGCTTGGTCTCGGCCATCTCGAAGGTGAAGCGGGTCTTCGCCACGCGGTCGCGCGTGGTCGAGAGGTTCGCCGACAGGATGTTCACGTGGGCGTCCGAGAGCGCCATCGTGATGTCGGAGAGCAGCCGGGCCCGGTCCAGCGCCTCGACCTGGATGTTGACCAGGAACGTGGAGGACTCGGTCGGCGCCCACTCGACCTCGAGCAGCTTCTCGGGTCGCGCCTGCAGGTCCGAGGCGTTGGTGCAGTCGCGCCGGTGCACCGAGACACCGCCACCCTTGGTGACGAAGCCCAGGATCGGGTCGGGCGGCACGGGGGTGCAGCACTTGGCCAGCTTCACCCACAGGTCCGACGCACCCTTGACCACGACGCCCGCGTCGCCGTGCGCGGGACTGCGGCGTGAGCGGCGCCCCGTGATCGTGACGGCCTCGGCGAGGTCCTCCTCGGCTCCCCCGGTGCCGCCGTGCAGGTCGATGACGTGCTTGACGACCGCCTGCGCCGAGAGGTTGCTCTCCCCCACCGCGGCGTAGAGCGCGGAGACGTCGCCGAGCTTGAAGTGCTCGGCGACCAGCGTGAGCGAGTCGTGGGTGAGCAGCCGCTTGAGCGGCAGCCCCTCCTTGCGCATGAGCTTGGCGATCTGCTCCTTGCCCTGCTCGATCGACTCCTCGCGTCGTTCCTTGGTGAACCACTGGCGGATCTTCGAGCGCGCGCGGTTGGACTTCACGAAGCCGAGCCAGTCGCGCGAGGGCGCGGCCGTCGGGGACTTGGAGGTGAAGACCTCCACCACGTCGCCGTTGTCGAGGGTCGACTCCAGCGGCACCAGGCGCCCGTTGACCCGGGCACCGATCGTGCGGTGGCCGACCTCGGTGTGCACGGCGTACGCGAAGTCGACCGGGGTGGAGCCGGAGGGCAGGGCGATGACGTCGCCGCGCGGGGTGAAGACGTAGGTCTCGGCCCGGTTGATCTCGAAGCGCAGGGACTCCAGGAACTCCCCCGGGTCCTCGACCTCGTTCTGCCAGTCCAACAGCTGCCGGACCCAGGTCATGTCCTGGGTGTCCTCGGCGCGCTTCTCGGTGTCGACGCCGTTGCGGCCGTCCTCCTTGTACTTCCAGTGCGCCGCGACGCCGTACTCCGCACGACGGTGCATCGCGAAGGTGCGGATCTGCATCTCCACGGCCTTGCCCTGGGGGCCGATCACCGTGGTGTGCAGCGACTGGTACATGTTGAACTTCGGCATCGCGACGTAGTCCTTGAACCGGCCGAGCACCGGGTTCCACCGCGAGTGCAAGACGCCGAGCACGGCGTAGCAGTCGCGGTCGTCGTCGACGAGGACCCGGATGCCGACCAGGTCGTAGATGTCGGAGAACTCCCGACCGCCCAGGATCATCTTCTGGTAGATCGAGTAGTAGTGCTTCGGTCGACCGGTGACCTTCGCCTTGATCCGGGCCTCGCGCAGGTCGTTCTCGACCTGGCTGATCACCTCGGCCATGAACTGGTCGCGCGACGGAGCGCGCTCGGCGACCATCCGCACGATCTCGTCGTAGATCTTGGGGTGCAGGGTGGCGAACGCGAGGTCCTCCAGCTCCCACTTGATGGTGTTCATGCCCAGCCGGTGCGCCAGCGGGGCGTAGATGTCGAGGGTCTCGCGGGCCGTGCGCTCCTGGCTCTTCTGCGGCACGAACCGCAACGTGCGCATGTTGTGCAGCCGGTCGGCCAGCTTGATCACGAGCACCCGGATGTCGCGAGACATCGCGACGATCATCTTGCGGATCGTCTCGGCCTGCGCGGAGTCGCCGTAGACCACCTTGTCGAGCTTGGTCACCCCGTCGACCAGCCTCGCGACCTCGTCACCGAAGTCCTCGGTGAGCTGCTCGAGGGTGTACGGCGTGTCCTCGACCGTGTCGTGCAGCAGCGCCGCGACCAGGACCGGCTCGGTCATGCCGATGCCCGCCAGGATCGTCGTGACCGCCAGCGGGTGCGTGATGTAGGGGTCCCCGCTCTTGCGCATCTGCGTGGCGTGCAGCTCCTCGGCCATGGAGTAGGCGCGCTCGAGGAGGGCCAGGTCGGCCTTGGGGTGGTTGGCCCGGACGGCGCGGAAGAGCGGCTCGAGCACCGGGTTGTGGGTCTGGGTGCGCGTGCCCATCCGGGCCAGCCGCGCCCGCACGCTCCGAGCGGAGGAGGTCGTCGACTCCCCGCTGCGCTCGGCCGAGGCAGCTCGGTCGGGGCGTCGGGGCGGGACCCTGGGACCCGACGTGGACGTGCGCTCCTCCGACATGGGAGCAGTCTAGGAGCAGGGGCGTCCGAGCCGTCGTCGCCCGGCCAGGAGAGATCTCAGCCGACGGTGAGCAGGCTGGTGACCTCGACGTCGCCGAGCGCCTCGCGCCACGGGAGGAACGCGAGGTCCATCAGGACCGCGACCCCGACTACGCTCGCTCCGCACGCCTCGACCAGGTCGGCCGTGGCCCGGGCGGTGCCGCCGGTGGCCAGCACGTCGTCGACCAGGAGCACCCGGTCCCCCGGCGCCACCGCGTCACGGTGCAGCTCCAGGGTGGCGGAGCCGTACTCCAGGTCGTAGGAGACCGCGTGAACCTCACGCGGCAGCTTGCCGGCCTTGCGCACGGGGACGAACCCGGCACCCAGGGCCAGGGCGACGGGGGCGGCGAGGATGAATCCCCGGGCCTCCATGCCGACCACGACGTCGACCCGCGGTGCGCCGTCGGGGTGGACGCCCGCCGAGGCCAGCCCGGCCACGACGGCCGCCAGACCGGCGGGGTCGGCCAGCAGCGGCGTGATGTCCTTGAAGACCACGCCCGGCTCAGGGTGGTCGGGCACGTCCACGACCAGGCGCGCGAGGGCGTCGCGCGCCCGGGCGAGGGCGTCGGTCACCGGGTGACTCCTACTTCTTGCCGCGCTGCGAGCGGGGCTTGCGGCTGGGCTGCTGGCGCCCGGCGGCGGGGCTCTGCCCCACCTCGCCACGGGCCTTGGGCACGTTGCGTCCACGCCCCATCGGCTCGTGGGTGGTCACGGGCGGCGGGGCCTGGCGGACGGGCGCCGCCGGGGTGCCGTCCTCCGAGGGCGGGGCGACGCCGGGGTCGTTGGCGATGGGCATGTCCTCGGCGAAGCTCGGCACCGTCGCGTAGCGGTCGGCCCGGCGCAGCCGGGCTGCCGCGCGGTTCTCGTGCTCGGCGATGTCCTTCTCCCCCGACTTCAGGTGCACCAGGATGCGCGGCGCCAGCACGACGGAGGAGTAGACGCCCGCCGCCATGCCCACGAACTGCGAGAGCGCAAGGTCCTGCAGCGAGGAGGCACCGAGCTGGACGGCGCTGACGTAGAGGATCGCGCCGATCGGGATGAGGGCAACGATGCCGGTGTTGATCGAGCGCACCAGCGTCTGGTTGACCGCGAGGTTCGCCGCGTCGGAGTAGGTCTGGCCGGGACGGCGGAACTCACGGGTGTTCTCGCGGACCTTGTCGAAGACGACGACGGTGTCGTAGAGCGAGAAGCCGAGGATCGCCAGCAGACCGGTGACCGCCGAGGGCGTCACGGGAAAGCCGGAGAGGGCGTAGACCCCGACGGTGATGGCGATGTCGTGGGCCAGTGCGGCGAGCGCGGCCACCGACATCTTCCACTCACGGAAGTAGAGGGCGATGAAGATCATCACCAGGACGAGGAACACGCCCACGCCGAGCGCGGCCCGCTGGGCGACCTGGGTGCCCCAGCTGGCGCCGATCTCGTCCTGGGAGATCTGGTCGCTCACCGGGACGGTGCTGGTGATGACCTCGACGACGGAGTCGCTGGCCTCGGGGGTCAGGTCCTCGACCTGGATGAGGATCGACTGGCCGGAGGTGGTGACCACCGGGGTGTCGGCACCCTCGATGCCGGCGTCGGCGATCGCGGCGCGCAGCTCGTCGGCGTTGTCCTGGGTGACGTCGGAGGCGGCCAGCGGGACGCGGTACTGCGTGCCGCCGGTGAACTCGATGCCGAAGTTGAGGCCCTTGATGAGGACGACGGCGAGTGCCGCGCCGACCAGGACCAGCGAGATGGCGTACCAGAGCGGACGACGGTTGACGAAGTCGATCGACTTCCGCCCGTTGTAGAGCTCGTTGCCGAGCCGGGAGAACTTGCCCATCAGGCCTTACCTCCAGCCGGCACGCGGTCCATGCCGAGGGTCTCGGGACTCAGGCCGGACAGGCGCCCGCCCCCGTTGAAGAAGCGGTAGCGCGCGAGGTACGAGACGGCCGGCCGCGTGAAGAAGAAGAGCACCAGCAGGTCGATGATCGTCGAGAGGCCGAGGGCGAAGCCGAAGCCCTTCACCGCGCCGGTCGCGAAGATGTAGAGCACCAGCGCGGAGAGCAGGGAGACGGTGTTGGCCGCCAGCCGGGTGACCCGGGCACGGCGCCAACCGCTCTCCACCGCGACCCGCATCGACTTCCCGTCGCGCATCTCGTCACGGATGCGCTCGAAGAAGAGGATGAAGGAGTCGGCGGTGACACCGACGGCGATGATGAAGCCGGCGATGCCCGGCAGCGTCAGCGTGAAGCCGGCGGTCTCGCTGAGCAGCAGCACCGCGGCGTACGTCGCTGCGGCGGCCACGCCCAGGGAACCGAGCACCACGAGGCCGAGACCGCGGTAGTAGAGCAGGCAGTAGATCATCACCAGCGCCAGGCCCAGCCCGCCGGCCCACAGACCCGCGGAGAGCTGGTCGCCGGCGAGCGAGGGGCCGATGGTCTCGACCGAGACGTCGTCCTCGAACTCGATGGGCAGCGAGCCGTAGCGCAGGCTGGTCGCCAGGCTGTTGGCGCTGGTCTCGGTGAAGTCGCCGCTGATCTGGGCGTTGCCATCGAGGATCCGGCCCTCCATCGTGGGCGCGGAGAGCACCTGGCCGTCGAGCACGATCGCGAACTGCTTCTCGGTGCCGACCAGGGCCGTCGAGATCTCGCCGAACGTGTCGGTGCCGGCGCCGTTGAAGGACAGGGTGACGACGTAGTTGACCTGGTTCTGCGGGATGGCGGCGCCCGCGTCGTCGAGGTCGGTGCCCTCGATCATCGAGGCCGACAGGAGGTAGGCGATGCCGTCCTCGTCACAGGTGATGAGCGGCGCGGCCGGGCTGTCCTCCATGACGGAGACCGCCCCCGGGTCCTGGCAGCCGCCGGCGGCGTTGAAGGCGTTGAAGGCGTCCACGCAGGCGGTGGTCGGGTTGTCGATCCACTCCAGCGGACGCTCGGTCAGCTCGTCCTCGGCCGCAGCCGCGACGCAGGCCTCGTAGGGGTCGCCCTGCTGGTTGCCCTGGTTGCCCTGCTGGCCGCCTTCGCTCCCGCCCTGGTTGCCTCCCTGGCCACCGTCCTGGGGGGACGCGCTGGGGCTGGGGCTGGTCGACTCACCGGACATCCGCGCCCACGCACCGAGCGCCGCGCGGTTGTTGCCCTGGGTGCCGTCCTGCTGGCCGTCCTGCTGGCCACCCTGCTCGCCCCCGGCGCCCGGGGTGAGGGACTCCACGTCCAGACCCTCCGGCAGCCCCTCGGGCAGGCCGGTGGTGGTGGTGCAGCGCCCGTCGACCGTGGAGCAGGCGACCAGGCGGAAACGCAGCTGGGCCGTGCGCTGCACGGTCTCGACGAGGTCGCGGCTGTTCTCACCAGGGATCTCGACGACGATGATGTCGCCACCCTCGGTGACGACGTCGGCCTCGGCCACACCGGAGCCGTTGACGCGGTCGTCGATGATCTGACGTGCCTCCTCGAGGCTGTCGGACTCGACGTCCTCGTTGGCGGCGACCAGCGTGATGCGGGTGCCGCCCTGGAGGTCGAGCCCCAGCTGCGGCTTCCAGGACCCAGCGAGCGCCACCAGGCCGAAGGCGACCGCCAGGGCCAGGAAGAACACCACGAGGGTGCGGCCCGGCCGGACCATGTTGCGTGCCATGTACGTCAGTTCTCCTCCGGGGTCGGCGTCGGCCGCTCCCCTGGCTCGTCGGTCCCGAGCTCGTCGGTCCGGGGCTCGTCGATCCGGCGACCGACCGCACCGCGCGCCACCCTGATGGTCACGCCGGGGGCGATCTCGAGCCCGATCGTCTCGTCGTCCACCGAGGTGAGCGTGCCCAGGACACCCGAGGTCAGCATCACCTCGTCGCCCACGTCCAGTGCCTGCTGCATCGACTGGAGCTGCTTGGCCCGCCGCTGCTGCGGCCGGATCAGGAGGAGCCAGAAGATGAGGGCGATGGCCAGGAACGGCAGGAGTGCCGCGAGGTCCTGCACGACGACGTACCTCTCAGGCGAGGGTGTGGGTGGACGACGGCCGCCCCCCGGGGGGCGGCCGTCGGGAAGTGTAACCGCGGGCTACTCCGCGTCGAACAACGCGGGGTCGCCACCCTGCGTGGCGGTCGGCGGCACCGCGAGACCGAGGTGCGTCCACGCGGCAGGCGTCGCGACCCGTCCCCGCGGGGTGCGGGCGAGGAAGCCCAGGCGGACCAGGAACGGCTCGGCGACCTCCTCGACGGTCTCGCGCTCCTCACCGACCGCCACGGCCAGGGTGGAGATGCCCACCGGTCCCCCACCGAAACGACGGCACAGGGCGTCGAGGACCCCCCGGTCGAGGCGGTCGAGCCCCAGCGGGTCGACCTCGTAGAGGTCGAGGGCCCGCTCGGCCACGTCGTGGGTGACCAGGCCGTCGGCGCGCACCTGGGCGTAGTCCCGGACGCGGCGCAGCAGCCGGTTGGCGATCCGGGGCGTGCCGCGCGAGCGAGAGGCGATCTCGGCGGCGCCGTCGGCGGTGAGCGCGACGTCCAGCAGCCTGGCCGAGCGGTGCACGATCAGGTCGAGGTCGGCGGGGTCGTAGAACTCGAGCTGGGCGGTGAAGCCGAAACGGTCGCGCAGCGGACCCGGGAGCAGCCCCGCCCGGGTGGTGGCGCCGACGAGGGTGAAGGGCGGGATGTCGAGCGGGATCGCGGTCGCGCCGGGCCCCTTGCCGATGACGACGTCGACCCGGAAGTCCTCCATCGCCATGTAGAGCATCTCCTCGGCGGGCCGGGACATGCGGTGGATCTCGTCGATGAAGAGCACGTCGCCCTCGTTCATCCCCGACAAGATGGCCGCGAGGTCCCCGGCGTGGGTGATCGCGGGGCCGCTGGTGAGCCGCAGCGGGGCGCCCATCTCGTGGGCGATGATCATCGCCAAGGTGGTCTTGCCGAGGCCAGGCGGACCGGAGAGCAGGACGTGGTCGGGAGCGCGGCCGCGCAGCCGGGCCGCCTCGAGCACCAGCCCCAGCTGGTCGCGCACGCGGTGCTGGCCCACCACCTCCTCGAGGCTGCGCGGGCGCAGCGCGGCCTCCACGGCGCGCTCGTCGCCGTCGGCGTCGGCTGCCACGAGGGAGCGCAGGTGGTCGCGCTCGCCGCGCACGAGCGGGTCGAGCGGGTCGAGCTGGTCCAGGTCGTCGTCGTGCATGTCCCCGGGCACGCGCCTCACGCTCTCGACAGGGCGCGCAGGGCGGCGCGGAGCAGCGAGGCGACGTCGGGTGTCTCGCCCGCGGTGGGCGCGACCTCGTCGACGGCACGGTCGGCGTCCTTGGCCGACCAGCCCAGGCCCTGCAGGCCCTGGCGCACCTGGTCGCGCCACGCCTCGGTGGGGGCGGCTGCAGCGACCTGGCGCTGGCCGACCGGTGCGCCGATCCGGTCCTTGAGCTCCAGGATGATGCGTTGGGCGCCCTTCTGGCCGATGCCCGGAACCCGGGTGAGGGTCTTGACGTCCTCGGAGCCGACCGCACGGCGCAGGTCGTCGGGGCCGAGCACGGCCAGCATCGCCTGGGCCAGCTTGGGCCCCACGCCGCTGGCGGTCTGCAGCAGCTCGAAGCAGGTGCGCTCGTCCTCGTCGAGGAACCCGAAGAGGGTCAGGGAGTCCTCGCGGACGACCAGTGCGGCGGGGAGCATCGCGGTCTGGCCGGTGCCTACCTTGGGCGACAGCGTCGCCAGCGTGCCCGGGGTGCACAGCAGCTCCAGCCCGACGCCGCCGACCTCGACGACGGCGGTGGACAGGGTGACGGCGGCGACCGGGCCGCGGACGTAGGCGATCATCGGCGGGCTGCTCCTCTGCTCGTGGTGCTGGCGGTGGCGCTGCGCACGCGGGCCAGCTGCTCGAGGCGTGCCTGCTCCAGGCGGGCCTGGGCGCCGCCGCGCCAGATGTGGGTGATGGCCAGCGCCAGCGCGTCGGCCGCGTCGGCCGGCTTCGGCGGGCTGTCCAGGCGCAGGATCCGGGTGACCATGAGACCGACCTGGTCCTTGGTGGCGCGACCGCTGCCGGAGACCGCGGCCTTGACCTCGCTGGGGGTGTGCAGGGCGACCGGGAGGCCTCGTCGCGCCGCGCACACCAGGGCGATGCCGCTGGCCTGGGCGGTGCCCATGACCGTGCTGACGTCGGAGCGGGCGAAGACCCGCTCCACCGCGACGGCGTCGGGCCGGTGCTCCTCGATCCAGGCGTCGATGCCCTTCTCGATGCTCACGAGGCGCTGCGCGACCGGCAGGTCGGAGCTGGTGCGGATGACGTTGACGTCGACCAGGTCCAACGGGCGACCCACGGAGCCGGACACGACACCCATCCCGCAGCGGGTCAGGCCCGGGTCGATCCCCAGCACGCGCACCGGGGCACCTCCCTCGTCAGCGGTCGAACGTGTGTTCGCAACGCTAACCGTCGCCACCCGCCGTGGCCGTCGCCGACACGCCGGTTAGACGTCTGCCGCCTCCATGACCTCGTCGGGGATGTCGGCGTTGGTGAAGACGTTCTGCACGTCGTCGAGGTCGTCGACGGCGTCGACCAGCTTGAAGACCTTCGCTGCCACGTCGGGCTCGCCCACGGGGATGTCGAGCTGTGCGACGAACTGGACCTCGGCGGAGTCGTAGTCGATGCCGGCGTCCTGCAGGGACGTGCGGACCGCGACCACGTCGGAGGGACCGGACTGGACCTCGAAGCTGTCGCCGTGGTCCTTGACCTCCTCGGCTCCGGCGTCCAGCGTCGCCTCGAGCACGTCGTCCTCGGAGACCTCCTTGGCCTCCTGGGACTTCGGCACCACGACGACGCCCTTGCGCTCGAAGAGTCGCGAGACCGAGCCCGGGTCGGCCATCGTGCCGCCGTTGCGGGTCACCGCGGTGCGGACCTCCATCGCGGCGCGGTTGCGGTTGTCGGTGAGGCACTCCACCAGCAGGGCGACGCCCTGGGGGCCGTAGACCTCGTACATGATCGTCTCGTAGTCGACGCCGCCGCCCTCGAGGCCGCCGCCGCGCTTGACCGCGGAGTCGATGTTCTTGTTGGGGACCGACTGCTTCTTGGCCTTCTGGATGGCGTCGTAGAGCGTCGGGTTGCCGGCCGGGTCGGGGCCGCCCATCTTCGCGGCGATCTCGATGTTCTTGATCAGCTTCGCGAACAGCTTGCCGCGCTTGGCGTCGATCGCGGCCTTCTTGTGCTTCGTGGTCGCCCACTTGGAGTGCCCGGACATGCCTCTTCCTTCTCCGCTCTCGGGAGGCCCTCAGGAGCCTCGGACCAGGTCCACGAACAGGCCGTGCACCCGGGAGTCCTCCCCCACCTCGGGGTGGAACGACGTCGCGACCAGGTTCCCCTGGCGGACCGCGACGATCCTACCGGCGGCCGCTCCACCCGTGCTGTCGCGGTCGACGCGGGCCAGGACCTGCACCTGCGCGCCGACCTCCTCGACCCAGGGCGCCCGGATGAAGACGCCGTGGACGGGCTCGGCCAGCCCCTCCACCCGCACCGGCCCCTCGAAGGAGTCGACCTGGCGGCCGAAGGCGTTGCGCCGCACGGTCATGTCGATCCCCCCGAACGTCTCCTGGCCGGGCGCCCCGTCGAGGACCCGGTCGGCGAGCAGGATCATCCCGGCACAGGTGCCCAGGACCGGCAGCCCGGCGTGGATCCGCTCACGCAGCGGCTCGAGCAGCTCGAAGGTCCGGGCCAGCCGCGCGATGGTCGTGGACTCTCCTCCGGGGAGCACGAGCGCGTCGACGGCGGCGAGCTCCTCGGGGCGACGCACGCGGGTCGTGGCCACGCCGAGGCGCTCGAGCGCGGCGACGTGCTCACGGACGTCGCCCTGGAGGGCCAGCACGCCGACGAGCGGGGACGAGGAGGTCACCGGACGAGCCTAGGGTGGGCAGGTGCTCTCCCGACGAGTGGTCCCGGTGACCGCACTGCTGCTCGCGGTGTCGCCGCTCGCGGCCTGCGCCGACGACGCAGGCCTGGCCACGGCCCCGCGGCCCCTGCTGTCGGTGGCTCCGGAGACCCCGGGTGCCGCGCCGACGGCGACAGAGGACCCGGTCGTGCCCGCGGCACCGGTGCCGGCGGACGAGGCGCAGGCGGCGTACCTCGCCTGGCTGGACGCGCTCGCGGCCCGCGATGCGGAGACCGCGTGCACGGTCCAGCACCCGGAGCTGACCATCGCGCTCCGGCAGGAGGCGATCCTGGTCGGCCGGGCCGGGCTCGGTGACCCGTGCACAGGGTTCGAGGCGCTGCTGTGGGAGGACCCGCTGCGCGAGACCGAGCCGGTCTCGGTCGAGACGACCACGCTGACCGAGGAGAAGGCGGTGCTGGCGGTCGGGTTCGGCGCGAGCGCGGTGACGGTGGACCTGGAGTACCAGCGCGCGGCCTGGCGGGTCCTCGCCGAGGAGCCGCGCACCCTCGGCAGCCCGGCGACCCGGCGCTGGGTCGAGCGCTGGTGCGACCTGCGGACCGGGATGGACCGCGGGGAGCTGGAGGAGCTGATGGGCCCGGCGAGCGGGACCTACTCGCTCTTCGACGGCGGCGAGCCGCAGGTCTACTGGACCGACCGGCAGTACGACTTCCGCGCCTACCTCACGGAGGTCACGCCCGCAGGGACCGCGGTGGACCTCGTGGGCGACTACGACGCCTTGTCGAGCGAGGACCGCGAGGTCCTGGACTGCCCCGAGCTGCGCTGACTCCGGGGCCGGGCGCGCTGCTCGGGGCCGGTGCTCACCAGCCGCGCTCGGCGAGGCGGTGCGGCTGCGGGATGTCCTCCACGTTGATGCCGACCATGGCCTCACCGAGGCCGCGGGAGACCTTGGCGACCATCGCGGGGTCGTCGTGGAAGGTGGTGGCCTTGACGATGGCCTCGGCGCGCTGTGCCGGGTTGCCGGACTTGAAGATGCCCGAGCCCACGAAAACGCCGTCGGCGCCGAGCTGCATCATCATCGCGGCGTCGGCCGGGGTGGCGATGCCGCCCGCGGTGAACAGGACGACGGGCAGCTTGCCGGTCGTGGCGACCTCGCGGACCAGCTCGTAGGGCGCCTGCAGCTCCTTGGCGGCGACGTAGAGCTCGTCCTCGGTCAGGGCGCCGAGGCGGCGGATCTCGCCGAGGATGGTGCGCATGTGGGTGACGGCGTTGGAGACGTCGCCGGTGCCGGCCTCGCCCTTGGAGCGGATCATCGCCGCGCCCTCGGTGATCCGGCGCAGGGCCTCGCCGAGGTTGGTGGCGCCGCAGACGAAGGGCACGGTGAACTGCCACTTGTCGATGTGGTTGGCGTAGTCGGCCGGGGTCAGCACCTCGGACTCGTCGATGTAGTCCACGCCCAGGCTCTGGATGACCCGGGCCTCCATGAAGTGGCCGATGCGCGCCTTGGCCATGACGGGGATCGAGACGGCCTCGATGATGCCGTCGATCATGTCGGGGTCGCTCATGCGCGACACGCCGCCCTGGGCGCGGATGTCGGCCGGGACCCGCTCGAGCGCCATGACCGCCACCGCGCCGGCGTCCTCGGCGATCTTCGCCTGCTCGGCGTTGACCACGTCCATGATCACGCCGCCCTTGAGCATCTCGGCCATGCCGCGCTTGACGCGGGTCGTGCCGGTGCCGGCGCTCTGCTCAGGGGTGCTCGCGGCGGGGGTCTCGTGCGTGTCGGCCATGCCTCAGATCGTACGGCGCGGGGTGGCACGACCCCACGTCGGGAGGATCACGTGGACGGGGGCTCCGACGCGTCGAGAGCGAGTGCCTGCCTGCGCACCTTCAGGATGCGGAACACGACGGTGTAGGTGTTGGCGAAGGCGAGGATCCACAGCGCGGCGTACATCAGCACCGGCACGTCGAAGATCGCACCGAGCCCGGTGGCGACGAGGATCAGCACGAGCCGGTCGGCGCGCTCGGCGAGCCCGCCTTTGGCGTCCATGCCGAGCGACTCCGCGCGGGCGCGGGCGTAGGACGTCACCGAGCCCATGACCAGGCAGTAGAGCGACAGCGAGAGGTAGAGCTGGGAGTCGCCGTCGGCCGCGAAGTAGAGCACCAGGCCGCCGAAGACCGCGCCGTCGCCGATCCGGTCGAGCGTGGAGTCCCAGAAGGCGCCGAACTTGGAGGAGCGGCCCAGCTGGCGCGCCATCGCCCCGTCGACGAGGTCGCTGAAGACGAAGGCGGTGATGACCAGCACGCCGGTCAGCAGCATCCCCTGGGGGAAGAAGACCAGCGCGCCGGCCGCGACGCCGAGGGTGCCGACGAGCGTCACGGCGTCCGGGCTGACGCCCAGCCGGATGAAGAGCCGCACGAACGGCATCAGCACGACGCCCTGCCAGAACCCCTTGAACCTGTCCAACACGGCGCTGACCCTACGGCCCCTGGAGGCCAAGCAGCGCCTCGGCGGCCTCGGCCACCGCGGTGGGCACCCCGGCGAGGTACCACGTGCGCCCGGCCGCCTCGACGTGGCGCACCTCCCCGCCGAGGGCGGTGAGGATCGCGGCGCCCGGCAGCCAGTCCCACGCCGGCACGCTGTGCTGGCAGACCAGGTGCAGCCGGCCCTCGGCCACGGCCATCGCGTCGAGGGTGCCCGAGCCGAGCATCCGCAGCGTGGCCGCCCGGCCCACGACCCCTGCGAACGCCTTGCCCACAAGGGTGCCGAGGTACGGCGGGTGGAGGTACGTCGCCACGCACGAGCTGCCGAGCGGCCGGTCCTCCAGCGCTGCCAGCGGCTCGCCGTTGCGGGTCGGCGGGACGTCGCGGCCGCCGACGTACGTCGTGGCGGTGGCCTCGTGGCGCACGGCCCCGAGCACCGGGACGTCCCCGTCGGCCCCGCGCTCGCAGAGGGCCAGTGCGGTGCACCACCAGTCCAGGCCCTGGGCGAAGTTGTAGGTGCCGTCGACCGGGTCGACCACCCAGGTCCGGCCCGAGCGGGACGCACGGGCGGCCCCCTCCTCCCCGACCAGCCCGTCCGCGGGCCGCTGCGCGAGCAGCAAGGCCTCGACGAGCTCCTCGGCGGCGTGGTCGGCGTTGGTCACGACGTCCGACAGCGAGGTCTTGCTGTGGGTCTGCAGGCCGCGGGTGCGCTGCTCGGCGGCCACGGCCGCCGCGCGCTCCACGATCGAGGCAGCCAGCACGCTGTCGGGGTCGCTCACCGGGGCAGGCTAGCGAGGGTCGGTGACCGCGACGTGACGCGTGGGTTCACGCAGGATCACGGCCGGGCCACGTGCCAGGTCACCGCCAGGCGTCGGCCAGCAGCGCCCGGGTGTCGCCGAGCAGCTCGGGCAGGGTCTTGGTGCGCCCGATGATGGGCATGAAGTTCTGGTCGCCGGGCCAGCGTGGCACGACGTGCTGGTGCAGGTGGGCGGCGATACCGGCGCCGGCGACCTCGCCCTGGTTCATGCCGAGGTTGAACCCGCCCGCCCTCGACACGTGCCGCACCGTGCGCATCGCCGCGCGCGTGAGGTCGGCGATCTCGGCGGCCTCCTCGTCGGTGGTCTCGGTGTAGTCGGCGACGTGCCGGTAGGGGCAGACCATGAGGTGGCCCGGCGAGTAGGGGTAGAGGTTGAGGAGCACGAAGGCCAGCCGGCCTCGGCGCACGACCAGCCCCTCGTCGTCGGAGAGGCTCGTGACGCGGCAGAAGGGGCACTGGCCCGAGGTGGCGTCGGCGGGCTTGTTCTCGCCGCGGATGTAGGCCATGCGGTGCGGGGTCCAGAGCCGGTCGAGGTGGTCGGACTCCCCCACGCCGTCCTGGTGCAGGCTCACGTCTGGTCCTGCACTGCCGAGGCGAGCAGCTCGTCGACCGGCTGGTCGCGGTGCAGCTCCAGCCCGAGCGAGCGGGCGTGGCCGTCGAGGATGTACCAGACCGAGTCGGTGACGAGCGAGACCAGCACCGGCGCCGAGGGGGCCCGCTCGGGGCGCGCCATCCAGCGGCGTACGGCGCTGAAGACCGCTCCGACGAGCCCGAAGACCAGGGGGTCGACCGCGTCGGCCTCGTCCTGCGACATCTCGACGCCCAGCAGCTCGACCGCGGTCGAGATCAGCTCGACGACCTGGTGGGCGATCTTCTCGATGCCCTGCTGGAGCGGTCCGGTGCCGTCGACGGAGGAGTCCTGCTCGGCGAGCCGGTGCAGCGCGGGGTGGGCCACGGCCCAGGAGACGTAGGTGGAGACGATCCGCTCGATGATCTGCGGGATCGTGCCCTCGAGGGTGACCGCCGGCAGCAGCTCGCCGGAGAGGTCGTCGACGATCGCGGTCTGCACGGCCCGGTCGAGGTCGGAGCGGTCGGCGAAGTGCCGGTAGACCACCGTGCGGCTCAGCCCGGCCTTCTCGGCGATCTGCTGGACGTGCACCTCGGCGCCCGGCTCGCCGCTCTCGACGACGGCGATGGCGGCGTCGAGGATGCGCTGGCGACGCTCCTGGTTGTGCCGGTCCCAGCGGGCCTGACGTCCGTCCGGCCGTGGCGGGCTGGTCGGCATCGGGCTCCCCTCGGGACAGTGGCGCGTGGCGGGTGCCTCAGCGCGGGCTGCGCACCTTCGGTCCCGAAGAGTACCGGGAGCGGCCCCGGTCGGGCTTCGCCGGGCCGCGCCGTGCGGCCACGGCGACACGCAGCATCTCCTCGCGGTCCACGATCTTGGCCCGGACCCGTCCGCTGGCCGCACCGCGACGGCGCTCCTCGGCGTCGATGGCGCGCCAATCGGCGAGGTCGAGGACCGTGACGCCGCGGCTGGCGAGCAGCGCCGGAAGGTCGTCGGCGTCGTGCGTGGGCGGGCTCGTGGTGCCGGCGTCGAGGTCGTCGAGCAGCCGGCCCACCGTCTCCTGCGCGCACGACTTGTTGGTGCCGATGAAGCCCGACGGGCCGCGCTTGACCCAGCCGGCGACGTAGGTGCCGGGCTCGACCCGGCCGTGGTCGCTGGGGACGGTGCCGGTGGCCGGGTCGTAGGGCAGGTCGGTGACCTCGCGACCGTGGTAGCCGACGGCGCGCAGCACCAGGCCGCACTCGAGCAGCTCGGTCTCCCCGGTCCCCTCGGCGCGCACCGCGCCGTCGGCACCGGCGACCAGCCGGGTGCGCTCGACCTCGACGGCCTCGACCTTGGTCTCGCCCAGGACGGCGACGGGCTGGGCGAGGAAGCGCAGCACGATCCGACGGCGCACGGGGTCGACCGGCACGCCGGCGTCGTACGACGGCAGCAGGGCGAGCATCCGACCGACCGGCGTGTCCGCGGGCAGCGGGTCGCCGCCGAGGTCGACGACGACGTCGAGCAGGCCCTGCTCGACCAGGCCGACCAGGCCCACGAGCTCGGGGAGGGTGAAGGCCGCCTGGGCGGGTCCGCGGCGGCCGAGCACGACCACCTCGCGCACGGCGCTCTGGGCCAGCACGGTCCAGGGCAGCCCTGCGACGTCGGTGCCGCGCAGCAGCTCGGGATCCAGGGTCATCACGCGGGCCACGTCGAGGGCGACGTTGCCGTTGCCGACGACCACGACCCGGCCGCTGGGCGAGGACAGGTCGACGGCCAGGTCCTGGTGGTCGGGGTGGCCGTTGTACCAGCCCACGACCTCGGTGGCCGAGAGCGAGCCGGGCAGGTCCTCGCCCGGGACGCCGAGCGGCTTGTCGGCGGAGGCGCCGACGGTCCACACGACCGCGTCGTAGCGCTCGTCGAGCTCGGCGCGGGTCACGTCGCGGCCCACCTCGACGCCGAGCAGGTAGCGGAAGCCGGGCAGCTCCTCGACCTGGGCGAAGAGGCGCTGGGTCTGCTTCGTGTGCTGGTGGTCGGGCGCGACCCCCGCTCGGACCAGCCCGTGCGGCGTGGGCAGCCGGTCGAGCACGTCCACGGAGACCTCGGGGTGCTTGAGCAGCTCGTCGGCGGCGTACAGACCGGCGGGCCCGGCGCCCACGACCGCCACCCGGACGGGGCGGTCCGAGCGCAGGCGACGCTGCGGCGGGACGACCGCGACCGGGGTGCGGTCGGCGTGCGGGAAGACCTGGTAGTACTCCGCGTTCAGCCCGAGGAAGGGCTGCTCGGCGGCGGTCAGCAGCGTGTGCGGCTTGATCGCGTCGACCGGGCAGGCCGTGGCGCAGGCGCCACAGTCCACGCACCCGGCTGGGTCGATGTAGAGCATCTCCGCGGTGGCGAAGTCCGGCTCGCCGGGCGCGGGGTGGATGCAGTTGACCGGGCAGGCCACGACGCACGAGGCGTCGGAGCAGCAGGGTTGGGTGACGACGTACGGCACGGCGCTCCCCCGGGGCTCTCGGGCGGCGCCCGGTCAGGCGGCCGCGGAGGCGGGCTCGCTGCGGAACCGCGAGGGGCGGCCGTCGATGCCCATGGCGCGCCAGACCCGCTTGGAAGCGGGGTTCATCATCCCGGTGGTCTCGGCGAGCATCCGGACGTCACCGAAGAGGTCGCGCAGGAACTTCTGCGACTCCGGGGAGTCCCAGTAGACCTCCTTCGTCACGCTCTTCGGGATGCCCATGTCCTTCTGCGCCTTCTTGCTGGGCACGAGGATCTCGTTGCACAGCCACTTCATGATGACCGGAACGAGCAGGCTGAGGACGATCCGCTCGCTGCGCTTGAGCCGCGGCGCCTTGTGCTCGAGGTATTGGTGGGCGAAGCCGATGTGGCGCGCCTCCTCGGCGACGTGGATCTGCATGATGCGCTGCAGGAGCGGGTGCATGTCGTTGCCGGCGCGCAGGATCGACTTCTGCACGTGGTCGATCGGCTCCTCGCCCGCGAGCACGCCGTAGAAGAAGCCGAACGGCACCCACTTGGCTGCCAGGGGCAGGAACGGCGCGACGGCGCGGAAGAGCAGCGAGCCGCCCTGCACGGGCTGGCCCGAGCGGTTCACGAACTCCTGGAACATCTGGGTGTGGTGGCACTCCTCGGTCGCCTCGTGCGTGGAGTAGCGGAACTCCCCGGAGCCGTTGGGCAGCGAGAAGGCGTAGTTCATCAGCCCGGCGATGAGGATCTGCTCGAACTGCAGCCCGACCTTGGTGACGTTGGCCTGGCGGTAGAGCCCGATCCGGACCTGCTCGGCCTGCGGCAGCGACTGGTACCACTCGGTGCGGCCGAGCACGTCGGCCTTGGGCAGGATCCAGCGCGGGTCCGTCGGGTCGATGGCGTAGGCCGGGTCGTCCCAGGCGATGTCCTTGAAGGCGTCGAAGTGCTGGTGCACCGAGGCCTCGGACAGGGTCTGCAGGCGCTGCTCGTAGGTCGGCGTGGCAGTTGGCAGCTGGGTCGGGATCTGCGTCGCGGTCATCGTCGTCACTCCGTGGCTCGGGACGTCGTCGTCGTCGGGTCGGGGGGTAGTGCGTGACGACCACGTTACTGCGACACGGCGTCCGTGTACATAGGTACGCGCGACATCGTGTCGCATTTATCGTTACTCGTCGGTAACCACCGTCGCCGCGAAGAACCGCCCCAGGTCCCGCGAGACCCCCGGGCAGGTCAGGTTCAGGTCGCGGTCGTCCTCCAGCCACTGGCCCATCACCGGCTCGCCGCCCTGGATCGACCACTCGGGCCCGCACCGGGCCAGCGCCTCCTCGCGACCGCTCTCCCCCGCCGCCCGCCACTCCGGGACCCCGAGCGCGAGGTCGCCCACGATCTGCTCCCAGAGGTACGGCGTGGAGTAGACCCCCACGCGGTAACCGGCGTCCTCGTAGCCGCGCCTGCTCCCCTCGACCACCGCCGCGTTCGCCACCGGGTCCGCGGACCACTCGAAGAGCGCCACCGGCTCGACGTCCAGCCACACGAACGGGGTCTCCAGGCCGGCCGCGCGCATCGAGCGGACGTTGTAGAGCGCCTGCTGGTAGCCGATGTTGCGCAGCGCCCCCAGCGCGGTGGCCCCGTCGAAGGGCCCGTCGTCGCCGAAGCGGTCCAGGGCAGCCCGGTCGGGGTAGCTCAGGACGGCGTACGCCGAGATCAGCAGGCCCCGCTCGCGCACCCACGCGACCTGGTCGGCCAGGCAGGGGTTGGGGTAGAACCCCGGCCCGTTGGTGAGCCCGACGACGACGTACTCCGCGGAAGGAAGGGGCATGGGCAGGCCCAGCGTGCGCCGCTGCGGGATGCCGAGGCCGGGCGGGCACTGCGGCCACGACACGTCCCCGCCGAGCACTGGGCTGCCGTCGCGTGCGGGCACGGCGGGCTGCTCCCCCGCCAGCCCCTCGGCCAGCGCGGCGAGGTCGCGCATCGCCTCGACGTCGGCCAGCGCCAGCCCGTCGGCGCCCACCCGGCCCTCGTCGGCGTCCTCGCCGATCGCGGGGAACGGCGCGGGCGCGCCCGACGGCCGCTCGGTCGCGACCACCTCCGGGAGGGTCGCGTCCTCACCCCCGCCACCGCACGCGGAGAGCGCCAGGGCGAGCACCACGAGCAGGCTCGCCCGCCCGTCGGTCGAGGAGCGAGCGGAGCGAGCCACGGGACCCGCCGGCCTCAGACCTGCTCGCGCGACGCGACCGCCGCGGCGACGCGGGCGATCGCCTCCTCGACCGGCACGCCGTTGTCCTGGCGGCCGTCGCGGTAGCGGAAGGAGACCGCACCCGCTTCGACGTCGTCGTCACCGGCGATCATCATGAACGGCACCTTCTGCAGCTGCGCGTTGCGGATCTTCTTCTGCATCCGGTCGTCGGAGTCGTCGACCTCGACCCGCAGCCCCTGCACCTTCATGCGGCGGGCGATGTCGTGGAGGTAGTCGTGGTGCCGCTCGGCGATCGGGATCGCCTCGACCTGCACCGGGGCCAGCCACGGCGGGAACGCACCGGCGTAGTGCTCGACCAGGACACCGAAGAACCGCTCGAGGGAGCCGAACTTCGCCGAGTGGATCATCACCGGCTGGTGCTTGCCGCCGTCGGCGCCGTTGTACTCCAGCTCGAAGCGCGCCGGCTGGTTGAAGTCGTACTGGATGGTGGACATCTGCCAGGTGCGGCCGATCGCGTCGCGGGCCTGCACGGAGATCTTCGGGCCGTAGAACGCCGCCCCACCCGGGTCGGGCACGAGCTCGAGGCCCGAGGCGACCGCGACGTCCTCCAGCACCTTCGTGGCGACCGCCCAGTCCTCCTCGGAGCCCACGAACTTGTCGGGCTTGGAGTCGTCGCGGGTGGAGAGCTCTAGGTAGAAGTCGTCGATCCCGAAGTCGCGCAGCAGTCCGAGCACGAAGTCGAGCAGGTGCTTGATCTCGCCCGGCGCCTGCTCGGCGGTGACGTAGGAGTGCGAGTCGTCCTGGGTCAGGCCGCGCACGCGGGTCAGCCCGTGCACCACGCCGGACTTCTCGTAGCGGTACACCGAGCCGAACTCGAAGAGCCGCAGCGGCAGCTCGCGGTAGGACCGGCCGCGCGAGCGGTAGATCAAGTTGTGCATCGGGCAGTTCATCGGCTTGACCATGTAGTTCGAGCCCTCGAACTCCATGGGCGGGAACATGGTGTCCGCGTAGTACGGCAGGTGGCCCGAGGTGTAGAAGAGCTGGTCCTTGGTCAGGTGCGGGGTGCCGACGTACTCGAAGCCCTCCTCGATGTGGCGCTGGCGGACGTAGTCCTCCATGACCCGCTTGATCACGCCGCCCTTGGGGTGGAACACCGCCAGGCCCGAGCCGATCTCGTCGGGGAAGCTGAACAGGTCGAGGTCGCGGCCGAGCTTGCGGTGGTCGCGCCGCTCGGCCTCCTCGATCCGGTGCAGGTGCGCCTCGAGCGCCTCCTTGGACTCCCAGGCGGTGCCGTAGATGCGCTGGAGCTGCTTGTTCTTCTCGTTGCCGCGCCAGTACGCCGCCGCGGACCGCATCAGCTTGAAGGCGGGGATCCGCTTGGTGGTCGGCAGGTGCGGACCGCGGCACAGGTCGGACCAGGCCACCTCGCCGTTGCGGCGCACGTTGTCGTAGATCGTCAGCTCGCCGGCGCCCACCTCGGCGCTCGCCCCCTCGGCGGCGTCCTCGGCGTTGCCGGAGCCCTTGAGCCCGATCAGCTCGATCTTGTACGGCTCGTCCTGCAGCTCGTCGATCGCGTCGGCATCGGTGGTGACCCGGCGCTCGAAGCGCTGGCCCTCCTTGATGATCTTGCGCATCGCGGTCTCGATCTTGGCGAGGTCCTCCGGCACGAAGGGGGTCTCGACGTCGAAGTCGTAGTAGAAGCCGTCGGTGATCGGCGGGCCGATGCCGAGCTTGGCCTCGGGGTAGAGCTGCTGGACGGCCTGGGCCATCACGTGCGCGCAGGAGTGGCGCAGGATGTCGTGGCCGTCCTTGCTGTCGATCGGGACCGACTCGACCTCGTCGCCGTCCACGAGCACGTAGGAGAGGTCCTTCAGGCTCTTCTCCTGACCTGGGGCGCCCACCCGCGCGGCGACGACCTCGGTGTCGTCGGCGAACAGCTCCCACGCCTTCGTGCCCGTGGTGACCGTCCGGTCCTGACGCTCCCCGGCGTGGACGCGGACGATGCTCAACTCGGACACAGTGGTGCTCCTCTGCTGCTCGGTTCCCCGGTCGGGGGCGTCCGAGCAGGGTATCGAGCGGCCGCAGCGCCACCCCACCCGATATCGGGTCGGTCGCGCCGGGCCGCAGGAGCGGTGCGGGTCAGCTGCGCTCGACAGCCTCGGTGACGGCGTACGCCGACTGCTCGGTCGGGTAGCGGTCCTTCGGACCCAGCCCGGTCGCCGACACCTCGGCCCGGTCGCCGTTGAGCCGCTCGCGGAGGGTGATCGTCACGGTGCCCGCCTCGAGGTCCCAGGCGGCGTCGACGTCCTTGACCTTGCCGCTCATCTCGGTCTGGTTGTCGGCCCACACCGCGTTGAGCGCCGGCTCGTCCCCGACCAGGGTGGACTCGATGGCCACGCGCACGTCGCGCGTCTGCCAGCGGTAGAGCACGAGCACCCGGTCGCTGGCGACCAGGTCGGGCACGTCGAGGGTCATCGTGAGCGTGTCGGCGTCGAAGGCGAGGTCCAGGCCCTCGACCACCGCGGGGTCGGGGTCGACGGACGGCTCGGCGGTGGGCTCGGGCTGCTCGGAGGGCTCCCCGGACGCCGTGGGCGAGGGGCCGGCCGAGTCGGTCGCCACCTCGGTGCCGGGGTCCGCACTCTCGGAGCCGCACGCGGAGAGGGACGCCACGAGGACGACCGGCAGGACGGCGTACGCGAAGGAGGAGCGGCGCATCTCCTCACCATGCCAGCAAATGCACGAGGCCGCACGCCTCGGCGTGCGGCCTGTCGGGGTGGGCGATACTGGGTTCGAACCAGTGACCTCTTCGGTGTGAACGAAGCGCGCTACCACTGCGCCAATCGCCCGTGCGGTGGCCGACTGTAGCGCATGGCCCACCCCTGCTCCGCATCGGCGTCGAGCACCTGGAAAAACTCTGCAGGAATCCGCGTCATGGGCCGATCGGAAGGACGTCTCCCCTCCAGAGACGACTTCCAGGAGGACCCATGCCGAACTACCCCGACCCCACCCAGGGCCACCTGACCGGCCCGGTGACGGTGCTGGTCTCCGAGGTGCGCATGGTGTCCCTGGACGTCCCCGGCGAGCGCGGTGGCGAGGTGCCGGTCTCGCTGACCTACGACCCCCAGGACCCGTACGCCGTCGCGCTGGTGTTCCACACCGCCGAGGGCGACGTGACCTGGATGGTCGCCCGCGAGCTGCTGGTCGTGGGGGCCGGCAGCCCGACCGGCGACGGCGACGTCATGATCTGGCCGGCGCTGACCCCCGACCTGGAGGACGCGGTGGTCATCCGACTGCAGGCGCCGGGCGGGCGGCTGGTGCTGCGACTGGGCATGGCCGAGCTCGACGACTTCCTGGCCCGCACGCTCGCGCTGGTGCCGCTCGGCACCGAGTCCGACCACCTGGACCTCGACGCGCTGGTGGCCGACCTGCTCCAGGGCGCCTGAGCCCCGGCAGCCCTCACCCTCAGAAGCCCTCGGGCTCCCTCAGCGCCCACGTGCGCGCGGCCTCGAGGGTGAAAGGCCCCGGCTGGTCCCACGTCCGACCGTCCCAGCGCAGCACGGGCTGCACGTCACGGGTGGTCGAGACCAGGAAGACCTCCGAAGCACCCGCCGCCACCTCGGCCAGGGGCGCGTCGACCTCGACTCCCCCGCACCACTCGAGCACGAGCGCGCGGGTCACCCCGGCCAGGCAGCCGCTGGCCAGCGTGGGGGTCCGCAGCTCGCCGTCGGCCACGTAGAAGACGTTGGAGCCTGTGCCCTCGCACAGGTCGCCGACGGTGTTGGCCAGCAGCGCCTCGTCGGCTCCCTGTCGTTGGGCGTGGGCGAGGGCGATGACGTTCTCGGCGTACGACGTCGTCTTGAGCCCGGCGGTCGCGCCGCGCTCGTTGCGGGGCCAGGGCACGGTGACGACTGCCGCCGAGGCGGCGGCGGGCGCCATGGGGACGGCCACCACGACCACGGTCTGGCCCTCGTCCCCCCGGCCGGAGCCCAGGGGCGCGGGCCCTCCGGTGACGGTGATGCGCAACCGCCCGAGCGGCAGGTGCTCGGCGGCCAGCACGGCCCGCACGCCCTCCTCCACCAGCGGGCGGTCCGGTGCCTCGAGACCGAGGCCGAGGGCGCTGCGCTCGAGCCGGTCCAGGTGCGGACCGAGGGCGAACGGCCGGCCGTCGACGACCTTGACCGACTCGAAGACCCCGTCGCCGACGGTGAGGCCGTGGTCGGTGACGCGGACCGCTGCGGCGGTCGGGTCGAGGAGCAGGGAACCGTCCACCCAGGCGTGCATGGCGGTCACTGTAAGCCGCTGGTCAGCGGGCTGTTCACGGTCCCGTCAGGGGGCCGAAACGCCGTGGTGACCCGGATTTGGCGCGGTCTGGGCCATGGGCTACTGTTTCCGTCGTTCGCCAGGGGCAACCCTGGGGAAGCAAGCGGACGTAGCTCAGTTGGTAGAGCGCAACCTTGCCAAGGTTGAGGTCGCGAGTTCGAGCCTCGTCGTCCGCTCGGAGAGGTCTCTCCATTGTTTGGCCTCCGCGGTGGGTTGGCCGAGAGGCGAGGCAACGGACTGCAAATCCGTGTACACGGGTTCAAATCCCGTACCCACCTCCAGCCCCACCACAACTCAAGACCCGGGCGATTGGCGCAGCGGTAGCGCGCTTCCTTGACACGGAAGAGGTCACTGGTTCAAACCCAGTATCGCCCACCAGCACGAGAGCCCCCGACCTCCTGGTCGGGGGCTCTCGCCGTGCACGGCTCTCGTGGGCCCGCTGCTCAGAACGTGTCGTTGATGGTGATCCGGTCGTAGCTGGCCGGCAGGTCGTCGAAGGACGAGCAGTCCACGGTGACCTTGGTGCCGACGGCGACCTCGTCGGTGTAGCAGTCGACGGTGGCCAGCACCTCGTTGCCGGACCAGAGCTTGATCTCGACGAAGGCGCTGTCGGGGGTGTCCCGGTTGTTGGTGAGCTTGAGCCCCTCGATGTCGGCGTCGTCGACGAAGTCACCGACCACCGACCACCCGGGGTCGTAGTCGAAGCCGGAGACCTCGAACGCCTCTCCCTCGGTGATCTCCAGCGGGTTGTCGGGGCCCCCGGGCTGGTCGTCCTCGCGCTCGATCGTCTCCACGGCCTCGTTGACCGCGCCACCGACGAGGGTGACCACGGCCAGGCAGCCGCCACCGACGAGCAGGATCAGCACACCGATGACGATGAGCACGATCTTGGTGGTGTTCGAGGACCCCGAGGAGGGGGCGCCCTGGTAGCCCGGCGCATAGCCCTGCTGGGGGTACGCCTGGCCGTAGCCCTGCTGCGGGTACCCCTGCTGGTAGCCGGCGTACCCCGGCTGCTGGTAGCCCGGCTGCGGGTAGCCCTGCTGGGCCGGGTCGGCCTGCGGCTGGCCGTCGGCGGCCTGCGGGGCGGGGCCGGGACGGAAGTGGGCGGTCCACTGCGTGCCGTCCCAGTAGCGCTCGCGACCGTCCGGCTGCAGGTGCCACCCTGCGGGTGCTTGACTCATGAGGCCAACCTAGGCCCGCCGTGGCCCTGTCGTCCGCACTTCCCGCTGCGCCGACGCGGGCTGGCCCGAGGTGCGCCCCGGTGTCGGCGCGACGTGGGAGGCTCCGCCCGTGCCCTGCTCCCCCACCCGCCGCATCGCGACAGCGTGGGCGTCGCTGGTCACGGCGGTCGTGCTGGTGGCGACCGGCTGCACCCTCCCGGCGACCGACCGTACGCCGTCGGCGGACCCGGCCCCCGTGCGCGAGCTGTCCCCTGCCGACGCGCTCGACGCCCTGGACCGGCTGCCGCGCACCGACCGCGACCCGGGCGGACCGACGTACGACCGCGACGCCTTCGGGCCGGCGTGGTCCGACGTGGACGGCAACGGCTGCAACCAGCGCGACGACGTGCTGCTGCGCGACGCCGAGCCCGGCAGCACCACCACGACCCGCCAGGACGGCTGCGACCACGACGTGCTGGCCGGCACGTGGGTCGACCCCTACACCGGGGCGCGGCTGGTCATGACCGACATGAAGGACCCCGCCCAGGCGCAGGCCGTGCAGATCGACCACGTCGTCCCGCTCGCCGAGGCCTGGCGCTCGGGCGCGAGCGGCTGGAGCGCAGCGCGGCGCGAGGCCTTCGCCAACGACCTCGGCGTGCTGGTGGCCTCCGGCGGGCCGACCAACGCCGCCAAGGGTGACGACGACCCGGCCGCCTGGCTCCCCCGGGCCCGCTTCCAGTGCGCCTACGTGCTGCGCTGGGTGGCGGTCAAGGACGCCTGGGACCTCGCCGTCGACGACTCCGAGGACGCCGCGCTCAGGCGGGTGCTGGCGCAGTGCCCCTGACCGGCTCGGGGACCGGGGACGAGGTGGCCGGGGCAGCCGTCGGCTGACCCACCCGCAGGAACGAACCGGTCCGCTGCCGGCCGACGATGTCGGTCGGCTCGCCGTCGCGGACCACCACCTGGCCACCGACCATCACCAGCGGCACCGCGGCGTCGTTGCGGTTGACCATCCGGCGCAGCCCGCCGTAGATCTCCACCGGCGCCTCGTGGTACCCCTCCAGCGAGGCGTCCAGGTGGGCCGGGTCGACCACGAGCACGTCGGCACGGTCGCCGACGCGCAGGTGCCCGGCGTCGATGCCGTAGAAGTCCGCGAGCTCGCCGGTGAGCCGGTGCACGGCCTGGGCGACCGTGAGGAAGGGCCGACCGGCGACCTCGGCGTCGCGCACGTGCTTGAGCAGCCGCAGCCCGAAGTTGTAGAAGGCCATGTTGCGCAGGTGCGCACCGGCGTCGGAGAAGCCCATCTGCACGTGCGGGCTCTGTGCCATCCGCTGCAGCACCTTCGGGCGGTGGTTGGAGATGGTGGTGCGCCAGCGCACGGCGGTGCCGTGCTCGAGCACGAGGTCGAGGAAGGCGTCGACCGGGTGCAGGCCGCCGCGCTCGAGGCCGACCTGGCCGAAGGACTTGCCGACGACCGAGGCGTCGGGGCAGGCGACGATCTCGGCGTCGAAGAAGTCGCGGTGCCACACCCGCGGGCCGTACTTGGACTCGTAGTCCTTGCGGAAGGCCCGGCGGTACTCCTCGGAGCGGAACAGCTCCTCGCGCGCGGCCTGCTCCTGCAGGTGCAGCGCGATGGCCCCGGAGCCGAACTCCTCGAAGATGACCAGGTCGATGCCGTCGGCGTACACCTCGAACGGCACCGGCAGGTGCTGCCAGCGGAAGTCGGCACCGAGGCGGTTGACCACGCCGCCGAGCAGGTTCATCAGGTGGATGACGAACGGGATGGCCTTGATGTCGGCGGCCGAGAGCAGGCTCGTGCGCAGGGCGGGCTGCTTGCCCCAGCCGATCGAGCCGAGCGCCTGGGTGACGATCGTGTGCGGGTGGCTGGCGTCCGGACCGGCCTGGAGCACCCGACCGCGGCGGCGCAGCAGCGAGCGCAGCGGGCGCATCTCGCGGCGCTTGGCGTACGTCGAGGGCAGCGTCCGCGAGCGGCACAGGTCGCCGTCGAGCTTGTCGAAGAGCAGCTGCTGGGCCGACATGCCCACGAAGCCGGCGTCGAGGGCGTCGGTGAGCATCTGCTCCATCCGCGTGACCTCGGAGCGGCTGGGCCGCACCTCCTTGCGGGTCGCGCGGTCCAGGCCCATGACCGCGGCACGCAGGTCGGAGTGGCCGACGAAGGCCGCGAGGTTGGGGCCGAGCGGGCGGCGCTCCAGCGCCTCGACGTACTCCGCCGGGCCGTCCCAGCCCTCGCCCGCGTCGCGCAGCCGCTGCAGCGCGCCGATCACGTGCTCGCGCGGGATCGCCTCGACCCGGCCGAAGAGGTCACCGGCGTCGACCGGGTCGACGTGGACGGTGGAGAGCGAGCAGGAGCCGAGCAGCAGCGTGGTGATGCCGTGCCGCAGGGACTCCGAGAGACCCGGGCCCTCGAGCACCTCCACGTCGTAGTGCGTGTGGATGTCGACCATGCCCGGCATCACCCAGCGGCCGGTCGCGTCCACGACCTCGGTGCCGGGACCGGCCTCCAGCGGCTCCACGGAGACCTCGACGACGCGGCCGTCGCGGATGCCGAGGTCGCGGATCGCGGGTTCGGCGCCAGTGCCGTCGAACCAGAGGCCGCGGCGGATGACGGTGTCGTAGCTCACAGGAGAATTCAAGAGGGGTCCTAGGGGTCGGTCAAGAGCTCCGGCACAGATTCTGACAGGAGGGCCTGCCTGTCCTCGGGCAGCGCGAAGCCCGCGGCGACCATCGTCTCGGTCGCAGCCTCGTACGCCGCGAGGTAGGCAGCCCTGGTCGGCCACCGGTCCGCGAGCACCTCGGGAGCCACCGGTGTGGTCGAACCGAAGAGCTGGCAGACCAGCGAGGCTCCCGCGGGCGCCGCGCCACTGAGCCGCTGGACCGCAGCGTCGACGGCCGGGGTACGGACGCCACCGAGGGTGTTGCCGAGGGTGTCGACGACGTACGCCTCCTCGCCTGCACCACCGCTGACCTGCAGGAGCTCGCCGGGCGGCGGGGCGTCTCCCCCGCGCGCCCACCGCTCGAGCGCCCGCAGCCCCGCGCGCAGGACGTAGACCTGCTGGCCGCGGTTGACCGGGGTCGGGCAGCCGAGGAAGTCCTCGAAGGCGTCGATCTGGAACTTGTCGGCGTGCGCGGTGCCGGCGACCTCCCAGGTGCGCAGCAGCGGGCCGTCCGGCTGCCGCGCGGGGAGCGAGCGCATCCGGCCCAGCACGTCGGTCTCGGTCTGGACCACCAGGGTCGGGACCAGGTCGTCGGGCAGCGGCGCGGGCTGCTGGGACAGCACCTCGGTCATCGTGTGCTGCACCGCGGACGGCTCGACCGGGGGCAGCGCGCCGGCCCGCGAGTGCACGAGGTAGCCCGCGAAGGGAGACCCCGGGGAGTGCACGGAGACCAGGTGCCGCGAGAGCAGGCAGGCCGACTGCGACTCCCCCACGCCGAGCACCAGGTCGGCCCCCACGAGGTGGGCGACCGCGCGGGCGACCTGCTCGTAGACGTCGTGGCACCAGGCGTCGCCGGGGTGCTCGAGCCCGCCGTACCGCTCGGGGTCCGCCCCGACCAGTCCCGGGCTTCCTGCACCGCTGCCGTCGCCGACGGCGACCGAGGCCTGACCGCCCATCACCCCGACGTACTGTGCGGAGATCCCGGCCCAGGCGTGGCCCGAGCGCAGCAGCTCCTCGGCGAGGTAGGTCCAGTCCGGCGCCGCCTCGGCGCCGGAGGAGACGTTGAGCCACTCCGCACACAGGGTGCCGCTCGCCTGCCCTGCGGGCGGGCGCCGCACCAGCACCCGGACGGCGTACGCCGCCTCCCGGCCGCCGGGAGAGACCGCGACACCGGACGCGACGTGCTCGGTCTCGGTCCAGCCCCGCGCGGCGAGGTCGACCGGGGGTCGTGCCCCGTGCAGCCGGTGGTCGCCCGGGGGCAGGCGCTCCAGCGAGGCGGTGCTCACCCCTGCTCTCGCCCGGCCGCTTCGGCCCGGGCCCGCGCGGCCTTGCCGATGGCGTCCTCGACGACCGCATTGAGCTTCGCGCCGTCGGGCCAGCCGGCGTAGTGGCAGACCATGATCACGACCTCCCGCAGGGCCGCGTCGTCGAGCTCGCCGTTGGCCAGGGCGGCCGGCACCTGGATGCCGAGCACGTCGGCGTACCCCTTGCCGGCGAGCAGGCCGATGAGCAGCAGCCGGCGGTCGCGGTCGGAGAGCCCGGGGCGCTGCCACACGTCGCCGAAGAGGTGGTCGGCGGTGTAGCGGAAGAAGTCGCCCTCGCCGTCGGACATCTCGAAGCCGTAGACCTGCTCCATCTTCTCCAGGCCGCGGCGGCGGGTCTCGGGCAGGTGGTCGAACTTGCCGGGCTGGTCGGTCACGGCTGCTCCCTCTCGGTGTCGTCGGCGGGGTGGTCGGCCGGGTGGTCGGAGAGCAGGGGCGAGTGCGGCATGCCCAGCCCGGGGGCCAGCCGCTCGAGCGCGAGCCGGGCCAGCGGGACGTCGACGCCGAGCTCGTCGGCCAGCGACGTGGCGAAGGTGAGGTCCTTCTCCCCCAGCGCGACGACGTGCTCGAAGACCCCGAACCAGAAGTCGTCCGCGGCGATGGGCGCGGTGGTCTCGCGGTGCATGATCGCGCCCGGCCCACCGGTGATCGCATCGGTGTGGCGGACGACGTCGCCGAGCGCTCGCAGGTCCAGGCCGGCGGCCTCGGCCAGCCGTTGGGCCTCGGTCGCGGCGGTGAAGGCCACGAAGTGCATGAGGTTGCGGGCGAGCTTGAAGCGGGTGCCGGCGCCGATCGGTCCGGCGTGCACCACCTTGCTGCTCATCGCCGCGAGCACCGGGTGGGCGGCCGCGAAGGCGTCGTCGGTGCCCCCGACGAGGATCGCCAGGGTGCCGGCGGCCGCGCCCATGCCGCCGCCCGAGACGGGGGCGTCCAGCACGCGCACCCCGTGCCGGGCCGCGGTGACCTCGAGCGCCCGCGGGGTGTCGGGCGCGACGGTGGAGTGCACCACCACGGTCAGCCGGTCCCCCGCGACGCCCAGCACCTGCCCCATGACGTCGCGCACCTGCTCGTCGTCGCGCACCATCACGCAGAGCACGTCGCAGTCGGCAGCCAGCCTGGCCACCGACCCGGCCACCCGCGCGCCGGCGGCGGCCAGCTCCTCCAGGGGCTCCGGGGCGACGTCGTACACCCCGAGGTCGAAGCCGTCGGCCGCGGCGAGCCGCAGCGCCATCGGCTTGCCGATGTTGCCCAGGCCGACGAAGCCGACCCGCAGACCCGCGCTCACAGCCGGAAGGTCTGGCCGCCGTCGACGGCCAGGATCTGCCCGGTCACCCACGAGGCCTCGTCGGAGAGCAGGTAGAGGCAGGCCCCCACCATGTCCTCGACCCGACCCATCCGCTTGAGGGCCAGGCTGTTGCGCACGATGTCCTTCGCCGCGTCGCCGGCCTGGACCCGGGTGGCCTCGGTGTCGGTGGGCCCGGGGGCGATCGCGTTGACCCGGATGCGCATGCCGCCGAGCTCGTGGGCCAGCTGCTGGGTCAGCCCGTTCACGCCGACCTTGGCCAGGCCGTAGAACCCGGAGTAGAGGTAGGCCGCGGTCGAGGACTGGTTGACGATCGCCCCGCCGCCACGCTGCTGCATGGAGGGGTAGACCGCGCGGGTCATCACCAGCGCGCCGTCCATGTTCACGCTCATGAACTTCCGGTAGTAGTCCCAGTCGACGCTGATCAGCAGGTCGAAGGCCATCTCGCCGTAGATCGCGGCGTTGTTGACCAGCAGGTCGATCCCGCCGTACGCCGCGGTGACGGCCTCGACCATCGCGGCCGCGGACTCGTGGCTGCTCACGTCGGTGCGCACGAACATCGCCGTGCCGCCGTCGGCCTCGACCTGCTTGGCCACCTGCTCGCCGGCCTCGGTGTTGAGGTCGGCGACGACCACCTTCGCCCCCTCGGCGGCCAGCGCCTTGGCGTAGGCCTCGCCGATGCCCTGGGCCGCGCCGGTGACGACGGCGACCTTGTTCTCGAAACGCATGTGTCGACTCTCTCTGTAGGTCAGGCGGGGAAGGCCAGGGTCTTGGTCTCGAGGTACTCCTCGAAGCCGGCCACGCCCATCTCGCGGCCCAGGCCGGACTGCTTGTAGCCACCGAAGGGAGCGTCCGGGCTGAACCAGACCCCGCCGTTGACGGCGACCGTCCCGGTGCGGATGCGCCGGGCCACGGCGGCGGCCCGCTCGGGGTCTCCGGCGGTGACGGAGCCGGAGAGGCCGAAGTCGGACTCGTTGGCGATCCGGACCGCGTCGTCGTCCCCGTCGTGCGGGATGACGACCAGGACCGGACCGAAGATCTCCTCCTGGGCCAGGCGGCTGGTGTTGTCCAGGCCCGCGACGACGGTCGGCTCGATCCACCAGCCGCCGGCGAGCTCGCCGTCCTTCTCCTGCACGTGGCCACCGGTGGCGAAGGTCCCGCCCTCCTCCTCGGCGAGGCGGAGGTAGGCCTCGACCCGGTCGCGCTGCACCCGGGAGATCACCGGACCGCAGATCGCTCCCTCGTCGGCCGGGTCGGCGGTGCCGATCGCGGCCATGGTGTCCGCGGCCGCCTGCACGGCGACGTCGTACTGCTCCCGGGGCACCACGAGCCGGGTCGTGAGCGCGCAGCCCTGGCCGGCGTGGATGCAGACGGTGAAGGCGGTGCCGGCAGCGGCCGAGGCCACGTCGGCGTCGTCCAGCACGATCGCGGCCGACTTGCCGCCGAGCTCGAGGAAGACCTTCTTCAGGGTGGGCGCTGCGGCCGCCATGATCGCCCGGCCGGTCGCGGTGGACCCGGTGAAGGAGACCATGTCGACGCGGGGGTCGGAGGTCAGCCGGGCGGCGACCTCGTTGGACCGCGGCGTGACGACGTTGAGCACCCCGGCAGGCATGTCGGTGCGCTCGGCCACGAGGCGTCCGAGCTCCGCGGCCACCCACGGGGTGTCCGGCGCGGGCTTCAGCACGACCGTGCAGCCGGCGGCGAGGGCCGGACCGATCTTGGCCAGGTTGATCTGGGTCGGCACGTTCCACGGTGAGATCGCCGCGACCACCCCGACCGGCTCACGCCGCACGGTGCGCCGGGTGGGGATCCCCATCGGGGCGGCCTCGCCCAGGTCGGTCTCGAACTCGTAGCCCTCGAGCAGGTCCGTGACCCACTTCAGCCCCTCCACCGGCACGTCGAAGCCGGCCGCCATCATCATGAAGCCGGGCATGCCGACCTCGGCGGTGGTGAGGGTCTTGAACTCCTCGGCCTCCTCCAGCAGCGCCGCGTGCAGCTGGCGCAGGCACCGGACGCGCAGGTCGCGGTCGGTGGCCCAGTCGGACTCGTCGAAGGCCCGCCGGGCAGCCGCGATCGCCGCGTCGACGTCCTCGGCGGTGCTGTCGGGGGCCACGCCGATCTGCAGCCCGGTGGCCGGGTCCAGGATGGGGTACGTCGCTGCGTCAGATGCACCGCTGAGCTTGCCGTCCACCAGCTGCTGCGGCGCGGGCAGCGTGATGGCCAGGCGCTCCGCGCGGCTCACGCGCCGGCCCCGGTCGTCGCCTCGGGCCCGGTGGGGACCTGGGTGACGTACTCCCCCGCCTCGACCGGCGGCGGCCAGACGGTGGAAGGGAGGTCGGCGAGGTGGTAGTGCCCGGGCACCTCGTGCCCGAACACCGACATCCGCTTCAGCAGCGGCTCCGGTGCCTTGCCCGACTCCAGGATCTGCATGAACGTGTGGGTGGTCGACGGCATGTCGAACCAGTCGCGCTGCCAGGCGATCATCAGCTTGCCCTCGTCGGGGCCGGGGCCCTGCCGCTCCACGCCGAACCAGGACCCGCCGATGCCGAGGATCTCGAACTCCTTGCCGGAGTCGTCGAGGATGCCCGAGCGCTGCTTCCAGAAGCCGACGACCATGCCCTTGGCCTCGTCCATCACGGCACAGACGTAGTCGTAGTGCCAGCCGTCGAAGCCGTCCATCTCGATGCCGATGGCCCAGTCGCGGATCTGGTCGCGGCCCACGGCCATGAAGTGCTCGTCGTGGCTGTACATCCAGCCGTAGTTGGCGTCCACGGCGTAGGACTCCGCGAGCACCCGCCAGTCGCCGGTGCGCTCGGCCTCGCGGTTCACCGCGAGCCACCCCTCCCAGAACTCCTCGAGCTCGGCGCGGGTGATGGTGCTCATCGGTCCTCCTCGGACGTGGGGTCGGGTGCGGGGTCGACGATCGTGAGGGCGAAGGCCGGGCAGTACCTCACGGCTGCCTCGACCTGGGGCCGCAACGACTCGTCGGGGTGGGGCTCGAGGACCTCGACGACGTCGGCGGCCTCGTCGAAGCCGAAGACGGTCGGCGCCTCGGCCTGGCACATCTGGTGGCCCTGGCAGATGTCCAGGTCGGCCACCACGCGCACGGTCATCGCGCGGAGCCCGTCGCACGGCGCCGGTAGCGGGCGCGGCAGGGTCGCTGGAGCTGGATGACCATCTTGGAGTAGTCGTCGCGGTAGGTCTCGCTGGGCTGCACCAGCTCGAACTCGAAGTCGCGCAGCAGCACCGAGAAGATCGCCTTGATCTGCATCATGGCGAACGCGTTGCCGACGCAGCGGTGCTTGCCGGCACCGAAGGGGATCCAGGTCCAGCGGTTCTGGAGGTCCTCCTGCCTCCCGTCGAGGTAGCGGCTCGGGTCGAAGCGCTCGGGGTCGGGGAAGTCCTCGGCGAGCCGGTTCGACACCCGCGGCGAGGAGGCGACGATCGTCCCGGGCGGGATGGTGCGCCCGGCCAGCTCGATCTCCTCCTGGACCAGGCGCATGAGGATGATCAGCGGCGGGTGCAGGCGCAGCGTCTCCTTGATCACCGACTCGAGCCGCGGGATCGAGCGCAGCGCCTGGAAGGAGATCTCGACCTTCGTGCCGTCGCCCGGGTCGGCGTACAGCTCGTCGAGCTCGGCGACGACCTCGGCCATCTGGTCCGGGTGCCGCATCAGCTCGATCAGGGTCCAGGCCGAGGTGCCGGACGAGGTGTGGTGGCCGGCGAAGAGCATGGAGATGAAGACGCCGGTGATGTAGTCGGCGCTCATGTCCAGCGAGATCAGCACGTCGAGCAGGTCCCGCTCCTCCCGGGCGACGGTGCCCCGGGCGCGGCGACGGTCGATGATCCCCTGCACCAGCTCGACGAGCACCGCTCGGGAGCGGTCGCGGACCTCGAAGGACTCCACGCCCTCCATGTAGGCGTCGACGTAGGCCAGCGCGTCGGTGCCGCGCTCCAGGCCGTGGTACGCCTCGGCGAACCGGGCGTCGATCTCCTCGCGGAACGGCAGACCCACCAGGCACGCGGCGGTGTTGTAGATCGTGAGCTCGGCGAAGAAGTCGAGCAGGTCGACCTCGCCCTCGTCACCCCACCCCGCGACCATCCGGTTGATCTCGTTCTCGATGGTGCGGGCGTGCCCACGCATCTGGTCACCGCGCAGCGCCTGGTTCTTCAGCGCCTGCTGGCGCTCCTCGGGAGAGGCGTCGAAGACCACGCCCTCCCCGAAGATCGGCGTCATGAAGGGGTACGCCGCCGCCTGGTCCAGCGTGGTGTCCGGGGCCTTGAAGAACTGCTCGTTGACCTCGGCGCCGGTGACCAGCACGACGTCCTTGTCCGCCAGCCGGAACCGGCCGATGTCCCCGCACTCGGCGTGCACGCGCTCCAGCAGCGCGACCGGGTCGGTGCGCAGCTCGGCCAGGTGCCCCCAGCCGTCCTCGTCGGGGATCGCGAAGGAGACCTCCGGGATCGCCTCGATGGCGGCCGGCCGCTGGTGCGGCGGACGCTCGTGGGTGGTCGTCACATGTCCTCCACTGGGGCTTCGGGCGAGACCTCGACGAGGTTGAGGTGGACCCCGCGAGGGGCGTCGAGGATGGCGCGGATGGCATCGGCGTGCGGCTGGGGCTGCAGGAAGTGCGGGTGCCGGGCGTGGCCGAAACGGCCCCAGGCGTCGAGGACCTTGGCGGCCTCGGCGGGGTCCCAGTCCATGCCCATCTCGCTCCAGGTGGGCCCGGGCCGCACGATCGAGACGCGGACGCCGGTGCCCTCCAGCTCCATCTGCATGGCGTGGGCCAGGCCCTCGAGGCCCCACTTGCCGGCGGTGTAGGCACCCATGAAGGGGCGGGCGCGCACGGCGACGTCGCTGGAGAGGACCACGAGGTCGCCGCGGCGGCGCTCGACCATGCCGGGCACGAAGGCCCGGACCAGCCGGTGGGTGCCGACGACGTTGACCTCGAGCTCACGGGAGATCCGGTCGCTGTCGACCTCGTGGATCGTGCCCGGGGCCAGCTGCGCAGCGCCGGAGACGACCGCCTCGACCTCGCCGAGGTCGGCCACGACCTTGGCCGCGAACTCCTCCACCGACTCGGTGGAGGCGACGTCGAGCCGGTGCCCGACGGCCTCGCCACCGGCGTCCCTGACCTGCTGGACCAGCTCGACCAGCCGCTCCTCGCGCCGCGCTCCCAGCGCCACGGGGTAGCCCGCGGCCGCCAGGGTGAGCGCCGTGGCGGCACCGATGCCCGAGGAGGCACCGGTCACGACGACGGGCCGCCGCTCGGGCCGTGCGTACTTCTCGCGACCCACCTCAGCGCGCCCCGGCTCGGGGGGTGACGGTGATCGGCAGCCGCGCGAAGCCGCGCACGTTGGCGGAGTAGAAGCGCACCGACCGGTCGTGGTGGACCTCGAGGTCGCACACGCGGTCGACCAGGGCCCGCAGGACCAGGCGCGCCTCGAGCCGGGCGAGGTTGGCGCCGAGGCAGAAGTGCCGGCCGCCGCCGAAGCTGACGTGCTCGGCGAGCTCGGCCGGGCTGCGGTGGACGTCGAAGCGGTCGGGGTCGGTGAAGACCCGGTCGTCGTGGTTGGCCGCGCCCAGGGCCAGCAGGAGCTTGCTGCCGGCCGGTGCGGTCACCCCGTGCAGGGACAGGTCGCGGGTCACCAGCCGGGCGACGTACTGGGTCGAGGCGTCGTAGCGCAGCGTCTCCTCCACCCACGGGTCCACGAGCGGACCGGTCGGGTCGGCGAGCACCTCGCGCAGCTGCGCGGGCTCCCCCGAGAGGTGGTGGAGCGCGTTGCCCAGCAGCTTGGTGGTGGTCTCGTTGCCGGCCACGACCATGAGGAAGAGGAAGGCGGTGATCTCGGCGTCGGTCATGCGGCCCGACTCGTCCTCGGCGTTGAGCAGCGCGCTGGTGAGGTCGTCGGAGGGGCGGCGGCGCCGCTCGGCGAGCATGTCGGCGTAGTAGGCGAAGAGGGTCATGCTGGCCTCGATGCCGGCGGGGGGCACGTCGCGCAGGCCGTCCTCGCGGTGCACCAGCAGGTCGGAGAGACGCCGCACCTCGGCGCGGTCGGACTCCGGCACACCCATCATGTCGCTGATGACGTCCATCGGGATCCGCCCGGCCACGTCGGTGATCCAGTCCAGGGAGGGGCCGCGCTCCAGCGCCGCGTCGAGGTACGCCGCCGTCAGCCGCTCCACGGTCGGCCCGAGCTCGCGCACCCGTCGGGGGGTGAAGGCGCGCGAGACCAACCGACGCAGCCGGGTCGCCTCGGGGGCGTCCATCGCCAGGAACGACATCACCAGGTGCGCGTGCTCGTTCCACGCGCTCGCGTCGAGGGTGACCCCCATTCGGTTGGAGAAGCCCTCGTCGTCACGGGTCGCGCGGTGCACGTCGGCGTGCCTGCTGAGCACCCAGTAGTCGTGCTCGACGTTGTGGAAGAGCGGCGCCTCGTCGCGCAGCAGGCGGTACCACGGCAGCGGGTCGTCCTGCACGGCGTGCTCGTAGATGTCGAAGCCGGCGACGTCGCGCGTGGCCGGCTCGTGGGTCAGCGTCACAGGTGGCCCTCCATGATGGCGGCGACGACGGGGTCGAGGCGGTCGGCGAGGTCGGTGTAGGCGATCAGGCCCATGCCGCTCTGGAGCAGCGCGCCCGAGAAGGCCATGACCAGCGCCTCCAGGACCGCGTCGACGCGGTCCCGCGGCACGTCGTCGCCGATGGCTGCGGCGAAGCGGGCCAGGAACTCCCCGCCGATGCGCAGCCGCAGCCGCTCCACGTCGGGGTCCGAGCTCAGCAGCGCCGGGGTGACGGCGGCAGCGAGCTCGGGTGCCGCGGCCATGTGCTCGCACAGCGCCCGCGTGGTCGAGCGCAGGCGGGCCAGCGCGTCCGTGCCGGTCGGCTCGGGCCGCTCGGCGTCGAGGTAGCGCCAGAAGAGCTCGGCAAAGAGGTGGTTCTTGCTCGCGACGTAGGTGTACGCCGTCGCAGGCGAGACCCCCGCCCGGGCCGCCACGGTGCGCACGGTGAGGGCCTCGTGGCCGACCGCCCGCAGCTCCTCCCCACCGGCCTCGAGCAGACGCTCCAGGGTCTCGGCGCGGCGGCCGTCGACGACCTGCCGCGCGACGATGGACACTTGACTGGACACGTGTCCAAGTTAGAACCTGTTCCAGCAGGAACGCAAGCACCTCGGATCCACGCCCCGGACGTGACCCAGGTCTCACCGTCTCGTTGACCCACCGAACCCGTCCCCCTCGGAGGCCCCATGCACCGCCGCTCCCGTCGGCCCCTGGCGCCACGTCTGGTGCTGGCCTCCTCGGCCGCACTCCTCCTCGCCCTCACCGCCTGCGGGTCCCGGGTCGACGCCGACACGATGGCCCGGATGAACAGCCAGGGCGTGCTCGTCGGGACCGACGGCCAGCCGATCGCTGCCGAGGACGGCGCCGTCCCCGGTGCCGTCGGCGGAGCCCCCGGGTCCGGCGCGGTCGGCTCCGGCGCCAGCGGCGGGGGCACGACCACCGGCGGCACCAGTGGCGGCTCCGGAGGTGGGCCCGCTGCCGGCGGCGACGCACCGACCGGCGAGGGCGCCACCGCCGCCGACGGCGGTGTCGAGGCGGGGTCCTGCGAGGGCTTCGAGAACTCGACCGGCATCACCGACTCCGAGATCACGATCGCGAACGTCGCCGACATCTCCGGCCCGGTGCCGGGCCTGTTCCAGGCCGCCCAGGACGCCACCAAGGCCTTCGTGACCTACTACAACGCGACCAACAGCAAGGGCATCTGCGGCCGCTCGCTGCGTCTGTCGGCCCTCGACACCCGCTCGGACTCCGCCGGGGACCAGCAGGCCTACACCCGGGCGTGCGCGGAGACCTTCGCCGCGGTCGGCTCGGTCTCGAGCCAGGACCAGGGTGGGGCAGCCACCGCCGAGTCGTGCGGGCTGCCGGACCTCCGCGCGTTCACCGTCACGCCGCAGCGCGCCGAGTGCTCCAGCTGCTTCTCGTCGTACTCCATCAAGCCGAACCTGTTGGCGCAGTCCTTCTACTCCTACTGGACCGACCGCGAGCCGCAGGCGTCGCAGAAGGTGGCGGTCTACTACGTCGACGTGCCGGCCGCGAAGGTCAACGCCGAGAGCTTCGCCGCCGGCTGGGACGCCCAGGGCGGGGAGACCGTGCGGGTGCAGGGCATCGCGACCTCGGAGTTCAACTACGCGCCGTACGCCCAGCAGATGAAGGACGACGGCGCGGGGCTGGTGATGTACTTCGGACCCTTCCAGTTCACGATCCGGCTGCAGGAGGCCATGGCCCAGCAGGGCGTCGACGCGGTCTTCCTCACCGATCCGACGGTCTACGACACCCGCTACGTCCAGCAGGGCGGCGAGGCCGTCGACGGCACCTTCGTCTACTCCGTCATCCAGCGCTTCGACGACGCGAGGATCCCCGAGATGGTGCTCTACCGGCAGTGGCTGGAGCGGACCGCGCCCGGCTCGGTGCCCAACTATTACGGCCTCTTCGCCTGGTCCGCGGCCCGGCTCTTCGTGCAGAAGGCCACCGAGCTCGGCGGGAAGCTGACGCGCCCGGCGCTCGTGCAGGCCCTCCGCGGGGTGCGGGAGTGGGACTCCAACGGCATCCACGCCCCCATGCAGGTCGGCGCCAAGACGACCCCCGGCTGCGTCAAGATGCTCCAGCTCGACGGCAGCACGTGGAAGCAGGTCTCCCCCGGCGACTTCCTGTGCGGACGGGTCTTCGACACCGGGGTGGGTGGCTGATGTCCACCGCACGCTCGCGCTACGCCGACCTGGACCGCGACCAGCTGGCGCGACTGGTCCCCGAGCTGCTGTTGATCGGTCAGCTCATCGACCGCTCGGGCATGGCCTGGTGCATCCAGGCCTTCGGGCGCGACCAGATGGCCCAGATCGCGATCGAGGAGTGGGCCGGGTCCTCGCCGATCTACACCCGCCGCATGCAGCGGGCGCTCGGCTACGCTCCCGAGGTCGAGGGTCGGGGTGACGTCGTGCAGATCTTCAAGGGCCTGCAGCTCGACATCGGCGCCCCCCCGCAGTTCATGGACTTCCGCTACACCGTCCACGACCCCTGGCACGGCGAGTTCCGCCTCGACCACTGCGGTGCCCTGATGGACGTCGAGCCGATGGGGCCCGACTACGTCAAGGCGATGTGCCACGACATCGAGGACCCCACCTTCGACGCCACCGCCGTCGCCACCAACCCGCGGGCCCAGGTGCGTCCGATCCACCGCCCGCCGCGGGTGCCGGCCGACCGCGCCCCGCACTGCGCGTGGACGGTCGTCATCGACGACTCCCACCCGCCGGTCTCGCCGCTGGCCCCCTTCTACGAGATCGAGCGGACCCGCGCGGCCTCCCTCGAGCTCAGCGCGATCGACCCGGCGGACGAGGGTCTGGCCGACTACTCGGGCCCGTTGCTCTCCGACCTCGACTTCGCCGCCTTCAGCCACTCCGCGCTGGTCCGGATGGCCGACGAGGTCTGCCTGCAGATGCACCTGCTCAATCTCTCCTTCGTGCTGGCCGTCCGCTCGCGCTGCGAGTCCGAGGAGCAGGCGCGCGAGATCTGCCGCAAGCAGCTGGTCGGCATCGCCGGCATCGCCGCGGAGCGTCTGCACCGGGTGCTCGACCTGCCCCGCGACCGGGCCGCGGCCCTGCGAGTGCTGGAGCTGCACCCGCTGCTCAACCCCGCGGCGTACGTCGAGGCGGGCGTGGACCCCGAGGCGATGCACCTGCACGTGCGCCCCTGCGCGGCCCACGACGACGGCTCGTGGATCGCGCTGGTCGGGCCCGGCGAGGTATCGGCCCTGCAGGCCGTCGTGCGCGCGGTCGACGACCGGTACGACGTCGACGTGGTCGGATCGGCCAGGGACTGGACCGCGGTGCTGGTCGAGGGCGAGCCTGTGAAGGAGGCCGACGAGGTGGCGGTGACCCGCTTCAGCACCGGCTCCTCCTTCACCTTCGAGCCGCGGCGGTCACTGCCCATCACCCCGGTCTGATCGCCCCGGTCCGCCCCCCCCCCCCGCCACACCGACACCTCTAGGCTCGCGACGTGCTCTCCGACGCCCCCGTCCTCGTCACCGGCGCCTGCGGACTGGTCGGCCGCGCCACCGTGGCGGCCCTGCGCTCGCGCGGCTACCCGGTGGTCGCCACCGACCTCGGCTCCCGGGCCAACCGCGACCACGCGGCCGCCCTGCCCCGCGAGCGCGACCTCTACTGGCGCTGGGCCGACCTGACCTCGCCCGAGCAGGCGCGTGGCCTCGTGAAGGCCAGCGCGCCGCGTGCGGTCGTGCACCTCGCGGCCGTCATCCCGCCGGCCTGCTACGACTCCCCCGAGCTGGCCGAGCGGGTCAACGTCGGTGCGACGCGCCACCTCGTCGAGGCCGTCGTCGACCACGCCCCGACCGCCCGCTTCCTGCACGCCTCGAGCGTGGCGGTGCACGGCTCCCGCAACCCGCACCGCGGCCTGGGCCTGCTGGGCGCGGACTCCCCCCTGGCCCCCAGCGACCTCTACGGTCGGCACAAGGCGGCCGCCGAGGAGCTCGTGCGCGCGGCCGCCACCCCGTGGGTCGTGCTTCGCCTGGGCGGCGTGATGACCGCCGACGTCTCCGCTGGCGGGAACGATCAGGCGACGGCGTACTTCTCCGCGGCGCTGCCGGACGACGGGCGGATCCAGACCGTCGACGTGCGTGACGTCGCGCGGGCCTTCGCGGCCGCGGTCGAGGCCGACGTCCTGGGCGAGGTGCTGATGATCGGCGGCGACGAGAGTCACCGGTTGCTCCAGCGGGAGATCGCCGTCGGCTACACCTCGGCGCTCGGCATGGAGGGTGCGGTGCCGCCCGGGCTGCCCGGCGACCCCGACGACGACACGACGTGGTTCGCCACGGACTGGATGGACACCGCGCGCGCCCAGGAGGCGCTGGACTTCCAGCGGGTCAGCTGGCCGCAGCTGCTGGAGGAGATCCGCCGGCAGGTCGGCTGGAAGCGCTACCTGCTGCGGTTGGCCGGACCGCCGCTGGCGGCGCTGGCGCAGCGGCGCTCGCCGTACGCCGGCACGGGCCAGGAGTACGCCGACCCGTGGGGCGCCGTGGAACGGCGCTGGCCCGCCGCCGCCTCCTGAGGGAGGCGCCGACGGGCCGGCGTGCGGTCCTGGCTGCGGCTCAGCGCAGGTCGAACCGGTCGTTGTCCATGACCTTGACCCAGGCGGCGACGAAGTCGCGGACGAACTTCTCCTGGGCGTCGTCGCTGGCGTAGACCTCGGCCAGCGCGCGCAGGCGCGAATTGGAGCCGAAGATCAGGTCGACCTCGGTGGCGGTGAACTTCACCTCGTCCGCGGAGGCGTCGCGGATCTCGTAGACGTGCTCCTGGTCTTGCGAGGCCTTCCACACCGTGCCCGGCGAGAGCAGGTTGGTGAAGAAGTCGGTGCTCAGCACGCCGGGGCGGTCGGTGAGCACGCCGTGGGCGGTGCCGCCGACGTTGTTGCCCAGCGCCCGCAGGCCGCCGACCAGGACGGTCATCTCCGGCGCGGTCAGGCCGAGCATGTACGCGCGGTCGACCATCAGCACCTCGGGCTGCTGCTTCTCGCCGGACCGCAGGTAGTTGCGGAAGGCGTCGGCGCGCGGCTCGAGCACCGCGAAGGAGTCGACGTCGGTCATCTCCTGCGTGGCGTCGGTGCGACCGGGGTGGAAGGGCACGGTGACCTCGACGCCGGCGTCCTTGGCGGCCTTCTCGACCGCGGCCGAGCCGGCCAGGACGATCAGGTCTGCCAGGGAGATGCGGGTGCCGGCGGCCTCGAGCTCCGCGCGGATGCCCTCGAGCTTCTCGACGACGGGCACGACCGGGGCGTTGACCTCCCAGTTGCGCTGGGGCTCCAGGCGGATGCGGGCACCGTTCGCGCCACCGCGCTTGTCGGTGGAGCGGAAGCTCGCGGCCGAGGCCCAGGCGGCCTGGACGAGCTCGGAGGTGCTCAGGCCCGAGTCGAGGACCTTGGCCTTGATCGCGGCCACGTCGGCCTCGGAGACCAGCTCGTGGTCCACGTCCGGCACCGGGTCCTGCCACAGCTGGACCGGCGCGACGTCGGGGCCCAGGAAGCGGCTGACCGGACCCATGTCACGGTGCAGCAGCTTGTACCAGGCCTTCGCGAACTCGAGGCGGAACTCCTCGGGGTTGTCGCGGAAGCGGCGGCTGATCTTGTCGTACTCCGGGTCCATCCGCAGCGCGAGGTCGGTGGTCAGCATCGTGGGCTTGCGCTTCGGGGAGTCCGGCGTGGGGCCGGGGATGACCGCCTCGGCGTCCTTGGCCACCCACTGCCAGGCGCCGGCGGGGCTCTTCTCGAGCTCCCACTCGTACTGGTACATCAGCTCGAAGTAGTCGTTGCTCCACTGCACCGGGGTGCGGGTCCAGGTGACCTCGAGGCCGGAGGTGATGGTGTCCTCGCCCTTGCCGGAGCCGTGGGCGCTGAACCAGCCCAGGCCCTGCGCCTCGAGCTCGGCGCCCTCGGGCTCGGGGCCGACCAGGTCGGCGTTGCCGGCACCGTGGGTCTTGCCCACCGTGTGGCCACCGGCGATGAGGGCGACGGTCTCGACGTCGTTCATCGCCATCCGGGCGAAGGTCTCGCGGATGTCGTGGGCGGCCTTGAGCGGGTCGGGCTCGCCGTTGGGGCCCTCGGGGTTGACGTAGATCAGGCCCATCTGGACCGCGCCGAGACCCTCGGCCAGCTCCCGCTCGCCGCTGTAGCGCTCGTCGCCGAGCCAGGTGTCCTCGGGACCCCAGAAGATCTCCTCGGGCTCCCAGACGTCCTCGCGGCCGAAGCCGAAGCCGAAGGTCTCCAGGCCCATGGACTCGTAGGCCACGGTGCCGGCCAGGACCAGCAGGTCGGCCCAGGAGATCTTCTGGCCGTACTTCTGCTTGACCGGCCACAGCAGGCGGCGGGCCTTGTCGAGGTTGGCGTTGTCAGGCCAGGAGTTGAGCGGCGCGAAGCGCTGGTCGCCGTCGCCGGCGCCACCGCGGCCGTCGTGGATGCGGTAGGTGCCCGCGGCGTGCCAGCTCAGGCGCACCATGAGGCCGCCGTAGTGACCGAAGTCGGCGGGCCACCAGTCCTGCGAGGTGGTCAGCACCTGCTCCACGTCGCGCTTGAGCGCCGCGACGTCCAGCTTCTTGAACTCCTCGCGGTAGTCGAACGACGGGCCGAGGGGGTCGACCTTGTTGTTGTGGACCGCCAGCGGCGAGAGGTCCAGGGAGTTGGGCCACCAGTCCTTCAGGGTGCGGGGGCGCCCGCCGGTCTTCGGCGTGGGCGAGTCGATGGCCGGGTTCTCGCTCTCCGAACCCTCGGCGGTCACACCGCCCGCGCCGTGGTCGACCGGGCACCGCAGCTCGTTGTCGCTCAATTCTCTGCCTTTCGAAGGGGTGTGCAGGACGGTTCTGTTCAGGAGCAGGTGGGGCAGGTGCCCCAGTAGACGACCTCGGCCTCGTCGATGGCGTAGCCGTGGTCGTCGGACGCGGTGAGGCACGGGGCCGCGCCGGTGGCGCAGTCGACATCGGCGATCGAGCCGCAGCCGCGGCAGACCACGTGGTGGTGGTTGTCGCCGACGCGCGCCTCGTAGCGCGCGACCGAGCCGCTGGGCTGGATCCGGCGCAGGAGGCCGGCCTCGGTGAGCGCGCGGAGCACGTCGTACACCGCCTGGTGGCTGACCGAGCCCACCTCGGCGCGCACGGCCGCGATCACCGACTCGGTGTCGAGGTGGGGCTGCCTCCCCACGGCCTCCAGCACCGCGAGGCGCGGCCGCGTGACGCGCAGCTGCGCGCCTCGGAGCATGCTCTCGGGGTCCAGGTGGTGCATGACGGCGACCCTGCCACCTTTTCTTGAATCGATCAAGACTTCGTCAGGGTGTCTCCCGCGGTGACCACGGTGGTCGTCCAGGTCGCCCGGCGCACCACCCCGACGGCCCAGTACCCGACGAGGGGGCGGCGCTGTCGGTCGTCTCTGCGAGCATGGACGGGTGGAGGAGGTCGGAGGGAGTGCGGGCGGGTCTCCCCCGGGCATGCCGGAGTCCTTGCGTGCGGCCCTGCTCGAGGAGCGCGCACGGGTGGTGCGGCGACTCGACGGGCTGGCAGCCGACTTCGAGGAGACGGTCGCTGCCTCCCGCGACAGCAACGCCGACGACGAGCACGACCCGGAGGGCCACACCATCGCGTTCGAGCGCTCTCAGGTCACCTCGTTGTCGCGCCGGCTCGAGCAGCACCTGGCCGAGGTCGACGCGGCCCTCGCGCGCCTGGCGGTCGGGACGTACGGCGTGTGCCAGGGCTGCGGCGAGCCGATCGACCCCGCCCGGTTGGAGGCCCGGCCTGCGGCCCGCGAGTGCATCGCGTGCGCCTCACGCAGGCGGTGACGGCCCTCGCTGTCGTACGCCGTCGGTCGGTCAGGCCGAGGCGGTCCACCACAGCAGCGCGTTGGACACCGTCGTCCAGACCTTGCCCAGGCAGACGAGGAGCCCGACCGCGGCGGCCGTCCATGCATAGGTGCCGCGCGGGCGGCTCAGCGTCAGGGACGCGATCGCGACGCAGACCAGCGACGACAGCGCGACCCAGCCGGTCACCCCGAAGACCCTCATGAGGGAGGCGGCCGCGACGTTGGCCTCCTCGAAGCGACCGGTCCCCATCATCAGCATCGTCGTGGCGGCGTCGCCCAGGATCCCCACCGCCCACAGCACGAGCAGCAACAGCACGCCCGCACTCGGACGCCGCAGCGCCTTTCCCGACGCCCGCGCCTGGTCCGCCACCTGGCGCGCCGCCAGCACGAGCTCGTCGACGAGGCGGCCGCCGGCGTCGAGGAGCGCGCCCGGGACCCCGGCGGTCTGCGCCGGCCGCGCGTCGCTGCTCGGGACTGGCATGGCACCCCCTCGGTGGGCGACCGGCACGACGGGCTCGTGCGGCCTCGGTCCACCCAGTAAGGCACGTCCCCCCAACCCGGGGGCCCGAACCCACCCCCGAGGGCTGGGCTCGGACTACCCCGCAGGGACTCCCGCTCCGGCCCCCGGGACGGCAGGCTGGTCCCATGGAGCCCGGACAGGTGGTGGAGACGCTCATCCCGACGGCGGCGGTGACCTCGCCGCTCTTCCTCGGGGTGCGCCTGGCCCTGGACCTGGCGTACGGGATCTTCCTGGTCGCCGGGCTGCGGCGGCGCTCCGCCGTACGCGGGACGAGGCCGAGGTACGCCTGGGCGACGATCCAGCGCGCCGCGTGCTGGCCGGCGCTGGTGTTCATCGTGATGACGACGATGCGCTCGATCTCGCTCACCCAGCCGCTGGCGCTGCTGCTGGTGCCGCTCGCGCTGGCCGGGTGGGCCTACACCTTCCGGCAGATGCGCGCCGACGGCGACGACTGGTTCACGCGGGCAGGACGACGCGTGCGCCGGTGGGCCTCCTCGCTCGGCCGCTCCCCCGCGCCGGCCCCCGTCCTCCTGCAGGCTGGCTAATGTCTCGTCATGGGCGACAGCACCGGTGACGCGGCAGGCCTCGCACGCACGGCCCGGCTCGACGTGCTGGTAGAGGGGTACGCGCGGCTCCCCCGCGTCGCCGGCACCGTCTGCCTCGTGCGCGACGGAGACAGGGTCATCGTCGTGGACCCCGGCATGGTCGCGGCCCGCGCGCAGATCCTCGACCCGCTGCGGGAGCTCGGCGTGGCGCCCGAGGACGTCACCGACATCGTGGTCAGCCACCACCACCTCGACCACACCGTCAACATCGCGCTCTTCCCCGAGGTGCCGGTGCACGACTTCCGCTGGCTGGTGCAGCGCGACACCGTCGAGATCCGCGAGGCCGACGGCCTCGCACTGACTCCTGGCGTGCGGCTGCTCGAGACGCCCGGCCACACGCCGCAGGACCTCACCACCCTCGTCGGCACGCCCGACGGCGTCGTCGCCCTGACCCACCTGTGGTGGACCGGCGACGGTCCCGCGGACGACCCCTACGCCCCCGACCGCGACCTGCTGCGCGAGCAGCGCGAGCGGGTGCTCGCCGTCGCCGACCTCGTGGTCCCGGGCCACGGTCCGGCGTTCGTGCCGTCGGCGTCGACGCCGCGCTGAGCGGCGTCCACGCCCAGGAGCCACATCCGGCACCGCTCCTCGGCCGAGCCTGCGCGGGAGCGTCGGTGGCTGCACCTGTGGTTCCCCGGGTGAGCCGACGATGAGCAAGGACGCAGCCAACCGCGCCATGCGCGAGGCCCGGTACGCCGAGACGCGCGCGCGATCGGCCGGCGCCGCACCGGCCCGCCCGGCCAGCGCGCAGCCTCCGGTGGCTCCGCCCCGGACGCCGTCGACGCCGCTTCCCGCTGGTGACCCGGCCCCCGCCGCAGCCGCCGACGGTCTGTGCGGCCACCGGTCGATGAACGGGCGGACCTGCACCCGCGAGCAGGGGCACGCGGCCAAGAGCAGGGTGCTGCGCAGGAGCGCGGTGGTCGCCATCTGGAGTGCCGATGACGCGTCTGGTGCGTCGGAGGGACTCCAGTCACAACGTCCCGGGCGGAAGGGCGAGCCCCCTCCAGCAGGAACCCCGGCACCACGTCGTCGCCGTCGACTCCTGCGAACCGCCGTTCCGGCTCGAGCACGACGCGGCCTGAGAGAGCCGGGGGAACCCGTGATGACCGGACCGCGTCCCAGCAGCATGCGCACCCAGCTCCGCCGCGGCGCCGTGGCGTTCGTGGCCGTGTCCCTGCTCGCCGCTGCGGCCGGGTGCGGCGACTCCGACCCCGGCCTCGGGGCGGACCCGGGCGGGGGCGGCGGCAGCGACCTGGCCCTGCTCGACGAGCGCGGACCCTGCCCCCGGCAGCTGCCCGAGCCCGCCGAGGACCGGGGCTACGGCTTCGGCACCGACGCGCCGGCCTCAGACTCCCCCGAACTCCCCGAGGTCGACCGCGCCTGGGTGTGCCGGTACGACGCCGTCGACCAGGCCGAGCGCAACGAGAACGGCGCGTACTTCCGCTGGGAGCGAGCCACGCGTCCGGCGCCGATCGCCACCCGCGAGCTGTCCCGGCTCGTCGAGGGCGTCGAGGCCCTGACGCCGCCCGCAGGCGATCAGGCCTGCACCGCCGACCTCGGTCCCCGCTACCTGCTGGTCCTGGCGACGCCCGAGGACCGGCTCGTGGCGGCCTCCGTCGACGACTACGGCTGCCGCGAGGTCCGGCTCACCGCCGACCCGTGGCGCGGCGCGCCGGGCGAGACGCCGGCCGCCGGCGTACCCGAGGGCGTGCTCGTGGGCGGCGAGGACCTGCTCTCGCTGCTGCCGCGCCGCTGAGTGGAGCGCACCGTCAGAGGTCGAGCGTCCCCACCCAGCGCTTGCCCTCGTCGCCGCCCCACGCGTCCCAGGCCACCCGGCCCGGCGAGGGGAAGCCCTCGGTCCCCCGCGTGAACCCCTTCGCGTCCTTGTCCACCTCGTGCCGGGCGAAGTAGGCGCGCATCTTCTTGGCGTCCGCGTCGCTCAGCGCCTCACCGTCGGCCAGCTGGTGGGCGCGGCGCCGGCCGGTGTCGGTGAAGTTCTTGCCCGCCTTCCCGTCCTCGATCCAGCGGACGGCCCGCTTCCCCACCTTCTGGACCGCCTTCGGCGGCACGTGCCCCTGTGTCATGCCCTGCAGGTTCTCCGTGTCGGACCGATCGACACCCACCCCGCCGGATGGGCCCACGCGTGCCGGACCCCGGTCCGGCACCGTTCCCTCCGGGCGACGCTCGCACGCCTCAGGCGACCAGCAGCCGGCGCAGGTGGTCGACGAGCTCGTCGACCACCTCGGCCACCGGCCGGTCCCGGCCCGAGCGCCACCAGTCCGAGAGCCACACCTGCAGCGCGGAGACCACGAGACCGGCGGCCACCGACGAGCGCAGCGGGGTCGCCTCGCCGGCGGCCACCGCCGCGGCGTGGCCGGCCGCGATGCTCTCGAGCCCGTCGCTCCACACGGTGCGCTGCACGCCGACGCCGTCCGCCGAGGCCCAGGCGGTGCCCACCCGCAGGCTCATGGCGAGGTAGTCGGGCCGCTCGGCGAGGTACGCCGCCGTCGCACCCACACCCACGAGCAACCGCTCCAGCCCGGCCGTGCCCGCCGTCGCGGCCGCCACCGCCTCGAGCAGGCCGGCCATCCGCGAGCCCTGCAGGTCGTCCCAGATCTCGGCCTTCCCGGTGCAAGTCTTGTAGACCGTCGCCAGCGAGAGCCCGGCCTCCCGGGCGACGTCGGGCATCCGCGCGTCGGCGTACCCCACCCGCGCGAACTCGCGCTCGGCCGCGTCGAGGACACGCTCGCGGTAGAGCAGCTGTCGCTCCTCGGCTGCCGTCGTCACGTCGCCCCTTGACCTGCCCGGCAGAACAGTGGTTCTGTTCCGCAGAACGATCATTCTACGCGAAGAGGGCGCTCGTGAAGCCGACGCTGCCGATGAACCCCACCGGCTGGTTCCAGGTCGCCTGGTCCGACGAGGTCCCCGTCGGCCGGGTGCACCGGATGCGCTACTTCGGTCGCGACCTCGTGGCCTGGCGCGGCGCCTCGGGCCGGGTCACCGTGATGGACGCCTACTGCGAGCACCTGGGCGCCCACCTCGGGTACGGCGGCACGGTGGTGGAGGACCGGATCCGCTGCCCCTTCCACGGCTGGGAGTGGAACGAGCAGGGGCGCAACACCTGCATCCCCTACGAGGACCACCCCAACCTCGGCCGCCGGATCAACACGATGCCGGTCGTGGAGCGCAACGAGTCGATCTACGTCTGGCACGACGTGGACCGCAGGCCACCGCACTTCGACGTGCCCGACGTCTTCACGGGCTTCGCCAGCGACACCGAGGACGGGCAGGCCGAGCGCGGTGCGGAGGCCTACTACCCCGGCTGCGAGCACAACCGGCTGCTCGACACCGGGCTCGAGCTGCACCCGCAGTACGTCCTGGAGAACGGTGTGGACTTCGCCCACTTCAAGTACGTCCACCAGGTGCCGATCGTCCCGCGGTTCACGCGCCAGGAGTTCCAGGACCCGATCTCCTACGTCGACTTCACCATCACCTTCGACCAGCGCGACGCCGGCGGCTCGATCGAGGACATCGACTCCGGGGTCGAGGCGATCAACTGCGGCATCGGCATGTCGGTCACCAAGTCCTGGGGCATGGTCGACAACCGCACCGTCCTGGCCACCACGCCGGTCGACGACGCGACCTGCGACGTGCGGTTCAGCGTGTGGATCGGCCGCCGCGAGTCAGACACGAGCGAGCACTCCGAGCGCGCCGACAAGCACGCCCGCGGCGTCATCGAGCAGGTCGAGGCCGACCTCGTGATCTGGTCGCACCAGAAGTACGCCTCCCCCGCCGCCCTCTCGCGCGGCGAGTACGCCGGGTTCACCGCGCTCCGCACGTGGGCGCAGCAGTTCTACCCCACCGCGACCCCCTCGACCCCGCAGGAGCAGGCATGAGCAGCACCACCCCGATCCGCCTCTTCCAGGTCGCCACGGGCAACCTCGGCTCGGAGATGATCGGGCGCATCCAGCGCCACCCGGACCTCGAGCTCGTCGGCCTGCACTGCTACACCGCCGACAAGGTCGGTCGCGACGCGGGCGAGATCGTCGGCCTCGACCCGGTCGGTGTGGTCGCCACCGGCACCGTGGAGGAGATCATCGCCGCCCGACCCGACGTGCTCACGTTCCACGGAGTCTTCCCCGACGAGGACCTCTACGTGGCGGTCCTCGAGGCCGGGATCGACGTCGTCACCACCGCGGACTGGATCACCGGCTTCCACCGCGACGCCAACCACCCGCACCCCAGCGGCCGCAAGGTCAGCGAGGTCATCGAGGACGCCTGCCAGCGCGGCGGCTCGACGTTCTACGGCACGGGGATGAACCCCGGCGTGAACCAGGTCCTCGGCATCGTCTGCACCTCCGACGTCGCCGACATCACCAACGTCACGACCATCGAGTCCGTCGACGTCTCCTGCCACCACTCCGCGGACACCTGGCGCGAGGTCGGCTACGGCCGCCCGGTCGACGACCCGGCGCTGCCCGGGATGCTGCGCAAGTACACCGAGGTCTTCGCCGACTCCGTGCAGCTCCAGGCCGACGCGTTCGGGCTGGAGCTCGACGAGGTCCGCTTCGAGGCCGAGCTCGGCGCCTGCACGAAGGACGTCGACCTCGGGTGGTACCACCTGCCCGAGGGCTCGCTGGGCGGCTCGTACGTCAAGTACGTCGGCGTCGTGGACGGCGTCGCGCGGGTGGAGACCCACCTGGAGTGGCAGATGACGCCCTTCACCGACCCCAGCTGGGACATCAAGGGCTGCTACGTCACCCAGGTCACCGGCGACCCGCAGGTCTACAACAAGCACATGATCTTCCCCGGCGCCGGCAACGACCTGTCCCGTCCGGAGGACTTCGCCAGCCTGGCGATGACGGTCACCGGCATGCCGGCGCTGCACGCGGTCCGCGCGGTCCACGAGGCCCGCCCCGGGATCGTCACCAGCGCCGACCTGCCGCTGCGCGCCTTCGCCGGCCGGTTCGCCCGCGAGGTCCGCCAGCGGGCCTGAGCCACACAGGGCCCTCAGACGAGGTCCAGCGTCCCCAGGTCGCGGATCGCCGCGGCCGAGCGCCGCACCATCGCGGCGAACATGCGGTCCCCGCGCTCGGTGCGGGCGCCGTACGCGCAGCCGAAGGTGGCCACGAGCGGGACCTGCAGCTGGCCGAACCGGTAGTCCTCCCAGCAGGTCCCCAGGTCGTAGTCCTCGACCCCGAGCCCGAACAGCCGCCGGTGATAGGCCGCGACGACGTCGCGCTCCACCTCCCGTCGTACGTCGGGCTCCAGCGAGGTCGCGACGAGGTAGGCCAGGTCGCGCGCCGGCAGCGCCAGCGAGAGGGTCTGCCAGTCGAGCGCGGCCACCTCCCCGGGCCCTCCGCCGGGGGTGAACATGAGGTTGTCGAGGCGGTAGTCGCCGTGCACGAGGCCGAAGCGCTCGGGGCGTCCCAGCAGCCACGACCGGGTCGGCGGCACGCAGTCGCGCAGGGTCGCCACCGTCTCGGCGTCGAGCAGGTCGCCGAGGCCCTCGACGAACAGGTCGAGCGTCGAGGGGTACATCTCCTCGAGCAGGGCCACGCTGTCCTCGTCGTTGAGGGTGAGCCCGGGCAGCTCCAGCAGCGAGCGGTCGCACCAGCGCGGGCCGTGCAGGCCGGCGAGGTTGACCGCGGCGTCGAGCACCTGGGCCGGGGTCGCACCCTCGACCTGGTCGCCCTGGACCAGGGGCGCGAGGTCCTCCAGCAGCAGGACGAACCAGCCGGTGCCGGGCTCGATCCGCGCGCCGTGCACCGCCGGGACGCGGCAGGCCAGCGTGGGGGCGATGCGGTCGTAGAACATCAGCTCCATCGCGTACGCCCCGGCCAGCAGCTCGCGCGAGCCGGGGTCGGGCAGCTTGAGCAGCAGGCTCGCGGGCAGCTCCGTGTGGCCGGTCGGTCGCAGCCGGTAGCAGGTGCCGATCTGGCCGGTGCCGACCTGGGTGACCTCGACGTCGTCGACCGGCAGCCCGAGCAGGTCCGAGAGCCAGGCGGGCGTCACGTCCTCGCGGGCGGAGACCGCCCAGCTGGGGGCGGTCACAGCATCCACCCGGGGTTGGCGGGCAACGCGTCGAGGCCGTCGGGGCGCACCTGCGCCCACGCGTCGAGCACCGGCGCCAGCTCGGTCGGGGTCGCGCCGTGGAGGACGACCGAGTCCGCGCCGGCGTCGAGCTGGGCCTGGACCCGGGCGGCGCACTGGGCGGCCGAGCCGGTCGCCGAGGCGGCGAGCCACTCGGCGGGCAGCAGCCGGTCGGCCAGCTGCTGCAGGTCCTCGGTGGTGCCGATGGCGTCGAAGGCGCCGCCGTACCCGGTGACGAAGGGATCGGTGCGGAACCGCTCGAGCACCGCGGGGTCCCACCCGTTGGCCCGCACGAGCACCTGCCCGTAGCCCTGCAGGTACGTCGCCAGCCGCCCGACGAGCTTGCGCAGGCGCACCTCCTCGGGGATCGACTCCTCGACCGTCGCGAGCACCGACCAGACCCGCACCGAGGCAGGGTCGCGGCCCGCGCGCTCGGCCGACCCGCGCACGACCCGCACCATCCGGGCCAGCGCCTCGTCGGTGAGGAAGGTGTGCAGGACGACCCCGTCGGCCACGCGGCCGGCGAGCTCCAGGGACCGGTCGCCGATGGCCATCATGAGCACCGGGATCCGCTCGTCGAACGAGCTGTCCTGGTTGAGGTAGGGGTAGGAGCCCGCGGGACCGTCGTGGCCCATGACCGCCTCGCCGCGCCAGAGCCGGCGGTAGATGCCGATCGCGTCCTGCATCTGCGCGCCGGTGATGCGTGGCAGCCCCATCAGGTCGAAGAGCACGTCGAAGCCGCGCCCCAGGCCCAGGGCGTAGCGCCCCCCGCTCATCCGGTGCGCGGTCGCGGCCATCGTCGCGGTGACCAGGGGGTGCCGGGTGACGTGGTTGGTCGCCGCGGTGGCGATGCCGATCCGCTCGGTCACGCCGGCCACCGCGCCGGCCATGACCCCGGCGTCCTTGACGTTGAAGCGCTCGGAGAGGAACAGCGAGCCGAGCCCGATCTCCTCGGCCAGCCGGGCCTCCGCCACGACGTCGCGCGGGAAGTCGGTGTGACCGGCCAGGCCGTAGCCGGCCAGCTCGGGGAACCAGCGGGTGGCAGCGGAGCCGCTCACGACATCGCCTCCATCTGCTGCCGGACGAAGCGGGCCGTCAGGCGCCGGGTCAGGCCGGGCGCGAACCGCCCGACGGCGTACGTGATCTTGGAGCGGGCGGGAGCGATGACGAGCGCGTCGTCGCGCTGCACGCCGCGCAGCACCGCGCGTGCGACGTCGTCGGGGTCGAGCGGACGGCTCATCCCCTGGCCGGTGAGGTAGAACCGGCGCCCGTCGAAGCCGCCCTGGCCCCCGGTGTCCAGCAGCCGGGTCTCGACCGCGGACGGGCAGACCGCCGTCACCCCGACGCCGTGGTGGACGGCCTCGCTGCGCAGGCTCAGGCTGAGCCCGACCACCGCGTGCTTGGTCATGCAGTAGCTCGTGATGAGGCCCGACGGCATCAGCCCGCCCATCGAAGCGGTGTTGACGATGTGGCCGCCGCGCTGCCGCACCATGACCGGGTACGCCGCCGCGACACCGTGCGCGACACCCCGGATGTTGATGTCGATGATCGTGTCCCACTGCGCGACGCTGAGCTCCTCGGTCCGCGAGCCCCAGCTGATGCCCGCGTTGTTCACCATGAGGTCGAGCCGGCCGTGCTCGGCGACCACGTCGTCGACCGCCGCCTGCACCGCGGCCGCCTCGGTCACGTCGAGGTGCCGGGCCGTGGCCCGACCACCCGGGCAGCTCGAGGCGACCGCCTCGGCGCCGGCGAGGTCGACGTCGCCGACGACGACCGTGGCCCCCGCGGCGGCGAGTGCCCGGCACAGCGCCGCCCCGATGCCGGAGGCACCCCCGGTGACGATCGCGTGCTGCCCTGCGAACCCCTCCACCGGGCCGCTCATGCCTCGAGCATCCGGTTCACGTGGCCGAGCAGGTCCGGGTAGCGCATCGTGTGCGCCCCGCCGTTGAGGTCCATGACCTCGCCGGTCATCCACGCGGACTCCTCCGAGACCAGCCACGACACCGCGGCCGCGACCTCCTCGGGCGTGCCCGGGCGACCGAGCGGGGTGTTGGCGACGTAGTCGTCGCGGACCCCCGGGATGTCCATCGCCGGGGCGGTCAGCGGGGTGACGACCAGCCCCGGGGAGACGGCGTTGACCCGGATGCCGGCAGGGCCGAGCTCGAGCGCGGCGACCTCGGTGAGCATCGCGAGCCCCGCCTTGGCGGCGCAGTAGGCGCCCATGCCGCCGCCGGGCTGGCGGGCGTTGAGCGAGGTCAGGCTGACCACAGCTCCCCCGCGCACGACATGCCGGGCTGCCTGCTGGAGCACCAGGAACCCGCCCGTCAGGTTGACGTCGAGCACCGAGCGGAACTCTGCGACCGGAAGGTCGCGGACCGTGCCGAGCGTGCTCGTGCCGGCACTGTTGACCACCGCCCACAGCTGGCCGTCGCCGGCGGAGGGGCCCTCGAAGAGCGCCGCCACCGAGGCCTCGTCGGAGACCTCCACGGCGCGCGCCTCGTGGGCACCGCCGGGCACAGCCGGCAGCGCCTCGGCCACCCCGCGGGCCGCCTCGGCGTCCCGGTCGGCCACCACGACGGCGTACCCGTCGGTGGCGAGACGGCGCGCGACCGCCGCCCCGATGCCGGAGGCGCCACCGACGACGAACGCCCGGCGCGGACCGGCTGAGGTCTCCCCGGTGGCGCTCACGTGGCGATGAAGAGGATCTCGTCCCGGCCGTAGCTCATGCCGGGGTGCTCGGCGGCGAGGTGCGCCTGGGTCTGCTCCACGAGGGTGTCCTCGTCCTCGGCCTTGATGACGGTGCCGCACGGGCAGCTGACTCGGGTCTTCATGGCCTCCACCTCGTTCGTTGACGCGTGTCAAAACAGGTTCTAGTGTGCGCTGCGTCACCCCGTCAAGGTCCGGGGTCGAGAGGAGCAGACGTGCGCACAGCGATCATCGGCGCGGGCATCAGCGGGCTGACCGCGGGCAAGATGCTCGGCGACTACGGGGTGGACTACACCTGCTACGAGTCCTCGGACCGGATCGGCGGCAACTGGGCCTTCGGCAACCCCAACGGCCACTCCAGCGCCTACCGCTCGCTGCACATCGACACCTCCAAGCACCGGCTGTCCTTCAAGGACTTCCCGATGCCCGAGGAGTACCCCGACTTCCCGCACCACACCCAGATCAAGGCCTACCTCGACTCCTACGCCGAGGCCTTCGGGCTGCTCCAGCGGATCCGCTTCCAGAACAGCGTGGAGAAGGCGACCCCGCTACCCGGCGGCGGGTGGAGCCTGCAGCTGCAGGACGGCAGCACCGACGAGGTCGAGCTCCTCGTCGTGGCCAACGGGCACCACTGGGACCCCCGCACGGCCGAGTTCCCCGGCGAGTTCACCGGTGAGTCCATCCACTCCCACCACTACATCGACCCCGAGACCCCGCTGCACCTCAAGGGCAAGCGGATCCTGGTCGTCGGCCTGGGCAACTCCGCGGCCGACATCTCCGTGGAGCTCTCCAGCCGCTCGCTGGAGAACACCGTCTACCTTTCGACCCGCTCCAGCGCCTGGATCGTGCCGAAGTACGCCTACGGCCTGCCCGCCGACAAGTACTACGTGACCAGCCCGCACCTGCCCCTGAAGTGGCAGCGCTGGATGGTGCAGAAGATGCAGTTCATGACCGGGTCCAACCCCGAGCTCTACGGCCTGCCCAAGCCCAACCACAAGTTCTTCGAGGCCCACCCGACCCAGTCGGTCGAGCTGCCGCTGCGCCTGGGCTCCGGCGACATCACGCCGAAGGGCAACGTCGCGCGCCTCGACGGCGAGACCGTCCACTTCGAGGACGGCACCAGCGCCGACTTCGACGTCATCGTCTACGCCACGGGCTACAACATCACCTTCCCGTTCTTCGACCCCGAGGTCATCTCCGCCCCCGGCAACCACATCCGGCTCTTCAAGCGGATGTTCCCGCCCGACCGCCGCGACACCGTCTTCATCGGCTTCGCCCAGGCGACCCCGACGCTGTTCCCGTTCGTCGAGGCACAGGCCCGCCTGCTGGCGGCGTACGCCGTCGGGGCCTACGCCCCGCCCGGCGCAGCCGAGATGGAGCGGGTCATCGACGAGGACAACGCGAAGTACATGGGCCACGTCCTGGACCGCCCCCGGCACACCCAGCAGCTGGACTACTTCGTCTACGAGCACGACCTGCGGGCCAAGGAGATCCCGGCCGGCCTGGCCCGCGCCCGCTCGCTGGCCGGTGCGCGGTGACGGCGTGGTGAAGGTCCGCGACCAGCGCCGCGCTGCCCTGCTGGAGTCGCTCGGCGAGCTGCTGCAGGAGTCGGACCTGGACTCCATCAACATCGCCGACATCTCCCGGCGCGCGGGTGTGACGCGCTCGGCGTTCTACTTCTACTTCGAGTCCAAGCACCTGGCCGTCGCCGCCCTCATGGAGCAGGTGTACGACGGGGCGATGCTCGCCACCGAGCGCTTCGCCGACCCGGACCTGTCGCCGGCGGAGCGGGTGCGCGGCATGGTCACCACGCTCTTCGACACCGTCGAGGAGCACACCCACCTCTTCCGCGCCATGCTCGACGCCCGGGGCCAGAGCCCGGCCGTGCGGGAGATGTGGGACTCCGACCGCCAGTCCTTCGTGGGCCTGGTGGCCGACCTGGTGCGCACCGAGCGCGCGGCCGGCCGGGCGCCCGACGGGCCCGACCCGGACGCTCTGGCCGCGATGCTCCTCGAGCTCAACGATCGCGCCCTGGGGCGCCTCACGCTCGGCACCCTGGACCGCGACGCCCTCACCGAGGCCGTCGTGTCGATCTGGGTGCGCTCGATCTTCGCCACCGACCCGGCCACTGACCTGGAGACCGCATGAGCACGACCCCGTCGACCAAGCACGACGAGCTGACCTTCGACTCCCACGGCACCACCTGCGCCGCCCGGCACTGGACCGGCATCGGGTCGGCCCTGGAGACCGACGCCGGTCGCCCGGTCGTGGTGATGGCCCACGGCCTGGCCGGCACCGTCGACTCCGGTCTCGAGCCCTTCGCCGCAGCCCTCGCCGGCGCCGGGATGGACGTGCTGGCCTTCGACTACCGCGGATTCGGGGCCTCCGGCGGCACCCACCGCCAGCGGGTCCGGGTCGCCGACCAGGTCGAGGACTACCGCGCCGCCGTGGCTGCCGCCCAGCGGCTTCCCGGCGTCGACGCCTCCCGGGTCGTGCTGTGGGGTGTCTCCCTCTCCGGCGGGCACGTCCTCCAGGTCGCCGTCGGCCGCGACGACGTCGCCGCGGTCGTGTCGCTCACGCCGTTGGTGGACGGGCTCGCCGCCGCTCGGCTCGCGATGGGCCAGCACAAGGCCTCGACCCTGCTGCGCTCGAGCATCTCGGGCGTGCGCAGCCGCGCCACCGGCGGCGGCCTCACCATGCCGGTCGTCGCACGGCCCGGCGAGGTCGGTGCGCTCACGCTCGAGGGCTGCCTGGAGGACTACCTCTCGATCGCGGGCCCGACCTGGCGCAACGAGGTCGACGCCGACGTCGCCCTCGAGCTCGGCACCCGCGCCCCGATGAAGGCCGCCGCCCGGCTGCGCGTCCCGACGCTGGTGCAGATCGCCGACTTCGACCGCAGCGCTCCGCCGCAGGCCGCGGCCAAGGCCGCGTTCAAGGCGCGCGCGGAGGTCCGGCACTACCCCTGCGACCACTTCGACGTCTGGCCGGGCAAGGCGTGGTTCGACGCCGCCTCCGCCCACCAGGTGGCGTTCCTGACCCGCGTCCTGGGCTGAGGCGTCAGGCTCCCGGCAGCGCCTCGGCCTGCTCCTTGGCCCACCGGTAGTCCGCCTTGCCGCTGGGCGAGCGGACGACGTGGTCGACGCGCAGGATCGCCTTGGGCAGCTTGTAGCGGGCGATGTGCGCGGAGGCGGTGGCGAGCAAGTCCTCGTCGGACACCGGTGAGGCCACCGAGACGATCGCCACCGGCTCGCTCCCCCACCGCTCGGACGGGCGGCCCACGACGATGACGTCGCGCACGGCCGGGTGCGCACCGACGGCCCGCTCGACCTCCTCGGCGAAGATCTTCTCCCCGCCGGAGTTGATGGTGACCCCGTCGCGACCCAGCAGCCGGATCCGCCCGTCGGGCAGCATCTCGGCCCGGTCGCCCGGCACCGAGAACCGCTCACCGGCGATCGTCGGGAAGGTCCGCGCGGTCTTCTCGGCGTCGCCGAGGTAGCCCAGCGGCACCCGTCCGCGCTGGGCGAGCCAGCCGCCGCCCGATCCCTGCTCCTCCCCCGGTACGACGACGCGTGACAGGTCCTCGGAGACGACCGTCGTGGTCGGGACCGGCGTGAAGGTCGCGGCCTCGGCCTCCATGCCCTTGAGGCTCATCGAGCTCATCTGCAGCCCGGTCTCCGACGACCCGGCCGCGTCCATGACGATGATGTGCGGCAGCAGCTCCATGAGCCGCGACCGGACCGCCGGCGACAGCGGGGCCGCCCCGTTGTTGACCGCGGCGAGACCGGAAAGGTCGTAGGAGCGGGCCTCCAGCTCGGTGATGAGCGGGCGGACCATCGCGTCCCCCACCACTGGCAGGCTCACGCACCCCTCGCGCACGACCGTCTCCAGCACCGAGCGGGCGTCGAAGGTGCGCGGGTCCGGCGGCAGCACGATCTTCCCGCCGCTGGTGATCATGTGGAAGGTCGACCACTGCGCCGCGCCGTGCATGAACGGCAGCGCCATGAGCAGCGTCATCCCGCCCGCGGCGTTGCGGGCGTTCTCGGCGATCGCCTCGTAGGAGGTGTACGGCTCGGTGGTCCCGAACGGGGTGCCGCCCATCGAGGTGACGTACATGTCGTCCTGGCGCCACAGCACGCCCTTGGGCATCCCCGTCGTGCCGCCGGTGTAGACGACGTACAGGTCGTCGCCGGTCGGCCGCGGCAGCTCGACGCCCGCGGCCTCGCCGTCGCGACCCGAGGCAAGGGCGTCCGCCCACCACACCGCGCCGGGCAGGAGTGCCTCGCCGGAGTCGTCGGGCACCTGGACGAGGTGGTCGAGGGTCGGCACCAGGTCGCGCACCTGGGCGACCTGCGGGGCGAAGCAGGAGTGGTAGACCAGCGCCCGCGTGCCGGCATCGACCAGGACGTAGACGAGCTCCTCGGCGACGTAGCGGTAGTTGACGTTCACCGGCACGGCGCGGGCGCGGTAGGAGGCGATCATCGCCTCGAGGTACTCCGGCCCGTTGTGGAGGTAGAGACCGACGTGGTCCTGCCCCGACTCGTGGCCGGCCAGCGCCTGGCGCTCGGTGTGGCAGCCCAGGCCGCGCCCGGCCAGGAACCGGGCCAGCGCGTCGACGTCGGCGTCGACCGCGCCGTACGTCAGCCGCAGGTCACCGGCGACCAGGAGCTCCTGCTCCGGCACCGTCGTGGCCACCGTGCGGAAGACCGAGGAGAGGTCGAAGCCGTGGACCTGCTCGGGCAGGGCGGAGGAGGACGTCGAGGGGGCGGCACCGGGCATTGGAACACGTTATAGATCGTGTGCGGCGGGTCACAAGAAGGTGCTCAGGCCTCGAGCGCCCACTCGCCTGCGACCCACGCCCGCGGTGGACGCCCCGCCGCCTGGCGGGCGACCTCGGCGCAGAGCCAGGACCCCACGAGGTCGCCGGTCGGGCGCTCGGAGGCCAGCATCCGACCGGCCCCCGCCGCCTCCCGCGCGCTGCACAGGGCGCCGTCCAGCTCGTCCATGCTCTGCACCGACCGCGCCGAGAGCTGCAGCAGCACGTCGGCGACCGCATCCGGCTCGCCGGGGCGGGCCTCGGGCACGACCTCCCGCAGCTGGTCCAGCGCGTCGCTGGCTGCCGCGTGCCGCTCCATCGCCCCCGGGTCCTCCTCGAGCGTCAGGAGCAGGTGCTCGCGCAGCAACCCGGCGGCCTGCTCCTGCCACGCCCAGTGCGCGGCGAGGGGTACGCCGAGGAGCGCGACGTGCACGGTGCGCACCTCCTCGGGCGCGACGTCGGTGTCGTCGGTCGACGCGGCTCCGGCCGGGCGGCCCACCTCGAACCAGACCGTCTTGCCGTCCCGGTGGCGGGCGACGTCCCAGCGGTCGACGCTGGCGTCGACGAGCCGCAGCCCGCGGCCGGTCGCCGCCGTGACGGAGTGGCGGCGCGGCACGGGCGAGTGCGCGGAACCGTCGCGGACCTCCACCCGCACCCCGGTCGGGCAGGCGGTCACGCAGACCCGGATGTCGGTGCCGGCGTGGACCAAGGCGTTGGTCGCGAGCTCGGAGACGGCCAGGATCGCGGCGTCGCGGCACTCGGGCGCCAGGCCGTCGGCGTGGGCGTCGATCTCCTGAGCGACGAGGCGACGGGCCGCCGAGACGCTCGTGGGGTGGGCCGGCAGGACGGCGCGCAGCCCCTCCGCCGGGGAGCCGGGGCCGCTGGCCGCCGGCTGCTCGCCGGCGACCAGCGGCCGCACGGCCACGAGCGCCACGTCGTCCTCGCGGCGCCCCGGGACCATGCGCTCCACGACCTCGTCGCAGAGCAGGGTCAGGTCCGTGCGCGGGCCACCACCGCGGCCGGGTCCGGCGACAAGCGAGCCAAGCTCCTCGCGCAGCCGCTCGAGCCCGACGTCGAGGTGCTCGCCGCGTCGCTCGACCAGGCCGTCGGTGTAGAGCAGCAGCGTGGCGCCCGGCGCCAGGTCGAGGACCCCCTCGGCCCGGGGGGAGTCGGCGTCCCACCCGAGCAGCAGGTCGGACTCGTGCGCGTCGAGCAGGGTCGTCGTGCCGTCATCGTCGACCAGGACGGGCGGCGGGTGGCCGGCCGTGGACCAGCGCGCTCGCACCGGCGTGCCCGGCTCGACCACTGGGTCGAGGCGGACCACCAGCACCGTCGCCGTGGTCTCCACGCCCAGCGAGCGCAGCACGCGGTCCGTCGCCCGCAGCACCTCGGCCGGGCCGCCGCCGTCGTGCACGGCCACGGCCCGCAGCAGGCTGCGGACCTGGCCCATCGCAGCAGCCGCCGCGGCGTCGTGACCGACGACGTCGCCGACCACCAGGACGGTGCCCCCGTCGTCCTGGACGAACGCGTCGTACCAGTCCCCGCCGACCTGGGCGGCCTCGGCCGCGGCGGCGTACCTCACCGCCACCTGCAGCCCGGGCGGCGAGGGCGGGTCGGTGAGCAGGCTGCGCTGCAGGCCCTCGGCCAGGTCGCGCTGCTCTGCGAAGAGGCGCGCGTTGTCGAGGGTCAGGCCCGCCCGCACGGCCAGGTCGCCCAGTGTCAGCAGGTCGTCCTCGTCGAAGGTCCCGGCGCGCCGCACCACGGTCACGAGCCCGACCAACCGGTCTCGTCCGCGCAGCGCGAGCACGGCGACGGACGTGTCCGCAGGGAGCTCCTCCGGCAGCGGCACCGGCAGGGACTCCGCGTCCTCCGCAGCCAGCACCCGGGGGCGGTCGGTGGCGATCAGGGGCGTCATCGCCTCCCCGCCCACGAGACGGGGTCCCGAGAGGTCGGCGCGCGCCGCACCGGCTCCCCACTGGCCGACGTCGCGCAGCACGGCGTACCTCGTCTCCGAGAGCCGCTCCTCGACCAGGGTCGTCGCCACCCAGTCGCCCAGGTCGGGCACGAGCGCGGTGCCCAGGCGCCGCAGCGCCTCCGCCCCGTCGAGGGTGCCGACGAGCTGCCGGGTCACGCGGTCCACCAGGGCCTCGCGCGCGGCCACCCGGGCGATCCGCTCCTGGTTCCGGTAGCGCTCGGTGACCTCGTTGAAGTAGACCGCCAGTCCGTCGGGGCTGGGCCAGGCCCGCACCTCGTACCAACCGTCGAGCGGGGCGGGGTAGTAGGCGTCGAAGCTCACCGGCTCACCGGTCGCCACGGCGCCGCGGTAGCTGGTCTCGAAGATGGAGCCGACGGTCGCGGGGAAGGCCTCCCACACGACCCGGCCGACGAGCTGGTCACCGTCGGCGCCGAGCAGCTGCTCGGCCTCGTTGTTGAGGTAGGCGAAGCGCCACTGGGGATCGAGCTGGCAGAAGGCGCTCGGCATCGCCTCGAGCACCCGCGCCACCCGGGCATCGGTGTCCCGCGCGTCGGTCGTGTCGTACGCCGCGCCGACGACCCGAGCGGCCTTCCCGTCGGCACCCGCGAGCGCCCGCCCACGGGCAGCCACCCAGCGCAGCCCCTCCGGACCGAGGACGCGGTACTCCGCGGCGTACTCCCCGCACGTCTCGACCGCGCGCTCCAGGGCGGCGGTCACCCGCGGGACGTCGTCCGGGTGCACGAGGGCGTTGAAGGCCTCGATCGTGCCGCCCCACGACTCGCGGGAGACACCGAAGACCCGCAGCAGCCGGTCGTCCCACCGCAGCTCGCGGGTGGCCAGGTCCCAGTCCCAGGCGCCGACCCCGGCGGCGTCGACGGCCAGCCTCCAGGCCACCTGCTCGATGTCGAGGTCGGGCAGCCCGAGCGGCACGTCCACGGGGACGACCGAGTCCGTCACGTCGTCCCCCCTCGCGTCCACGGTCGGGACATGATGCCCCGCACGGGGGCGGTGGCGACCCACCCTCCAGGACCGACCACCTCACACGGCCCAGGTGGTCGAGACCAGTGCGGTCGGACGGGTCGATCAGGTGGGGGCGAGCAGCTCGGCGGGCAACCACTCCTGCACCAGCCCCCACGAGCCGGTGCGCACCCGGGCGGCGTAGACGACCAGCCCCTCCCACCGGCGGTCGCGCTGGCGCCACTCCAGCAGCAGGCCGGGCCGCTTCTCCCCGTCGCCGTCCACGGCGTCGGCGACCCAGCAGTGGCGCGCGGGACAGACCGGGCCGGGCAGGGACCCGGGCCTCACCCCGGGACGGACGCCGGGGCGCTGCTCGAGGCCGGACGGGTCCCCGGCCGGGGGCCGGCCCGGCGTGCCGCCGACGCGCACGCGGTCGCGCAGGGGGATGCCGCTCCCCTGCCTCGCCATGCCGCCCGCCACCAGGTCATCGTGCCACAGGTTCGAACATCTGTTCGATGCCGACCGGAGGTGGACCGGACCGGATCCGACCGGGAGCAGGGCCCTCAGTCGTCGTCGGCGATCTCCTCGCCGTGCGTGCCGGGCCGCGGGGCCCAGGGCAGCTCGCGCGAGGGCCGCACCACGATCAGCCGGTCCCCACGCGCCAGCTGGGTCACGACCGGGTCGAAGTAGCGGTAGACCTTCTCGTCGCGCACGACCGCGATCACCTGGTCGGGCAGGCGCTGCGGCTGCTGGCCCACCTCGGAGAGCAGCAGGTCGCGCTCGGCCACCTCCAGACCGTCGCCGTAGGTGAGCAGGTCCTCCATCACCGACCCCAGGGACGGCGAGACGGTGGAGAGGCCCAGCAGGCGACCGACCGCGTCGGAGGAGGTGATGACCGAGTCCGCGCCGGACTGGCGCATGAGCGGGGCGTTCTCCTGCTCGCGGACCGCGGCCACGATCCAGGCGTCCGGGTTGAGCTGGCGCACGGTGAGGGTCGCGAGCACGTTGGAGTCGTCGCGGTCCGTGGTGATGATGACCTGCTCGGCGTCCGCGACCCCTGCACGCCGCAGCACCTCGCGGCGGGTGGCGTCGCCGGTGATCACGGCCAGCCCGTCGGCGTGGGCGTCCTCGAGCGCCACCGGGCTGGGGTCGACGATGACGACGTCCTCGCGGCGGGTCCCGTTGTTGACCAGGGTGTCCACCGCGCTGCGGCCCTTGGTGCCGTAGCCGATGACGACGACGTGCTTGCCCATGCGCTTCCTCCAGCGTGCGACCCGGAACATCTCCCGGCCCTGGGAGGCCAGCACCTCCAGGGTGGTGCCGATCAGCAGCACCAGGAAGGCGATGCGGGCCGGGGTGACGACGAAGGCGTTGATCATCCGTGCGTGAGGCTCGACCGGCGCGATGTCGCCGTAGCCGGTCGTGCTCAACGTGACGGTCGTGTAGTAGATCGCGTCCCCGAGACTGACGTAGCCGGTCGGGTCGTTGTTGTCGCGGTAGGCCGCCCGGTCGAACCAGACCAGCAGCACCGTGCCGACGAGGATCGACAGCGCCAGCAGGACCCGGCGTCCCAGCTCCCACCACGGCGAGCGGACCCGCTCGGGCAGGGAGACCAGGCCGGGACCCCGCAGCGGGGCCGGCTCGGATCCGCTCACGTGCTCACCACGGGGCAGAACCTACTCCTGACCGGCCGCGGTTCCCGGCTCCGGCACGGCCTCGGTCGTGGTCGCGGGCGCGGGGTCGGGTCCGCCGGCCCGCTCCCGCCCGCCCAGCAGCGGCAGCCCCAGGGCCCGACGGGCCCGGGCCCGGGTGGTCGCGGCCTGGGGGTAGACGTGGTCGAAGGCGGCGTTGACCGCGGCCCCGATCAGCACCGCGATCGCGACCAGGTAGAGCCACAGCAGCACCGCGATCGGTGCGGCCAGCGGACCGTAGATCGAGCGCGAGTCGGCGGCGGTCACGGTCAGCACCCAGCGCAGGGCGTAGGAGCCCAGCACCCAGGCCACGAGCGAGAAGGTGGCCCCCGGGAGGTTGAAGGACCAGTTCGTCCGCACCGGCACCGACACGTGGTAGAGCGTGGCCAGGAAGCAGATGCACAGCACCACCACGACCGGCCAGTAGAAGGTCATGAGGAAGTCGGCGCGGTTGGGCAGCAGCTGGCGGACCATCGTGGGCCCGGCCACGACCAGGGGCAGCGTGACGACGCCGGTGATGATCGCCATGACGTAGAGCACGAAGGACAACGCCCGGGTGCGGACGATCGAGCGCTCCCCGCCCAGGCCGTGCATCACGGTGATGGTGTCGACGAAGACGTTGAGCGCCCGCGAGCCCGACCACAGCGCCAGCACGAAGCCGAGGGAGACCACGTCGAAGCGCCCTGCCTCCAGCACGTCGGTGACGGTCGGCTCGATGACGTTGTCGACCGCGCGGTCGGTGAGGGCCTGGCGCGAGAGGTCGATGATCGCGGCCCGGACGTCCTCGACCTGCGCGGGGGTGAACTGGTCGGCGACGTACCCGATGCCGCCGGCGAGCGCGAAGAGCAACGGTGGCACGGAGACCACCGCGAAGAAGGCCGCCTCGGCCGCCAGGCCGGTGACGCGGTAGCGCAGGCACGACGCCACGGTGGTCACCAGCAGCCGCCAGGCCTGGTGGCCCGCGTGCCGTGCGGTGGCCCGGAGACGGCCGGCCGGGACGGCACGACCCGGGACCGACGGCATGGACCTACGGTATCCACATGGAGCTCCCCGTCCCCGGTCGCGCCGACCTGCGCGTCGTCACCAACCAGGCCCCGCCGCTGGTCGGCCACAACGTCGTCACCTCCGACGCCGCGCTGGTCGAGGCCGTCCTGCGCCACGGGTCCCAGGAGGTCCTCGACTCCCTGGTCGACCTCGGCGCCGAGGCCGGCTCCGCGGAGGCCCGCGAGCACGGGGTCCTGGCCAACGAGCACCACCCCGAACTGACGCCGTACGACCGCTACGGCCACCGCGTCGACGAGGTCCGCTTCCACCCCTCCTGGCACTGGCTGATGGAGCGCGCGATCGGCCACGGCCTGGCCGCCGCACCCTGGGAGGAGCAGGCCGACGGAGCGCCCCACGCCCACCTGCGCCGGGCCGCGGGCTTCATGGCCTGGGGACACACGGAGCCCGGGCACGGCTGCCCCGTCTCCATGACGTACGCCGCGGTGCCGGCGTTGCGGGCCGACGACGCCCTCGCCAAGGAGTGGACCCCGCTGCTGGCCTCGCGCCGCTACGACCCGGGCGTGCGGCCGGTGACCGAGAAGGTCGGTGCGCTCGCCGGCATGGGGATGACCGAGAAGCAGGGTGGCTCGGACGTGCGGGCCAACACCACCCGCGCCGTGCCGGTCGGGACCGCAGGCGGCGACGGCACCTACACCCTGCACGGCCACAAGTGGTTCACCAGTGCCCCCATGAACGACGTCTTCCTCGTGCTGGCCCAGGCCGAGGCGGGCGTGACCTGCTTCGTGGTGCCCCGCGTGCTGCCCGACGGCAGCCGCAACCAGCTCGACGTCGTCCGGCTCAAGGACAAGCTGGGCAACCGCTCCAACGCCTCCTCGGAGCTGGAGATGGACGGCACGGTCGGGTTCCGCCTCGGCGACGAGGGCCGCGGGGTCCGCACCATCATCGAGATGGTCGCCGCGACCCGGCTCGACTGCGTCCTGGGCTCCACCGCCCTGATGCGCCGCGCGGTCTCCGAGGCCAGCTGGCACGTCACCCACCGCTCGGCCTTCGGCGGCCGACTGGTCGACAAGCCGCTCATGCAGAACGTCGTCGCCGATCTCCACGTCGAGACCGAGGCCGCGACGGCGCTGGCCCTGCGGCTGGCCGCGGCCGTCGACGCACCGCACGACCCGCACGAAGTGGCGCTGCGACGGATCGCGCTGCCGCTGGCGAAGTTCTGGGTCTGCAAGCGGGCGCCGATGATGGTCGCCGAGGCCCTGGAGTGCCTGGGCGGCAACGGCTACGTCGAGGAGTCGGGGATGCCGCTGCTCTACCGCGAGGCCCCGCTCAACTCGGTGTGGGAGGGCTCGGGCAACGTCAACGCCCTCGACGTCCTGCGCGCGCTGGGCCGCGAGCCCGAGGTGCTGGACGCCTGGATCACCGAGGTCGGCCGGGCCCGCGGCGGCGACGCCCGCCTGGACCGCGCGGTCGACGACACCCTGGCCATGATCGGCGCCCTGCTCGGCGAGCCGGACCGGCTCGAGCAGCAGGCGCGCCGCCTGGCGAGCCGGATGGCCGCGGTGCTGCAGGGCTCCCTGCTGGTGCGCTTCGCCCCGGCCGAGGTCGCCGACGTGTTCTGCGCCTCGCGACTGGGTGCAGTGCACGAGGGCGTCTTCGGGGCGCTCGACAGCGGCGACCTGGCCGCGATCGTGGAGCGCACGACGCCGACGACGGCCTGAGACGAGCGCGACGGGCACGACGGGCGCGACCGGCTCGGCGGGCGTCGGCGCTCGCCGCGCAGAGGGACGCTGAGCGCTCCGGCGGACGAAGGGACCTTGGTCCCGTCACATCGGGCGGCCACCTGCCGATCGGGTGGACGGACAGGAGACGAGCGAGGACGAGAGCGTCCCAGCAGTTCGGAGGACACGCGGACAGCCTTGCTCCCGAGGAGCCGCTCCGCTCGGCGGGACTGGACCAGCCCACCATGCGCCGGTTGCTCCGCGCCGTGCGCGACCTCGCCGCGTGCCGTGACGTAGCCGGCGTCGTCGAGGTCGTCCGCGTGGCGGCGCCCAACCTGGTCGACGCCGACGGAGCGACCTTCGTGCTGCGGGACGGGGGCAAGTGCCACTACGTCGACGAGAACGCGATCGAGCCCCTCTGGCGGGGACAGAGGTTCCCGCTCGACGGCCGCGGCGTGCCAGAAGCGAAGCGCGAAACCATCTTCGAGATGTTCCGCCGCGGTACGGCGAGCACGGGGCTGGCGGGATCCGGGATCGGTTTGGCCTTCTCGCGGCGCGTGGTCGAGCGGCACGGCGGCACCCTCGAGGTCGACGACGGCCCCCGGTGGAGGGGCGCGATTCACCGTCCGATTGCCGCTGCACTGCTCCGAGGACTAGGAACACCGCGGGGGCGGCGCCCCGATAACCCG
>WLJH01000015.1 GCA_009701885.1 Actinomycetota bacterium
CCCGCGGCGGCCGCGCCGTCGGCGGCACCCGCACCTGCCGGGTCGCGCAGGGCGGCGGCGAGGGCTCCGGCCCCGGCGTACCGCTCGGCCGGGTCCTTGGCCAGGGCGCGCATGACGACCGCTGCGAGGGGGGCGGGGACGCTCGCGGGGAGGGCCGGCGGCTCCTGGTTGAGGTGCGCGAGCGCGGTCGCGACCGGAGAGCCGGCATCGAAGGGGCGTCGCCCGGCCAGGCACTCGTAGGCCACGACGCCGAGGGAGTAGACGTCGGAGGCCTCGGTGGCGGTGCTGCCGCGGGCCTGCTCGGGGGAGAGGTACTGCGGGGTGCCCATGACCTGGCCGGTCTGGGTGAGGCTGACGCTGTCGGCGGCCCGGGCGATGCCGAAGTCGGTGACCTTGACCTGCCTGTCGGGGGTGACGAGCAGGTTGGCCGGCTTCACGTCGCGGTGGACGATGCCGGCGGCGTGCGCGGCCGCGATCGCGTCGGCGGCCTGGGCCATGAGGGCGGCGGCCGCACCGGGGTCCATGGGCGAGCCAGGGCGCAGCAGCGCGGACAACGGCTGGCCCTCGACGAGCTCCATGACGAGGTAGGGCCGGGGGACACCCGACCCGTCGACGGACTGCGCCTCGCCGAAGTCGAAGACCGCGGCGATGCCGGGGTGGTGCAGGGAGGCGGCGTGCCGGGCCTCGGTCTCGAACCGGCTGCGGAAGGAGGGATCGTCGGCGTACTCGCGCTTGAGCACCTTGACCGCGACGGTCCGGCCCAGGGTGGTGTCCCGGGCGCGCCACACCTCGCCCATGCCGCCGGTGGCGATCCGGGACTCGAGGAGGTAGCGCCGGGCGTCGTCGGCGAACTCGCCGGCACCACCGAGAGAGCTGTCGGACGGGCTGTCGGGCGGGGTCACCGGTTGATCACCGCTTCCATGATGGCCTTCGCGATCGGGCCGCCCAGCAGGCCGCCCGCGATCTCGCCGCGCTCGATGCCCGGGGCCTCCTGGATCATCACCGCGACGGCGACCTCCGGGTCGTCGGCCGGGGCGAAGGAGACGAACCAGGCGTACGGCGGCACGTCGTCCTGGCCGCTCTGGGCCGTGCCGGTCTTGCCGGCCACCTGCACGCCGGGGATCGCCGCCGGGCTGGCGGTGCCCTCGTCGACGGTCGCGACCAGCAGGTCGGTGAGCTGGGAGGCGGTGGAGGAGGAGACGGCGTCCGAGAGCGCCTCGGGGTCGGTCTGCTCGATCTGCTCGAACTCCGGGCTCTGCACCTCGTCGACGAGGTAGGGCTTCATGACGGTGCCGCCGTTGGCGATCCCGGCCACGACCATCGCCATCTGCAGCGGCGTGGCGGCCACGTCGAACTGGCCGATGCCGGTCTGCCCGGTCTGCGGCTCGTTGGCCTCCTCCGGGAAGCGGGAGGTGGCCTGCGGGAGGAGGTCCTCGAAGTACTGCTGGTTGAAGCCGAACAGCTCGGCCTGCTCGCGCATCCGCTCGGCGCCGACCTCGATCGCCAGCCGCGCGAAGGTCGTGTTGCACGAGTTGGCCATCGCCTGGGTGAAGGAGACCGTGGTCGCGCCGCACGAGCGGCCCTGGTTGTCGATGAGGCCGGTGTCGCCGGTGGTCTGCGGCAGCTGGAAGGTGGGCCCGCCGGGGACGTCGTCGCCCTCCTCGTAGAGCCCGTTCTCGATCGCGGCCGCCGCGGTGACGACCTTGAAGGTCGAGCCCGGGGGCAGCGTGGTCTGGATGGCGCGGTTGAGCAGCGGCTGGGCCGGGTCGGCGTCGAACTCGTCGCCGGCGGCGCTGACCTCGGTGAGGTCGTGGCTGGCCAGCCGGTTGGGGTCGAACGTCGGCAGCGAGACCATCGCCAGCACCTTGCCAGTGCGCGGCTCCAGCGCCACGACCGCCCCCTGTCCCTCGGGGCCGAGCACGGCGCGCAGGCCGTCGAAGGCGGCCCGCTGGGCAGCGGGGTCGAGGGTGAGCGCGACGTTGCCGCCCTCGGAGGTCTCCCCGCTGAGCAGGTCGACCAGGCGGGTCACGAAGAGCCGGTCGTCGTCGCCGCTGAGCAGGTCGTCCTGGGTCTGCTCGATCCGACGCTGGCAGGTGCTGCAGGCGCCGGACTGGGCGTTGAAGTAGTTGTACCAACCGGTGACGTGGGCGTAGGCGAGCGGCTGGGAGTAGGTCCGCTGGTACTCGAAGCGGTCGTCGGAGGGCACCGACTCCGCCACCGGCTCGCGGCCCACGAGGATCGCCCCGCGCGGCTGGGAGAAGGCGGCGTCGACGGCGCGGCGGTTGCGGCCGTCGTCGCCGAGGGAGTCGGCCCGCCAGTACTGCAGGTAGGTCACGTTGGCCATCAGCGCCAGGAAGAGGACGAGGAAGGCCACCGAGATGGTGCGGATCGGCTTGTTCATCGAGCCACCCGGATCACCTGGGTGTCCTGGTCACCGGCGTCGTCGGCCGCCGTGAGCTCGGGGACCGGGCGGCGGGCCAGGTCGGAGACCCGCAGTAGCAGCGCGATGATCACCCAGTTCGCGACCAGCGACGACCCGCCGTAGGACAGGAAGGGCGTGGTGAGGCCGGTGAGCGGGATCAGACCGGTCACCCCACCGATGACCACGAAGACCTGCAGGGCGAAGACCGAAGCCAGGCCGGTGGCCAGCAGCTTGCCGAAGCCGTCGCGGGAGATCAGCGCCGCCCGCAGGCCGCGCTCGACGATGAGGCCGTAGAGCACCAGCACGGCCATCATCCCGGTCAGCCCGAGCTCCTCGCCGATCGCGGCCATGATGAAGTCGGACTCCGCGAACGGCACCCGGCCGGGGTCGCCGCCGCCGAAGCCGCGGCCCAGCAGCCCGCCCCAGGCCATGCCGAAGGTCGCCTCGACCGGCTGGAAGGCCGTGTCGTTGGTGCCGGGGCCGTAGTAGTCGAACGGGTTCAGCCACACGTTGACGCGGGTCTGGACGTGGCTGAACAGCTGCCAGGCCACCAGCGCGCCGCCGAGGAAGAGCCCCCCGCCGACGACCAGCCAGCCGGCGCGCTCGGTGGCGACGTACAGCATGAAGAGGAAGAGGCCGAAGAACAGCAGGCTGGAGCCGAGGTCGCGCTGGAAGACCAGGATGCCGAGGCTGATCAGCCACATGCCGAGGATCGGGCCGAGGTCACGACCGCGCGGCAGGTCCACCAGCAGCAGCCGGCGACCGGCCAGGGCCAGCGCGTCGCGGTGCAGCACGAGGTAGCCGGCGAAGGCGATCACCAGCAGCACCTTGGCGACCTCGCCGGGCTGCATGCCGACCGGGCCCAGGCGGACCCAGATGCGGGCGCCCCGGACCTCGTTGCCGATCAGCGGCAGCATCGGCATGAGCAGCAGCACGATCGCGGCCAGGCCCGAGGTGTAGGTGAAGCGGGTGAGGACGCGGTGGTCGCGCAGCAGCACCAGGGTGCCGACGAAGAGCCCGACGCCGATCGTCATCCACACCAGCTGCTGGGCGGCGAACCCGGTGTCCTCGGTGAGGTCGAGACGGTGGATCACGGCCAGGCCGAGCCCGTTGAGGGCGGCCACGACGGGGAGCAGCACCGGGTCGGCGTACGGCGCGACGAGGCGTACGACGACGTGCGCGCCGACCACGAGGGCGGCCAGCCACCCGCCGTACCCGATGAGGTCGGTGGGGACGGCACCCTCGACTCCCACCCCGACGGCGGCGTAGGCGCCGATGCCGACGGCCAGGGCGAGCACGAGCAGGAAGAGCTCCGCGCCGCGGCGGCGGCGGTGCACGAAGCCGAGGATCGGGTTGCCGGTCGTCTGCGACACGCCGCTCACCTGCCCTCGGACCGGGCGGACCCGGAGGAGCCGGAGCCGGAGGAGCCGGAGCCGGTCTCGCCCGAGGCGTCGGTGGGCTCCGCGCTCATCTGGCGGGCGAGGTTCTCCACGATGGTGCGGGCGTCCTCGAGGTCGTCGGCGGCGACGCCCTCGCGCACGCCGTTGGCGACGAACTCCGGGAGCCGGTCGAGGGTGACGTTGGTCGACTCGTAGGGCTCGGAGAGCTCCACGCCGGGCAGCGAGAGGTCGACGCCGCGGAAGATCTGGACCTGGCCGTCGACCTCGCCGACGTAGTACTGCTGCTGGCTCCAGGTGTACGCCGCCGCGACGCCCATCCATGCCAGGCCGACCAGCACGAGGGCCAGGAGTGCGCGGCGGGCCCAGGCGAAGCGGCGCGGGGGACGCGGGGCGTAGCGGACCGCCTCGGGGTCGACCGGGTCGCTGGGGATCGCGTGGACGTCGGCGGGCAGGTCGGGCGGGAGGTCGGCGTCGACGGCGGGGATCTCGCCGGTGTCGGTGCGGCCCCGGAACAGCCCGCTGCCCAGCGCGTGCCGGTGCGGTCGACGACGGACCTCGGTGGCCGCGCCGACCACCATCGGCTGGAGGTCGGCGAGCTCCTCGCTGCGCGCCGCGGCGGCGGCCTCGTCGAGCACGTCGGCGACCAGGCAGGTGACGTTGTCGGTCGAGCCGGCGTCGAGGGCGCGGCGGACCAGCTCGACGGCGGCGTAGTCGGGGGTGCCGTCGCCGAGGATCGCGAGCAGGTCGTCGTCGTCGAGGGAGGCGGTCGCGCCGTCGGAGCACACCAGCAGCCGGTCGCCGGGCTGCAGGGCCACGACGAAGAGGTCGGGCTCGGCCTCGTGGATGCCGTCGACGGCCTTGAGGATGAGGTTGCGGTGCGGGTGGACCCGCGACTCGGCCTCGGTGATCCGGCCCTCGTCGACCAGGCTCTGGACGAAGGTGTGGTCGCTGGTCAGCCGGCTGATCTCGCCCTCGCGCAGGAGGTAGGCGCGGCTGTCGCCGACGTGGCCGACGCCGACCTGGCGGCCGTCGAAGTGCAGGACGGTGGCGGTGGTGCTCGTGCCGTTGAGGGCGGGGTCCTCGTCGACGACCTCGCCGATCCGGTCGTGCGCGCGGTGCAGCGCGCCGCCGACGCGGCCGAGCAGCTCGTCGGCCTCGAGCGGGCCCGGAGGCTCGTCGTCGAGGCGGCGCAGCTGCTGGACGGCCACGCTGGAGGCGATGTCGCCGCGCATCGCGCCGCCGACGCCGTCGCAGACGGTGAGCAGCCACGGCCCGGCGTACCCGGAGTCCTGGTTGTCCTTGCGCACCCGCCCGACGTCGGAGATCGCCGACCAGTGCAGCCGCAGCGTCGCCGGGCCTGCGCTGGTCGGGTCGCTCCCGCTGCCGGGCTGGCTCACTTGCGCAGCTCCAGGATCGTCTTGCCGATCCGGACCTGGGTCCCGAGCGTGATCGTGGTCGGCTGCGTGATGCGCACGGTGCCGACGTAGGTGCCGTTGGTGGAACCGAGGTCCTCGACGAACCACTGGTCGCCGGAGGCGGCGATCCGGGCATGGCGGGTGGAGACGTAGTCGTCGTCGAGGCGGATCGCGGCGTCGGAGCCGCGGCCGATGAGGACGGGCGCGGCGGCGAGGTCCGCGCGCTCGCCGGCGTTGGCGCCCTCGGTGACCAGGACGTGGGTGGGGGAGCCGCGGCGCTTGGAGGGGGACTTGGCCTTGGGCTCGCGCCCGCGCGGCTCGGGGGTGCGGGCGGTCTCGGGGACCCGGGCGCCGAACATGTCGGAGCGGATCACCGAGATGGCGGAGAGGACGAAGATCCACAGGACCGCGAGGTAGGCGATCCGGATGAGCAGCAGGGTCAGCTCAGACATCGTCGCGCACCAGCCTCACGCGCAGCACGGTGTTGCCGATCTTCACCTCGGTGCCGTCGTCGGCGACCGAGCGGCTCATCTTCTGCCCGTCCACGAGCATCCCGTTGGTCGAGCCGAGGTCACGCACGTCGACCTTGATCCGGTCGCCGGAGGCGTCGACCCGGAACTCCACGTGCTGACGGCTCACGCCCGGGTCGTTGATGCGGACGTCGGCGTCGGTGCCGCGACCCACGACGACCCCCGGCGGCAGCAGCGGGTGCTGGGTGCCGTTGACCTCGAGGACGGCGCGCGCGCGGCCGACCTGCGTGTGGGTGCTGTTGCTGCTCACCTTGGCGGTGGCGCGGCTGCGGACGCGGAAGCGGCCGGTGGTGAGGTCCTCGGCGACCTCGAACTCGATGGTGACCGGTCCGGGGAAGGAGTAGCCGTTGGTCTGGGCGTGCTCGGTGACCTGCTTCTCCAGCTCCGCGGCCATCGCGGTGTCGTACGGCGCCAGCCGGTCGAGGTCGCTCTGCGCGAGCTCCACGTGGAAGTCGTTGGGCACCAGGCGCCGCTGCCGCGACAGGATCTGGGCGTTGTTGTCGCACTCGCGCTGGAGCGCGGCCGCGATCTCGACAGGCTGGACCGCGGAGCGGAAGGCGCGCGCGAAGACCCCGGAGATCATCGTCTCGAGGCGCCGCTCGAAGCGCTGGAGGCTGCTCATGTCCGACTCCTCCTCTCTGGGTCCTGTGCCGGGTCCTGTGCCGGTGGCGGTGCGTGGTCCGGACCGGGGTCTTCCCCGTGCGGCGCCGACCCACGCCACGCGCGGGTGTGACGTGCGCGGGCAGGACAGCAGTCGGCGTACGCCGGGTCGGGTGCGATGGTAACGAAGCCGGGCCTCGGCGGTGTCACCCCGCGTGGCGGGCGGGGCCGCGCTGTGCGGCGGGTGCCGTCAGCCCCACGTCCGGCTCCCTCCCCGCGGTTTGGGTCTGCACCGCCGACTGGGATAACCTCCAGTCGCTTCACGCGCGAGTGGCGGAATAGGCAGACGCGCACGGTTCAGGTCCGTGTGTCCGAAAGGACGTGGGGGTTCAACTCCCCCCTCGCGCACGTGAGCGAAAGGCCCCGGGTCACCGACCCGGGGCCTTCGTCGTGCCCGGGGCGTGGCCCCCGTGCTCAGCGACGTACGTCGACGCGCCCGTCGGGCCGCACCGAGGCTCCCTCGGCGCGCAGCAGCTCCACGGCCGCGCCCCCGTGGCAGTCGGCGGGCCGGCCGTCGGCACGCACCACCCGCCACCACGCGACCCGGTCGCCGTGCAGCCGCATGACGGTCCCGACCTGGCGCGGTCCGCCGCGACCCACGACGGCCGCGACGGCGCCGTACGTCGTCACGTGGCCCGGCTGGACGGCGTCGACCACGCGCAGCACCGCCTCGACGTACTCCTCGTCCACGTCGCCGCTCGCCTCCATCCGCTCCGTCCGGCTCCGTCCGGCTCCGTCCGGCTCCGTCCCGCTCCGTGCTCGGCGTCAGTCTGCCCGAACGCCGAGGGCGTCCGACCCCAGCGGCTCGTCACCGCCAGATGCGCGCGCCCTGGCCGTCGTCCCTGCAGGATGTCGCCATGCGGATCGCGGTGGCGGGTGCGACGGGGACGGTGGGCCGGCACGTGGTAGCGGTGGCTGGTGAGCGGGGGCACGAGGTGGTGCCGCTGTCCCGCGCGACGGGCGTCGACCTGACGACCGGGACCGGGCTCCCGCAGCGACTGGAGGGTGTCGAGGTGGTCGTCGACGTCGCCAACACCACGGCCCAGTCCCGGCGCGGGGCGGAGGCGTTCTTCGGCGCGGTCACCGGCGGCCTGCTCGCGGCGGAGCGCGCGGCCGGCGTGGGCCACCACGTGGCGCTCTCGATCATCGGCGTCGACGGCGTGCCGTCGGGCTACTACGCCGGCAAGCGGCTGCAGGAGCGGTTGCTGCGCGAGTCGGACCAGCCGTGGAGCCTGCTGCGGGCGGGGCAGTTCCACGAGTTCGGCGAGCAGGCACTCGGGTTCGTGCGCGTCGGTCCGTGGTCGCTGGTGCCGGTCATGCGCTCGCAGCCCGTCGCAGCCCGCGAGGTCGCGGAGGCGTTGGTCGCCCTGGTGGAGCAGGGACCCTCCGGCCGGGTGCCGGACCTGGCCGGCCCGGAGGTGCTCTCGGTCCCGGACATGGCGCGCGAGGTCGCCCGGGTCAAGGCCCTGGGCCGCCGCGTCGTGGCCGTGCGGCTGCCCGGGGCGGCGGGGCGCGGCATGCGCGACGGGACGCTCACGGCGCAGGGCGACCCGACCGCCACGCTCGCGACCACGCCCTTCGCGCAGTGGCTGGCCGAGGAGGCCGCTCGGCCAGGAGGCTGAGCGGCGCCCCAGGTCAGTGCCCGACCGGGACCTCGGCGTCCTCGGGAGCGTCCTCGGGTGCGTGCCGCGGCAGCACGAGCGCGAGCCCGACCACCGCGAGGGCGATCACCGCGCCCAGGCCGAAGGCCCACTGCAAGCCGCCGACGAGCGCCTCGGCCTCGCCGGCGCCCTCCTCGGCGAGGGCCGCCGCACGGCTGGAGAGGATCGTGACCGACACCGCGGTGCCGATCGCGCCCGCGACCTGCTGCGTGGTGCCGAGCAGCGAGCTGCCGTGGGAGTAGAGGTGCGGCGGCAGCGCACCGAGGCCGAGGGTGAAGACCGGGGTGAAGATGCCGGCCAGGCTCACCATCAGCAGCACGTGCGCGCCCACGACGAACGCGACGGGGGTCGACTCGCCCAGCATCGCCAGGGCACCGAGTGCCACGACCATGCCGATCGCGCCGGGCACGACCAGCGGGCGGCTGCCGACCCGGTCGAAGGCGCGGCCCACGCGGGGGCCGAGCAGGCCCATGAGGATGCCGCCGGGCGCCACGACCAGGCCGGTGGCCAGCGGCGAGAGGCCACGGACGTCCTGGAGGTAGAGCGGCAGCAGGATCAGCGCGGCCAGCATCGCCATGAACGCCACCGCCATGAGCGAGATCGACACGGCGTACGTGCGGTGGGAGAGCGTGCGCAGGTCGAGCAGCGGCTCACCGGTGCGCTGCAGCCGGAGCTGGCGGTGGACGAAGAGCCCGACGACCAGCAGTCCCAGCACCGCCGGGACCTCGGCGGGCACCGAGCCGCCTGCCCCCTCGCCCAGGCCGCTGAGGCCGTAGACCAGGCTGCCGAAGCCCAGGGCGGCCAGCACCACCGACGCCACGTCGACCCGGCCTGCGGTGGGCTCGCCCACGTCGGGCAGGCGGCGCAGCGAGACGACGGTGATGAGCACGGCGATCGGCAGGACGACGAGGAAGAGCCCGCGCCACGAGGTGAGCGCCAGGATCACGCCGGAGACCGCGGGACCGAGCGCCGGGGCGACGGAGATCGCCAGGGTCACGTTGCCCATCACCCGGCCGCGGTCGTGCACGGGGACGATCTTCATGATCGTGGTCATCAGCAGCGGCATCATCACCGCGGTGCCGGCCGCCTGCACGACCCGGCCGGCGACCAGGACCCAGAAGACGGGCGCCAGCGCGACGACCAGGGTGCCGGCGCAGAAGGTCAGCATCGCCAACGTGAACGCCTGCCGCGTGGTCACCCGCTGCAGGAACCAGCCGGTCACCGGGATCACCGTGGCCATCGTCAGCAGGAAGGCCGTCGAGAGCCACTGCGCCGAGCGCGCGGTCACGTCGAACTCGACCATCAGCCGCGGGATCGCGTTGACCATGATCGTCTCGTTGAGGATGACGATGAACGTCGCCAGGACCAGCCAGCGCAGCACGCCGTAGTCGACGGGCGCGTCGGCGCGCTCGGGGGCGGCGGTGGTGGGCGAGGTCATGCGGGGCTCCAGACGAGGCAGCGGGTGAGCAGGGGAGCGGGACCGGTGGTCCGGCGTCGACGGGCGGCGCGGAGGCGCGGCCACGGACAGTCTGACCTGGTCCAGCCCTCGAACTCATCGGGTTATTCCGGCCCCGCCGGGGTGTCCGGCCGCCTGCCTAGGCTTGGAGCGTGAAGCAGACACTCGCCCGACTGGTCGACAGCGCCCTGGACCGCTCGGTGGTGCTGGGCTACACCGCGGTCGGCTCCGACGTACGACGCCGGCTGCCGACCTGGCCCGCCGACCCTGCCCCGGGGTCGATGACCGGCCGGCGCGTCGTGGTCACCGGGGCCACGTCGGGCATCGGCGAGGCGATGGCGCGCTCCTTCCTCGACCTGGGCGCGACCGTGCACCTGCTCGGTCGCAACGCCGACAAGGTCGCGGCGTACGCCAGGGAGCTGCGCCAGGCCGTCCCGAACGCCGACGTGGTCGAGGAGGTCTGCGATGTCTCCGACCTCGACGCCGTCCGCGCGTGGTGCACCGACCTGGTCGGCCGCGTCGACGCGCTGCACGGGCTGGTGCACAACGCCGGCGTCATGCCGCCCGAGCGCACCGAGAGCCCGCAGGGCCACGAGCTCTCGCTCGCCTGCCACGTCCTCGGCCCGCACCTCATGACGAGCCTCCTGCGCGACCTGCTCGTCGCCGGCCCGGCCAGCGTCGTGTGGATGAGCTCGGGCGGGATGTACGGCGCCTCGCTGCACGCGCAGGACGCCGACGACGTGGAGTACCGCCGCGGGGAGTACGACGGGGTGCAGGCCTACGCCCGCACCAAGCGGATGCAGGTCGTCATGGCCGACGCGTGGGCCGAGCAGCTGCGCGGGACCGGGGTGCTGGTCGAGTCGATGCACCCCGGCTGGGCCACGACCCCCGGCGTCACCGCGAGCCTGCCCCGCTTCGACCGGCTCACGCGCCGGGTCAAGCGCACCGCCGCCGACGGTGCGGACACCGCGGTCTGGCTGGTCGCGACCCGCCCGCCCTCGCAGCCCGGCCACTTCTGGCACGACCGGCGCCAGCGGCCCACGACCTTCGGGTGGCAGCGGGGCGAGGACCCCGCCCTGCGTGCCCGGCTGCTCGCCTACGTCGCCGGGGCCACGGGTGCCGCCTCCCTCGCCTGACACCACGGCCGCCGTCCCTGCCGATGCCGCTGTCGCTCCCGCCGGGGCGACCGTGCACGTCGGCATCGACCTGGCCTGGGGCACGACGGCCCGCACGGGGGTGGCCGCGGTCGACGCCGACGGCCGGCTGCTCCGCTCGGCCACGGTCGTCACCGACGAGGAGCTCGACGCCTGGCTGGCGGGGCTGCCCGGGCCGCTCGGGGTGGTGGCCGTCGACGCCCCCCTCGAGGTCCCGAACGCCACCGGGGCCCGCGGTGCCGAGCGCGAGCTGACCTCGGCGTACGGCCGCTACGGCTGCGGGTGCCACGTCGCCAACCGCTCGCGTCCGTGGTTCGACCCGCCCCGGGGCGAGGTGCTGGCCACCCGGCACGGGTGGACGCTGGAGCCCGACGCGATCGGCGCGGGCCGACCGGTGGCGGTCGAGGTCTACCCGCACGCCGCGCTCATCGGCCTCTTCGCCCTCGGCCGGGTCCTGCCCTACAAGGCCAAGGCGCGCCGTGACCTCGCCACCCGGCAGGACGGCTTCGCCCGGCTGGTCGCGCTGCTCGAGTCCCTGCCCGAGCTGGGCCTGCTCGACGGGCCCGGGAGCGCGGACTGGGCCGAGCAGGTCGCAGCCGTCCGCGCCGCCACCCGGCCCGTGGACCTCGAGCGGGTCGAGGACCGCATCGATGCCGTGCTCTGCGCGCACCTGGCCTGGCGCTGGGCCGCCGACCCCGCCTCGCTGCACGTGTACGGCGGGCCCGGGCTCGGCCGGGTCGTCGCCCCGCCCCGCCCGACCCACCCGCGGGGCTGAGGTCGCTCCTGTCGGTCGAGCAGGCGAGCGCCAGCGAGCCGTCGTCGAGACCGCAGCACCGGTCCGTGGTCGCCGACCACAGCCAGCTCACGCGGTCTCCACGACGCCCTCGCCGGCGCCCTCGACGGCGCTCGGGCGGGAGAGACCCACGGTGGGGACCGATACTGGAGCCGTGTCCCGCCGTACCCGCCTGCTGCTCCTCCTGCTGCTCGTCGTGGTCGTCAACCTCGGCCCGCTCGGCTCGTGGTGGACCCAGGAGCGGCTGGACCGTGACGGGGTCTCCGAGCGCGTGGCCGCCTCGACCGAGGGCATGCCCGAGGGGCAGGTGGTCGTCGCCCTGCCGCCGGAGGTGACCGACGCAGTCGCCCCGGACGACGCGGACGGCACCGAGGACCAGGCAGCCGACCGGGCGGGACTGCTCGCGCGCACCGCCACCCTGGAGCCCGCGGCGTACGACGACGCGGTGGCCACCGGGGAGGTCGAGGTCACCTGGCTCGAGGACGACCCCGCGACGTACCGGGTCGAGGGCGAGCAGGGCGGCACCGGGTTGGCCACGCTGCTGGTGGTCAACGCCGGGGTGCTGCTCCTGGTCGCGGTCGTGCTGCTGCTGCGCGGGCGGACCCGCCCCGAGCTGCGGATGGTGGCGACCGCCGACGTGCGACGGGTGCCGCCGGGGCCGCTGCTGGAGCGCGTGGAGGGCAACGACTACGTCGTGCGCGGGGACGTGGAGTCGCTGAGCGAGGACGAGCTGGTGCTGGCGGTGGCCGACCGTCGCGTGCGGGTGCTGCTGGACGGGCACGCCAACCCGGCGTCGTACCAGCACTCGGTCGAGGTGCGCGGGACGATGATCGGGTGAGGCTCGGGTGAGGCTCGGGTGAGGATCGTGCTGGGCCGCCCCTGACAGACTCGGGGCCATGACCTCGCTCCAGGACTTCTCCGCACGCTCCATCGACGGGCGCGACATCGACCTCTCGGAGTACAAGGGCCAGGTGGTCCTTGTCGTGAACACGGCCTCGCAGTGCGGCTTCACCCCGCAGTACCAGGGCCTGCAGAAGCTGCACGACACCTACAGCGCGCGCGGCTTCACCGTGCTCGGCTTCCCGTGCGACCAGTTCGGCCACCAGGAGCCGGGCGACGACGCGGAGATCGCCGGCTTCTGCGAGCGCAACTTCGGCGTGACCTTCCCGCTCTTCTCCAAGATTGAGGTCAACGGCGACGGGGCGCACCCGCTCTACCAGTGGCTGCGCTCGGAGAAGGGCGGTCTGCTGGGCAGCAAGATCAAGTGGAACTTCACCAAGTACCTCCTGGGCAAGGACGGCCAGGTCATCGGCCGCTACTCGCCGACCACCAAGCCCGAGAAGATCGCCTCCGACATCGAGAAGGCCCTCGCCGCGTGACCCGCTTCACCGCCGGCACCGAGGCCAGCGCGGTCATCACCGCGAGCCGCGAGGAGGTCTGGGCGCTGCTCGAGGACCCCGACGCGATCGCGGAGATGACCCCCTTCGTCAAGCGGATCACCGCCGACGGGGACCACTGGACCTGGGAGCTCGGCGGGATCGAGGTGCTCGGCAAGTCGGTGTCGCCGGTCTTCACCGAGCGGATGGACTTCGACGAGCCGAGCCGCATCGAGTTCACCCACGACCCGCCCGCCGGTCGCACCGAGCGGTCCGCGGTCGAGGGGTGGTACGACCTGGCCGAGCACGACGAGGGCACCCTGCTGCGCACCAGCCTGGAGATCTGCCTCGACCTGCCGCTGCCGAGGCTCTCCTCGAAGGCGGTCACCGCCACGATGAAGGGTGTCGTCGGCAAGATGGGCGACCGGTTCGCCGACAACCTGCTCGCCCGGCTGGGCGCGCGGGAGGTGTGAGCGGGGGTACTCCGAATCAATTCTGATCCTCAGCGCGAGCTGGGCATCACGGGTGATTCGGAGTACGCCGCCGCGCACCCCCCACACTGACGAGCCCGCCCCCGGCCTGGCCGGGAGCGGGCTCTGGTGCGTCGTGGCTCAGACGAGCACGTCGGAGTCGTCGGCCGCCTCGTCGAGGTCGGTCTCCGACAGCGCGGGCCCGCCGGCCAGGCGCGGCCGCCGGAGCTTCTCGCCCTCGACGTCGACGTTGGGCAGGACCTTGTCCAGCCACGCCGGCATCCACCACGCCTTCTCGTCCATCAGGTAGAGCAGCGCCGGGATCAGCACCATCCGCACGACGAAGGCGTCGAAGATGATGGCGGCGGCCAGGGCGAAGCCCATCGACTTCACGACGGCGTCGTCCTGGAGCACGAAGGCCGCGAACACGGCGATCATGATCGCGGCGGCGGCGGTGACGACGCGAGCGGAGTTGCGGAAGCCGTCGACGACCGCCTCGCGGGTGCTCATGCCGTGCACGTGCGCCTCGCGCATCCGGGTCACCAGGAAGACCTGGTAGTCCATCGCCAGGCCGAAGACCAAGCCGATGAGGAAGATCGGCATGAAGCTGACGATCGGCTGGCCCTCCAGGATGCCGAACGCGCCCTGCTGGAAGACCGCGACGGTGGCGCCCAGGGTGGCCAGCACCGAGAGGAGGAAGCCCAGGGTGGCGGTCAGCGGCACCAGGACCGAGCGGAAGACGATCATCAGCAGCAGGAAGGCGAGCCCGATGACGATCGCCAGGTAGACCGGCAACGCGTCGGCGAGCCGGTCGGACACGTCGGTGGTGATCGCGGTCAGACCGGTGACGCCGGTATCGGTGCCGGTGGCGTCCTCGATGCCCGGCTCGCCTGCGCGCATGTCCTCGAGCAAGTCCGTGGCCCGGGAGTCCTCGGGCCCGAACTCCGGCAGCACCTGCACCAGCGCCCCGGTCGCGGGTTCGGTGACGGTGCCGTCCTCGGTGAGGGTCGCGTTGGTAGTCACGACCTGGGCGTTCTGGACGCCGTCGAGGCTCGCGGCCCAGGTGGCGACGTCGCCGAAGGCGGCCTGCCGCTCCTCCTCGGCGACCTGACGGCCGTCGACGACGACCAGCAGCGGGGCCTCACGGCCTGGGCCGAACGCGTCCGAGATGAGGTCGGAGGCCTGGCGCTGCGTGGTGTCGGTCGGGCGGGTGGAGTCGGTCGGGAAGGCCAGTTGCAGGTCCTTCAGCGGGATGGCCAGGGCACCCAGGCCGACCACCACGGCGAGCACCAGCGCCACGGGCGCGCGACCCACGAACCGAGCCCAGCGCACGCCGTTGTTGAGCACGCGACCGTCCTCGTCGTGGACGGGGCGGTAGCGGCGTACGCGACCGGCGAAGGCCTTGGACTTGAACATGCCCAGGACGGCCGGTAGCAGGGTCAGCGCCACGAGCACGGCCACGAAGACCGTCGCAGCGGCGGCCAGACCCATGGTCGTCAGGAAGGGGATGCCGACGACGGCCAGCGCCGCGAGGGCGATGAGCACCGTGAGGCCGGCGAAGACCACGGCGGAGCCGGCGGTACCCACGGCCACCCCCACGGCCTCGGCCCGGTCGTCGGTGTGGTGCAGCTCGGTGCGGTAGCGGGCGAGGATGAACAATGTGTAGTCGATGCCGACGGCGAGACCGATCATCGAGGCCAAGATCGTGGCCGAGGAGTCGACCTCCAGGAACGCTGTCATGGCGGTGACGCCGGTCAGACCCAGAGCCACGCCCAAGACGGCGCTGAAGATCGGCATGCCAGCGGCGACGAGCGAGCCGAAGGTCAGCACGAGCACGACGAGGGCAACGGCGAGCCCGATGGCCTCGGAGGCGAGGCCGAGCTCCGGCACGCCGGTGGTACCGGGACCGTTGGCCTCGACCTCGAGGCCGGACTCGCGGGCCTCGGCCATGACCTCGTCGAGCGCCTCGAGGGTGTTGGGCTCGACGTCGGCGGAGCTCTCGACGTCCCACTCGAAGGTGATGATGCCGGTACGCCGGTCCTCGCTGAGCGGGGAGAGCGCGGCGGCGTCGGCGCGGGACTGCTCCAGGCCGGCCTCGTCAGCGCCGGCGGCCTGGGCGGCCCCGACGAGCTGTTCCTCGATGGCGGCGGCCTGCTTCACCGGTCCCACGATCTGGGGCTGCTCGGGCTGCTGTGGCAGCGCGGCGAGGTCTGCGTTGAGGTCGGCGATCGCCTGGCGCCAGCGGGGCTGGTCCAGCGTCGCGCCCTCCGGGGCCTGCACGACGACGTTGACATTGGCGGCGTCGAAGGCGCTCTCCGAGCCGGCGAAGAGCTCGGACTGGATGTCGGCCGCCTCCTCCGAAGGGATCCCGGGGATGGTGAAGTTCTCGCTCAGCGGCTTGGAGAAGGCTGCGGCGAACGCGCCGAGCGCGATCAGCAGGACTAGCCAGCCGGCGATGAAGCGCGGCCAGTGGCGGAACGCGGTGGTGCCAAGGCGGTGGAGCAGCGTGGCCATCGAGGTCTCTCCTGGGTGGTGATCGGTCTGACGATCAGGTCTGGTCAGTCGGGCGGTGCGGCGGCTGGGCGGCGCGGTCTCGGCAGAGGGGCGGTGCGCCAGGTCGGGAAGTCGGGAGGCGGTCAGGTGAAGAGCTCTCCGGCCAGGCGAAGGTGGTCGGTGAACAACTCGGCGAGCTCGGGGTCGTCGGGACCGCCCTGGCTGAAGGACTCCAGCGCGGCGTCGAAGACCGCGATGAGCAGGGCGACCGCGAGCCGGGCGCGGACCGCGCCGAAGTCGGGACCCTCGCGCTCGAGGACCAGGCCGACGATCTGCTCGGCCACCTCCTCGAAACGCTCGTGGATCACGGTGAGGAGCCGGGGCGATGAGGTGAGGACGCTGCGGCGCAGCCGCGCGGACTCGCGGTCGATCGTCTGGGTGGCGAGCAGGGGCCGCGTGAGCTCACCGAGGTCGTCCACCAGGCGGCTGTGCGGCCCGCCGGCGCGGAACGCCTCCGCCACGGGGGCGAGCTCCGGGGAGGAGAACTGCGGCGGCTCGGCGCCGCCGAGCACGGCGTCGACCTTGCTGGGGAAGTAGTTGAACAGGGTGCGGCGCGAGACCTCCGCCTGCTCGGCCAGCTCATCCATCGTGAAGCCGTCGAAGCCGGCCTCCAGGCACAGCCGCTGCGCGCAGCGCACGATGCGCCGCCGCGTCTGCTCCTGCTTCTGCACCCGCCCCCCGAGGGCGCGCGCTGCACTGATGGCCATGGAGTGCATTCTGCACTATGCGTTCAAGGGTGCAAAAATGTGAGGGCGGTCACAGAGCACGCGGACCGACCGGGTGTGGCGGTCCCGGCCGCCCGCACATGAGGTCGTAGCCGTGGACGGGTCGTTGTGGTCGTGGGTGAGTTGCCGGTAACCGCGACCCGGGCAGAGAGTGGCGAGGTGACCCCGACCGCCGGCCGAGCAGCCACCACGTCGTCGTACTCGATCACCATGCGCCTGCACACCGCGCCCGACCACGGCGTGGTCGGCCGGGTGGCCACTGCGATCTCGGAGGTCGGCGGGATCGTCACCGGCATCGACGTCGCGGAGTCGAGCCACGAGCGGCTCGTCGTCGACGTGACCTGCTCGGCCGCCGACGCCGAGCACGCCGAGCGGCTCCAGGCGGCGGCCGCCGCGCAGCCCGGCGTGACGGTGCACAAGACCAGCGACCGGGTCTTCCTGCTGCACATCGGCGGCAAGATCGAGGTCTCCTCCAAGGTGCCGCTGCGCAACCGCGACGACCTGTCGATGGCCTACACCCCCGGCGTCGGGCGGGTCAGCCTGGCGCTGGCCGAGCACCCCGAGGACGTGCGGCGGCTGACGGTGAAGGGCAACTCCGTGGCGGTCGTGACCGACGGCTCGGCGGTGCTCGGGCTCGGCAACATCGGTCCCGGTGCCGCGCTCCCGGTGATGGAGGGCAAGGCGGCACTGTTCAAGCGGTTCGCCGACATCGACGCCTGGCCGATCTGCCTGGACTCCCAGGACACCGACGAGATCGTGCGCGCGGTGCAGCTGATCGCCCCCGGCTTCGGCGGCATCAACCTCGAGGACATCGCCGCGCCGCGCTGCTTCGAGATCGAGCGCCGGCTGCGCGAGACCCTCGACATCCCGGTCTTCCACGACGACCAGCACGGCACCGCGATCGTCGTCATGGCCGCGCTCACCAACGCCCTGCGCGTCGTCGGCAAGGACCTCGGCTCGGTCCGCGCGGTGGTCGCGGGTGCCGGTGCTGCGGGCACGGCCATCGTCACGCTCATGATCGCCGCCGGGGTCACCGACGTCGTGGTCTTCGACAAGGAGGGCTGCCTCTCCGCCGACGACCAGACGCTGCCGCCCGCCAAGGCCCAGCTGGCCGCCGTCACCAACCCCCGTCGCGTCCGCGGCGACCTGCGTGCCGCCCTCGACGGCGCCGACGTGTTCATCGGCGTCTCGGCCCCCGGCGTGCTCCAGGCCGAGTGGATCGCCGACATGGCCGAGCAGCCGGTCGTCTTCGCCCTGGCCAACCCCGACCCGGAGGTCGACCCCGCCGAGGCGGCGCAGTACGCCGCGGTCGTGGCCTCCGGCCGCTCGGACTACCCCAACCAGATCAACAACGTGCTGGCCTTCCCCGGCGTCTTCCGGGGCCTGCTCGACGCCCGCGCCACCGACGTCACCGTCGACATGATGCTGCGCGCGGCCGCCGCGATCGCCGGCGTCGTCACCGACGACCAGCTCAACCCGGACTTCATCATCCCGAGCGTGTTCCACCCCGACGTCCCTACCGCGGTCGCCACCGCGATCCGGGAGGGCTGAGGGCGAGCTCGGCGGTGCTCAGCCCGCCGCGTCGGCGCGCCACTCCTCGGGCGCCCGGACGAGCACCCGGCGCTCCAGCGCGCGGGCGGCGTCGCTGCGCAGCTGCGCGCGGACGGTGACGGCGTACGGACCCTCGCGGAGCAGCAGGCTCCCCTCCCACGCACCGTCGTCGGTCGCCTGCGGCGTCCAGACCTGCGCCGTCGCGCCACCGCGCAGGGTCCGCACCACCCCACGCGCGTCCTCGCCGTGGAGGTCGTCGAGGAACCGCACGGCCGGCTTCCGGGCGGTGACCTCGCTGTAGGTGACCGCGACGGGACGACCGCCGATGCTCTGCTTGCAGGTCCACATGGCCGGGCGGGTGTAGGTCGGGTTGCGCTCGAGCTCGTCGACGCAGTCGACCTGGTCGGGCCGGAAGGAGGGGAACACCCGGGTGAGGCCGTCGGTGCCCCGCGGGCGCACGCACTGCTCCGGAGCATCGACCTCCTCGCCGTCCCAGCAGGTCACGGAGCCGGTCGCCGAGGCGGGTTCGGTCTCCCCGAGGAGCAGCCGGCCGCCCACCCCGCCGGTGACCGCGAGCCCGACCAGGAGCGGCAGCACGACCAGCACGGTGCGTCGCGCACCGGGACGGGAGGCGCCCCGCGGGCTCTCGTCGAGCACGGTGTCGTCGCGCACCAGCGGGTCAGGGCCCGGGGGCTCCGCGTCCTGCGACCCGCGCACCGGTCTCACCCGGCCGCGTGGACGGCGTGCAGGGCGGCCCCCACGACGCCCGCCTTGTTGCGCAGGGTCGCCGGGATGATCTCGGTGTCGATGTCCAGCAGCGGGAGGAACTCCTCGGACCGCTTGCTGATGCCGCCACCGACGAGGAAGAGGTCGGGGGAGAAGAGCCGCTCGAGGTGGCGGTAGTAGTCCGTGAGCCGGGCCGCCCACTCCTCCATCGACAGCTCCTCGGTCTCGCGGGCCCGGTTGGAGGCCCGCTCCTCGGCCACGGCCGCCCCGGTGGACCCGCCGATGGCCCCGTCGACGAGCAGGTGGCCGAGCTCGGAGTTGGGCACGAGCACCCCGTCGTGGACCATCGCCGAGCCGATGCCGGTGCCCAGCGTGGTCAGGATGACCAGGCCGCGGTGGCCCGCGGCGGCGCCGTACCGCACCTCGGCGAGGCCGGCGGCGTCCGCGTCGTTGACGACGTGCACCTCCCGGCCGGTCGCCTCGCTGAACAGGGCGTCGGCGTCGACGCCGATCCAGGAGTCGTCGATGTTGGCCGCCGAGCCGACCACCCCGTGGCGGACGATCCCGGGGACCGTGACGCCGACCGGGCCGGTGGCCTCGGGGAACGCCGCCAGCAGCTCGACGAAGACCGCCGCCACCGCGTCCGGCGTGGCCGGGCGCGGGGTGGGGATGCGGACGCGCTCCGCCGCGAAGTCACCGGTGGCCAGGTCGACGGGGGCACCCTTGATGCCGGTGCCGCCGAAGTCGATGCCGAGGGGAGGAGGAGCACTCATCGGGTCCATCCCACCCCCACCGGCGCCGCGGGGGCAACCGTCTCCCCCGCACGGGGACCTTCGCGCGACCACCGGGCTGGACCAGTGACCAAGGTCCCTGGTGGCCGCCCGCGGGGTGCGCAGCCTGGTGCCATGTCCTACGGGGTCCTCGGCTCGCGTGCCGGCCACCTGCTGGTGGAGACGCTCCGCGGCGCCGGCACGAGCCGGAGCGACGCGGCCCTCCAGGCCTTCCTGCTGGCACGGGGGCCGGTGTGGGTGCAGGGGCGCCTGACGCTGACGGCCCTGCACGCCACCTTCGTCCCGCACCGGGTGGGCGCGGGTGCCGGCACGCTCACGCTGGACCTGGCCGACGTGGTCGGGGTCGAGCTGGGCGGCGGCGTGGTGCAACGGTCGGTGGGGCTGCGCACGGCGAGCCACGTCGCGCGGTTCCGCTGCCTGGGAGCCCTCGCGCTGGCCGAGCAGGCGGCCCGGGCCGTCGGCGCGGCCCGGCGTACGGCCCGGAAGCGGTGAGGGGTCGGCCCACGGACGGAGAGATTTACAAACACATACCTCTTGTCAACCTGCTTGACATTCTCTATCCTCTTGTCAAGCAGATGAGGTGACGCCCGTCACCGCAGGAGGTGGAGATGTCCGAGACGATCCCGAACAGCACGGTCCCCGCGGGGTCGACCGAGGCCTGGAAGGACAAGAAGCGCTACCTGTGGCTGATCGGCCTGGTGGTGCCGTCCCTGGCGTTCCTCGCCGTCGGTCTGTACGCCGCCACCGACTGGACCGTGTGGCTGTGGATCGGTCCGATCGTGATCCTGGGCGTCGTCCCCGCGATCGACCTGGTCGCCGGTCTCGACCGCTCCAACCCGCCCGACGACGCGATCGAGGCGCTGGAGAACGACAAGTACTACCGGTGGGTGACCTACCTCTTCCTGCCGATCCAGTACGCCGGGTTCGTCGCCGCGATGTACCTCATCGCCGGCGGCACGCCTTTCGGCATGGAGGAGCTCAGCACCCTCGGCAAGCTGGGCCTGGCCGTCTCCATCGGCTGCATCGGCGGCATCGGCATCAACACCGCCCACGAGCTGGGACACAAGCGCGAGGCCAACGAGCGCTGGCTGGCCAAGATCGCGCTGGCGCAGGTCTTCTACGGCCACTTCTACATCGAGCACAACCGCGGCCACCACGTCCGCGTCGCCACCCCCGAGGACCCTGCCTCGAGCCGGATGGGCGAGAACTTCTACCAGTTCTGGCCGCGCACCGTCGCCGGGTCGCTCAAGAGCGCCTGGGAGCTGGAGGCCAAGCGCTACCAGCGCAAGAAGACCCACCCGTTCCACCTCGGCAACGACGTGCTCAACGCCTGGCTGATGTCGGTCGTGCTCTGGGGTGCGCTGGTGGTCTGGCTCGGCCCCTCGATCCTGCCCTTCCTCGTGGTGCAGGCGGTCATCGGCTTCTCGCTGCTCGAGGTCGTCAACTACATGGAGCACTACGGGATGCTGCGCCAGAAGGTCGGCTCCGGCGAGCGCCAGCGCTACGAGCGGGTCGACCCCTCGCACTCGTGGAACTCCAACAACATCGCCACCAACGTGCTGCTCTACCACCTGCAGCGCCACAGCGACCACCACGCCAACCCGACCCGGCGCTACCAGACGCTGCGCGACTTCGAGGAGAGCCCCGTGCTGCCCACCGGGTACGCCGGCATGATCGTCCTGGCCCTGGTCCCGCCGCTCTTCCGCCGGGTCATGGACCAGCGGGTGCTCGCCCACTTCGACGGCGACCTGACGCGGGCCAACCTCAGCCCGCGCAAGCGCGACAAGATCCTCGCGAAGTACCCGCCGCCGGTCCGCGAGCAGGCCCCCACCGCCGCCGAGGTGGCTGCCGCGGCTGCCGCCGCCGCGCAGGCCGACGAGGTGCTGGCCGCCCGCTGCCCGGGCTGCTCCTACACCTACGAGGTCGCCGTGGGCAACGAGCTCGAGGGCTTCGCCGCCGGCACCGCCTGGAAGGACATCCCCGACGACTGGTGCTGCCCCGACTGCGGCGTGCGCGAGAAGGTCGACTTCGTCCCGCTGAGCCCGAGCGAGGTCTCCTGATGGCGCGCATCGTCGCCGACCTGGGGAAGTGCGAGGGCCTGGGCATGTGCGAGGCGATGGCCTCGGACTACTTCGAGGTCCGTGAGGACGACGACGGCGTGGAGATGGTCCACGTCCTCACCGAGGACGTCCCCGAGCCCGATCGCGCGCACGTCCACGCCGCCACACAGGCCTGCCCCGTGCTGGCCCTGAGCCTGGTCGACTGACCCTGGCGCCCCGCACCACCACCGCCCCGCCGTACGACGCCGTGCCCTCGCTCACGCTCAGCCACCCAGTTCCTAGACTGGGCCGCGTGAGCGAGGGAGCGGCGACGATGCGGGAGCGTGTCGTCGACGCCGCCGTGCGGCTGACCGGCGAGGTCGGCTGGTCGCAGGTCACCATGGCCCGCCTCGCGGAGGTCGTCGGGGTCTCCCGGCAGACCGTCTACAACGAGGTCGGCACCAAGCCCGGTCTCGCCGAGGCGATGATCCTGCGCGAGCTCGACCGCTTCCTCGGCGTGGTCACCGAGGCCTTCGACGCCCACCCCGACGACCTGGTCGCCGCGATCCGCACCTCCGCCGAGCACGTCCTCGAGCACGCCCAGGGCAACGACCTGCTGCACGCGGTCGTCTCGGCCACCCACGGCGCCGACACCGAGCTGCTGCCGCTGCTCACCACGCACGCCGAGTCCCTGCTCGTCGCGGCCAAGGCCGTCATCGCCGAGCGGATCGTCCCCTACGACGTGCCCATCGCCGGGGAGCACCTCGACGCCGCCATCGACATGGTCGTGCGGGTCGTCCTCTCCCACGTCATGCAGCCCTCGGCCCCCCCGGCGCAGACCGCCGAGTCGATCGCCTGGATCGCCGCCCGGGTCCTGGGGTAGGTCGTCGGAAGGTTCATCGGCCGGCCGATGAACCTTGCCGTTGGACGATGACCTTCCATCGGCCGGGGGCAAGGTCTGTCGGCCGGCCGATGAACCTTGCCCAGCTCAGGCGGCGGCCCGCGCCCGGGACAGCTCGAGGGCCTCGGTGAAGGCGCGGGTGACGTACGGCGGGACGGGGAGCCCCTTGTCGCGGGCCCACAACAGCTCCATCTCGACCCGGGCGATCTGGGCGGTGAAGTCGGAGTCCTCGTCGTTGTGCAGGGTGCGCATGACGTCGCCGAAGTCGGCCAGCTGCTCGGGGTTGTTGGCGCCGACCGGGGAGAAGGAGAGGCGCCTCATCAGCCGCACGAGGAAGCGCTGCCAGGGCGCCAGCTCGGACCACAGGCCCCGGGCGGAGAGCTGGTAGAAGGCGTAGTGCCCCGGCTCCTGGCGCTTGATCGGGGCGATGACGGTCTCGGCAATGGCGGTCTCGCCCATCTCGCGGACCCCGTCGTGGAGCAGGTTGTAGGCCAGCACCGCGGAGCGCTCGGTGGCCATGCCGGTGACGTAGTAGAGCATCCGGCACACGTCCTGGAAGGGGCCGAGGTGCGCGAGGGCGCCGAGCACCTTCAGCTTCAGCCCGATCGAGTCGAGGTCGGCGTCCGCGGGCGGGCGGCCGAGCTGGACCTGGAGGGCGTCGAGGATCCGGCCGTGCTGGATCTCCTGCGGCTGCCAGACGTCGCGGTAGAAGAAGACGTCCACCTCGGGCGGGTCCGGCAGCATCGTGGTGAGCTCGAGGACGTTGCGGTCGACCTCGAGCTCCACGCGCGCCATGTAGTCGAGGACGTGCCCGAACCGCGCCTCGAAGGCCAGCGGGTCCCGCACGGTCAGGTCGACGGCGTCCAGCGGGATGGGCGGGTGCTCCTCGCCCAGGCGGGCGACGTGCTCGACCAGGCGGTCGGCTGAGGTGGCGGGCACGGCGCCCACCCTAGGCGTGCGCGAGCGGTCAGGTCGGACGATCACCTGTGGCGTTCGTCGCCGCCGCCTACCCTGGATGTGAGGCAGACCAGGGGAGGACCGTGCGCGTGCGGCGACCAGGACCCACCGCCGGACCGTTCCGCGGCCCGGCGGCGATCCGTGCTGGCCTGGCCGCGTCCGTGGTCGGCGCGGTGTTCCTCGCCGCGTGCAGTGCGGGTACGACGGCGACCGACGACCCCCAGGCAGCCGGCACCGAGGGGGGCGGGGGCGGCGGCGCGGCCGGGCAGCCCTCGGCCCAGCCGAGCGTGGCCGGGCTCGACCCGGCGTACGCCGTCGAGCCGCCGGGGCGGTTCAAGAGCCTCCCCCGCACCGCCGACATCGTCGTGCAGGCGCAGGACACGATCGACGAGGAGACCCTGGCCGCCATCGAGCGGATGAAGGGCGTGGAGGCCGTCGAGCAGCTGAGCCTGCTGCAGGTGTCGGTGGAGAACCGGGTGCTCAACCTGGCCGCGGTCGACCCCGCGACCTACCGCCGCTACGCGCCCGGAGAGCTCCCGCAGAACCAGGAGGTCTGGGACCGGATCGCCGCCGGCGAGCTGGCCGTCGGCAAGGCCGTGGCCAAGCGGCTGCCCTTCGACGACGACGACTTCCTGGAGCTGACCACCGAGGTGCCGAAGATCCACCTCGGTGTCATGGCGCCCCAGATCACCAACGCCGTCGACGCGGTCGTGAACGAGAAGTGGGGCGAGGCGCTCGGCGCCACCCCCGGCAACGCGCTGCTGATCTCCACCGGCCTCGCGGCCCCCGACGTGGTCGTGGAGCCGCTCACCGAGATGCTCCCGAAGGACACCTCGGTCGAGCGTCTCGACGCGGTCGCCCGCTACGGCCTGGACCCCGACGCCGTGCAGACCGCGCAGGTCGTGGGCTCGCTGGCCGAGGCGATCGGCGTCTTCACCTATCGCCCGATCGGCGGCGGGCGGATCGCGCCCGACCCGGCGTGGGTGCGGGCCAACATCAGCACCCAGCCGGTGCCGATCCTGGGCAGCGTCACCTGCAACAACGCGATCTTCCCGCAGCTGCGCGCCGCCCTGGAGGAGATCGTGCAGCGCGGGCTGGCCGACGAGATCAACCCCGACGAGTACGCCGGGTGCTACTACCCCCGCTTCATCGCCGGCACCACGACGCTGTCCAACCACTCCTTCGGCACCGCCCTGGACTTCAACGTCCCCGGCAACCTGCGCGGGACCGTCGGGGAGATGGACCGCACCGTGGTCTCGATCTTCAAGAAGTGGGGCTTCGCCTGGGGCGGCGACTGGTCCTACACCGACCCCATGCACTTCGAGATGGCGCGGATCGTCAGGCCGGGCTGAGGGCGGCCGCCACCTCGACCGCGACCTTGCCCATCGTGGTCCGGGCCCGCACGGGGTCCTCGGTGAGGAAGTAGTGGTCGGTGCGGGGGGTGACGTCGTGCCACACCTCGACACCGGCCTCGCGCAGCCGCGCGGCGTAGGCGTCCCCGTCGCGGCGCAGGGTGTCGCGCTCCGCGGTCATCACCAGCGCCCGCGGCAGCCCCTCGAGGGAGTCGGCCAGCAGCGGGGAGGCGTACGCCGAGCGGCGCGAGTCGACGTCGGGGAAGTAGGCCCGGCGCACCAGCGCGCGCAGCGAGGGGTTGATCTGGCCGGTGCCGCCCTGCCCACTCGTGTGGGCAGCGTCGGTCGCGAGGTCGAGGGCCGGGACCCCGAGCACCTGCAGCCGCGGGGTGAACGACCCGGTGTCGCGCGCCATCAGGCAGACCGCGGCGGCCATCCCGCCGCCGGAGGAGAAGCCGCCGACCGACACCGGCCCCTGGGCCGCCGCCCAGGCCGCGACGTCGTGCGCCTCCTCCTGGGCCTGCGGGAAGACGGCGTACGGCGCGGTGTGGAAGTCGACGTTGAGCAGCCGGACCCCGGCGGTCGCGGCGAGGTAGCGGCACCACCAGTCGTCCATGTGCGGGTGCCGCATCAGCCAGGCGCCGCCGTGCAGGTGGACGTGGGTCGGGCCGCCGTCCGACCAGCCGGCCGGGCTGTACGCGAAGGCCGTCACCTCGCCGTGCCGCGTGGGGGCCCGCAGCCGGGTCGGCCGGGGCAGGTCGGACCCGGCGAAGCGCAGCCCCTCGCCGTACCGCACCGTCCAGCGGGCGGTGTGGTGCATCAGGGTCACGCTGATCCGGTCCGACAGCCTCACCCCCGCTGTTCGGAGCAGGCGGGCCGATAGGTTGGCCCGCATGCGAGCCGTGCAGGTCGTCGAGACCACCGGACCCGAGCACCTGCAGGTGCGCGAGGTCCCCGACCCCCAGCCCGGAGCGGGCGAGATCCTGATCGAGGTGCACAGCGTCGGGGTGTCCTTCCCCGACCTGCTGCTCTCGCGCGGGGAGTACCAGCTCAAGCCGGAGCCGCCCTTCACCCTCGGCGTGGACGTCGCCGGTGTCGTGGTCTCGGCGCCCGAGGACTCCGGGTTCGCCGCGGGAGACCGGGTCGCGGCGGTGGGTCCGTACGGCGGGGCCTCCGAGCTCGCGGCCTTCCACCCCGACGCGGTCTTCGCGCTCCCGGACTCCCTCTCCTTCGACGAGGGCGCCGCGCTCCCGATGAACTACCTCACCGCGCAGTTCGCGCTCGACGAGCGTGCCGGCCTGCGCGAGGGCGAGACCGTGCTGGTGCACGGCGCCGCTGGCGGTGTCGGCACCGCCTCGATCCAGGTCGCCCGCGGCATGGGAGCCCGCGTGATCGCGGTCTGCTCGACGCAGGAGAAGTGCGACTACGCGAAGGCGGCCGGGGCGGACGAGGCCGTGCTGCTCGACGGCTTCCGCGAGTCGGTCGGCGCCCTCACCGGCGGCACCGGTGTCGACGTGGTCGTCGACGTCGTGGGCGGGTCGGCCTTCACCGACTCGCTGCGCTCGCTCGCCCCCCAGGGCCGGCTGCTCGTCGTCGGCTTCGCCGCCGGCGCGGGCATCCCCGAGGTCAAGGTCAACCGGCTGCTGCTCAACAACGTCGACGTCCGCGGGGTCGGCTGGGGCGCCTACGCCATGGTGCGGCCCGGGTACATGAAGCGGCAGTGGGAGGCGCTGCTGCCGATGGTGGAGTCCGGTGTCGTGAAGCCGCCGATCGGTGCGACGTACGCCTTCGACGAGCTCGGCGCGGCCCTGGTCGACATGGACCAGCGGCGCACCCTGGGCAAGTCGGTCGTGCACGTGCGGGAGGCCGGGCAGTGAGCGACCACGACCACCTGCACGACCACGAGCACGAGCACGGCGAGGACGAGGAGCTGCCGAGCGGGGAGAAGGTGCGCCGGGCCGGGCACATCGTCCTCGACGCGGTCGTCGCCTCGGACCTCGGCGGCGACGACGCGGAGGCGGCCGAGGCCGCGCTGGAGCTGGTCTTCTCCCACCTGCTGGAGATCGACGCCATCGAGCTGCTCCTCGACGAGGAGGCCCAGGAGTTCGAGCTGGACATCTCGCCCCTCATCGGCGGCACCCTGCTCGTCGTACGCCGGCTCGTCGCCGAGCTCGCCGCCCGGGACGGGGTGGACGAGGAGGCGGTCGTGATGTCGGTGCGGGCGGCGCTGGACGCGGCTGCGGCGGGGTAGGTCGCTCCGGTCGGGTGGCCCCGCGGGCTAGGGTCGCCGTCGTGAGCATCCTCGACGACGCCCGCGCGGGCATGGACCCGGCCGTCCGACCCCAGGACGACCTCTTCGGACACGTCAACGGCCGCTGGCTCGCGGAGACCGAGATCCCCTCGGACCGCTCGAGCTGGGGTCCCTTCGTGCAGCTGGCCGACGAGGCCGAGCAGCACGTGCGCGCGATCATCGAGGAGCTCGCGGCCCACGGCGGTGACAGCGCGGACGCCCGCAAGATCGGCGACCTCTACGCCTCCTTCATGGACACCGAGGCGATCGACGCCAAGGGCCTGCGCCCGGTGCAGCCGCTGGTCGACGCGGTGGGTGCCCTGCGCGATCTGCGCGACCTCGCCGCCTTCCTCGGCGAGCTCGAGCGGGTCGGCGGCCACGGGGTCTTCGGCTCCTACGTCGACACCGACGACAAGGACTCCGACCGCTACCTCGTCAACCTCGTCCAGGGCGGCCTCGGCCTGCCCGACGAGTCGTACTACCGCGAGGACAAGCACGCCGAGACGCGCGAGAAGTACGTCGCCTACCTCACCCGTCTGCTCGAGCTCGGCGGCACCGGGGCCGACTGGCTCGGCGACCCGGGCGAGGCGGCGCGCACGGTGCTCGACATCGACTCCCGGATCGCGGCCGGCCACTGGGAGCGCGCCGAGACCCGCGACGTGCAGAAGACCTACAACCTGCACACCCTCGAGCAGCTGCGCACCCTGCTGCCCGCCTTCGACCTCGACGTCTACGTCACCAACCTCTCCGCGGGCAAGCGCAGCGCCGAGGACCTGCTGGCCGAGGTGAACGTGCGCCAGCCGTCGTTCTTCGCCGGTCTGTCGCAGGTGCTCGCCGAGGTCCCGCTCGACCAGTGGCGCCCGTGGCTGCTGACCCGCGTGCTGCGCTCGGCGGCGCCGTACCTCACCGACGACCTGGTCGAGACCAACTTCGACTTCTACGGCCGCACCCTCAACGGCACCCCCGAGCTGCGGGCGCGGTGGAAGCGTGGCGTCGCGCTGGTCGAGGGCGCGCTGGGCGAGGCGGTCGGCAAGGAGTACGTCGCGCGGCACTTCCCCCCGACCTCCAAGGCGATGATGGAGGAGCTGGTCGCCAACCTGCTCGCGGCCTACCGCCAGTCCATCGAGGCCCTCGACTGGATGACCGAGGAGACCAAGCTCCGCGCGTACGAGAAGCTCGAGACCTTCCGTCCCAAGATCGGCTACCCCGACACCTTCCGCGACTACTCCGCGCTCCAGGTGCGCCCCGACGACCTGATGGGCAACGTGGCCGCGGCCTCGGCGTTCGAGACCGACCGCCAGCTGGCCAAGATCGGCTCGCCGGTCGACCGCGACGAGTGGCACATGCTGCCGCAGACGGTGAACGCCTACTACAACCCCGGCACCAACGAGATCTGCTTCCCCGCGGGCATCCTGCAGAAGCCGTTCTTCTCCCCCGACGCCCACCCGGCGGAGAACTACGGCGGCATCGGCGCAGTCATCGGCCACGAGGTCGGCCACGGCTTCGACGACCAGGGCGCGCAGTTCGACCCGCTGGGCAACCTGCGCGACTGGTGGACCCCGGCCGACAAGGCCGCCTTCGAGGAGAAGTCCAAGAAGCTGGTCGAGCAGTACGACGGGTTCGAGCCGCGCGCGCTGCCCGGGGAGAAGGTCAACGGCCAGCTGACCGTCGGCGAGAACATCGGCGACCTGGGCGGCCTGACCATCGGGCACAAGGCCTACGTCATCTCCACCGACGGCTCCGCGACGGTCGAGGACCGGCGCACCCTGTTCATGAACTGGGCCTACGTCTGGCGCACCAAGCGCCGCCCGGAGCAGGAGCGGCAGTACCTCACCATCGACCCGCACAGCCCGCCGGAGTTCCGCGCCAACATCGTGCGCAACCTCGACGAGTTCCACGAGGTCTTCGAGACCGCGCCCGGCGACGGGCTGTGGCTGGACCCGCAGGAGCGCGTCCGGATCTGGTGACGACCGTCTGGAAGAGGACCCCGTGACCGAGGAACAGCCAGCGACCCGACGTCGGGACGCGTGCGAGCAGTGCGGGAGCCCGGACCTGGCGATCGAGCGCGCATCGCTCGGGTCCTTCTGGCGGCGACGGTCCGTGCACCTCGACGTGCTGACGTGCGTCGTGTGCCACCGCGTCATGCTCTATCACGCCGGACCGGTCCCGGCGCCGGTGCGGGACCAGCCCCCGCGGGACGACGGCGCCCAGCTGTAGGGCTCATCGGAAGGCCGTCAGCGGTGGTCGGTGGACGCACCGGCGCGAGCGAGCCGGCGCGCGGTGCCGAGCAGCAGCGCGGCGACGGCCAGGGGCGCGACGGCACCGAGCGTCCACGGCAGGTCGCCCCTCGCGACGCCCCAGCCGGTGAGCCCGAGGCCGAGCAGCGCCACCGCCGCCGGCGCCGGGGCGAGACGTCGGGCCGTGCGCGGGGTGTCCCCGAGCCACAGCGGAGCGAGGGCCAGCACGCCCGTCGGCAGGGCGAGCATGCCGACAGCGAGCGGCAGGAAGACACCCAGCACCTGCTCGGGGGCCTCGAGGGGTGCGGTCAGGAAGAAGACGGCCAGCGACAGGAGGCCCAGGCCCAGCCCGAGTCCGACCAGCCCGCCGCGCCGGACCTGTGCGCGACGGGGCGGAGCCATGGCCGCACCCTAGGTCGGTGGTCGGAGCAGTGGGTACTCAGCCCGCCAACGGCGCCTGGTGCGCGGCGGCGGCGCCGTGGACGAGCGCGGCCATCTCGGGGAAGCCGCGCAGCAGCGAGTCCAGGTCGCGTGGGGTCATGACGCACACGGTGAGGGGGGTCAGCGCGGTCGCCGACGCCGTACGACGGCGGCGACGGTCGAGGACCGCGAGCTCGCCCACGACCTCGCCGGGGCCGAGCACCGCGAGCAGGTCGCCGTCGTGGCTCACGGCCACCGAGCCCTCGACGAGCAGGAAGGCCTGGGTCTCGTAGGCGCCCTCGGTGGTGAGGGTGGCCCCGGTCGGGAGGGTGACGACGTCCATGAGGGACGCCATGCGGCGCAGCTGTCGGGACGAGCAGCCGGCGAGCGCGGGGATGCTGCGCAGCAGGTGCTCCGTGGTGCGGGCCGTGCCGGAGGCCTGGGTGTGCTGTGCCATGGGGACTCCTGGGGTGGGGGAGTGATGACCGTACTGACGGTATGTGTCGAACGTACTCCTGGTATGTGAACTCTCAACTCCATCGGGGTGAGCGAGGAGGTGACCTGCCTCGCACCCTGTGGAGGAGGACGCCGGCGCCGTCGGCGGGCACTGGTAGACACGCACCCATGGCTGCCGACCCCGCGACGCTCGACCGCACCGCCGCCCGCGCGTCCGCGGAGGCGCACCTGCGGGCACTGGTCGGTCGCGACGATGCGACCCTGCGCGACGACCAGTGGTCGGCGATCGAGGCGCTGGCCGTCGATCGCCGTCGCGCACTGGTCGTGCAGCGCACCGGCTGGGGCAAGTCGGCGGTCTACTTCGTGGCCACGCTGCTGCTCCGCGAGGCCGGCGCCGGGCCGACGGTCATCGTCAGCCCGCTGCTGGCGCTCATGCGCAACCAGATCGCCGCCGCCGAACGTGCGGGCATCCGGGCGGTGACCATCAACTCCACCAACATGGGCGAGTGGGAGCCGGTGCACGAGCAGATCGCAGCCGGCGAGGTCGACGTGCTGCTGGTCAGCCCCGAGCGGCTCAACAACCCCGGCTTCCGCGACGAGGTGCTGCCCCGGCTGGCCGCCACCTGCGGGCTGCTCGTCGTCGACGAGGCGCACTGCATCTCCGACTGGGGCCACGACTTCCGCCCCGACTACCGCCGCATCCGCACCCTGCTGGAGGACCTGCCCGAGGGCATCCCGGTCCTCGCCACCACCGCCACCGCCAACTCCCGGGTGACCGAGGACGTCGCCGGCCAGCTCGGCTCGCTGCGCGACGGCGAGGTCCTGACCCTGCGGGGCACCCTGGACCGCGAGTCCCTCCGCCTCGGCGTCGTCCACCTCAGGACCGCCGACCAGCGGCTCGCGTGGCTGGCCGACCACCTGGCCGAGCAGCCCGGCTCGGGCATCGTCTATTGCCTGACCGTGGCCGCGACCCAGGAGGTCGCCGACTACCTCCGCTCCCGCGGACACGACGTCGCGGCGTACTCCGGCCAGACCGAGGCCACCGAGCGGCAGGCCCTCGAGGCCGACCTCGCTGCTGGACGGGTCAAGGCGCTGGTCGCGACGAGCGCGCTGGGGATGGGCTTCGACGCCAGCCTCGGCTTCGTGGTCAACCTCGGGTCGCCGAGCTCGCCGGTCGCCTACTACCAGCAGGTCGGCCGTGCCGGTCGTGGCCTCGACGCGCGCAGCGAGTCCGCGACGGTGGTGCTGCTGCCGGCCGTCGAGGACCGCGACATCTGGGCCTACTTCGCCTCGCTGTCCTTCCCGCGCGAGGAGCAGGTGCGCGAGACGCTCGCCGTGCTCGCCGAGGAGGGCCGTCCGATGAGCACCGCGGCGATCGAGACCCGCGTCGAGCTGAGCCGCACCCGGCTCGAGACGATGCTCAAGGTCCTCGACGTCGACGGCGCCGTGCGCCGGGTCAAGGGCGGCTGGGAGTCGACCGGCCAGCCGTGGACCTACGACGCCGCCCGCTACGACCGGGTCCGCGAGGCGCGGGAGCGGGAGCAGGCGGCGATGCTGGAGTACCTCCGGACCGACCGGTGCCGGATGCTCTTCCTGCGCGAGCAGCTGGACGACCCCGAGGCAGCGCCGTGCGGGCGTTGCGACAACTGCGGCGGGCTGTCGCTCTCGACGGAGGTCTCGGCGGCGGCGGTGACCGAGGCCCAGGAGCGGCTGGCCCGCCCCGGCGTGCCCCTGCCCCCGCGCAAGATGTGGCCCACCGGGCTCGACCGGCTCGGGATGGACCTGCGCGGCAAGGTCGCCGAGCAGGCCCTCGAGGGCCGGGCCGTGGCACGGCTGACCGACCTCGGCTACGGCCAGGCGCTGCGCGAGCTCTTCCGCGAGGGCACCCCCGACGGCCCCGTGCCGGTGCCGCTCGTCCAGGCGGTGATCGAGGTGCTCGGTGACTGGCGCCCCGAGGTCGACGCGGTCGTCGAGGTCGAGTCGGCCTCCCGGCCCGAGCTCGTCGGCTCGCTGGCCGATGGGCTCTCGCGCTACCTCCAGGTGCCGCTGCTGGCCCGCTGGGCCGTGATGGACCCCGAGGTCCCGCCCGGTCGCGGCCAGGCCAACTCCGCGCAGCGGGTCGCCGCGGTCTCCCGACGCAGCGGCCTCGAGGCCGAGCCCGGGGCGCTCGAGGGTCGCCGGGTCCTGCTCGTCGACGACCTGCTCGACACCGGGTGGTCCACGACGCTGGCCGCGCGGGCGGTGCTGAGGGCCGGCGCGCTCTCGGTGCAGCCGCTGGTGCTGGCTGTGCGGGCCTGAGGCGGCTGCGGGCGCCGGTGACCCCGCAGCGGCGGTACCGTCGCGGCATGGCTCGGGACCGACGTACGACGACCGTGCTCGCGCTCGTGGCGCTGCTGCTGGGCGGGGTGACCGGCTGCTCCGACGACGCCGTCGACGCCGAGGAGGCGACCCCGCAGTCGCTGGCAGCGGCGGCGCTCGCGCACTACGACGAGCCGCTGGCGGCCGTGGCGCCGATCTTCGGCGACGAGCGGTTGCGGCGCGGCGACCTGGCCGTCGAGCTGGCCTTCGACCGGCCCGAGGGCGACAACACCCACGTGCGCGTGGTGGTCTCCGACCGGCTTCCGTACGGCCGCGACGACGAGGACCCCTGCGCCGGGCCGTGGAAGTGCCAGGACGTCGGCACCGACGAGGTCGCGGGGACCCTCCTCTACGAGGCGGGCTACCCCGAGGAGGACCCGGGGGTGGTCCTCGCCTGGTCCGAGCGCGGGGACGAGGTCGTGTGGGCCTACGCCTACGGCCCCTTCATCGCACCCGACGACGAGGGCGGCCCGGACGAGGAGGCCTCGGCCCTGGGCGACGCGCTCGCGGCGATCGTCACCGACCCGGCGGTCGGCCGGCGCACGAGCGAGGCCTACGCCGAGGCCGGGCAGGAGCTGTGCGGCGGCGGGGACTGGCTGGAGTGGTACGGCCAGGGCAACGGCTCGCCGCGGCCGGAGGACTTCCGCGACTGGTGCGCGGAGGACTAGAACACGTTCTAGCGGGCCGCTAGCCTCCCGGCATGACGCCTGCGCACCGCGACACCCCGATCCGGGTCCTGCAGTGGACCACCGGCAACATCGGGCGCCGCTCGCTGCACGCGATCCTGGCCCGGCCCGACCTGGAGCTCGCCGGGGTCTTCGCCTTCGGCGGTGACAAGGTCGGTCGCGACGCCGCCGAGCTGTGCGGCTGGCCCGGGCCGACGGGCGTCCTGGCCACCGACGACGTGGACGCCCTGCTCTCGACCGGCGCGGACGCGTGCGTCTACAACCCGCTCTGGCCCGACCTCGACCACCTGTGCGCGCTGCTCGCCGCCGGCATCGACGTGTGCACCAGCGCCGCCTGGATCACCGGCGGCAAGCAGTCCCCGGCCGACCTGGCGCGGATCCGGGCCGCGTGCGAGGCGGGTGGGTCGACGATCTTCGGCAGCGGCGCGCACCCCGGCATGACCAACATGGTCGCGATGGTGCTCTCGGGCGCCTGCGAGCGGGTCGAGGAGGTGCGGATCACCGAGAGCGTCGACTGCTCGACGTACGAGAGCGCCGGCACTCAGAGCGCGATGGGCTTCGGTCGGCCGCTGGACACCCCCGGGCTGGAGGAGTCGGTGCGGGTCGAGTCGGAGGTCTTCGCCGAGTCCGCGGCGATGATGGCCGACGCGATGGGCGTGACCCTCGACCGCCTGACCTTCGACGTCACCTTCACCGAGGCCACCGGCCACACCGACCTGGGGTTCATGGAGATCCCCGAGGGCACCGTCGGGGGCGTGATGGGCTACCACCGCGGCTGGCTCGGGGAGCGCAACGTGGTGAGCGTCGGCTTCAACTGGACCATGGGCGACCACGTCGTCCCGCCCAAGCCCCTGGCCCACGGGCACGTCGTCCAGGTGTTCGGCGTGCCCAACATGCGCACCGTCATCTCCTGCCTGCCGCCGCGCGACTGGGCCGAGGAGGGGTTCATGGGGCTCGGGATGATCTACACCGCGATGCCGGTGGTCAACGCGCTGCCGCTGGTCGTCGCGGCGGCGCCGGGGATCGTGACGCTGGCCGACCTGCCGCCGGTGACGGGACGCGTCTACTGACCTCCGACCTGCGGACGTCATCCGCAGCGCAGAAGCGGACATCCCGTCCGTATGACGTCCCCGGCGGGGCGGGCTGGGACGTCATACGCCCCGCAGTGAGGGACCTCCCGCCCGCATGACGTCCCCGGCGGGCCGGTGTCAGGCGCCGACGACCTGCTCGATCGCGGTGACCAGGCGCGGGTCCTGCGGCTCCACGCCGGGACGGAAGCGGGAGATGACCGAGCCGTCGGCGGCGAGGAGGAACTTCTCGAAGTTCCACTGCACGTCCCCGGCCTCGCCCTGCTCGTCGGGGGTGCCGGTCAGCTCGGCGTAGAGCGGGTGGCGGCCGTCCCCGTTGACCTCGATCTTCTCGGTCATCGGGAACGTGACGCCGTACGTCGCGGAGCAGAACTCCTGGATCTCCTCCGCGCTGCCCGGCTCCTGGCCCATGAACTGGTTGCAGGGCAGGCCGACGACGGTGAAGCCGCGCTCGCCGTAGGTCTCCTGGAGCTGCTCGAGCCCGGTGTACTGCGGGGTCAGGCCGCACTTGGAGGCGACGTTGACCAGCAGGGCCGGCTTGCCGCCGGTGATCTCGCCGAGGGTGGCGGGGGTGCCGTCGAGTCGTGCGATCGGCAGGTCGAGTAGTTCAGTGCCCATGGCCGTGAGCGTAGCCACGCCCTGCCAGCCCGGGGGGCGGGGTGTGCAGGCACGCTCGTGCGGGCAGGACACCGCCCATGATCGACGTGCTCTGGGGTGTCGGGGGGATGGCGGCGCTGCTGCTCATCGCCGTGCTGTGCTCGAGCGACCGCCGCGCCATCCGGCCGCGCACCGTGCTCGCCGCGCTGCTGCTGCAGGTCGGCTTCGGCATCCTCGTCCTGTCGTGGTCGGTCGGCGGCCGGGCCCTCGAGGCGACCTCGAGCGGCGTGCAGGCGGTGATCGACTCCTCCGGGGAGGGCATCGGCTTCCTCTTCGGGCCGGTGCTGCCCGCCGAGGACCAGGGCACGGTCGTGGCCTTCCAGGTGCTGCCGGTGATCATCTTCTTCGCCTCGCTGACCGCGGTGCTCTACCACCTCGGCGTGCTGCAGCGCGTCGTCCAGGTGCTCGGCGGGGGCCTCGGCCGGCTGCTCGGCACCGGCCGCGAGGAGTCGGTCAACGCCGCGGCCAACATCTTCGTCGGCCAGACCGAGGCGCCCCTGGTCATCAAGCCGTACGTCGCCGGGCTGTCGCGCTCGGCGCTCTTCGCCGTCATGGTCGGCGGGCTCTCCACCGTCGCCGGCTCGGTGCTCGTGGGCTACTCGCTGCTCGGCGCCGAGCTGGACTACCTCATCGCCGCGTCCTTCATGGCCGCGCCCGGGGCGCTGCTGATGGCCAAGATCATCCTGCCCGAGCCGCGGGGGGAGGAGGCTGGCGCTGGGTCTGCTTCAGGGTCCGCGGCTGGGTCCGCCGCTGGGTCTGCCGCGCCCGAGCGCGAGGTCGCGGCCGGCTGGGAGGCTGCCGTGGCACCCGCCGACGGGTCCCGCGGGGAGGCGGCCGCTCCCCGCGGCGGGTCGACGACGTCGTACGACGAGGGCGACCCGGTCGGGGAGGAGTCGCCGGAGCGGGCGCGCAACGTCATCGACGCCGCCGCGAACGGAGCGGCCGACGGGCTGCGGCTGGCGCTGACGATCGGCGCGATGCTGCTGGCCTTCATCTCCCTCATCGCGCTCGTGAACCTGCTGGTCGGCGGGATCGGCGGCTGGTTCGGCGCCGAGGACCTGACGGTCGAGCAGGTGCTGGGCTACGTCTTCGCGCCGGTGATGGCGCTGATCGGCGTGCCGTGGAACGAGGCGGTCGAGGCCGGCAGCTTCGTCGGGCAGAAGATCGTGCTCAACGAGTTCGTGGCGTTCGCCGACTTCGGGCCGGTGGCCGGGGAGTACTCCGAGAAGACCGCCGCGATCATCACCTTCGCCCTCACCGGCTTCGCCAACCTCGGCTCGCTCGGCATCCTGCTGGGCGGCCTCGGCGGGATCGCCCCCGAGCGGCGCGGGGACATCGCCTCGCTCGGGTTGCGCGCGATCCTGGCCGCCACGCTGGCGAACCTGATGAGTGCTGCGATCGCGGGGATCCTGATCGGCTGAGGGGTCGAGGTCGGGGTAGTCCGAACTCGATTTCACCCTCAGCTCGAGTCGAGGGTGAGATCTCGTGCGGAGTACCCCGGCGCCGACGGCCCCGGGAACGTCCTGTCGGCGCGGGTCGTTAGCGTCGGGTCAGCCTCCGCCCGGGGGCGGCTGGGATCGAGGGAGGTCGCCCGTGGGGTTCGTGCCCGTCACCGGCACCGCGACCTTCCGTCCTGCGGTGCCGCCGCGTGACTCGGTGGTGGAGTTCGTCGACGAGCGGCGCACCGTGGCGCTGCCGGTCCGGGCCGCGATCCCGGTGCTCACCAAGGCCCACTCCCGCGAGGACCTGCACCCCAGCGTCGCGCTGCTCAGCGGCGCCGCGCTCCTCGGGATGCGGCTGGTCGCGGCCGGCTCCTTCGAGCCCGCCCCGGTCGAGGACGGCAGCCCGCCGTCGTGGCGGGTCAGCGAGCTCGAGGCCGCCGACGAGGACCGGGTGCGGATGCTGGCACGCTCCCGCGCCGCCGACGGCTGGGACGTCGAGGAGGCCGAGGCGGTCGTGCGGGCCGTGCTCGACGCGGTGGCCGACGCCGTGCCGCGCGGCGCACCGGTCGCCGGGTCCCGAGCCGCCATGGTGCGGCCGGTCGCTCCCCGCCCGGCCGCCGACGCCGTACGACGCCAGGCGGGTCGGGACCAGGCTGCGACCTTCCAGGAGCGGCTGCAGCAACGTCTCGCGCGGCACCGTGACACCAGCGCGCTGCCGCACCTGGTGACGGTCTCGCTGCGGGTCGAGGCCGACGAGGAGGAGCTCGTCGCGGGCTCGGTGCGCCTGGTGCTGCAGGTCCACGACGAGCGCGACCCCTTGCACCTGGCGGACGCGGCGTCGCTGTGGCTGGACGAGCCGGAGGTGCACGGGTTCGGCGACCGGGCCCGCACCCACGCCACCATCGCGCTGCGGGCGGCGGCGGAGGCGTGGCCGGTGCTCGACCGGTTCCTGGAGCTGAGGGTCCCCGACCAGCTGACCCTGGACGCCGAGGAGATCGCGGACCTGCTCGAGCACGGGGTCGGGGCGCTGGCCGCGCGCGGCGTCGACGTGCTGTGGCCGCGGGCGCTGGGCCGCGACCTGACGACCCGCGCGGTGCTCGACACCGCGCCGCAGCGGGGCCAGGCGCAGGAGGCGCCGCTGCAGACCGGGCTGCTGACCCCCGACGCGGTCTTCGCGTTCTCGTGGGAGGTCGCGCTCGGCGGCGACCCGCTGACGGGCGAGGAGATGGCTCAGCTGGCGAGCGCCGCGGCGCCGATCATGAAGCTGCGCGGCGCCTGGACCGTCGTCGACCCGAGCGTGGCGCGCAAGGCCCGGCGTCGTCTGGTGCGGGAGGTCAAGCCGGCCGAGGCGGTCGCCGCTGCGTTGTCCGGCCTGGCCACCCTCGGTGGTGCCGCCGGCGACGAGCCCGCGCAGGTCGTGGTCGGGGCCTCCCTGCTGCGCGTGCGAGAGCGGCTGCTGGCGGCGGCCAGCCGGGAGCCGGTCGACCCGCCGGCGGGGCTGCGGGCGACCCTGCGCGACTACCAGCGCCACGGGCTCACGTGGCTCAGCGACCTGACCGGCCTGGGGCTCGGCGCCTGCCTCGCCGACGACATGGGCCTCGGCAAGACCCTGACCCTCATCGCGCTGCACCTGCGCCGCGCCGAGGCGGCCCGCGCCGAGGGCCGCCGACCGGCCCCGACCCTGGTGGTCTGCCCGACCTCGCTGCTCGGCAACTGGGAGGCGGAGGTCCGCAAGTTCGCGCCCGGGGTGCCGGTCCGGCGCTTCCACGGCGGCACGCGGTCGCTGGCCGGACTGGGCTTCGCGGGTCCCGACGCCGAGCCGGACCTGCTCACGGCGACCGAGGCCGGGTCCGGCGCGGAGCCGGTCGACGACCCGGGCTTCGTGCTGACGACGTACGGCACGATGCGCGTGGACACCACGGGGTCCGGCGGCGTCGGCGGTTCGGAGCTGGCGGCGGTCCCGTGGGGGCTGGTCGTGGCCGACGAGGCCCAGCACGTGAAGAACTCCCGCTCGTCCACCGCCCGTGGGCTGCGCTCGATCCCGCACGGTGCGCGCGTGGCGCTGACCGGCACGCCGGTCGAGAACGACCTCACCGAGCTGTGGTCGATCCTCGACTGGTGCGTGCCCGGGCTGCTCGGCAGCCGGCAGGCGTTCCGGCGGGTGTGGGCCTCCCCGATCGAGGCGGGCGTCGACCCCGAGGTGACCCGACGCTTCGCCGACCTGATCGGGCCGTTCCTGCTGCGCCGGCGCAAGTCCGACCCCGGCATCGCGCCCGAGCTGCCGCCCAAGACCGAGACCGACCACCCGCTGTCGCTGACCCGCGAGCAGGTGGTGCTCTACGAGGCCTTCGTGCGCGAGACGATGGAGCGGATCGAGCGCGCCGACGAGCACGCCCGCCGCGGGCTGGTGCTGTCGCTGCTCACCGGCTGCAAGCAGATCTGCAACCACCCCGCGCACTTCCTCAAGCAGGGCGGCGGGCGGATCGCGGGTCGCTCGGAGAAGATCGACCTGCTCGACGAGCTGCTCGGCACCGTGCTCGCCGAGGACGGTGCGGCGCTGGTCTTCACGCAGTACGTCGAGATGGCCCGGCTCGTCGCCCGGCACCTCACCCACGCCGGCATCCCGCACCAGCTGCTGCACGGCGGCACCCCGGTGCGCGAGCGCGAGGCCATGGTGCGGCGCTTCCAGTCCGACGGCGAGGACCGGGTGCCGGTCTTCCTGCTCTCGCTCAAGGCCGGCGGCACCGGGCTCAACCTCACCCGCGCCGAGCACGTCGTCCACCTCGACCGCTGGTGGAACCCCGCCGTCGAGGACCAGGCCACCGACCGCGCCTACCGGATCGGGCAGACCCGCCCGGTGCAGGTGCACCGGATGGTCACCCGCGGCACGATCGAGGAGCGGGTCGGGCTGCTGCTCGACCGCAAGCGTGCCCTCGCCGACGCCGTGCTCGGGCGCGGGGAGGTGGCGCTCACCGAGCTCAGCGACGCCGAGCTGCGCGACCTGGTCACGCTGCGGCCCGAGCCGCTCGGGTGACGGGCGTGAGCGGGGAGCCGGTCGCCGTCACCCACCCCCGGCTGCCCCCGCGCACCCGCACGGCTCGCGCCACGAGCTGGTGGGGGCGCGCCTGGGTGCGGGGCGTCGAGGAGGCGGCGTACGCCGAGGAGGACCTGGTCGCCGCGCGCAGGCTGGCCCGCGCCGGGAAGGTCGGCGGGATCCGGGTCGAGCAGGGTCGGGCCTGGGCCGCGGTCGAGGACACCGGCGGGCTCTGGGCGGCCGACGTCGTCGTACCCGTGCTCGACGACGACCTCGCCGACGCCCTCGTCGAGACCGTCGCCGCCGCTGCCGGGCGGATCACCTCGCTGCTGGCCGGCGACCTCCCGCACGAGCTGGTCGAGCACGCGGAGGAGGCCGGCGTCGAGCTCCTGCCGTACGGCGGTGAGCTGGTCGCCTCGTGCACCTGTGACGCCTGGGTCGACCCCTGCGTCCATGCGCTGGCGCTGCTCCAACAGGTCGGGTGGCTGCTGGAGGCCGACCCGTTCGTGCTGCTGCACCTGCGGGGGCTGCCGCGCGAGGAGCTGCTCGCCCGGCTGCACGCGCTCGGGCCCGGCTCGGCCGGCGGCCGCGCTCCCGAGCCCGCTGCCCCGGAGGACCCGGACCTCGACGCAGCCCTCGACGCCGCTGCCCGCGCAGCCCGGTTCCTCGAGCGGCTCGAGGCCGGGGATCCGGCGGTCGAGCACCTGCTGTGACGGGTGGTGCTGGTGAGAGGTGTGTGGGGGGTGGAGGTGTGAGGTTCAGCGGGGGGCCGCTGGACCTCACGGTCCGCCGCTGCACCTGCGTGCGGGTGCCGTGAGTTTCAGCGGGGGGCCGCTGAACCTTCGGCGCGGGGCGCCCCGGGGTGTGTGAGTTTCAGCGGGGGGCCGCTGGACCTCACGGTCCGCCGGTGCACCTGCGTGCGGGTGCCGTGAGTTTCAGCGGGGGGGCGCTGAACCTCACACCCGTACCGTGGTGGGGATGACCCTCCACCTCGACCACCGCTTCGCCGACGCCCTCCCCGAGCTGGCGCTGGACTGGCGTGCGGAGGCCGCACCTGACCCCCGGCTGCTGGCGCTGGACGAGGACCTCGCGAGGGAGATCGGCCTCGACCGGCCGCGCTCCGGACCCCCGACGGGCTGCGGCTGCTCACCGGCGAGCAGCCGCCGGAGGGCGCGCGGCCGGTGGCCCAGGGGTACGCCGGGCACCAGTTCGGCGGGTACTCCCCGCGCCTCGGCGACGGCCGCGCCCTGCTCCTCGGCGAGCTCACTGCTCCCGACGGCCGGCTGCTCGACCTGCACCTCAAGGGCTCCGGCCGCACCCCGTGGTCGCGCGGCGGCGACGGGCTGGCCGTGGTCGGGCCGATGCTGCGCGAGCACCTGGTCAGCGCCGCGATGCACGCGCTCGGCGTCCCGACTACCCGCAGCCTCGGCGTGGTCGGCACCGGCCGGGTCGTGCAGCGCGACACCCCCATGCCCGGCGCGGTCCTCGCGCGGGTCGCGGCCAGCCACCTGCGGGTCGGGACGGTGCAGTACGCCGCGGCGCACTACGCCCAGCGCGCGGCCGCGGCCGGCACGGACCCCGGTGACGACTGCCTCCTCGCCCGGGTCGTCACCCACGCCGCCGAGCGCCACCACCCCGAGGTGCTCGAGGCCGAGGTGCCGGCACTGGCGCTGCTCGAGCGAGTCGTGGAGGTGCAGGCCCGGCTGGTCGCGCGGTGGATGTCGGTCGGCTTCGTCCACGGCGTCATGAACACCGACAACGTGACGCTCTCCGGCGAGACCATCGACTACGGCCCGTGCGCGTTCCTCGACGGGTTCGACCAGGCCGCGGTCTTCAGCTCCATCGACACCCGGGGCCGCTACGCCTTCGGCCAGCAGCCCGCGGTCATGCAGTGGAACCTCACCCGTCTCGCCGAGGGCCTGCTGCCGCTCGTCACGGCGGCGACCGGCGACCAGGACAAGGCGATCGCGCGGTGCGTGGAGGTCCTGGAGCGCTTCCCGGCGCTCTACGGCGAGGAGTACGCCGCCCTGCTGGCCGCCAAGATCGGGCTGCCGCCCGCCGTCTCGGCCGGGCTCGACCCGGTCACCCGCACCGACCTCGTCGGCGACCTGCTCTCGGTCATGGCCGGGGCCCGGGTCGACCACACCGGCTTCTTCCGCGACCTCGCCCGGGAGCTGCGCGGCCGGGGGGCCCCCGCGCGCGACCGGGTGCTCGACCTGCCGGCGTACGACGCCTGGGCCGGGCGGTGGCGCGCCCTCGGCCCCGACCCGGACGCGATGGACCGGGTCAACCCCGTCCACGTCCCTCGCAACCACCTGCTCCAGGCCGCGCTCGACGCCGCCGACGCCGGTGACCTCGCGCCGTTCGATCGCATGCTCGAGGTCGTCACCCACCCGTACGACGAGCGTCCGGAGTGGGCGGAGTACGCGCTGCCCGATCCCGCGGGCGGGCCGTTCGTGACGTACTGCGGCACGTGAGCCGGGGTACTCCGAATCATTTCTGATGCTGGGCACGCGGCGAGCATCACTTCTGATTCGGACTACCCGGCCGCAGCCCCCGCCCCCACCGGTACCCCCAGCGCCCCGAGCGCCATGGAGCGCAGCACCTCGCGCATCTGGTCGTCGGGGAGCAGGCCGGAGTGGGGGGTGGAGTTGATCAGGCCGAAGGCGACGTGGGCCATCGAGCGGGCCCGGTCGAGGCCGAGGTCGGGGTGGAGCAGCCGGAGCTGGTCGGCCCAGACGTCGACGTAGGCGCGCTGGGTGCGGCGGACCTCCTCGCGCGCCTCGGCGGGGAGCGAGGACCAGTCGCGGTCCTGCACGACGATGAGCGGGCGGTGCCCGAGGGCGAAGCCGACGTGGTGGTCGACCAGCGCGGCTAGCGCGGCGGCCGGGTCGGGGGCCGCGGCCACGCACGCCCGGCCGCCGTCGAGCAGCCAGCGGCTGATCGAGACCAGCATCTCCGCGAGCAGGGCGTCCTTGGACGGGAAGTGCTTGTAGAGCGCCGGCCCGGAGATCCCGCAGGCAGCACCGAGGTCCGCCACCGAGACGCCGTGGAAACCCCGCGCGGCGAAGAGCTCCGCCGCGGTGTCGAGGATCTGCTGGCGCCTGCTCACCGGCCCAGACTAGGACGCGGGGTTAGCGGTCGCTAACCGATCCGGGTCGCGGTCGGTCGGCGCGTCGTCGCCGAACGCCTCGCGCGCCGGCGGCACGAAGCCGCGCCCCGGCAGCGCCACCGCGGAGAACGCCGCGCCCAGCGGGTCTGCTTCGCCGCGCCGCCCGAGGTGGTGCTGGCCGGTGGTCCGGCGTACGCCGGGACCGAGCACCCCGCGGACCCGGCTGCCGCGGCCCAGGCCGCCCCCCACCTCGACGCGGACCCGTTCGCGGTGCTCAACCGGGCCCTCGACGACCTCGTCGACGGCGGCTGGCTCCCGGAGGAGCGGCGCCCGGGCGCGGAGGTCCTGTGCTGGTCGGTCGTCCACGGCTTCGCGACCCTGCACCTCGACGGCCCCCTCGCCGGCACCGCCGCCCCCGACCGCGAGCAGGCCCTGGCCGCCGCCCTCGCCCACGTCTCGCGCGCGCTCGGTCCCTGAGCCGACCGGCCCGGCAGGAGCCCGCGAGCGGGGGACTACCCCGCCGCCGCAGCCGAACCGCTGCCGATCCTTGCGGGATCGCGGATCATGGACCCATGTCCGGGGGGAGCAGGAGGTCCCGGCGTGCGTCGGCGCTGATCGCCACGTGCGCCGCCCTCGCCGCGACCGGTGGCTGGCACGCGGCCCGGACCGCGGGCGCCGAGGAGGCGTCGCCGGGCCCCTCGGGTACAACGCCGGCGGCCCGCCCCGTCGCGACGGCGTCTCCCTGGCCGAGCGCCGACCCGTCCTCGACCGCGCCGACGTTCCCCGCCACCGGGCCGACCGCTGTCTCCTCCAGCGCCCCCGCCCGCACCTGCACCCCCGAGGTGCCCCCCGTCGACCCCGACGCGACGCCCGCCGCCCGGTGCGCGGCCGAGACCCTCGACCGCTGGCTGGCCGAGGGGGCGACCGCGGTCGGGCAACAGGTCAACATCTCCAACGACCGCTGGAGCGCCCCGCTGCGCGCGTGGCGGACCGGCTCACCCGCGGTGGTCGGCTTCGACCTCGACGAGCTGGTCGACGCCGCCCGTCGTGGCCAGGACCGCACCGAGGACCTCGCCCTGCTCGCCGAGGACGGGGCGCTGCTCACCGCCTCCTGGCACGCCCACAACCCGTGGACCGGCGGGGACTCCTTCGACCGCACCGGCGCGGAGCGGCTGGCCGAGCTCCTGGACCCGACGACGCCTGCCGCGCGCCGGTTCGCCGCGGACTGGGCCGAGGCGCTGGCCCTGCTGGCCCCGCTCCAGGAGCGCGGGGTGGCCGTCGTGCTGCGCCCGCTGCACGAGGCCGGCGGGGGCTGGTTCTGGTGGGGCCGCCCCGACCCGACGACGTACCGCGCCCTCTTCGCGCGGCTCCAGCAGCAGGCCGCCGACGCCGGGCTGCACCACTTCCTGTGGTCCTACGGCGCGGCGGTGCGCACCTGGGAGGGGGTCGACGAGCCGCGCTCGTTGCTGCCGGACGCCGTCGACCTCGTGGGCCTGGACACCTACGACTGCGAGAGCGTCCACCCCGACTGCGGCGGCCGCGGCGCCGAGCAGCTGGCCGTCGACGAGGTCGACCTCACGGGGTACGCCGAGCTGGCCGCCGCTGCCCCGCGCGCCGCGCTGACCGAGGTCGGCCCGGCGCACTCGCCCGACGGCGACTGGGACCCCGCCGTCATCACCAGCACCCTGCGCGCGCAGGGGCTGCCCGCGGCGTACGCGCTGCTGTGGTTCGACGACGCTGCCGGGCGCAAGCAGCTCTCCTCGCTGCGGGGTGGTCGGGAGTGGCTGGGCTCGTGCCCGGACGGGGTGTGCTCGGTGCGCTGAGTCCGGATACTCCGCATCAGAATTGATGCCGAGCGCGCGCCGAGCATCAGATCTTATTCGGACTACCGCGCGCCTGGCGCCCCCGGTTAACGATCGCTAACCTGGCGCGGTGAGCACTCAGACAGCCCCGCCGGACCTGAGGAGCCTGGTCGCGCAGCTGCGCGAGCGGCTGGCGCAGGTGCGCCTGGGCGGCAGCGAGGCCGCGCGCGAGAAGCACACCAGCCGCGGGAAGCTGCTGGTCCGCGACCGGGTCGACCGGCTGCTGGACCCGGGCAGCCCGTTCCTCGAGCTGAGCCCGCTGGCGGCGTACGGGATGTACGGCGCGCCGGGGGAGACCCCCGTGCCCAGCGCCGGGGTGGTCGGCGGCATCGGTCGCATCCACGGCCGCGAGTGCGTGGTCGTCGCCAACGACGCGACCGTCAAGGGCGGCACCTACTACCCGATGACGGTCAAGAAGCACCTGCGGGCGCAGACGATCGCGGCCGAGAACAACCTGCCGTGCATCTACCTCGTCGACTCCGGCGGGGCGTTCCTCCCGATGCAGGACGAGGTCTTCCCCGACCGCGAGCACTTCGGCCGGATCTTCTTCAACCAGGCCACCATGTCCGCCCGCGGCATCCCGCAGATCGCCAGCGTCATGGGCTCGTGCACCGCCGGCGGCGCCTACGTGCCGGCGATGTCCGACGAGACGGTGATCGTCAAGGAGCAGGGCACGATCTTCCTCGGCGGCCCGCCCCTGGTGAAGGCCGCGACCGGCGAGGTCGTCACCGCCGAGGAGCTCGGTGGCGGCGAGGTGCACGCCCGCCGCTCCGGGGTCGTCGACCACCTGGCGGAGGACGACGCGCACGCGCTGGCGATCGTCCGCGGGATCGTCGACACCCTCAGCTGGCCGCGCACGACGGCGCCCTGGCAGGTCCGCGACGTCGAGGACCCGCTGGAGGACCCGGAGACGGTCTACGACGTCGTCCCCGCCGACGTGCGCACGCCGTACGACGTGCGCGACGTCATCCGCCGCGTCGTCGACGGCAGCCGGTTCACCGAGTTCAAGGCGCTCTACGGCGAGACGCTGGTCTGCGGCTTCGCGCACGTGTGGGGCCACCCCGTCGGCATCGTCGCCAACAACGGGATCCTGTTCAGCGAGTCCGCGCTCAAGGGCGCGCACTTCGTCGAGCTGTGCAACCAGCGCGGCATCCCGCTGGTGTTCCTGCAGAACATCTCCGGCTTCATGGTGGGTCGGGAGTACGAGAACAACGGCATCGCCCGCGACGGCGCCAAGCTCGTCACCGCGGTCGCCTGCTCGGTGGTGCCGAAGCTGACGGTGGTGATCGGCGGCTCGTACGGCGCCGGCAACTACGGCATGTGCGGGCGTGCCTACGACCCTCGCTTCCTGTGGATGTGGCCCAACGCCCGGATCTCGGTGATGGGCGGCGAGCAGGCGGCCTCCGTCCTCGCGACGGTGGCGAACCGGCCCGACGACGAAGAGTTCAAGGCCCCGATCCGCGCCCAGTACGAGGAGCAGGGCTCGCCCTACTACGCCACCGCGCGGCTCTGGGACGACGGGATCATCGACCCCGCCGACACCCGCCGGGTGCTGGGCATGGCGCTGGCCACCTGCGCCAACGCACCCGTGCCCGAGCCCTCCTACGGCATCTTCCGGATGTGAACTCACCCCATGACCTTCTTCGCTCCCCCGCTCCGCTCCTCCGCGAACAACGCCACGGGGACCCCGAGATGAGCGCGATGATCCAGATCCGCACCCTCCTCATCGCCAACCGCGGCGAGATCGCCCTGCGCGTCATGCGCACCGCGGCCCGCCTCGGCATCCGCACGGTCGCGGTCTTCACCGAGCCCGACGCCCACGCGCTGCACGTGCGCGCGGCCGACGACGCGGTCCAGGTGCCGTCCTACCTCGACGTCGAGGCGATCGTCGCCGCCGCCGTGGCGAGCGGCGCCCAGGCCGTCCACCCCGGCTACGGCTTCCTCTCCGAGCGCGCACCCTTCGCCCGCGCCCTGGAGGCGGCCGGGGTCCGGCTGGTCGGACCGAGCGCGGAGGTCATCGACCTCATGGGGCGCAAGGACGCCGCCCGCGAGGTCGCCGAGCGCGCGGGGGTGCCGGTCGTGCCGTCGTACGACCCCGAGGCCGACCCGACCACCTTCGCCTTTCCCGTGCTGGTGAAGGCCGCGGCCGGCGGCGGCGGCAAGGGCATGCGGGTGGTCCGCGACGCGGGGGAGTACGCCGAGGCGATCGCCGCCGCCCGCCGCGAGGCCGCCAAGGCGTTCGGCGACGACGCCATGCTCGTGGAGCGGTACGTCGAGCGCGGCCGCCACGTCGAGGTCCAGGTCGTCGGTGACGACCACGGCGACGTGGTGCACCTCTTCGAGCGCGACTGCTCGGCCCAGCGCCGGCACCAGAAGGTCCTCGAGGAGGCACCCGCGCCCGGCATCACGGCCGAGCTGCGGCACCGGATCACCAGCGCGGCCGTCGACCTGGCGAAGGAGGTCGGCTACTCCGGCGCCGGCACCGTCGAGTTCCTGCTCGACACCCGCTCCGACGACTTCTACTTCCTGGAGATGAACACCCGCCTCCAGGTCGAGCACCCCGTCACCGAGGCGATCTGCGGCGGCGTGGACCTGGTCGAGGAGCAGCTGCGCGTCGCCGAGGGCCACCCCTTGTCGCTCGAGCAGGGCGACCTGGTGATCCACGGCCACGCCATCGAGGCCCGCGTCTACGCCGAGGACCCGTACGCCGGGTTCCTGCCGCAGGCCGGCACCGCCTCGATCGTGCGCTGGCCGAGCGGCGCCGGCGTCCGCGTCGACCACGCCCTGGAGTCCGGCCAGGTCGTCTCCACGAGCTTCGACCCGATGCTCGGCAAGGTCGTCGTGCACGGCCCGGACCGCGAGGCCGCACGGCTGGCCCTGGTCGACGCGCTCGACCGCACGTCGGTGCTCGGCCTGACCACCAACACCGGCTTCCTGCGCGCCCTCGCCGCCAGCGACGCCTTCCGCGACGTCGGAGCCCCCGGCGGCCTGGACACCGCGTGGCTGGACCGGGTCGACATCCCGGCCGAGCTGCCGGCGCCGACCGACGACCTCCCGCGCGTCCTCGCCGCCTGGACCGCCGCGATGGTGCGCGCCTCCGACGGCCACGGCACGGCGTACGTCGCCGACGGGTTCCGCCTCGGCGCCGACCCGGCCCCGACGACCGTCGAGCTCGACCGGCCGGTCGTGGTCCACCGGCGACCCGACGGCACCGGCACGGTCGACGGGCTCGAGGTGCGCCAGCTCTCGGCCGCCGAAGACGTGCTCGACCTGGTCGTCGACGGGCAGCGCGTCCGCGCGGTCGTCAACGCCCGGCTCGGCCTGGACGGCCGCGGGTTCGTCGAGGTCGCCCACCGCGGCCAGCTCTTCCGCTTCACCCCGCCCGACCGGCTCGCCGGCCACGCCGACGACCACGACGGCGACCTGCTCGCCCCCATGCCCGGCACCGTGCTCGACGTCCGGGTCGAGGCCGGCCAGCAGGTCGAGGAGGGCCAGGTGCTCGGGGTGCTGGAGGCGATGAAGATGGAGCTCGCGATGAAGGCGCCGTACGCCGGCACCGTCACCATCGTCGACGCGGCCGTGGGGCGGCAGGTGCCCCTGGGGCACGTGTTGTTCCACGTGGAACAGGAGGGATCGGAGTGACCACCGCGACCCGGACCTTCGGGACGTCATCCGGACGGGACGTCCCCCACCACCGAACGCATGACGTCCCGCGAGGGGCTGCCGCGTGACCGGGGTGATCCGCCACGCGATCCCGGTCCCTGCCGCCGGGATGCCGGACCGCGTCACGATCTACGAGGTCGGACCCCGCGACGGCCTGCAGAACGAGCAGGCGGTCGTCCCGGTCGCGGTGAAGGAGGAGTTCGTCCGCCGGCTGCTGGCCGCCGGGCTCCCCGTCGTCGAGGCCACGAGCTTCGTGCACCCCAGGTGGGTCCCGCAGCTGGCCGACGCCGCCGACCTGATGACCCGTCTCGGCCCCGACGGCCTCGACTGCCCCGTGCTGGTGCCCAACGAGCGCGGCCTCGACCGCGCGCTCGAGCTCGGCCTGCGCCACGTCGCGGTCTTCGCCAGCGCCACCGAGGCCTTCGCCGCCAAGAACCTCAACCGCACCCTCAAGACCCAGCTCGCGATGTTCGAGCCGACCGTCGAGCGCGCCCTGGCGGCCGGCCTGGACGTCCGCGCCTACGTCTCCATGTGCTTCGGCGACCCCTGGGAGGGCCCCGTGGCCCCCGAGCAGGTCGTCACCGTCGGGCAGCGACTGCTGGACATGGGCGCCACCCAGCTCAGCCTCGGCGACACGATCGGCGTCGGCACCGCCGGCCACGTCACCGCGCTCGTCGAGGCGTTCACCGCCGCGGGCACCCCGCTCGATCGGCTCGCGCTGCACTTCCACGACACCTACGGCCAGGCCCTCTCCAACGTCCAGGCCGGCCTGCGCGCCGGCGTGACGACGTACGACGCCAGCGCGGGCGGCCTCGGCGGCTGCCCCTACGCCGAGAGCGCGACCGGCAACCTCGCGACCGAGGACCTGGTCTGGCTGCTCGACGGCCTGGGCATCGAGCACGGGGTCGACCTCGACGCCCTCGTGGCGACCAGTGCGTGGATGGCTCGGCAGCTCGGTCGGCCCAGCCCCTCCGCGGTGGTCCGGGCGCTGGCACAATCCACCTCGTGACATCCCAGCGTCGGGTCTACCTGCACATCGGTGCGCCGAAGACCGGCACCACCTACGTGCAGGACCGGCTCAGCCGCAACGCCAAGACGCTGGCCCAGCACGGCGTGCACTTCCCGAGCCGCTCCCCGCTGGTGAGCCCCGGGATGTTCCAGTTCCGCGCAGCGCTCGACCTGCTCGGCCAGGACTGGGGCGGCGACCCCGGCCACGCCGACGGCAACTGGGACGCCCTCGTGCGGCGGGTGCGGCGCACCCGCGGCAGCGTCATCGTCAGCCACGAGATCCTCGCCCCCGCACCCGCCGAGGCCGTCGCCCGGGCCAAGGCCGAGCTCGGTGCCGGCGACGACCTGCACGTCGTCTACGGCGTGCGCGACCTGGCCCGACAGCTCCCCGCGGCGTGGCAGGAGAGCATCAAGCAGGGCCGCAAGTGGACCTACCGCGGGTTCCTGCGCAAGGTCCGCACGGGCAAGCCGTGGTTCTACCGCGCCTTCGACGTGCCGGCCGTGCTCAGCACCTGGTCGGCCGGCCTGCCGCCGGAGAACGTCCACGTCGTCACCGTCCCGCAGTCCGGCACCGCCGGCCCCGACGAGCTGTGGCACCGCTTCTGCCGCGCCGTCTCCATCGACCCGGCCTGGGCGCCGGAGGAGTCCCGGCGCACCAACCCCTCGCTGGGGGTCGCCGAGGCCGCACTCATCCGCCGGCTCAACAAGCGGCTGGGCCGCACGGTGCGCCGCGACGCGACGTACGACGACCTGGTCCGCGGCCTGCTCGCCGAGCAGGAGCTCGCCGGCCGCGAGAGCGCCAAGCTGCTGCTCCCCCCGGGCATGCACGACTGGGTCGAGGCCGAGTCCGCGCGCTGGGTCGAGTGGCTGGAGCAGAGCGGGGTCGACGTCATCGGCGACCTCGAGGACCTCCGCCCCCTCCCGACCCGCCGTGTCGACTACACCAACCCCGACAAGGTCACCTCCAAGGCCCAGCTCGCCGCCGCGCTCGACGCCCTCACCGTCATGACCCAGGAGGCGGCGCGGCGCGAGGACCCCGAGCAGCAGCTCACCCACCGCCTGCGCTCCGGCGTACGCCGGCTGCGCGAGTCGTGACCGGGGCGACCGGGCTGTCCCCGGGCCGCGGGACGTCATACGGACGGGACGTCCGCCCGTGCCGAGCGCATGACGTCCCGCGACGGGCGACCCGCCCCCGTCCGGAGACGTCATACGGCGGGCACGTCCGCCCGTGCCGAGCGCATGACGTCCCGTCGTCGAGGCCCCAGTGAGCGCCCCGGATCCCGGCGCCGCGCGCGCGACCGCCTGGGTCGCGCACCTGCGTGCCGGCGGCACCACCCCGTGGGCGGCATGGACCGGCACCACCGACGGCCCGGCGCCGCGGGTGCTGCCCGGCGCCCAGCAGCTGGAGCTCCTGCGCCGGCTCAACGAGGTCGGCCCGGTGCCGGGGGACCTCACCGAGCGGGTGCTGGCGGCGAGCGCCGCCGGTCGCGGCCGCCCCGACCAGGAGCTGGTCGGCTCGCGGCCGCCCTCGGAGTTCGGCCCGCCGCCGGTCGACCCGGCCGACCTGCCGGCCGAGGAGCTGCTGCGCGTCGCCGCGCTGCTGCTGGCCGAGGACCTCGCAGCCGCGGACACCGGCGCCCCGGAGGACGACGACCTCCGTCGGCTCGCGGCGGACGCCGCCCGCCGGGTGCGCCGCCGCGCCGCGTGGCACCGGCCCTGGCGCACCCGCTACCGCCTCGTCGGCGACCCCTGGCGCGCGGACGTCCTGCGCCGCGACCTGGTCGCGCGGGGCCGACCTCCCGGTGGCCGGGGGGCGCTGGTGCTGGTGGTGGCCGACGACCTGGCCACGATGCTCGCCGACCTCTGGACCGACCGCTGCTTCTCCACCGGTGTCGCCGTGCCCGCGTGGGGCGCCTGGCTGGACTCGCTGGCCGGCGCACGCCGGGTCGCCCGTGGAGCGGACCCCGCCGCCGTCGCGGCCCGCTGGGCGCCGGGCGTCGGGCGGGACCGGATCCGCATCGTCCTGGACGACCGTGCGCTGGCCGACCTGCTCGGCGTGGACGAGGTCGCCGCCCGACCGGTGCTGCCCGCGCACGCCGTCGAGCTCGCCCGGCTGGTCTCCGGTGCCCTCGGGCTGCTCGTCACCCCCGAGCCCGGCCGGAGGCTGATGCGGGAGGTGCTGCTGCCACGGCTCCTGGAGCAGGCGGCCCGCACGGGTGGCCCGCCCCTCGGCGTCCCCCCCGAGCACCACCGGTGGGTGCACCGTCGCTCGCTGCGGCTGCGAGATGCCGTGCGCGCCGGTGACTACCCTGTGCTCGGCCAGGTCGAGGACCTGGTCAGCCGGCCGCGCGTCCTCGCCGCCCGCGCCCCCGCGCCCGCCGCGGTCGCGGACGATCGGGTGCTCGCGCTCGCGGCCGACCTGCTGCTGGGTCGGACCGGGCCGGACGGGACAGCACAGGGGCAGGCAGCAGCACAGGGCCAGGCGGGGCCGGGTCGGGCACGACGAGAGGAGCAGGCGTGAGCGCGAAGGTCCTGCTGCACGTCGGCACCCCCAAGACCGGCACGTCCCACCTCCAGGACGTCCTCTTCCGCAACCGCGAGCGGCTCGAGCGGCACGGCGTGCTCTACCCCGCCGACCGGTTCGACGCGCACTTCCTCGCCGCACTCGACCTGATGGCACTGCCCTGGGGCGGCCTCCAGGCCGAGGCGATCGGCCGCTGGGACGCCCTGGCCGAGCAGGTCCGACGCCACGGCGGCACCTCGATCATCAGCCACGAGATCCTCGCCACCGCCTCGCGCAGCCAGGTCGGTCGGGCGCTGTCCTCGCTGGCCCGGGACGACGGCACCGAGGTGCACCTGGTGCTCTCGGTGCGCGACCTCGTGCGCCAGATCCCCGCGGAGTGGCAGGAGAACGTCAAGCACCGCAGCACCGTCTCCTACGAGGAGTTCCTCGCCCAGCTGCGCGACCCGGCGCGCTCGAGCCGGATCGCCAGCTGGTTCTGGGGCGTGCAGGAGATCCCCGACATCCTCGACCGGTGGGGCCACGACCTGCCGCCCGAGAACGTCCACCTCGTCACCGTCCCGGCCCCCGGCGGCCCGCCGGACGTGCTGTGGCAGCGCTTCAGCGCTGCGTTCGGCCTCGACGGCCTCGACCTCGACCTCGAGGCCGAGCGGGCCAACCCCTCGCTCGGGGTGCCCGAGACCGCGCTGCTGCGGCGGATCAACAAGGCGGTCAACCCCGTCCTGGACCCGCCCGACTACCGCCCCCTGGTCCGGGAGCTGCTCGCCCACCAGACGCTGTCGCGGCGCACCCGCACGCCCCGGCTCGCGCTGCCCCCGGACCTCCACGAGTGGGCCCGCGACCTGGGCCAGCGGTGGAGCGAGGAGGTGCGCCGCCGCGGGTACGACGTCGTCGGGGACCTCGCCGACCTCGAGCCCGGCCCGCCGCCCGAGCACTGGGCCGACCCGGACTCGCCCCGCGAGTCACAGGTCGCCGGCGCGGCCGTCGAGGCGATCCGTGCGTTGCTGGTAGAGAACGCCCGCATCCGCTCCGAGGAGCAGCGGCTGGCCCACGAGCTGCACGAGGCCCGGGCCGCGCTGGACCGCGCGTACCTGCGTCCGGCGTACCGCGTCCGCGAGAAGCTCCTGCGCGGGGTGCGCCGCACCGCCGTCGGGCGCGGGCTGCACCGGGTCTACCGGCTGGCGCGCGGGCGGAGCTCGCGGCCGGCGTAACGGCCGATCTTCCAGGTGGCGTAGCCGTCGGCGCCCATGCCGACCACGCCGCCGACGACCGGGACCCGGCGGCCCACGGTGACCGCGAGCCGCTTGCCGGTCATCCGCGCGACGATCTCGGTGCCGACCTGCGTGGCGATCGTGCGGTGCAGCGTCGGGTCGACGACCGGGGCGGTGGCCAGGGCCATCGGGGGCGCGGGCAGGGTGCCCCGCTTGAGCAGGTCGTCGACCTGGTCGGCGCCCAGCAGGCAGGCCATGATCGCGTTGCGCACCCGCGGGTCGGCCAGGTCGTAGCCGCGCAGGTGGGCGATGCCGGCGATCATGCGGCACTGCACCAGCGCGAGGCCGGTGATGTTGGCGGGGATGGCCACCGCCGCGGTCACCACGCCGCCGATGTTGGTGAGGAAGCCCTGCGCGCCGGCGTACCGCACGTGGTTCTCGACCACCTCGTGCACCGCCTTCTCGACGTCTCCGCCCTGCTCGCGCAGCTGGGTCTCGGCGGCCTGCGCTGCACCGGGCAGTGGCCCGACGCCGCGGATGGCGCGCTCGAGGGCCTCGCGGACGAAGGTCTCGGTGATCCCGGGGGCGGCGCCGGCCACCCTGGGCGCCAGCTGGCGGCCCACCAGACCGGCGACGCTGCGGCTCCTGCTCACGGACCCTCCTGCTGGTGATCGACCGCGGTGAGGAGCGCGGTGTGCTCGTGGTGTGCTCGTCGTGTGCTCGTGCGGGGAGGGGGTGCTGCCCCTGCGGACGATCCTACGAAGGGTGCGCTCACCCCCCGGGTCCGAGGGTGTGCCGCCGCGGCGCCAAGAGGCGTACGTTCACGGGAATGCCCGTCGAGCCCCCTGCTACCGCGTGGACGTTCAGCGACCCCCGGGGATTCGACGCGCTCGACGACCTGGTCGGCATCGGTGCGGACCTGGAGCCGGGGACCCTGCTGGCGGCCTACCGGCGTGGGCTGTTCCCGATGCCCTCGGGGCACCCCGGGGACCCGATGTACTGGTTCTGCCCGGTGCTGCGCGGCGTCCTGCCCCTCGACGGGCTGCACGTCTCGCGCTCGCTGCGGCGCTCCACCCGCGACTTCGAGTCGCGTGTCGACACCGCTTTCGAGGAGGTCGTCGCGGCCTGCGCGGACCCGAGTCGCGAGCAGGGCTGGATCGACGACGACATCCGCGAGGCCTACTGCGAGCTGCACCGCCTCGGCTGGGCGCACTCCGTGGAGACCTGGCAGGACGGCCGGCTGGTCGGCGGGCTGTACGGCGTGGCCATCGGTGGCCTCTTCGCCGGCGAGTCGATGTTCCACCGGGTCACCGACGCCTCCAAGTCCGCGCTCGTCTCCCTCGTGGGGCTGCTCCGGGACGAGCACGCCTCCGAGCGGCTCATCGACGTCCAGTGGCGCACCGAGCACCTGGCCAGCCTCGGGGTCGTCGAGGTGCCCCGGGTGGCCTACCTCGCACGGCTCGAGGTGGCCATCGGGCTCCCGCTGCCCGCCGTCTTCGCCGGCTGACCCCCACCGCCGAACCGTCAGTTGTGAACCGCCGAGCCGTCACTTCTGAACCGCCGAGCCGTCGGATCTGGACCCCCGGAGCGTCGGTTGCGCCCCGCCGAGGCGTGTCCCTCGCGTCGGCGGGGCCGCCGTCCCAGGGCGTTCAGGTGCCTCTTGGGTCGGGATGGCACCGTCAGGGCCGCACCCGATGCACCCGACGGAAGGTCCCCCGTGAAGCTCGCCCTCGTCCCGATCGCCCTGGTCCTCGGCCTGTCCCTGGCAGCCTGCGGCGCCGGCGACCCCGACGACGCCGGGCAGTCCTCGCTCGGCTCCGGCACCGTCAGCCCCGGGATCGACTCGGAGGAGGAGGCCACCTCGGTCGCCCCCTTCTGCGAGGCGCTCCTGGCGACCGCGAGCGTGGGCGACGGCCAGGACGTGGCCGACCTGCGCGACAGCCTCGCCGAGGCCGGGCTCCCCGAGGAGGCGGGCGAGGACGCGCAGGCGGGGCTCGCGGTCTACCTCGACGTGCTCGACCGGGTCGAGCCCGACGCCACGGCGCGCGACCTCGCCACCCTGGAGGACCCGGACCTGACCCCGCGCGAGCAGGCGCAGGTCGACGCGATGGTCGGCTACGCCACGACCGCGTGCGCCGCGGGGGCCGGGCAGGACCCGGAGGTGCCGGAGTCGCCGTCGGCCGAGTGAGGTCGCACGGGGCGGCCGCCGTCGCCGTACGTCGTCGGGCTGCCGTCGTACGCCGATGTCAGCCCAGCAGGGCCCGCATCCGCTCGATCTCCGCGGTCTGGCCCGCCACGACGTCCTCGGCCAGCTCGACGGCCGGGCGGTAGGTGCCCTCGGCGGCCTGCTCCTCGGCCATCGCCACGGCCCCCTCGTGGTGGGCGATCATCAGCTCCAGCCAGAGGTCCTCGAACTCCGCGTCGCCCGCCTCCTCGAGCCCGCGGAGCTGCTCGGCGGTGAGCATGCCGGGCATGTCGCTCCCGCCCGTGCCTTCCATGCCTTCCATCGCGTCGGCCGCGGAGTGGTCGCCATGGCCGGCGTTGGAGTGGTCGCGCATGGTCGCGGGCACGTCCTCGTCCCAGTCGACCAGCCAGTCCGTCATCAGCTCGATCTCCGGCGCCTGGGCGTCCCGGACCTCCTCGGCCAGTGCCGCGACCTCGGGGTCCAGCGGGCGGCCGCGGGTGAGGTCGACCATCGAGAGCGCCTGCGCGTGGTGCTGGACCATGTCGGTGGCGAAGGCGACGTCCTGCTGGCTGTGCTCGGTGTCGGAGAGCACCTGGTCGGCCTCGTCGCTTCCGCAGCCGGCGAGCGCGAGCGCGGGAAGGAGGACGAGCATCGTGGCGATTCGGTCGAGCATGTGTGGAATATACCCCGGTGGGGTACCTGTTCCCACCCTATGGACCACAGCACCCATGCCCACGAGGGCCACACCGCACACGCGCAGGACCACGCCGGTCACTCCGGTCATGACATGGCCTCGAACCGGATGGCGGTCTCCGCCACGCTCCACTGCCTCACCGGTTGCGCCATCGGTGAGGTGCTCGGCCTGATCATCGGCACCGCCCTGGGCCTGTCGACGATCGCCACGATCGCCCTGGCCGTCTCGCTGGCCTTCTTCTTCGGCTACACCCTGTCGACCCTGCCGCTGCTGCGCGCCGGTCTGGGCGTCGGCACGGCGCTCAGCGTCGTCCTGGCCGCGGACACCCTGTCCATCGCGGTCATGGAGGTCGTCGACAACGCCGTGATGGCGCTGGTCCCCGGCGCCATGGAGGCCGGACTGGTGAACCCGGTCTTCTGGCTCTCGATGCCGCTCGCGCTCACGATCGCCTTCTTCGCCGCGCTGCCCGTCAACAAGTGGCTGCTCGCCCGGGGCAAGGGCCACGCGCTGACCCACGAGTTCCACGGCGCCGACGTCGTCCGCCCCTGGATCCCTGCCCTGCAGACGCCGGTGCTGGTCGCCGCGATCGCCGCGTTCTTCGTGGGCGGTCTGGTCGTCTCGGTGGCCGACGAGGTCGGAGCGGGTGAGTCGGGCAGCCACGCCTCGGCCCTGCGCTGACCCCTGGGTCTCCCAGCCCGACCGTTTCCCGCGGGCCGAGCCGGCGCACAGTTCCGGAAGGATGCGCCGGCTCGGCCCCCGACATGCGCCCCCCGGCGCCGTCGCTACTTCAGCAGCCGCGACATCCGGCGGTCGGCGAGCGGCTTGCCGCCGGTCTGGCAGGTGGGGCAGTACTGCAGGCTGGAGTCGGCGAAGGACACCTCGCGCACGACATCTCCGCACACCGGGCACGGCTGGCCGGTGCGGCCGTGCACGGCCAGGTTGCTCTTCTTCTCGCCCTTGAGCTCGCTGGCCGCCAGCCCGCGCGAGCGCTCGACGGCCTCGCCGAGGGTGGTGCGCAGCGCGGCGTACAGCGTGGTCAGCTCCTCGGGCTCCAGCGTGCCGGCCGGCTTGTACGGCGACATGCGGGCCGCGTGCAGGATCTCGTCGGAGTAGGCGTTGCCGATGCCGGCGATCGTGCCCTGGTGGCGCAGCACCCCCTTGAGCTGCTTGCGTCCCTCGGCGGCCAGGATCGAGCCCAGCACCTCCTCGGTGAACTCCGGCGCCAGCGGGTCCGGGCCGAGGGAGGCGATCCCGGGGACGTCGAGGGGGTCGCGCACGACGTACATCGCCAGGCTCTTGCGGGTGCCGGCCTCGGTGACGTCGAGCCCGGGGGAGACCCCGGTGCCGTCGTCGTCGAGCACGATCCGCACCGCCAGGGTCGACTTGCTCGACGGCTTCGGCGGGATCGTCGGCACCTCGTCACGCCACCGCACCCACCCGGCCCGCGCGAGGTGCAGCACGAGGTGGGTCCCGGAGCAGTCGAGGTCGAGGAACTTGCCGTGCCGTCGTACGCCGTCGACGAGCGTGCCGTGCAGCGCCGAGATCGGCGGGTCGAAGGTCTTGAGCGCCGCGAACTGCGGCACGTGGACCGTCACGATCGCGCGCCCCGCCAGCCGGCCGGTCAGGTCCTGGGCCAGCGCCTCCACCTCGGGCAGCTCGGGCATGGGCCGATCCTAGGGCGGTCGCGGCACCCGGCCGGGTCCGTCGGCGATCTCGTGCCGGCGGGCCGGGGCCGGGGCGCCGTCCGGAAGGTTCAGCGGCCCCCCGCTGAACCTGACGGGCCCGGGGCGCAGGTGCATCGGTGCGCCGGAAGGTCCAGCGGCGCCCCGCTGAACCTCACGCCGGCCGCGCCGCACGGAATCTCAGGATTTCCCTAGACACCCCGATACCGTCCGATCGTGGACCCGGTACGCAACCCCTATGCCCCCGGCGCCGGTCAGCGCCCGCCCGAGCTGGCGGGCCGCGACGAGCAGCTGGCCGCCTTCGACGTGGTGCTCGAGCGGGTGGCGCGAGGCAGGGCCGAGCGCAGCCTGGTGCTGACCGGCCTGCGCGGGGTCGGCAAGACGGTGCTGCTCAACGCCCTGCGCGGCGCGGCGGTCCGCCGCGGCTGGGGCACCGGCAAGCTCGAGGCCCGCCCCGACCAGCCGCTGCGCCGGCCGCTGTCGAGCGCGCTGCACCAGGCGGTCCGCGAGCTCGGTCACCCCGAGGAGGACCAGCGCGACCAGGTGCTCGGCGTGCTGCGCGCCTTCGCCGAGCGCGACGCCGGTCGCGACGCGAAGCTGCGCGACCGCTGGAGCCCGGGCATCGACGTGCCGCCCGCGCGCGGGCGCGCCGACTCTGGTGACATCGAGATCGACCTGGTCGAGCTGCTCGGCGACGTCGGCGGCCTGGCGCAGGACGTCGGCAAGGGCGTCGCGGTCTTCATCGACGAGATGCAGGACCTCGGCCCGGCTGACGTGAGCGCCCTGTGCGCCGCCTGCCACGAGATCAGCCAGTCCGGCCTGCCCGTGATCGTCGTCGGCGCCGGCCTCCCGCACCTGCCGGCGGTGCTCAGCGCCAGCAAGTCCTACTCCGAGCGGCTCTTCTCCTACCAGCGCATCGACCGGCTCTCACGCGACGCCGCCGACCGCGCGCTCGCCGCCCCGGCCGCCGAGGAGGACGCCGAGTTCACCCCCGAGGGCCTCGAGGCGATGTACGCCGCCACCGGCGGCTACCCCTACTTCATCCAGGCCTACGGCAAGACCGTCTGGGACCTCGCCCCGCGCAGCCCGATCACGGCCGAGGACGTCGAGGTCGCCGCTCCCGAGGCCGAGCGCGAGCTGGCCGTCGGGTTCTTCGGCTCCCGCTACGAGCGCGCCACCCCCGCCGAGCGCGACTACCTCCGCGCCATGGCCGACGCCGCCCTCGGGCAGGAGACCGACGCGGTCGGGGCCGTCGCCACCGCCGACGTCGCCGCCGTGCTCGGAAAGAAGCCGCAGTCGCTGTCGCCTGCCCGCGACGCCCTGCTCAAGAAGGGCCTCATCTACTCCGGCGAGCGCGGGCGGATCGCCTTCACGGTGCCGCACTTCGGCCGCTACCTGCTCGGCCAGGAGTAGCCGGCCGTACGCCGTACGCCGGCGGCCGGACGCACGCGGAGAGCAACCCGCTCGACCGGGTGGTGTCCGGGCGCTCGGCCGCGGGCACGGTCGGGGTCATGGACCACGCGAACCCCGACAGCCAGGGCGACCGGACCACGGTGGTGCTCGAGCGCACCATCCGGCACGTGGAGGACGAGCTGCGCGGAGCCCCGGAGGAGGAGGTCGTGGCGCGGCTGCGCGCCGAGCTGCCGGCCGACGTCGACGTGCCCGAGCACAACCTGCTGGCTGCGGCCCGCGCCATCGCCGAGGGACGACGCGAGGACGGCACGCCGGAGCGCTGATCGCTCACCCGGACGGGCGACCTGGCCCCATCATGGAGCCATGCAGGACCGGCCCCTCGTGCTCGCCCACCGCGGAGCCAGCCACGACCACGCCGAGCACACCCTCGGCGCCTACCTCGCGGCGCTGGAGGCCGGTGCCGACGGCGTGGAGTGCGACGTGCGGCTGACCGCCGACGGGCACCTGGTGTGCGTGCACGACCGCGACCTGCGCCGCACCGCCTCCACGCGCGGGATCGTCTCGACGATGGACCTCGCCGAGCTGAGCGAGCTGGACTTCTCCAGCTGGAAGCACCCCTGGGCCGACCTCGACGACGAGCGGCCCGACCTGGTCGAGGAGCACGGGCGGGTGCTGACCCTGCGCAAGCTCTTCGAGGTGTGCGCCGACTTCGACCGACGGATCGAGATCGCGGTCGAGACCAAGCACCCCACGAGGTACGGCGGGCTGGTGGAGCGCCGGGTGGCCGACCTGCTGCAGGACTTCGGCTGGGACAGGCCCGGCGGACCGGCGCGGGTGATGTCGTTCTCGCACACCGCGTTGCAGCGGATGGAGCGGATCGCGCCGGGCGTGCAGGTGGTGCAGCTGGTCGAGCACATCCCCTACTGGCCGGTGCTGCGCCGCATCGTGGGCCGTGACTGGCTGATCGGCCCGGGGGTCAAGCTGCTCCACGAGAGCCCCAGGCTGGGCCGCAGCATCACCGCCGCGGGCCACGACATGCACGTCTGGACGGTCAACACCGACGACGACCTGCGGGTCTGCCAGGAGCTCGGCGTGAAGGCCGTGATCAGCGACCGACCGGCGTACCTCCTCGACCTGCTGGACGGGCAGTCGGACCAGGCCGGGTAGTTTCACCGCCATGGCCAAGAAGAACCGCACCAAGGGCAAGCCCAAGAAGACGATGCCCGCCTTCGTGAAGCGTCCCTTCGAGGGGCTGCCCTCGGAGTGCGACGTGATCGCGCTGCGCGAGCTGGTCCCGGCCGGTACGGCGCCGCTGACCCTCGAGGGGTCCGACCGCGAGGTCGTGCTCTGCTCGCTGCTGCCGATGGCGGCCCCGGCGATGGTGCGCGAGTCCGGTGCGATCTGGCTCGGCATGCAGGTGCAGCACCACTTCGGCGACCCCGCCCGCGACCTCGGTGCGGTGCTCCGGAAGGCGGTCGCCCAGGCCGAGGCCAGTGAGCCCGGCATCGTCGGGCTGACCGAGCTGCCCGAGGACGCCCCCCGCCTGCAGGACCTCGTCACCGGCGACTCCCTCGACGTGACCGTGCACGAGGGCTTCGACTTCTGGCTCGCCGACGTCGAGGACAAGGACGACCTCGCCGGCGCCCTCGACCAGGCCAACGCCGCGGCCGTCCCGACCTCGCGCCTGAGCGGCGTCGAGGCGGCGTACTGGACCAACATCGGCACCAAGGAGCACCTGCGCTGGGTCATGCCGCACCCCGAGGACGCGCTGCTCACCGCCCTCGCCCGCCTGCACGCCGCCGGCAAGGACGTCCTGGTGCCCGGTGCCCGCTTCGTCGGGATGTTCCGCGCCCACGGGCTGCTCGCCCCGGTGTGGGACCTCGAGGTCGGCACCGGTGCCGACGCGCTCGAGGAGCCGGCCGCCGCGTTCCAGCAGGAGCTCGAGGCCGCGCTCGCCGACGACTCCGACCTGACCCAGGAGGAGCGCTCGGCCCGCAACGGGCTGGCCAACCGCCAGGTCACGCTGCGCTGACCGCCTGGCGCTGAGGCTCGCGGGCCGGCGAGCGGGGTTACTCCGAACTCTTTTTCACCCTCAGCTCGAGCTGAGGGTGAAAAAGAGTTCGGACTACCCCGCCGCGACCGCCTGCCCCGGCGCCCCCACCCGCACCAGGTGCCGCTCGGCGGCCCGGGCCGCGGGGGCGATGGCGGCTGCTGCGAGGACGACGAGGGCGCCGATGGTGATCCAGCCCCAGGTGCCGACCTCCATGGCGAGGAAGGTGTAGGCGGCGGGCGCCCAGACCGAGCCGAGGATGAACCCCAGCTGCGAGACGCCCTGGTACTCCCCGCGGCGGTCGGGGTCGGACAGCTCGGCCTGCAGGCCCCACGCACCGGCGGAGTCGTAGAGCTCGGCGAAGGTCACCGTGATGTGCCCGATCCACATCAGCGCGATGGTGACCCAGCCGATCGTGTCGTGGGTGACGAGCAGGATGCCGCACGAGAGCACGAAGAAGAACGCCCCCCGGCGCACCGCCCGCAGCGACGTGCCCACGTCGGACACCCCGCGCGCGGTGGCCACCTGCAGCGCCACGGCCATGACGGTGTTGGTGCCGAAGAGCCACGCCAGCAGCACTCGCGGGGCGTCGGTCTCCGCGACCAGCCACAGCGGCACCACGACGTTGAGCAGCACCTGGTGGGTCGACAGGATCCCGCTGAGGGTCGAGGTGAGGATGAAGGGCCGGTTCCGCAGCGCGGCGCGCGGGTCGCTGCGCCGGCTGCCCGCCACCGCCGCCTCGAGGGCGGTGTCCCCGGCCTCGGCGTGCGCCTCCGCCTCGCGCGAGAGCCGCGGCATCCGGGTGATCCACGCGGTGTTGAGCAGCAGGATCACCGCGGTCACCAGCGGGATCGCCATGATCGGTCCGTCGGAGCCGGCGGCCAGTGCGAGGCCGCCCGCGCCGGCGCCGAGGGTGTAGCCGACGTTGCGCGAGGCCCGCATGTAGGCCAGCGACCGCACGCGCGTCTCCCGCGGGAACACCTCGAACCGGTAGGCGTTGCGCCCCGACCGCATCCACGAGGCGGCCAGCTCCAGGGCGATGGTGACGGCGACGTACGCCGCGAACCCCTCGACCAGGAACCACGAGCCGAAGAGCAGCGCCTCGAGGAGCGAGCCCAGGATCCAGGTACGCCGGGTGCCGACCGCGTCCGCGAGCCGGCCGAGCGGCACCGAGGCGCAGAAGACCACGACGCCGCCGATGGTCAGGCCCAGGCCGACCTGCGCAGGGGAGAGCCCGACGATCTGCGTGAAGTAGACCGCCGACCCGGTGAGGAACGCGCCCTCGCCGAAGGCCGACAGCACCGACTGGTAGGACATCGAGCGGATGAGCGGGTCGTCGGAGAGCACCTTCGTCATCAGCCGGGTCACCGGCGCATCCTAGGTAAAGGGCCGGGCCCCGGCGTACTCGATACTGGCGGGTCCCGCGTCGCCGCGTCGTCGGCGTACGACGGCAGGCGCTGGGCCGGGGGCACGGGTCAGCCCGAGCGGTCGCCGTCGTCCTCGCGCCGGCGCAGCGCCCACGGCCGCAGCGAGGAGTAGCCCTTCACCGAGGTCCGCGGCACCCGGCGCAGCGACCACGTCGGGTCGTCCCCGAGCTGCTCGCGCATGCCGTCGTCGACCAGCACGGTGCCGTCGCGGGCGATGCCGGTGAGGCGGGCAGCGATGTTGACGGTCGGGCCGAGCACGTCTCCGAGGCGGGTCACGACGTCGCCGTACGCGATGCCGGCGCGCACCTGCGGGAACGGGTCGTCCTCGTCGGAGCCCATCGCCACCAACGTCAGCGCGATCCGCGCGGCCGCGGCGGGGTCGTCGGCGACGAGCAGCACCTCGTCCCCAATGTTCTTGATGACCCGGCCGCCGTGGTCGACGACGACCTCGGTGGTGCGGGCCTCGAAGGTCTCGATCCACGCGACCAGCTCGGCGTCGCGCATCGAGCGGGAGCGGGAGGTGAAGCCGACGATGTCGCAGAAGCAGACCGCCTGCGGGGTCGTCCCGGCCGTGGCCCCGGTCTCGTCGGACTCCGTGCCGGCCATCAGCCGACCGGAGGCGCCGGCGAGGTGCCGGCGCCAGACGTAGGACTGCAGCCGTTCGACCCGGGGGAGGACCTCACCGGTCAGCACCCGGAGCCGCTCGACCGGGTCGGCGTCGGGGTCGGCGGCCGCGACCCGGGCCAGCAGCGTGGTCTGCCACTCCGCGAGCCGGGCGAAGGAGCGGCCCCAGGTGCGCACCAGCGCCGCCTGGGAGTCCTCGCCGAGGATGCCGAGCCCCACGAGGTCCCCGGCCAGCTGCAGCGCCTCGACGTCGGCGGCGGTGAAGGCCGGGTCGTCGTCGGCGGTGGCCGCGAAGCCGAGCAGGCGCCACAGCTCGCGCGCGACCTCGAGGGGGACGCCGGCGGCGGCCGCGACCTCGAGCCGGGTCAACGAGGGGCGCTCGCCGAGCAGCAGCTCCTCGACCGACCCCTCGTCGTCGAGGTCGGGTGCGGGGTCAGGTACTGGGTCGGGCGCGGGCGGCGGGGCGCCGGGACCGGCCGGGTCCTCGGGCCGTCCGGGCTGCTCGGGGGTGCTCAGCGCGGGGCTCCGGACCGGGTCAGGACTGCTCGCCGCCCCCGGCGAAGCGTTCCTTGGCCACCGCTTCGAGCTGCTCGCCGAACTTCGGCATCTCGACCGCGAGCCGGTTGAGCTGGTCGGCGGTGAAGTGGATGAGCTCCAGCGGGGTCAGCGCCACGATGCTGGCCGAGCGCAGCGAGTGGTTGAGGATCGCGGCCTCGCCGACGATGTCACCCTCCCCGACCTGGGCGATCTCCTTGCCGTGCTGACGCACCGAGACCGTGCCGGACAAGATGATGTAGGCCTTGTCGGCGCCGGTGCGCTCCGAGATCGGGGCCCAGCCCTCCGGCAGGGTCACGCGGGTGCCGGCCGAGCTGATCTTCGCGATCTCCTGAGGAGTGAACGCGCTGAAGAACGACATGGGGGTCCTTTCCGCCGGTCGTGGGTCCTCCCGGCCGCATCCTCGCGGACGCGTGTCAGAGGTGTAAAGGAAGCGTCTCGCGGGTCACAGCAGGTCAGAGCGGGTCGCGGGTGATCGGGCAGCTCATGCAGCGCGGGCCGCCGCGGCCCGAGCCGAGCTCGGATCCGGCGATCCGCACGACCTCGATCCCGGCCTCCTCGAGCCGGTCGTTGGTCTCGTCGTTGCGCTCGTAGGCGACCGCGACCCGGGGTGCCAGCGCCAGGGTGTTGTTGCCGTCGTCCCACTGCTCGCGTTCGGCGGTGACCGGGTCCAGGCCGGTGTCGATCTGGTGCAGCTGGTCGATGCCCATCGCGCGCGCCGCCGCCACGAGGAACGGCTCGGGCTCGGCGACGCTGAGGGTCAGCGTGGCCTCGTCGCCCTGCTCGGTCATGGTCACGGCGTGGGCGACGAGGGAGTCGGCGACGTTGGGGTACATCACGACCTTGTCGACGTCGACGAGCGTGCAGATCGTGTCCAGGTGCATCGTGGCCCGCTCCTGGGCGATCGGCACCGCCAGCACCGTGCGCGCGAGCCCGGCGTGGAAGACCTGGCGGGCGAAGCGCTCGACACCGGCCGGCGTCGTACGCTCCCCGACGCCGACGGCGATCACGCCCGGCGCGAGGTGCAGGACGTCGCCGCCCTCGACGTGCTCGGAGTGCCAGCCGTGGATCTTGCGGGTGCCGCGGAAGCGGGGGTGCTCGGTGTAGATCAGCTCGGTCAGCTGGGTCTCGCGCGAGCGCGCCGGCATGGCCAGCGAGGTGATGGCGACCCGGTCGCGCACCCACACGCTGGAGTCGCGGGTGAAGAGCAGGTTGGGCAGCGGGTCGACCAGGAAGTCGTACGGCGAGAGCAGGCTCGTGACCAGGCCGAACCCACCGCGCACCTCGTCGTTGCGGATGCCGGCCGTGAGGTAGGCCGTCAGCTCCTCGGGCGAGGCGTCGTGGAGGAAGTGCGCGAGGTAGGTGCGCAGGGTGTCGCCGAGGTGCAGCCCCGAGAGGGCGGAGGTGACCGCGTGGTTGCGGGCGATCTCGTCCTGCAGGGTCTCGGTGAGCAGCTCGGTCAGGTAGAGCACCTCGACGTCGCGGTCGCGCAGCGCCTGGGCGAAGGCGTCGTGCTCCTCCTGCGCGCGGGCCACCCAGGGGATGCCGTCGAAGAGCAGCCGGTCGTTGTTGCGCGGGGTCAGCCGCTTCAGCTCGTTGCCGGGCCGGTGCAGCATGACCGTGCGGAGACGACCGACCTCGCTGTCGGCGTACGGGGCGGGGCGCTCGCTCATGGACCGCACCCTAGTGAACGCGGGCCTAGTCCCCGGCCACCCGTGAGGTCCGGACGGCCGAGCAGTCAGTTCCTCGCCCTCGAGCAGTCAGTCGCCTGCCGCCGCGTGCGAGGTCAGGCCTGCGCGCGGAACGGGTCGGCCGGGTAGACCCCGAGGATCGTGATGTCGGTGGTGAAGAAGGCCAGCTCCTCCAGCGCATTGCGCAGCGGCGTCTCCTCGGGGTGCCCGTCGACCTCGGCGAGGAACTGCGTCGCGGTGAACTGCCCGTCGACCATGTAGCTCTCCAGCTTGGTCATGTTCACGCCGTTGGTCGCGAAGCCCCCCAGCGCCTTGTAGAGCGCGGCCGGCAGGTTGCGCACGTTGAAGACGAAGCTGGTCACCACGGGGCCGTTGCCCGGCGGGGCCTGCACGAAGTCGCGGCTGAGCACGACGAACCGGGTCGTGTTGTGGTCCTCGTCCTCGACGTCGGCGGCGAGCACCTCCAGGCCGTAGATCTCCGCGGCCAGCGGCGGGCTGATCGAGGCCTGGGTGGGGTCCTTGGCCTCCGCGACCTCCCGGGCGGCGCCGGCGGTGTCGCCCGAGATGAGCGGGGTCAGGCCGTGCTCGCGGATGATCCGGCGGCACTGGCCCAGGGCGTGCACGTGGCTGTGCACGGTGCGGATCGTGTCCAGGCTCGCGCCCGGCACGGCCATCAGGTGGAACCGGATCCGCAGGAAGTGCTCGGCCACGATGTGCAGCCCGCTGCCGGGCAGGAAGTGGTGGATGTCGGCGACCCGGCCGGCGATGGAGTTGTCGATCGGGATCATCGCCAGCTCGGCCTCACCGCCCGCCACCGCGGCGAACACGTCCTCGAAGGAGGCGCACGGCAGGGCCTCCAGGTCGGGGTAGTGCTCCTGGCACACGATGTGGGAGTTGGCGCCCGGCTCTCCCTGGTAGGCGATGCGTCGCGGATCCGGCACCCGCGCAGTCTAGGCCGCGGCCGCCGCCCGTCGCCGTCGCGAGCGGCGCCAGACGCGTGGCCTGGCAAGGCGCCGATGCGAAGGCCCACTCGTTCGTTCGTCGAGCGTCGGCAACGCAGACAGGGCGCGCGGATGGTGTCGCGTAGCAGGCGACGGGCGGTGGCCGCGGGCTAGGTTCGCTGCCGTGGAGATCCTGGTCGTGCTCACCCTGGTGGTCGCCCTCGCCGCGCTGGCCTGTGCCGTGCAGGCCCTGCGGACCGTCCGGGCGGGCGCCCGACGCGACTCGGTCGAGGCGCTGCCCGAGGACGTCCTGGGTCTGCGCCAGGAGGTCGCCGCGCTCCGCGCCGAGGGCCGTGATGCCCTGCGGCACCTGGCCGCGGTCCGCTACGACGCCTTCGGCGACATGGGCGGGCACCTCTCCTGGTCGGTGGCCCTGCTCGACGACGGCGGCAACGGCGTGGTGCTCACCTCGATCCACGGCCGCTCCGAGGCCCGCACCTACGCCAAGTCGATCGCCTCTTGGCGCTGCGACCTGCAGCTCTCGCCCGAGGAGTCCGAGGCCGTCGAGGCGGCGCGTCCGTAGGGGCTGGCCCGCGGAAGGTTCGGCTGGTGCCGGCTGGACCTTTCGGTCCACGGGCGAAGGTCCAGCCGTACGCCGAAAGTTCTGACCCAGCCGCCGTCCCGCCGCCGTACGCCGCCGCGCCCGGCTCAGAGCAGGCTGAGCGCCCCGACGACGGCGAGCCCCACCGCGGCGACCGCGGCCACCTTCGTCACGATCCCGGCCGTCCGGGCCGATCCCGCGGCTGACTCCACCAGCTGCTCCTCGGTGCGCGTGGTGATCACGAGGTCGCCCTTGGCCGGTGCTCCCACGACCAGCCGGCCGTCCCGCTCGCTGACCTCCCCGCGCACGAACAGCCGCGTGCCGGGCTCCAGCACCCACTCCTCGTGCTCGAACCCGATCGTGTCCCGTCCGCCACCGCGACGACCCTCGCGGAACTCCGACACGGTCCGCCGCGCCCCGTCGACCCCCGAGGTCGGCTCGACGAGCACCTCGCCGGTGGCGTCGCGCAGCACGAAGGCCGACTCCGAGCTCTCCGAGGTGACGGTCTCCTCCGCGGTCGAGGAGGTCCGGTTGCCCTGGGCGTCCTTGCTGACCTTCGTGTAGCGCCGGGTCACCACCTGGCGGTGCCACACGCACGGCGTACCCGTCTCCGGGGACCGCAGCGGACCACCGGGCCCGGGCGCCGCCTCGCCGGAGAGCTCGACGACCTCGCGGTAGGACCCGGCCCCGGCTGCCGCCGAGGCGGCCGCCGCGAGCTCGCGCAGCGTCGCGACCGTGGAGGTCTCGGTCGCCAGCATCGCCCCGCGTCGCCGCTCGGCCGACCGGCCCATCCACCAGGCCACGCCCGCGACCGCCGCCGCCACTGCCGCCGCCACCAGGAATCCCATGCTGTGCTCCTCGACCCGTCCGTCCCGAGAGTCGGGGTCAGCCTGGCAGAGCGGGGCCCCGCAGTGCGAGGAAGTGACCGGTCGACCGCGAGCAACTGACCGTTCGGCCCCAAGAACCTGACTGCTCGGCGGTCCTCAGCGGGGGACGCGGACGAGCACCCGGCCGTGCACGCAGCGCATCGACAGCTCCCGGCCGGGGCCGATGGAGTCGCCGTCGAGCTGGCGCGGGGTGTCGGTGGCGGCGCGGACGACGACGGTCGAGCCGGTGCGGCGGTCGATGAGCGCGTCGGTGTGCGGCCGCTTGAGCAGCACCCGCCAGGCCAGGGGGATCCAGGCCAGGAAGTTCTTCGGGTGCAGGATCACCACGTCGAGCGTGCCGTCGTCGATGGCGGCGTCGGGCAGCAGCGGCATCCCGGCCTGGAGGAACCCGACGTTGCCGACCACGACGGTGCGCGCGCGGTGCTTGGTGAACTCTCCGCCGTCGACGGAGATCTCGACCTTGACCGCGGGGAACATCAGCGACTTCAGGCCCGAGATGACGTAGGCGATCCAGCCGACCCGCTTCTTGATGTCCTCGTTGACGCCCTCCATGATCGCGGCGTCGAAGCCCATGCCGGCCATGACCATGAAGTAGCTGTCCTCGATGCCGTCGCCGGAGACCTCGACCATGTCGATGGCCCGGTCCTGGCCGGTCAGTGCGACGTCGATGGCGGCGCGGAGGTAGAGCGGGATGTCGAGGTTGCGGGCCAGCAGGTTGCCCGTGCCGGCGGGGACGATCCCGACGGGGATGCCGGTGCCGGCGAGCTCGGCGCACACCTCGCGCACGGTGCCGTCGCCGCCGCACACCAGCACCAGGTCGGCACCGGCCACGGAGGCCTCCTCGGCCATGCCGGTGCCGGGGTCCTCGACGGTGGTCAGGTGCCAGGTCGGGTCGGCCCAGCCGGCCTCGCGGGCCATCCCGGTCACGACCGTCTGGAACTGCCGGACGTCCTCGACCTTGATCGGGTTCAGCACGACGGCCAGCCGCTTGGTGCCGGGGATGGCCACCGGCAGCGGCTCGGCCTTGACGGCGTGGCTGCGCGGCAGCGGGGAGTACGCCGCCACGACGGTCAGCAGGATGGCCGCACCGAGCAGCACGCCGGCCACGACGTCGCTGGGGTAGTGCCGGCCCAGCAGCACGCGGTCCAGGCAGATCGCCACGACCACGAGCCCGACGGCGACGTACGCCGTGCGCCGCATGCTCGCCCGACGCACCAGCATCAGCACCAGCACGCAGACGACGCCGCCGAGCGCGGCGGCGGAGGAGGCGTGGCCGGAGGGGAAGGAGTTGGTCGACAGCAGCGCCTCGGGGTCCTGCCACGGGGGTCGCTCGCGGCCCAGCCACACCTTCATGCCTGTGGTGGCGGCCGCGGTCAGCCCCGGGACGAGGGCGGCGACGAGGGCCGCGCGGCGGTAGCCCTTGGCGAGCATCAGGCCCGCCACCACGACGGTGAGGACCGTCATGCCGATCGTGCCGAAGGTCAGCTCCACCCACCGGAGCAGGTCGTAGGCGGGGGAGCCGGCATCGACGTACGGCGTCTCCGGGCCCGAGCTGCCGCGGGCATCGACGTCGGCCAGCGGGCCCCACCCCTGGACGACGGCCACGGCGAGCAGCGCGAGGCCGGCCCAGCACAGCAGCGCCCAGGCGAGCAGCAGGGAACGGGAGCGGTCGAGCACGGGCGACAGCATGGCAGAGGGGAGGCGGCCACCAACTGGGGTGAGCCGGGGCCAGGCCCGGCCCGCCCGCGCTCGCCTGCTGCGCGACGCCAGGCGGGCGCGATGGCGGCGTTGCGGACGACTCGACGGGCCTGGCGGCCCGCCTTCGCGCCCGCGCCTTGCCCTCACACCCGCCTGACGCCGCTCGCGACGGCGATCGCAGACGGCCCGGGCCGCCCCGGATAGCCTGCTCTGCATGATCGACCCCAAGGTCCTGCGGGACGACCCCGACCGCGTCCGTGCCGCGCTCGCCAAGCGCGGGCTGTCCGACGAGGTCGTCTCCCGCTCCCTGGAGGCCGACGCCACCCGCCGGGCCGCCATCGCGACCTTCGAGGCCAAGCGCGCGGAGCAGAAGCAGCTCGGCGCCCTCATCCCGAAGGCGCAGGGTGAGGAGAAGCAGGCCCTGCTCGCGCAGACCAAGACCCTGGCAGCGGAGGTCAAGGAGGCCGAGGCCGCCCGGATCGCCGCCGACGAGACCTGGGACGCGGCGCTGAAGGAGATCCCCAACCTCGCTGCGCCCGAGGCGCCCGAGGGCGGCGAGGACGACTTCGTCGTGCTCGAGACCGTCGGGACCCCGCGCGACTTCGCCGCCGAGGGCTTCGAGCCCCGCGACCACATCGAGCTCGGCAAGCTGCTCGGCGCCATCGACATCGAGCGCGGCGCGAAGGTGTCGGGCTCGCGCTTCTACTTCCTCACCGGCGTCGGCGCGCAGCTGGAGCTGGCGCTGGTCAACCTCGCGATGGAGCAGGCCCGCGAGGCCGGCTTCACGCAGGTCATCGCGCCCTCGCTGGTCCGCCCGCGGGCCATGGACGGCACCGGCTTCCTCGGCCAGGCCGCCGACGACGTCTACCGGATCGAGGGCGAGGACCTCTACCTCGTCGGCACCTCCGAGGTGCCGATGGCGGCCTACCACTCCGACGAGATCCTCGACCCCGCGACGCTGCCGCTGCGGTACGCCGCGTTCAGCCCCTGCTTCCGCAAGGAGGCCGGCTCGCACGGCAAGGACACCAAGGGGATCATCCGCGTCCACTGGTTCGACAAGGTCGAGATGTTCGTCTACACGACCCTCGAGGAGTCCTACGCCGAGCACGAGCGGCTGCTGCAGTGGGAGCGTGACTTCCTCGACAAGCTCGAGCTGGCCTACCGCGTCATCGACGTCGCCGCCGGCGACCTGGGGCTCTCGGCGATCCGCAAGTTCGACTGCGAGGCGTGGATCCCCACGCAGGGCAAGTACCGCGAGCTCACCTCGACCTCCAACTGCACCGAGTTCCAGAGCCGTCGCCTCGACATCAGGGGTCGGTTCGAGGACGGCACCAAGCCGCTGGCCACGCTCAACGGCACGCTCTGCGCGATGACGCGGACCATCGTGGCGATCCTCGAGACCCACCAGCAGGCTGACGGCTCGGTGAGGGTCCCGAAGGCCCTGCAGCCGCACATGGGCGGCCTCGAGGTGCTCAGGCCGCTCGGTGGCTGACCCCGGCGTGGGCCCTCGGGAGGGCTGGGTCCCCAAGCTGGTCGCCCTCGACATCGACGGCACCCTCCTGCGCTGGGTCGAGGGAGCCGGCATGACGCACGCCGACGTCGCGCCCGCGGTCCGCGACGCCGTACGCCGGGCGCAGGACGCCGGCGCCCACGTGGTGCTGGCCAGCGGCCGCTCCCCGCACGGCATGACCCCGGTCGCCGACATGCTCGACCTCCACGCCGGGCCCGACGGCGAGGTCGAACCCGTGTGGGTCGTGGCCTCCAACGGTGCCGTCGTCTTCCGCTACCCGACCCTCGAAGTCGTGCACGAGGAGACCTTCGACGCCCGCGCCGCGGTGGCCGCCGTGCTCGAGGAGCACCCGGGTGCGCTGGTCGGGGTCGAGGAGCGCGGCCGCGGCTACCGCGTCAACAAGCCCTTCCCCGACGGCGAGCTGTCGGGGGAGATGATCCCGACGCCGCTGGAGGAGATGGTCGCCGAGCCGGTCAGCCGTGTGATCATCCGCGACCCCGAGGCCACCGCCGAGGACTTCGTGGCGCTCGCGGAGCGGCTGGGCCTGCACGGCACCGACTACGTCGTGGGCTGGACGGCGTGGATGGACCTCGCACCCGTCGGCGTCTCCAAGGCCTCGGGGCTGCAGTTGGTCTGCGACCGCCTCGGCGTCTCGGCCGAGGACGCGCTGGCGATCGGCGACGGCCGCAACGACCTGGAGATGCTGGCCTGGGCCGGGCGCGGCGTCGCGATGGGCCAGGCGATCGAGGAGGTCCGCGCCGCTGCCGACGACGTCACCGCACCGGTCGACGAGGACGGCGCGGCACTCGAGCTGGGGCGGTACTTCTGAGCACGCCCGCCCCTGCCCCCGTGCTCACCACCGAGCGCCTCGTCCTGCCGCTGTGGTCCTCCGACGTGGTCGCCGACCTCCGCGCCGGTCGCCGCCGCCCGGAGTGGCACCGCGACTTCCCGCGCACCGACGACCTCGACGCCGCGACGCTCTGGACCGACGGTGACCCGTGGGGTCCGCGCAGCATCGTGCGCGGCACCACCGTGCTGGGCTCGATCGGCTGCTTCGGCCCGCCCTCGCTCGCGCCGGACGAGGTGCTGGAGACCGAGGTCGGCTACGGGCTGGTCCCCGAGGCGCGCGGCTGGGGCTTCGCCACCGAGGCGCTCGCCGCGGTGCTGGCCGCCGCCGACGCCGCCGGGGTCCGGCTGCGCGCGAACGTCGAGCCCGACAACGCCGCCGGCCTCCGCGTGCTCGCGAAGAGCGGTTTCACCAGCCTGCGTGGTGCCGACGAGGAGGGCCGGCTCGTGATGGCCCGCCCGCTGCCGCCGGAGGTCTCCCGTGGCTGAGCACCCCCGCCCCCGCCTGGTCGCCACCGACCTCGACGGCACCCTGGTCGACCGCGACGGCAACGTCTCCGAGTACACGCGCGAGGTCCTGCTGGAGGTCGAGCGCCTCGGGGTCCCGGTCGTCTTCGTGACCGGCCGCCCCCTGCGCTGGGCCCGCGACGTCTTCGAGCACGTCGGCTCCCACGGCCTCGCGGTGATCTCCAACGGTGCGGCCGTCTGGGACGTGGCCGCCGACCGTGCGCGGCTCGAGCGCCCGATCACCCCCGAGGCCGGGCGCGAGTTCGCCCGCCTGCTGCGCGAGGCGGTGCCGGGCACGGCGTACGCCGTCGAGACCCTGGCCGGCATCGAGCTGGAGCCGGGGTTCATGGAGCGCTACCCGATCCCCGACGTCGTGCGGCGCGCGCACGTCGACGAGCTGCTCGACGCCGGCGCCTGGAAGCTCCTGGCGCGGCACGAGGAGCTGTCACCGCAGGAGTTCTGGGACCGTGCGGAGGCGGCGACCGGCGACCGCCTGACCATCACCTGGTCGAGCTCCACCACGCTGCTGGAGATCAGCGCCGCGCAGGTCACGAAGGCCTCGACGCTGGCGATGGTCTGCGCCGACCTGGGGATCGGCCCGGAGGAGGTCATCGCGTTCGGCGACATGCCCAACGACATCCCGATGCTCTCGTGGGCCGGCCGCTCGTGGGCGATGGCCGACGCCCACCCGACGGTGGTCGAGGTCGCCGACGAGGTCGCGCCGAGCCATCACGAGGACGGCGTGGCCCGGGTCCTGGCTGGTGTCTTCGACCTGTGACCTGCTTCCATGGCCCGGTGCTGACGACCGCCCGCATCCTCGCCGCGACGCTGCTCACCAGCGCGCTGGCCGGGGCCGGTGCCGTCACCCTGGTGGCCGGCCCGCCGGCGTACGCCGCCCCGGAGCCGTCCTGCACCGACGTCGGCGTGCCCACCCAGACCCGCCAGGCGCAGGCCGTCTTCACCGGCGAGGTCCGCTCGGTCACGACCAGCCCGGTCGAGGGCGACCGTCGCGGGGTGGAGCTCGTGCACGAGGTCACCGTCGAGGCCGTCTACAAGGCCGCGCGGGTCGACGTCCCCGCCGAGCTGCAGGTCCTCACCACCCGCGGCGTGCCCGGCGCCTGCAACCTCGGACGCCTCGCGGAGGGCGAGCAGGTCGTGTTCTTCGTGCGTGCGCAGACCGACGAGGAGGGCCAGGTCGCCGAGCCGCTGGTCTTCGTCGCCTCCGGTGACTCCGGCACCGCCGCCGCCGACGCCGACCTGCTCGACGCTGTCGAGCGCATCCTGCCCAACCCCTCGCCGCCGGTCCCCGCGGACCCGGCACAGGCGGAGTTCGAGCCGCTCCCGGTCGACGAGCCCGCCCCGCTCAGCCGCGCCGTGGCCCCGGGCGCCGCGCTCGTCGTCGCCGGGCTGCTCGGGCTCTTCGTCGTACGCCGGCTCAACCGCCGCTGAGGCCGGTCGGGCCGGGTTCGTCGGCTACCCGACAAACCTTGCGTCCGCGCCGGGCCGGGTTCGTCGGCTCCCCGACAAACCCGGAAGTCCCACGACAGAACTTCGTCGTGGGACTTCCGGGTATCGACGTCACCCGACAAATCTCGCGGCGCGCCCCATCGGCGCAGGACCGTACTGAGCCGCCCCGGCCCACGAGGCGAGTGGAGTGCGTACGACGCGGCAGCCGCGTCATGCGCACTCCGGTCGGGTCAGAGGTACATGCCCCCGGAGTCGCCCGGCGCGTGCGGCGCCTCGGCGCCGGGCTGCGGGGCCGCCCCGCCCGGACCGACCGGCAGCCCGCGGCGCATCTGCTCGAACTGCGCCCGCGCCGCCATCTGCTGGGCGTAGATCGCGGTCTGCAGGCCGTGGAACAGTCCCTCGAGCCAGCCGACCAGCTGGGCCTGGGCGATGCGGAGCTCCCCCTCGGACGGGGTGACGTCCTCGGTGAAGGGCAGCGAGAGCCGGTGCAGCTCCTCGACCAGCTCGGGGGCAAGGCCGGCCTCGAGCTCGGTGATGGAGGCGGCGTGGATGTCGCGGAGGCGGTTGCGGCTGGCCTCGTCGAGGGGGGCCGCCTTCACCTCCTCGAGGAGCTGGCGGATCATCCCGCCGATCCGCATGACCTTCGCCGGCTGCTCCACCAGCTCGGTGATGTGCCGCTCGTCGTCGTCCTCGTCGTCCTCGGACTGCCCCGCCGCTGCGGCGGCCAGGGCCTGCGCCTGCGCGGCGGGGATGGTGCCGAGGGGCTGACCGTCAGGACCGACGACGACCACGACCTGCTCGCCGTCGGCGTCGGGACCGCCCTGCTGGTCGGCCGGGGCCTGCTGCTGCTCGCTCATGTCGCCCACCGTAGTCACGCCCCGGTGGTGAGCAGGATCTTGCCCGTGTGGGCGCCGGACTCCATCAGCTCGTGGGCCGCGACTGCCTCCTCCAGCGGCATCGTGGTGTGCACGACCGGGCGCACGCTGCCGTCGGCGACCAGCGGCCAGACGTGCTCCACGACGCCTGCGCAGATCGCCGACTTTCCCTCCACCGGACGCGAGCGCAGCGACGTCGCGATCACGGCGCCGCGCTTGCGCAGCAGGGCGTTGATGTCGAGCTCGGCCTTCGAGCCGCCCTGCATGCCGATCACGACCAGCCGGCCCTCGAGCGCCAGGACGTCGACGTTGCGGGAGAGGTACTTCGCGCCCATGTTGTCCAGCACCACGTCGGCGCCATGGCCGCCGGTGGCCTCGCGCACGACCTCCACGAAGTCCTGCTCGCGGTAGTCGATCGTGATGTCGGCGCCCAGCGAGCGGCAGAACGCCAGCTTCTCCGCGGTCCCACCGGTCGTGGCCACCCGCGCCCCCAGGGCGTGGGCGAGCTGGATCGCGAACGTCCCGATCCCGCCCGCGCCGCCGTGCACGAGCAGCGTCTCGTCGGGGCGCAGGCCGGCCACCATGAAGACGTTGGACCACACGGTCGCCGCGACCTCCGGCAGCGCGGCGGCCGTCAGCAGGTCGACCCCGGCGGGCACCGGCATGACCTGCCCCGCGGGCACGGCCACCTTCTCGGCGTACCCGCCTCCCGCGAGCAGCGCGCACACCTCCTGGCCCGTCTCGAGCCCGGTCACGCCCTCGCCGAGCGCCAGCACCCGGCCCGAGCACTCCATCCCGATGATCTCCGAGGCGCCCGGGGGCGGGGGGTAGAAGCCGCGGCGCTGCAGCAGGTCGGCCCGGTTGAGCCCCGCGGCGACCACCTCGAGCAGCACCTCGCCGGCTCCGGCGACAGGATCGGGTACGTCGGTGACGGACAGGACCTCGGGACCACCGGTCCCCTGGGCGACGACGGCACGCATGGCCGCGACGCTACCCAGCCGCCCGGGTGCCGGCCTCGCCCGCCCGGGGTGGCTCGCCCGCTCGGGGTGCTGGGCCCGCGTGCGTCGCCGGTGACCGGGGGTGCCGACAGCCGGTCCGACCGTGCCCGCCGTGCCCGCCGGGGTCGAGGTGCGGGTCGAGGTGCGAGTCGAGGTGCGAGTCGAGGTGCGGGGACGCGCAGGAGCGCGTCCTCAGGCCTCGACCCAGGCCTCGACCCAGGCCTCGACCCGAGAGGGGCTGTCCCGCTGGTGGAGCTGCGCCGGGCTGTCCCGGTGGTCGAGGTGCGGGCGGAGCGAGCCACGAGACCCGCCCGCGCCGTACGCCGGCGGCTCAGGCGTCCTCGAGGTCCCGCACGTCCGCGGTGTGGTCCACGGCGCTGTCGTCGGGGACCTCGACGTCCACCTTCGGCTCGTCGGCACCGCGCGGCCGGTCCCAGGACTCGGCGAGGGCGCGGGCGCGGCCGGCCAGCTCCTCGACCTTCTCGGGGTCGGCGCCCTGGCGCCCGGCGGCCAGGCCGAGCAGGAACGTCGAGATCGGCGCCGCGGGACGCGTGACGTTGTGCGCGGCGACCCTGGCCAGGTCCAGCACGAGGCCCTCGTCGACCTCGGCGTCGAGGTCCAGCGCGTCGCAGAGCTCGTCGATCCAGTCGTGCAGGTTCACTCGGCCCACTATCCGCGGGGCCACCACGGGCGACAAGCCCCCGGCAGGGTCCGGGCGCGTCGCGGGCCCGACCCTGGGCGTGCCGTCTGGTCGCGCGGGCTCGTCAGACGACGTACACAAGCGCCTCGCGCCGGCCACGCCCCCGGGGGACGGGCCCGCCGCACCTGACTTCGGTACGTCGGTTGACGAGCGGCCCGGTCGCCGCCGCGGACTCAGTCCTCCGCGAGGTCCCGCAGGTCCTCCCAGGTGTCCACGTCGCGGTGCTCGTCCCCGACCGTCGGCACCTCGGCCAGCCGCAGGGGCGCGAGCAGCGCCCGCAGCGCCATGCCGTGCTGCCCCTCCCGGTCGGGCCGTACGCCGTCGAGCCGGTCGGTCCGCAGCACCAGCGCCAGGGGGTGCCGGCCTCCGGGGTCGAGCAGGCGGGCCCCGTCGGCGTCGTCGACCCCGGCCCGCAGCCGGTCGAAGGTCGCGGGCGTGACCCGGGGCATGTCGACGGCCAGCACCGCCAGGAGCGGCGGCGGCCGCAGCAGCGCGTCGCGACCGGTGAGCAGGCCGGCGACCGGACCGCCGTGCCGCGGGTCCTCCCGGACGAAGGTCACGGGGCGGTCGGTCGGCACCTCGTCGCCGACCACCACCACCTCGCGGGCGTCCAGCACCGCCTCGAGCGCGTGCGCCAGCAGCGTGCGGCCGCCGAGCTCGACGGAGGCCTTGTCGATCCCGCCCATCCGCGCAGCGGTGCCACCCGCGAGGACGACCGCGGAGAAGGCCCCCAGCGCGGAGGGCGACGACGGGACGGGCGGCGGTGAGGACGGGCTCGGGCTCACGGGCAGCACTCTCACAGACCCCGGGGCCGGGGTGGGAGGGTGGAGACATGACTCACCCCGTGCTCCGGGTCGCGCTGGTCCAGGTCGCCTCCGACCGCGACCCGGCCCGCAACCGCGAGCGCCTGGCCGAGCTGGTCCCCGAGGGTGCGGACCTGGTGGTCCTGCCGGAGGCGTTCGCCCGTGACTTCGGTCCGGTCGACGACGACCTCGCCCCGGCGGGAGAGGAGCAGGGCGGGCCCTTCGACACCGAGCTCTCCCGGGTCGCGGCCGCCCGCGGCACGACCGTCGTCGCGGGTTCCTTCGAGCGCAGCGACGACCCGACCCGCCCGTTCAACACCCTGCTCGTGCGGGGCGGTGCGGTGGCGGCGTACCGCAAGATCCACCTCTACGACTCCTTCGGCTACCGCGAGTCCGACCGGCTCACGGCCGGTCCCACCACCCCGGTCACCGTCGAGGTCGGTGGACTCGTCGTCGGCCTGATGACCTGCTACGACCTGCGGTTCCCCGAGCACGCCCGCGCCCTGGTCGACGCGGGCGCCCAGCTGCTCGTGGTGCCGGCGGCGTGGGTCGCCGGGGAGCGCAAGGTCGACCACTGGCGCACCCTCGTGCGGGCGCGCGCGATCGAGAACACCGTCTTCGTCGCCGCCTGCGCCCAGCCCGCCCCGCGCTACAGCGGGCACTCGATGGTCGTCGACCCGCTCGGCGACGTGCTCGCGGAGGCCGGTCCCGGCAGCGCTGACGAGGTCGAGGTCGTGCGGGCCGAGGTGGGCCTCACACGCCTGCTCGAGGCCCGTCGGACCAACCCCTCCCTGGCCAACCGACGGTTGTAAGGTCCTTCGGCGTGTCCCGAGCCGCCCCCCGACGTCGCGCCGAGAAGCCGCGCCGCGTCCGCCGGGGTCGCGACCGGGCCCCCGTGGCGCCCGCCTCGCTGGCCGTCGGCCCCGTCGTACGTCGGGTGTCCGACGAGCCCGCACCGGCCCCCGCCGCCGAGGCCCCCGCCGCCGACGTCCCCGCCGCCCCCAAGCCCACCCCGCCCGCCGCGCCCGCAGCAGTCGCGGCACCGCCGTCCACCGCCGTCGCTGGCCAGGACAGCCCCGACAGCCCCGCACGCCCCGACCAGCCCTCCGCCCGCGCCACCGCCTGGCGCGAGCGCCTGACCCGCCTCCGCCGCTCCCGCGTCCCGCAGGTCGCCTGGTGGCTGACCGTCCTGACCGGCACCGCGCTGCTCGTGTGCGGCGCCGTGCCGGTCGGCCCGTCGTGGCTGGGCGGGGCCGGCTCGGTGGCGGTCGTGACGGCCTACACCTGGGCGCTCGCCGCCCGCACCGGCGGCCGGCCCGCGGTCTTCGGCACCCTGGCCCTGGTGGTGGGCGTGCTCGTGCTGCTCATCGACGACGACCGCGGTCGCACCGGTGCCGCCGTGATGACCTGCGCGATCGCCGCGGTGCTGGCGGTCATGACGACGGTCCCGGCGAAGCGGTTCCGCGAGGCGGCGCGCGAGTGCACCCTCGCGGTGGCCGTCGCCTCGGTCGGAGCGCTGGCGACCGTCGGGTTCGCCCCGGCACTGACCGTCGTGCGTTTCCAGTACGTCACCCTCGGCCTGGCCCTCGTCGGCGCCTTCCTGCTCGTGCACCGCCTCGGCGCCGGCTTCCACGGCCTCGGGCGCCGCGGCCTGCTCGCCACCGTCGGGGGCGGCGCGGTGCTGCTCGCCTTCGTCGGGTACGCCGAGCTGCTGCGCACCTACGGCCCCAGCGACCTGGTCGCCACCCTGCTCGACGGCGTGCGCTGGTGCCGGGAGAACCTCGGCGCCTTCCCGCGCCCCCTCGAGACCGTCCTCGGCGTGCCCGCCCTCGCGTGGGGCTGCCACATGCGCGCCCGCCGCCGCCAGGGCTGGTGGGTCTGCGCGTTCGGCGCCGCCGGCACCGCCTCGGTCGCCAACGCCCTCACCGACCCCTCGGTCGCGCTGCTCGAGAGCGGCCTCTCCGTGCTCTACGGGCTCGTCCTCGGCCTGGTCCTGGGGTACGCCGTCATCCGGGTCGACCTGCGCCTCACCGGCTCCCGCGGCCGCCGTGCCCGCCGCGACGAGCAGGACTCCGCCGAGCGCCCCGAGCCCGCCCGCAGCCGCGCCCTGTTCTGAGGGCGGGGACCGCTCACGCGGCACTGCCTCGAGCGCGACTCGGCACGGGTTCGAGCGCGACTCCCCGGCGCCGGGCCGAGCGAATCGGGGTACGCACCGGTAACCCTTAGGTTCGATCCGTGCCCCGCGAACAGCTGATCGACATCGTGGCCGAGATGGTCGCCAACGTGCTCGAGGTGACGGTGGCCCCGGGCGCGGAGGTCGCCGCCGGGCAGACCGTGGCGCTGCTGGAGTCGATGAAGATGGAGATCCCGGTGATCTCCGAGCACGCCGGCACCGTCACCGCGGTGACGGTCACGCCGGGCGACGTCGTCCAGGAGGGCGACGTGCTGCTCACCCTCCGCGCCTGAGCGCCTCCTGAGCGCCCCGGGGACGCTCCCGGCCAGCCGGCAGAGAGGGCGGGATTCGAACCCGCGGTAGCTCTCGCTACGACCGCTTTCAAGGCGGTTCCGATCGGCCACTCCGGCACCTCTCCTCGGCCCGCCGCCGCAGTGCCGGACCACCGCCAGCCTAGGAGACGCTCCCCGTGCCCCCGCTGTCCGCCCCTGCGCCGGACGGTGGTGCGCCGCACACGCCTCGACCGCGGCCGACCCGGCCCGCCGCCCGGTTGCACCCCGCTTGAGAGGATGGCGCCATGTCGACGCTGCCCACGCCGTACACCTACCGCCTGGCGCCCGCCCTCGCCGCCCGGCTGGTCGGGCCGGCGCTGGTGCTGCTGGCGGTCCTCGTCCTGGGCCTCACCGCCCTCGTGGCCGCCGCCGACCTCTCCCCGGACCTCCTCGTCCTCGGCGCGGCCCTCGGCCTGCTGGCCGTCCTGGGCCTCGGCTGGTGGCTGCGCACGCGGGCGTGGGTGCTTCGCGTCGACGAGGACGGGTACGCCGTCGGGCTGGTGCGCGGCGCCGGCACCCGCCGCGCGCGCTGGACCGACGTGGCGCAGGCGGCGACCGCGAGCCCGCGCGGCATCCCGTGCTTCGTGCTGCACCTCAAGGACGGCACCGCCACCACGATCCCGGTGCAGGCCCTGGCGGTGGACCGCGAGGACTTCGTGCGGGAGATGCAGCGCCGGCTCGCCGCCGGCCAGAAGCTCCGCCCGCTCTCCTGACGCCCGCCCGGCCGACCGGGTGCGGTCCCGGCCATCCGCAGGGCGATTCGGCGGGCGCGCCGCGCTGCTAGTAGCCTGTCGGCGCTGTCGCGAGGAGGCGTCGCCTAGTCAGGTCTATGGCGCCCGCCTGCTAAGCGGGTTTGGGGCTACAACCCCATCGAGGGTTCAAATCCCTCCGCCTCCGCCAGCCTCGGCCCCCGTCCGCCAGGTCGGGGGCCGAGCCGTCTGCCCCGGGGCTCGCCCTCGGGTGTCGCCTCAGTTGCAGGTTTCTGCATTGCACAGAGGTGAGCCAGCGCAGCCGTGGGGATCCCCGCGGGCCCGACGCATGATGGGTGCCGAGGGCCGTTCCGTGGGCCCGCAGCCACGAGGGAGACCACACCGCATGACCATCCTCCGCAAGGCCGGCGTCGTCCTGGCCACCTCGATCATGTCCCTGGGCGTCCTCGGCGCCGTCTCGCCCGCCGAGGCCAAGGACACCAGCTGGGGCTGCGGCGGTTTCTGCCGCACCGCTCCCTGACCCTCCGCTCCACCCGCAGACCCGGCCGACCACCCTCTCGGCCGAGGTGGCCACCCACCCCCCTGGGCCACCGACACCTGACCCGGCGCCCGGACGTCCCCCGGCGCCGGGTCAGTCTTCTGTGCTGGGGCTGCCAGCGCCGCCGGCGCCGCCCGGTACGCCGCCGGGCGACGGCTCCTCGCCGGGTCGCTCGCTCCCGGTGATGCCGAGCCGTCCCATCGCGTAGCCGATCTGGAAGCGGGTCTGCACCCCGAACTCGGCCTTGAGGTCAGCCACGTAGCCGGCGTACGTGCGCGGGCTGACGCCCAGCCGCTTGGCCGAGACCGGGTCGGCGTGACCCTCGATGAGCATCCGGATGGTCATGGCGCGCTGCTCGGCGGCGATGTCCTTGAGCATCGAGGTCTCACGGTCGCCGAACGGTCGCCCGCGCTCCCAGGCCCGCTCGAAGACGTCGACGAGGTAGGCGATGATCGACGGCTCGCGCACGGCGACCGCGACCCTGAGGTCCTCGGCGCCGGGGATCAGCGCGACCCGGCGGTCGACGATGATCATCCGGTTGAAGAACTCGTCCAGCGTGCGCACCTCCGCGCCGCGGGCGGTCACGTCGGCGACGTACTTGTGGGTGACCGAGGACCGTCGCGCGGAGTGCTGGTAGAGCGTGCGGATCTTCACCCCGCGCTCGAGGGCGGCGACGTCGCGCAGGGCGGCGGCGGCCAGCGTCTGCGGGTCGCGGCCGGCCTGCGGCTGCGCGGTGAGGATCTCGGTCTCGACCTCGGCGACCAGTCCGGCGAGGAAGGTGCCGATGGCCTCGTCGCGCAGGTAGGTGAACGGGCCGCGGGCGTCGGAGCGGGGAGCGCGGCGCCAGGCGGTCGTGACGCCCGTGAACGCCTCGGCCCAGTCGCCGGACTCCTGCAGCAGCCGGGCGCTCTCGCTGGCCAGCGGGGAGACCACGCGCGACTGGGCGCGGGCGGGGTCCTCGGGCAGCCAGCGGTCGGCGCCGGGGTCGAGCAGGAGCAGCCCGAGGCTGCTCAGCAGCTCCAGCGCCGCCCGGTCGGGACCGCCCTCGGCGATCCGCTCGTCGTCGACGGCGATGCCGTCCTCCTCGAGGACCCGTTCGAAGAACGCCAGGCCCTCGGACTCCAGCAGGGCCCGCTGCTCCGGCCCGTACGTCGACACCGGGCGCTCCCTTCGTCGATCCGTCCCGAGGTGGCCAAGCGTTGCACATTCCTGCAACTGGCCGGTCCTGCCCCCATCACGCAGCGAGCCCGCCCCGGACGACCGGGACGGGCTCGCTGAGGCTCCAACGGAGCGAAGGACTCACATGCCCAGGCGCGCCTTGAGGCCGTCGAGCTCGGACCACAGGACGGTCGGGAGGTCGTCGCCGAACTTCTCGAACCACTCCTGGATCTGCGGCACCTCGGCCTTCCACTCCTCCACGTCGACGTGCAGGGCGGCGGCCAGCGCCTCCTCGGTCATGTCGAGGCCGTCGGTGTCGAGCGAGCCCGGCGCCGGGACGTGGCCGATGGGGGTCTCGACCGCGGCGGCCTGGCCGTCGAGGCGCTCCACGACCCACTTCAGGACGCGGGAGTTCTCGCCGAAGCCCGGCCACAGGAAGCCGCCGTCCTCGTCGCGGCGGAACCAGTTGACGTAGAAGATCTTCGGCAGCTTGAACTCGTCGTTGTCCTTGCCCATCGAGATCCAGTGGCTGAAGTAGTCACCGGCGTTGTAGCCGATGAAGGGCAGCATCGCCATCGGGTCGCGGCGCACGACGCCGGTCGCGCCGATCGCCGCGGCGGTCGTCTCCGAGGAGAGCGTCGCGCCGAGGAAGGTGCCATGGGTCCAGTCGCGGGCCTCGAAGAGCAGCGGGATCGTGGTCTTGCGGCGGCCACCGAAGAGGATCGCGTCGATCGGGACGCCCCGCGGGTCGTCGAACTCCGGCGCCAGGATGTCGCACTGCTTGATCGGGGTGCAGTAGCGGCTGTTGGGGTGGCTGGAGAGCTCCTCGGACTCCGGCGTCCAGGGCTCGCCCTTCCAGGAGGTCGCCTTGGCCGGCGGGTTCTCCAGGCCCTCCCACCACACGTCGCCGTCCTCGGTGAGGGCGACGTTGGTGAAGACCGAGTTGCCCTTGTTGATGGTGGCCATCGCGTGCGGGTTGGTGTGCTCGTTGGTGCCGGGGGCGACGCCGAAGAAGCCGTACTCGGGGTTGACCGCCCACAGGCGCCCGTCCTCGCCGATGCGCATCCAGGCGATGTCGTCGCCGATGGACTCGACCTTCCAGCCGGGGATGGTCGGCTTGAGCATGGCGAGGTTGGTCTTGCCGCAGGCGCTCGGGAAGGCCGCGGCGACGTACTTGACGACGCCCTGGGGGCTGGTGAGCTTGAGGATCAGCATGTGCTCGGCCAGCCAGCCCTCGTCGCGCGCCATCACCGACGCGATCCGCAGCGCGTAGCACTTCTTGCCGAGCAGCGCGTTGCCGCCGTACCCGGAGCCGAACGACCAGATCGCGCGCTCCTCGGGGAACTGCACGATGTACTTGGTGTCGTTGCACGGCCACGCGACGTCGGCCTGGCCCTCGGCCAGCGGCATGCCGACGGAGTGGATCGCCTGCACGTAGTCGGCGTTCGTCTCGGTCATCTTGTCGAGGACCGGGGTGCCCATGCGGGCCATGACGCGCATGGAGGCGGTGACGTACGCCGAGTCGGTGAGCTCGACGCCGAACATCGGGCGCTCGGCCTCGAGGTGGCCCATGACGAAGGGGATGACGTACATCGTGCGGCCCTTCATGCACCCCTCGTAGAGGCCGCGCATGATGCCCTTCATCTGCTCGGGGTCCATCCAGTTGTTGGTGGGCCCGCAGTCCTTCTCGTCGACCGAGCAGATGTAGGTGCGGTCCTCCACGCGCGCGACGTCGATCGGGTCGCTGGCGGCGTAGAAGGAGTTCGGCTTGATCTGGGGGTTGAGCCGGGTGAACGTGCCCGTGGCCTCGAGCGCCTCGGTCAGCATGACCCACTCCTCGTCGGAGCCGGTGCACCAGTGGATGGCGTCGGGCTGGGTCAGCGCGGCCACCTCGCGGACGAAGGACAGGATGCCTTCGTGCGTGGTGGGGGCGTCGCTGAGGTCGAGGGAGTCCTGCGTGACGGTCATCTGGCCTCTTCGGGTCTCGCCTGGATGGGGATCGAGGTGGACCTCTGGCGCCGTTGCCGGCCACGCTCGCGATGCCGGGCCCACCGCTCGAGACGAGGGCTCCGCCCGGCTGGCGTGACCCTAACTTCGGACGCTCGCGTCCGCATATTGGATCGAGCCAAGACTCGTGGGCCAGGTCACAAGGCTGGTCCGCGGCGTCCGGGCTAGTGCGCCGCGCCCGCCTCCGAGCGGGGGCCGGGACCATTCCGGAGGGTGTCGCGACGTCCGACCGCAAGCGGCAGCCTCGGCCGCATGGACGACCTGCGGATCGACGTGCTCGTGGTGGCGGTCGCCGTGCTCGGGCTGGCGGTGGCAAGCCTCTCCGCACGCATCGACCGGCTGCCGCTGTCGGAGCCCCTCGTCGCCACCGGGGTCGGCGTCGCCGTGGGACCGCAGGCACTGGACCTCCTGGGATTGCCGCCGCTCGACGGCAGCGGTTCCGGTGCCGGGGCACAGGTCCTCGGCGAGGTCGCCGTCGTGCTGTTGTCGCTGTCGATGATGGCGATCGTCCTGCGCTACCCCTGGCCGGACGTACGCCGCGCGGCCCGCTCGGCCGGGGTCCTCGTCGGGGTCGCGATGCCCCTGATGGCCCTCGTCTCGGCCGGCGTCGCCTGGCTGGTGCTCGGTCCCGCGGCGGGGCTCGGTGCCGCGGCTGCGCTGCTGCTCGGGGCCGCCGTCTGCCCGACCGATCCCGTGCTGTCCTCGAGCGTGGTGACCGGCGAACTCGCGGAGCGCGACGTCGACGGGCGTGCGCGCCGCCTGCTCTCCCTGGAGTCCGGCGCCAACGACGCCCTGGCCCTGCCGCTGGTGGTCGTCGCGGTCGCGGTCGCCGGCCCACTGGCCGCCGGGGACGCGGCGGTCGAGGTGGTGCGCGGGGTGCTCGGGGGACTCGCGCTCGGGCTGGCGGTCGGGTACGTCGCCGCGCGTGCCGTGCGGCTCGGCGAGAGCCACGGTGCGACCGAGCCGGGCCCCGTCGTCGTCTTCACCCTCGTCCTCGCGGTGGGCGTGCTCGCCGCCGCCCACCTGCTGAAGGTCGCGGAGGTGCTCGCGGTCCTGGTGGCCGGTCTCGCCCTCAATGCCGGCTGGTCGGGGCACGACCGCGTCCGCGGCGCCACCCTCGACGAGGCACTCAACCGCTACGCCGTGCTGCCGTTCTTCGTCCTCCTCGGTGCGGCCCTGCCCTGGTCTGCCTGGGCGGAGACCGGCTGGGTGCTGGTGCCGCTGGTGGTGGGCGTGCTGGTCCTGCGGCGGCTGCCGGTCCTGCTGCTGCTCGCCCGACCGCTGCGGCTGCCCGTCAGGGACGCGGTCTTCCTGGGCTGGTTCGGCCCGATCGGCGTCTCCGGCCTCTACTACCTGCTCGAGGTGGCACACCGTGTCCCCGGCTCGGCACTCGTCGTCACGACCGGCGTCGCCGTCGTCGCTGCCAGCACCGTCGTGCACGGGCTCACCGGCAGTCCCGGCCGCGTCCTGTACCGCCGATTCGGCAGCACCGCGGGCGTTCGCTAGTATCAACCAGTCCTCGCGGCAGCCCCGCGCAGGATGGGCGCCTGTAGCTCAACGGATAGAGCATCTGACTACGGATCAGAAGGTTTGGGGTTCGAATCCCTACAGGCGCGCAGATCGATCAAGCCGCAGGTCAGCCCGCTGACCTGCGGTTTTGTCGTTTCTGAGGTCGCCAGAACCGCTCGTTGAACCCGCAAGCAACGGGCCCAAGACCGGCTCCGGGCACTGTGCGGGCACACTCCGGGCACAGTTGCCTCTCGGCAGAGGGCTTCTGACGCCCGTCAGAGAGGCCCGTCCCCGGGCCCGCTGAGGTCGCCAAGAGGTGATCCGCGGCCGACCTTCCACGCCGTTGTCGGAGGCCTCCGACATCCTGCTCGGCTGCCCGGAAGGACCGGCCGGCAGGAGGTCCTCCATGTCCACGCCCACTGGCGCTGCGGTCACTAAGGTAAATCCCGTGATCACGGGTGAGTTGAAGAGCAAGATCGACCGCGTCTGGGACTCCTTCTGGTCCGGCGGCATCAGCAACCCGCTCGAGGTCATCGAGCAGATCACCTACCTGCTCTTCATCCGCCGCCTCGACGACATCCAGACGCTGGCCGAGAAGAAGGCCCGGGTCACGGGAGCCGCCGTCGAGAATTCCGTCTTCCTGCCCGGCCAGGTGCACCTGCGGTGGAGCCAGTTCAAGAACACCTCGCCCGAGGTGATGCACAAGACGATCGCCGACGAGGTGTTCCCGTTCCTGCGCGGCCTGGGCGACGGCAGCACCTACAGCGAGCACATGAAGGACGCCCGGTTCACCATCCCGACGCCGGCGCTGCTGTCCAAGGTCGTCGACATGCTCGACGACATCCCGATGGCCGACCGCGACACCAATGGCGACCTCTACGAGTACCTGCTCTCCAAGATCGCCTCAGCCGGCGTCAATGGTCAGTTCCGCACCCCACGCCACATCATCGATTTGATGGTGCAGATGACCGCGCCCCAGCCGGGGGACGAGATCTGTGACCCCGCGTGCGGCACGGGCGGCTTCCTCGTCGCCGCGAGCGAGTACGTCCGCGACAGGCACGCCGACGCGCTGCTCGACCAGGCGCAGCGCAAGCACTTCCACGCTTCGATGTTCCACGGCTACGACTTCGACTCCACCATGCTTCGCATCGGCAGCATGAACATGCTGCTGCACGGGATCGAGACCCCTGACATCCGCTACCGCGACTCCCTCTCCGAGGGAGCGGCCGGGGACGCCGACAAGTACACCCTCATCCTCGCCAATCCGCCCTTCGCCGGATCGCTCGACTACGAGTCGACAGCCAAGGACCTCCAGCGGATCGTCAAGACCAAGAAGACCGAACTCCTCTTCCTTGCACTGCTACTCAAGCTGCTCAAGCCGGGCGGCCGCGCAGCAGTGATCGTTCCCGACGGCGTCCTCTTCGGTTCCAGCACTGCGCACAAAGCACTGCGCAAGATGCTGGTGGAGGAGCAGAAGCTCGATGCGGTGGTGAAGTTGCCCTCCGGTGTCTTCCGTCCGTATGCCGGCGTGTCGACGGCGATCCTCTTTTTCACCAAGACCAACTCCGGCGGCACCGACGACGTCTGGTTCTACGACGTTCGCGCCGACGGCTTCTCCCTCGATGACAAGCGCAGCCTCGTTGAGGCCAACGACCTGCCCGACGTGCTCAGTCGCTGGCAGCGCCGCGACGTTGAGAAGAGCCGCGCCCGCACCGAGCAGTCGTTCCTCGTACCCAAGACCGACATCGTCGCCCAGGACTACGACCTCTCGCTGAACCGCTACAAGGAGGTCGTTCAAGACGAGGTCGAGCACCGCGCGCCGTTGGAGATCATCGCCGACATGGAGACGCTTGAGGACGAGATCGCCAAGGGTCTCACCGAACTCAAGGCGATGCTCTCGTGACGGCGGTCGGCGACATCCTGGAACTCTCGTACGGGAAGGCGCTCAAAAAGGCCGACAGGGACGGCGGAGACGTGCCGGTGGTCGGTTCCGGAGGCGTCGTCGGAGGGCACTCCAGCGGCATCACCGATGCACCGACCATCGTCGTCGGACGTAAGGGCAGCATCGGCAGCGTCACGTGGGTCGATGGTCCTGCCTGGCCCATCGATACTGCGTACTTCGTGAAACCGAAGGGGGATGACCTCGACCGACGTTGGGCCTACTGGATGCTCCGGTCGCTCCACCTGGAGACGATGAACAAGTCCGCCGCGGTGCCTGGCCTGAATCGCGATGACGTCTACCGACTTAACGTGACTGTCCCACCGGTCGCCGAGCAGCGCCGCATCGCAGCGATCCTCGACCACGCCGACGCCCTGCGCAGTAAGCGCCAGCAGGTTCTCACTCACCTCGACGTTCTGGCGGAATCAATCTTCGACGAGTTCTTCGCAGAACCGCCGAGTCGGTGGTGGCCACTGAACGACCTAGCGGAGAAGGTGGTCGTTGGACACGTTGGGCCGACCAGCGAGTTCTTCCGTCCTACAGGGGTTCCCTTCCTGCGGACCGGGAACGTAGGCAAGGGGCGACTCGTTCGTGATGGCTTGGCCCATGTCACGACCGAATTTCACGAACGTTTGCAGAAGAGCCAGATTCGCAAGGGCGACGTCCTTATCTCGCGAGTCATAACCGACGAGGTGCGTGCCGCAGTAACGCCACCTGAGTTCGATGGAGCCAACTGCGCGAACATCATCGTCGTCCGCCCGAGTGATCGTCTGCTGCCCAGCACAGTTCTTGGCTACATCAGTCGCGGCGGGACCCAGCGACGACTTGTCGGGCGACGAGTTGGATCCGCTCAAGGAGTCGTCAACACAACTGTCCTAAAGGAGCTGCCGATGCCGCTCTACCCGGTGGAAGCCCAACGGCGTCTCGCAGATCGGGTAGAAAGGATGACAGTGCAAGGCGTCGCCGTCCAGCGCGCTCTCGAAGCCAACGACAGCCTCTTTGCCTCACTCCAGTCACGCGCATTCCGAGGGGAATTGTGACCGATGCCCGTTGAGATGAGGATGTGGCGCATCGATGGCGACGAGCCAAAGCCGTTAACAACGTCGGTACTGCCCGCTGAGAAAGATCTGCACGAGTTCCTCAAGCGTGACCCGTCACTGCTGGGCGAGCGGCTGCTCGTGATCGGCAGCGAGGTCATCACGCCGTACGGCCCGCGCCTCGACCTGCTGGCGATCGATGCCGAGGGCAATCTCAACCTGCTCGAGCTCAAGCGTGACAAGACTCCCCGCGAAGTCGTGGCCCAGGTGCTCGATTACGGCTCGTGGGCCTCGACTCTGTCTCGTGAGGACGTCATCGACATCGCCACCAAACACCTTGATCAGCCGTTCGAGGCGGCCTTCGAGGATGTGTTCGGTAGCGCACCACCTGATGAGCTCAACGGCGATCTTCGCCTCACCATCGTGGCGGCTGAACTCGACGCCAGTTCCGAGCGCATTGTGAACTACCTGCGCGACTTCGGGGTCCCGGTCAACGCGGTGTTCTTCTCCTACTTGGAGGACGACGACCGTCGCTACCTCGCCCGCTCGTGGCTGGCGGCGTCCGATGAGGACGCTCTTGCGGCGCCCAGCCTCAGCAAAAAGAGCAAGAAGGCGCAGTGGAACGGCATCGACTGGTACGTCTCCTATGGAGGTCACCGTGTCTGGGAGGACGGCCGCACGTTCAACTTCATCTCGGCGGGCGCAGGCAAGTTCTACTCCCAGACCATCCGTTCGCTGCCCGAGGGCGCCCGCGTCTGGGTCAACGTCCCGGGCACCGGCTTCGTGGCCGTGGGCAGGACCCTGGGACCTGCTGCTCGGTTCGAAACGGCCGAGGTGCTGATCAATGGTGAGTGGACGCCGCTGGCGGACAAGCCACTCGCGACGGATTATGCGTTCGCTGTCGCCGACCTTCACGACGATGACGCGGAATGGGTCGTGCCGGTGGAGTGGCTCGATGCCCGACCGCAGGGCGAGGCGTTCTGGGAGAAGGGCATGTTCGCCAGCCAGCACAGTGCCTGCAAGCTCCGCCAGGAGTTCACCCTCGAGCGCCTGGCCGACCACTTCGATATCGACGAGGGCGAGTAGTCGACGATGGGGAACTTCGACTTCGTCCGCCAGACGCTGCCGTCACTGCACGATGACTGCGCGCGGGCCGAGTCGTACCTGTCCTCCGACCCGAGGTCGGCCTGCTTCTACAGCCGCCGGGTGGTCGAGGAGTTGGTCGGCTACCTCTACGACGTCCTAGCCCTGCCCATCCCGTACCGCGACGATCTGGCGGCGAAGATCGGCGACGCCGCGTTCAAGTCGCAGGTTCCCCAAGGCATCACGCAGAAGCTGACCGCGATCCGTCGTATCGCCAACACCGCGGTGCACGAGAATCGGCAGATTCGCCCTGACGTGTCGTTGGCGGTGCTGCGCGAGCTGTTCAACGTCGTCGTGTGGACCTCGTACCACCACTCCCCGGCGCCGACCGCGGTGCCGTTGCAGGCGCAGTTCGACCCGGCCCTGGCCGCCAAGGCTGCGCCGCTGTCGCGTGAAGACGTCGCGCGCCTCGCGGCGAAGTTCAAGGAGCAGGACGAGGCCCACTCCCGTGCGCTGGCCGAGAAGGACGACCTCGTAGCGGCACGCGATGCGGAGATCGCGGAGCTGCAGGCTCAGATCGCCGCCGCCCAAGCGGAGGCCGCGCCCGACACGCGTGACTACGACGAGGCCGCCGCCCGCGACCTGTTCATCGATGTCCTCCTCCACGAGGCCGGATGGAAGCTCGACGAGGAGCGCGACCGCGAGTACCCCGTCACCGGCATGCCGAATGCCGAGGGCCACGGCTTCGTCGACTACGTCCTCTGGGGGGCCGACGGTCTCCCGCTGGCAGTGGTCGAGGCGAAGCGGACGTCGAAGTCGCCAGAGATCGGCCAGCAGCAGGCCAAGCTGTACGCCGACTGCCTCGAGAAGCAGTTCGGTCGGCGACCCGTCATCTTCTACACCAACGGCTACGAGCACCGGATCTGGGACGACGCCGGCGGCTACCCGCCACGCGAGACCCAGGGCTTCTACACCCGCGACGAGCTGGAGCTGCTGATCCAGCGCCGCCAGACCAAGCTCCCGTTGTCCTCGGCGCAGGCGAACACCGACATCGCCGGACGCCCCTACCAGGTGCGGGCCATCAAGGCCGTGGGCGATGCGTTCGACCGCAAGCAGCGCGAGGCCCTGCTGGTGATGGCCACCGGGTCCGGGAAGACCCGCACCACCATCGCGCTCGTAGATCTGCTGCAGAAGGCGAACTGGGTCAAGCGGGTGCTGTTCCTGGCCGATCGGACTGCTCTGGTCAACCAGGCAGCCAACGCCTTCAAGCAGCACTTGCCTGGCTCGACCACCGTCAACCTCGTGACCGAGAAGGCCATCGAGGGACGCGTCTACGTCTCGACGTACCCCACGATGATGAACCTCATCAACGAGATCGACGACGGCCAGCGCCGCTTCGGGCCGGGCTACTTCGACCTCATCGTGATCGACGAGGCCCACCGCTCGGTGTATGCCAAATACGGCGCGATCTTCGACTACTTCGACTCATTGCTCGTCGGGCTCACCGCGACGCCCAAGGACGAGGTCGACCACAACACCTACCGGCTCTTCCACCTCGAGGACGGCGTCCCCACCGACAACTACTCCCTCGACGAAGCAGTCGACGCCGGCTACCTCGTGCCCCCTAAGGGCATCAGCGTCGGAACCCAGTTCCTGCGCTCCGGCATCACCTACGACGACCTCACCGAAGAGGAGAAGGATCAGTGGGACAGCCTCGACTGGGGCGAGGACGGTCCGCCCGACGAGGTCGGCGCCGAGGAGATCAACCGCTTCCTCTTCAACGAAGACACCGTCGACAAGGTCCTCGAGACCCTGATGCTGCAGGGCTACAAGGTCGCCGGCGGCGACCGGCTGGGCAAGACGATCGTCTTCGCCAAGTCCCAGAAGCACGCTGAGTTCATCGAGAAGCGCTTCAACCTCGCCTACCCCGAGCTCGCCGGCCACTTCGCCCGGGTGATCACCCACGGCACGCCCTACGCCCAGTCGCTGATCGACGACTTCTCCATCCACGACAAGGCGCCGCACATCGCGATCAGCGTCGACATGCTCGACACCGGTATCGACGTGCCCGAGGTCGTCAACCTCGTCTTCTTCAAGATGGTCCGCTCGAAGTCGAAGTTCTGGCAGATGATCGGCCGCGGCACCCGCCTGTGCCCCGACCTCTTCGGCCCCGGGGAGGACAAGCAGGACTTCCTCGTCTTCGACTTCTGCGGCAACCTCGAGTACTTCAGCCAGGACCTCCCCGGATCCCAGGGACAGACCCAGAAGTCGCTCTCCCAGCGTCTCTTCGAGGCAAGGCTCGGACTCGTCACCGGACTCGGCGACGAAGAACCCGACCTGCGCTGGACCACCGCCGCGACGCTGCATGAGGTCGTCGCTGGCATGAACCTCGACAACTTCGTCGTCCGCCCCCACCGCCGGGCCGTCGAGAAGTACGCGGATGCAGACGCGTGGAACCGCATCGAGCCCGAGGACTCGGAGGCGCTGCTCACACTCGCCGGGCTTCCCTCCTCGGTCCGCGATGACGACGAGGACGCCAAGCGCTTCGACCTCCTCGTCCTGCGACGCCAGCTCGCCCAGCTCGACGGCGACGCTGTGCTTGCCGAGCGACTCCGCGAGCCCATCCAGCACATCGCAGCCGCGCTGCTCGGCAAGACCACCATCCCGTCCGTCGCCGAGCAGGCCGTGCTGCTGGAGTCGGTGGCCGGCGACGAGTGGTGGATCGACGTAACCCTGCCGATGCTGGAGTTAGCGCGCCTCCGCATCCGCGGTCTCGCACGGTTCATCGAGAAGACGGCACGCAACCCCGTCTACACCGACTTCGAGGACACGATCGGTGAGGGCGTCGAGGTGGTGCTTCCACGAGTCACGCCCGGGACGAACTTCGAGCGCTTCCGCGCCAAGGCCGAGGCGTACCTCCGCGAGCACCTCGACAACCTCGCCCTGCAACGGCTCCGCCGTAACAAACAGCTCACCGCAGCAGACCTGACCGAGCTGGAGCAGATGCTCGTCGCTTCCGGTGGACAGCAGGTCGACATCACCTGGGCAACTGAGCAGGGCGGGCTCGGGCTCTTCGTTCGCGGTCTCGTCGGCCTCGACCGCACCGCGGCGGCGGAGGCCTTCGAGAACTACCTGGACGGCACCAGGTTCTCCGCCGACCAGGTCCGCTTCATCAGCCTCATCGTCGACGAGTTGACCAGGAACGGCGTCATGGAGCCGGCCCGCCTCTTCGAGTCCCCCTACACCGACCACGCCCCCACGGGACCCGACTACGTCTTCCCGGACGCCGATGTAGACGCCATCGTTGCGACCCTGCATCAGATCAAGCAGACCGCTCTCCCAGAGGACGTCGCCTGAAGAGGGCGTCAGCGTGGGTTGGGCTCGGTTCAACCGCGACAAAGCCCAACCCCGGCGCAGGCCTCACGTGGCGAAGATGTACTCGTCCCAGGGCATGCTGACAAGGACGGCGTACCCATCAAAGGTGCCCCAAGAGTCAGAGACGACAGCACTCGCGCGACCCTCGGCGATGTAGGCGCGGCACATGGTCAGCGCTTCCAGCCATGTGTCGAACCAGACCGCGGGACCTTGCGTGAAGCCGCTCGCGGACCGAAGGACGTTACGCAGAGACTGCTGCATAGACAGCCACTCGGAAGCGTTCGCTGACTGCTCTACTACGGCCCCGTGCAAGCAGAGGATCTCGAGTCTTTCGCCCTGGAAGAGGAGGTCAGCCTTGAAAGCGCGGGTCGAGGCCCACTTCATGTCGCTGACGGTCAAGGGGCCGCCGACAATGCCGGGAATGGGGTGAGGAAGGGAGTTGGTGCTCATTGCGGGAGTCCTTTCGAACTGTGAGACCGACTCTCGGTCTCACAGCCGCAATCGGACGGCACCAGTCGCCTGAAGAGATTTCCTGTACAGCATTTCTGGAGGTGGTGAAGGAGTCCGGCGATCCGGCTGTCAAGGGACAGTAGGAACTGCCCAGTGGCGGACATAAGACCTGCCCGCTGACGGTCACGAGAACTGCCCGGTGGTGGCCATGGGATCTGCCCAAAGGGGGCGGCGGCCACCACCGACCAGGTCGGTCAGCTCAAGGGGCTCACCCC
>WLJH01000016.1 GCA_009701885.1 Actinomycetota bacterium
CGCTGCCAGGTTTGCCCGGCGGCGAAGAGCCCACCGACCCCGGCGACGGTGAGGAGCCCCCGGTCGACGAAGAGCCCGTCCCCACGCCCCTGGACCCCGTCGTCGACGGCTTGGAGATGATCCCCGTCCTCGGCGAGCAGCTCGCCCCGGTCGTACAGACCGTGGCCGAAGCCCTCTTCGAGAACATCCCCGCACCCGACGGGCTGCCCAACCCCGACGAGCTGCCCGGACTCGGGGAGCTGCCCGGACTCGAGGAGCTCCCCGAGCTCGACCCGAGCGCCCTGCCCATCCCCACCGACCCCAGCGACCTGCCCTCGCTGCCCGGCCTGCCCGGCGGCGAGGAGCCCACCGACCCCGGCGACGGCGAGGAGCCGCCCGTCGGCGAGGAGCCCGTGCCCACACCGCTGGACCCCGTCGTCGACGACGTCGAGATGATCCCCGTCCTCGGCGAGCAGCTCGCCCCCGTCCTCCAGACCGTGGCCGAAACCCTCTTCGAGAACATCCCCGCACCCGACGGGCTGCCCAGCCCCGAGGACCTCCCCGGACTCGACCAGCTCCCCGGACTCGAGGACCTGCCCACCGACCCCAGCGACCTGCCCCTGCCCATCCCCGGCCTGCCCGGCGGCGAAGCACCCGGCGACCCCGACGGCGACGAGCCCCCGGTCGACGCGCCGCAGCAGTTGCAGAACGCGGTGGTGGCGGCCCTCGAACAGGCACAAAACCAGCTGCCGGAGGCTCCGGCATCTCCCGAGGAGGTTGTCGAGCAACTGCAGGCCGTCCTGCTCCCCGTCCTCGAAGCGCTGCCGATGGCGCCCCCAGGTATTCCGGGCCTGCCTAGCGACCCCGGCACTCCCACGCCGGACCTCCAGGCTCTCCCCGAGGCGATCGAGTCCGCGGTGGCTCCGATCGCCCCGAGCCCCGAGGCGCTGGCTTCGTTGATCCCCTCGCCGGGCGCCACGCCTACCCTTCCGGTCCCGCTCCCGACCCCGGCGCTCGCGTCGGCGACGGCTGCGGCGAGCCCCGTGCTCACGCCCGCCTGCAACGCGGCCAACGGCAACGCACAGCTGCCGGCCCGTCTCTGCCCGACCACGGGGACGACGCCCAGCCCGGTGGCGCTCCCCACGGCGCTCGAGACTGCCCTGGCCCCGGTGACCTCGATGCTGCCGTCGATCATCCCGGCGCCGGTGAGCTCGGTCCTGCCGGTCGTCTGCGTGAAGCCGCTGCAGAAGCTCTGCGGCAAGTAGCAGTCCCCGAACGCGGGGGCGGGTCAGGTCGTGCGTGACCGACCCGCCCCCGCGTCGTTGGACCGACGGTAAAGAAGTTCCGCCACCACCTCGGAAGGCCCACCCATGGTTCGCACCCAGCTCAAGGTCGTCATCACGGCCCTGCTCGGCGTCCTGCTGCTGACCGGCTCGACGGCCCTCGCGACCGTCGGCTGGGCCGGCGCCGGCTCGCCCACGGTCGACGCGGCCGCCCAGGCCGCACAGCGCAGCAACCACTGCACCGACGAGGAGCGCGCCGTCGACCGCGCCGAGGACGAGCTGCAGGCCGCGCAGAAGCAGAAGCGCAAGGCCAAGAAGCAGCTCAAGCAGGCAGACACCAAGGCCGAGAAGCGCAAGGCGAAGCAGAAGGTCCGCGCCGCCAAGGCCCGCGTCGCCGACGCACGCGAGGAGCTTGAGCGCGCCGAGGACGAGCTGGAGGAGTGCGAGTCCTCCCCGTCGGCCACCGCCACCACGAGCCCGACCGGTACGGCGACAGCGACCACCAGCCCCACCGGCACCGCGACCGCGACCACGAGCCCCACCGGCACGGCCACGGCCACCACCAGCCCTACGGCGACGACCTCCCCGATGGCCGACCCGGAGAACCCGCTCTGCGAGTTCCTCCCGCTGCCCGGGCTCTGCGACTCCGAGGAGCCGACCGCCACGGCCTCCCCGAGCGGCACGGCGACCGCCACCACCTCCCCGACCGGCACCGCGACCGCGACCGCGACCACCAGCCCCACCGGCACGGCCACGGCCACCACCAGCCCGACCGGGACGGCGACGCCCAGCGACGAGCCCACCTGCCTCATCCCGGGCACGCCGCTCTGTCTTCCCTGAGCCACAGCAGCACCGAGGCCCCGCGACCGTCCGGTCGCGGGGCCTCGACGTGTCCGCTCCGCCACGTCACCGGCTGACGACCGGAGTGCGTGCGCGACACCACGTACGTCGCCAAGCCTCCGGTCCGGCCGGTCGAACCGCATCCGGGCGTACGACGCCTTGCGCGCCTCAGGTCGCTCCTGTCCGCTGCCGATACTCCTGACGCCCGTCCCGGCTGCTCGACGACCCTGTCACCGACCAGCTCCCACGATCGGCTCGAAGGAGGTGCCCGATGGTCCTAGGACCCTCGTCACCGGTCCCCTCGGGGGCATACCGTGACCGGGCTCACCCGCTGCCGGCCCTCGGCCAGCCCCCCCCTCAAGGAGTCTCTCGTGAAGCACACCCGCACCGTCCTGGCCTCGCTCGCCGGTCTCACCCTGACCGCCGGCATGGTGACCGGCGCCGCGTCCCTGTCCGCCGCCCACCCCGACGACCACCAGGGCCACGGCCCCGACAAGGTGGCCTGCGCCAAGGAGCAGAAGCAGTACGACAAGGCCGTCGCGAAGTTCGAGGAGCTGCAGGCGAAGTTCGCCGAGGCCAAGGACGAGGCCGAGGACGCGGAGGGCACCGAGGACGAGGCCGAGGCGACCGAGGAGGTCCAGGAGACCAAGAAGGCCAAGAAGGCCCAGGCCAAGCGGGTCGAGAAGAAGCAGGCCAAGCTCGAGAAGTGCCAGGAGGGCCAGGAGCCCACCGAGACGGCTGAGCCGACGGAGACCGCGGAGCCCAGCGAGACCGCCGAGCCGACCGAGACCGCGGAGCCGACCGAGACCGCGGAGCCGACCGAGACGGCCGAGCCCACGGAGACGACTGCTCCCTGAGCGTCTCCCCCCCAGTCCCTGACCCCCGCACTCGCCCCCCGGTTGCGGGGGTCAGGTGTCTCCGGATCCGGCCACGCCTGCACACCGGCGTACGCCGGGGCCACGTCCACGCCGGCCCCGAGGTCTGGGACCCTGGGCCCATGAGCACCCCCGGCCCCCTGCCGACCGCGCAGGACGTGGAGGCGGCGGCCGCGATGCTGGCCGCGGTGCTCGAGCCGACACCGCTGCAGCGCAGCGCCCGCCTCTCGGACGCGACCGGGCTCGAGGTGTGGCTCAAGCGCGAGGACCTCCAGCCGGTCCGCTCCTACAAGGTGCGTGGCGCCTCCGCGCTCATCGGCTCCCTGGACACCGAGACCCGTGCCCGTGGCGTGACCTGCGCGTCGGCGGGCAACCACGCCCAGGGCGTCGCGCTGGCCTGCGCGCAGGCCGGGGTCCGCGCGCGGGTGCACCTCCCCCGCACGACGCCTCGCCAGAAGCGCGAGCGGATCGCAGTGCTCGGCGGCTCGCTGGTCGACGTCGTCATCGTCGGCGACACCTACGACGACGCGGCCGCTGCCAGCGCCGCGTGGGCCCGCGAGTCCGGCGCCACCCCGGTGCCCGCCTTCGACGACCCCCGCACGATCACGGGCCAGGGCACGGTGGCGAGCGAGGTCGCCGCCCAGGCCGAGGCGGCGGGCCTGGACCTCGCCACCCTCGTCGTCCCGGTCGGGGGCGGGGGCCTGGTCGCCGGCTCCCTGACCTGGCTGGCCGAGCGCCGCCCCCACGTGACCGTCGTCGGCGCCGAGCCCGCCGGCGCGGCCAGCATGGCCGCCGCGCTCGCGGCAGGGTCGCCGGCGGACCTGGAGTCGATGGACGGCTTCGTCGACGGTGCCGCCGTACGTCGGGTCGGCGACTGGACCCACGCCGTGGTGGACCGGCACCGGCCGCGGCTCGTGGCCGTGCCCGAGGGCGCGGTGTGCGTGGAGATGCTGGCGCTCTACCAGTCCGACGGGATCATCGCCGAGCCCGCCGGCGCGCTGGCCAGCGCAGCACTCGCCCAGCTGACGACCGAGGAGCGGCCGACCGACGGGCGCGCCGTCGTCGTGATCCTCTCCGGAGGCAACAACGACGTCAGTCGCTACGCCGAGGTCGTCGAGCGGGCCCTGGTCCACGAGGGCCTCAAGCACTACTTCCTGGTGGAGTTCCCGCAGGAGCCGGGGGCGCTGCGCCGCTTCCTCGACGAGGTGCTCGGGCCCGACGACGACATCACGCTCTTCGAGTACGTCAAGCGCAACAACCGCGAGACCGGCCCGGCGCTCGTCGGGGTCGAGCTCCAGGACGCCGCGGACCACGCGCCCCTGCTGGCGCGGATGGCTGCCTCGCCGCTGCGGGTCGAGCCGGTCCCTCCCGAGAGCCCGCTGTTCCGCTTCGTCCAGTAGCACCGCGCGATCCGGGGGGGGGACCACCCTGGGCTCCAGCGCCGTCCACGCCTGGGTGCCGCGTTTCACACGCTCACGAGCGGACAGTACGGTGACGGCGACGCGGCCCACCCATCAGCCTCGTCCCGCACGCCTGCTGTCCCGCACAGGAAATCCGGCGCGAAGCCGTGACCCGGCCCCGGTTCCCGCGTTGCACCTGACAGGGGGGACATCTCCGACTGCTCCTGCGGTCGGCGCGACAACACGAAGACCACCTGGGAGGGTGCCCGACATGGGGAACACGACACGACGACTCGCACGCGGCGGCGCGTTGCTCACCACCGCCGCCGTGCTCGCGGTCAGCGCCGGTCCGGCGATGGCCGCCGAGCCGGTCGCACAGGCCAGCGCCACGGGGCTGCGGCTGACGCTGGGCGGCACGCCCACCGATAGCGGCACCTACACCGTGACCAACGACGGCAAGCGCGAGACCGCGACCGGCTCCAACGAGCCCGCGATCTCCGCCCTCGGCGGGCAGAGCTTCATCCAGGCGGGCACGCTCTCGCAGGACGCCGGCACGGTCATCCGTGACCGCCGCGGCTTCTCCGCCGCCTGTGCCGGTCTCGCGGGCGACGGCGCCACCCTCGTCGAGGTGGCCGAGGGCGGCTGCATCGTCCCCGGCGAGAACCTGGCGCTCAACGCCGGAAGCGCCGACCTGACCGGCATCCAGATCCTCGGCGACCAGTTCCCCCAGGAGCTGCAGGACGCCCTCCAGCCCGTCCTCGACCCGCTGCTCGGCGGGCTCACCACCGCGCTGCAGACCGTCCTCGACGGCGGCGGCATCGAGCTGGGCCTCGACCTCGGCGCCGTGCAGAGCTTCTGCACCGCAGAGCCGGGCAGCGCCGACGGCGGCACCGACATCACCGACGCCTCGCTCTTCGCGACCCTGGGCGGCACCCGCATCGACCTCATCGAGCTGCCCACCAACCCGCCGCCGAACACCAAGGTCGTCACCGACCTCGGTGTGGTCGTGCAGTCCCTGCTCGACGCCCTGCGCGTGGAGTTCGAGACCGCCATCGACGGCGCGCTCGGCCCCCTGACCGCCGTCATCGACGGCGCCGAGGTCCTCGCCGAGGCGCTCGAGCAGGTCGGCGAGCAGCTGGCCCCCCTCGAGGAGAACGTCCTCGACATCACCCTCAACAAGCAGGAGTTCCCCAGCGACGACTCGATCGAGGTCACCGCGCTGGACCTCAACCTGCTGCCCGCGGCCGAGACCGCCGGCTTCCAGGTGCTGAGCGCGCAGATCGGTGAGTCCGCCTGCGGCCCCAACACCCGCGTCGCGGCCGACCCCGACCCGGACCCGGACCCCGACCCGAACCCGCAGCCCCAGCCGGTCCCGACCGCGGTGCCCGCGGGCGTCGAGAGCGCGGGCCCCGGTGACGACGGCCTCGGTGCCGGCGGCAACCTGGCGCTGCTTGCCCTGGTCGCCCTGTCGGCCGGGGCGGGCGTGGCGAGCTACCGCCGCAGCCTGCGCGCCTGATCCGCGCGGCCTGAAGGACACCGCATGAACGACCAGCCGGCCACCGGTGGGAGCACCCGCTCCCCCGGTGGCCGGCTGGACTCGTTCCTAGGCCGGCTCAGCGGTGCGCTCGCGGCCGTGAGCACCGCCCTGCTGCTGCTCAGCGGCGGCCTGGTGGTCGGCGGGCTGGTGATCCCCTCCGAGGAGCCTCCGCCGAGGTCGGCGTACCGCTCGCTCGACCCGGCCGACCCCGTCCTGCTCCTCGTCCCCTCGCTCGAGATCGAGGCGCCGGTGGTGCCGATCGCGCTCAGCGAGGACCTCGTGCTCGACCCGCCCCGCGACGTGGTCGACGTGGGGTGGTGGGACGCCAGCGCGCAGCCCGGCTCGGCGACCGGCTCGACGGTCATCGCCGGTCACACCGTGAAGACCGGCGGCGGCGCTCTCGACCCGCTCCGCGACGTACGCCGGGGCGCGGTCGTCGACGTGCGCACCGCCGAGGGCACGATGCGCTACCTCGTCCAGCGCAAGAAGGTCTACGACAAGGACGAGCTGGCCGTGAACGCGGTCGACGTCTTCGGCCAGGAGGCGGGCGACGGGCGCCTGGTCCTGGTCTCCTGCACCGACTGGGACGGCACGGGCTACGCCTCCAACGTCGTCGTCTTCGCCGTCGCGCTCGGCGAGCCGCGCACGCAGGACACGACCGAGGCGGCACCGGCGGGCTGAGCCGCCGGGAGGTCGGCACGCGCGGTCAGACGCGCGCCGCGACCCCCAGGACCCAGGGCAGGGCCCGCATGCCCGAGGCGGGGTACTCGGCCGCGCGGCGCCGGACCTCGACGTAGGCCCTGCACAGCAGCTGCTCCGCGGAGGACCGGTCGCCCCGGGTGCGCGCGAGCGCGAGGCGCAGCGCCGAGTCGACGCTGCCGTCGTAGACCTGCGCCAGCGCCTCACGTCGACCACGCGCGAGGGCGACGAGGGAGGCGTGAAGGTCGGGGACCTCCGCGCCCGCGGATGCGGCCGGGGGCATGCACCCACGGTGTCCCGCCCGGGACCCGCACCGTTCACCCCTTCGTGTGGGGCGAGGTCACAACTCGGTGAACGAGCCGCGCCGGGCAGGAGGCCGGGCCCCACTCGTCACCGCTCCGTCACCCTTCAGGGGTCGACACCCCCGACCTGATTTGTGACCGTGGGACCTCGCCGCGAGAGGAACCGCCCATGACCGACCACGGCCCGGCCGCCTGGGATCCCACCACTGTCGTCGACCGTTTCGAGCAGGTGCGCGCCCACACCGAGCTCCTCGCCGCCCCGCTGTCGCCCGAGGACCAGACGGTCCAGTCGATGCCCGACGTCTCGCCCACCAAGTGGCACCGCGCGCACGTCACCTGGTTCTTCGAGACCTTCCTGCTCGCCGAGCACGAGGACGGCTTCACGCCGTTCCAGGAGCAGTACTGGTTCCTCTTCAACAGCTACTACGAGTCCCTCGGCCCCCGCTACGCCCGCCCCAACCGCGGCCTGGTCACCCGGCCCGGCGCCCATGAGGTCGGCGACTACCGCCGCAACGTCGACGCCCGTGTGCGCGACCTGGTCGAGCGGCTCGACGACGGCGCCCTCGGCAAGCTCGCCCCGGTCCTCGAGCTCGGCTTCCACCACGAGCAGCAGCACCAGGAGCTGTTGCTCATGGACATCAAGCACGTCCTCTCACGCAACCCCCTCCAACCGTCGTACGCCGGTGGGAGGCGGGCGCCCGGGGAGCCGGACCGCCTCGGGTGGCTGGACGTCGAGGGCGGCCTGGTCGAGGTGGGTCACGGCGGCGAGGGCTTCTGCTTCGACAACGAGCTGCCCCGGCACCGCCAGTGGCTGGAGCCCTACCGGATCGCCGACCGGCTGGTGACCAACGGGGAGTGGCTGACGTTCATGGCCGACGGCGGCTACGACCGGCCGCAGCTGTGGCTCTCGGAGGGGTGGGCCCGGGTGCAGGCCGAGGGCTGGCGCGCCCCGTTCTACTGGTCCGAGCACGACGGGGTCTGGCTGGAGCACACGCTGCACGGCACCTGGCCGGTGGACCCGGCGAGCCCGGCCACGCACGTCTCGTTCTTCGAGGCCGAGGCCTACGCGACGTGGGCCGGCAAGCGGCTGCCGACCGAGGCCGAGTGGGAGCACGCGGCGGTCGTCGACGGCCAGCGCGACCCGGGGGCACCGACCACCCGGGGCGCCAACCTGGCCGACCTGGAGTCCTTCCACCCGCGCGCGGCGGCCGCGCCGACCGGCGGCGGCCCGCGGCTGCGCCAGCTCTACGGCGACTGCTGGGAGTGGACAGCCTCGGCGTACCACCCCTACCCCGGCTTCCGCGCCCCCGACGGCGCCATCGGGGAGTACAACGGCAAGTTCATGTCCAACCAGATGGTGCTGCGGGGCGGCTGTGCGCTCACGCCGCCCGACCACGCACGACTCACCTACCGCAACTTCTTCCCGCACGCCGCCCGCTGGGCGATGTCCGGGGTCCGACTCGCCGATGGAGGCGCCCCCGCATGAGCACCCCCCTGGAGCCGACCGTCTCGGTCCTGCTCGACTCCGACTGGGCCTCCGGCTCCCTCGTGGAGGACGTGCGCCGCGGCCTCGGCTCGCGCCCGTTGACGCTGCCGCCGAAGTGGCTCTACGACGACGAGGGCTCGCGGCTCTTCGACGAGATCACCCGGCTGCCGGAGTACTACCCGACGGAGACCGAGCGGGCGATCCTGGCCCGGCACGCCGCCGACGTCGTCGCCGCGAGCGACGCGACCACGCTCGTCGAGCTCGGCAGCGGCACCTCGGACAAGACCAGGATGCTGCTGGACGCCTTCACCGCCGCCGGGCGGCTGGAGCGCTTCGTGCCCGTCGACGTGGCTGAGCAGACCCTGCGCGACGCGGCCGACCTGCTCAGCCGCACCTACCCCGGCCTCGCGGTCGAGGCGCTGGTCGGCGACTTCACCCTGCACCTGGCGCACCTGCCGGCGCGCACCGCGAGCGGGTCGCGGATGGTGGCCTTCCTCGGCAGCACGATCGGCAACCTCTACCTCGAGGAGCGCCGCGCCTTCCTGGGCGCCCTGGCCGACTCCCTGGAGCCCGGCGACTGGCTGCTGCTGGGCACCGACCTGGTCAAGCCCGTGGACCGCTTGGTCGAGGCCTACCACGACGCCGCGGGGGTGACCGAGGCGTTCGTCCGCAACAGCCTGCGGGTGCTCAACCGCGAGCTCGGTGCCGACTTCGACCCGGGCGCTTTCAGCTACGTGCCGTTCTGGGACGGCCAGATGGAGCGGATGGACCTCCGGCTGCGCGCCGAGGCCCCGCAGACCGTACGGGTGCCGGGCGCCGACCTGGTGCTCGAGCTGGGCCAGGGCGAGGAGATCCGGGTGGAGATCTCCACCAAGTTCCGCCCGGGCCTCGTGGCCGAGGAGCTGGCCGAGGCCGGCTTCGAGGTGGAGCGGGTCTGGGACGACGGCGACGGGGTCGCCACGGGCGACTTCGCCCTCACCCTCGCCCGTCGGCGCTGACGTCGGGGTTCTCGCCCTCGGCGGCCCGGACCAGCGCGGCGCGCGCGCCGTCGAGGTAGCGCGCGACCACGTCGCGCTCCTCGGGGCTGAACCGCGCGTCGAGCTCGGCCAGCGCGCGGAACATCGGCAGCAGGTGGCCCAGCACCTCCTCGCGGCCGGAGTCGGTCACGTGCAGCTCGACGCGCCGCCGGTCCGAGGGGTGCGCCCGACGTACGGCGTGGCCGTGGCCTTCCAGGCGGTCGCCGACCCCGGTCGCCGCGGCGGTGGAGACCTCGAGCAGCCGGGCGAGCTCGGCGAACCCCACCGGGCCCTCGACGAGCCGCTCGAGGGTGACCAGCTCGGTCTCGGTGAGCCCGCTGCGTCGGGCGACGGCCGGGCGCACGCGCGACCCGACCTGCACGAGGGCGCGCAGCGCCTCCAGGGAGGGTGTCTGCTCCCAGGCGTCGGCGAACGCGGTCGCCGGACCGACCAGGTGACCCGGCTGCTGGGTGGTGTCGCTAATATCGCTCACTGAGTTAGCAATCAGTTGACTGAGAGAACAGGTGCAAGTCTGCCATGGCCCCCCACACCCCGCCCCGCTGGTCGACCTGGACGACCCGGGCCCGCGTCGCCCCGATCGCAGCGCTGCTGCCGCTGCTGCTCGGCGCGTGGCTGGTCGTGGCCCTCGGCACCGCCGACCGCACGATCGGCGTGACCGACAACCTGCCCGAGGGCAGCGGCGCCGCCGAGGCGGCCCTGCTCGCCGAGCAACTGCCCGAGGAGTCCAGCCGCACCGCGATCGTGCTGTGGACCGCGGAGTCGGGTGAGCTGACCGGACCGGACCTGCAGGCGATCGCGGGGGTCGTCGCCGAGCTGCCCGGCACCGCCCCGGACGCCGCGCCGATCCCATCCGAGGACGGCACCGCCGCTCTGCTGCCGCTGGAGGTCCAGGCCGAGGGCAACGTCGAGAACGCCGACGCCGTGGAGGAGCTGCGCGAGTCGCTCGTGGAGTCCGCGCCCGACGGCATCGAGGTCCAGGTGACCGGACCGGCCGCCGTCCAGGCCGACCTGGCGAAGGTCTTCGAGGGTGCGGACCTGACCCTGCTGGCCACCACCGCCGCCGTAGTCACGATCCTGCTGGTGCTGACCTACCGCAGCCCGATCCTCTGGGTCGTGCCGCTCCTCGTCGTCGGCGTGGCCGACCGGCTCGCCGTCGTGCTGGCCACCCACGTGCTCGAGGCGACCGGCATCGCCTGGGACGAGTCGACCACCGGCATCCTGTCCGTGCTCGTCTTCGGAGCCGGCACCGACTACGCGCTGTTGCTCATCTCCCGCTACCGCGACGAGCTGCGGCAGGAGGAGTCGCGCCACGTCGCGATGGCCCGCGCGCTGCACCGCACGTCCGAGGCGGTCCTCAGCTCCTCGGTCACCGTCGTGGTCGGCGTGCTGACCCTGCTGCTCTCCCTCACCCCGGCCACCCGCGGGCTCGGCCTGGCCAGCGCCGTCGGCATCGTCGTGGCTGCCACCATGGTCCTGGTGGTCCTGCCCGCCGCACTGGTGGTCTTCGGCCGCTGGATCTTCTGGCCGCGCGTGCCGAAGGTCGGCTCGCAGGGCACCGTGGACACCGCCCGCCTGTGGCGCCGCGTGGGTCGCGGCGTGGCCGCCCGGCCCGCGACCGTCGCCGTCGCCTCCGGGCTGCTGCTCGCGCTGGTGGCCCTGCCCGCCCTGGGCAGCAAGACCGGCCTGGGCCTCTCCGACCAGTTCCTCGACGAGCCCGAGGCCATCACCGCCGCCGAGCGGCTGGGCGAGTCCTTCCCCTCCGGCACCACCGAGCCGGCGCGGGTCCTCTCGACCGCCGCACCGCAGGAGGTCCTCGCCGCGGTGAAGTCCTCCGGCTCCGTGGCCTCGGCCCGGATCAGCGCCGAGGGCGGCGGTGTCGTGCAGGTCGACGCCGTCCTGGCCGCCGACCCCGGCACCGAGGAGGCCCAGGACGCGGTGCTGCAGCTGCGCGACGACCTCGACTCGGCCGACCTCCCCGGCGAGACCCACGTCGCCGGCAGCGACGCCTCCCGGATCGACGAGCGCGACGCGGCCAACCGTGACCGCGTGCTGATCCTGCCGCTGATCCTGGGCCTGGTGCTGCTCGCCCTCGTCGGCCTGCTCCGGTCGCTGGTCGCGCCGATCATCCTGGTGGGCACGGTCGTGGCGACGTACGCCGCCGCGCTCGGCATCTCCTGGATCCTCTTCACCCAGGTGCTCGGCTTCGAGCGGCTCGACGTGGGCACGCCGCTGCTGGCGTTCCTCTTCCTGGTGGCCCTCGGCGTGGACTACAACATCTTCCTCGTCACCCGGGCCCGCGAGGAGGCCGAGACCCACGGCACCGAGGAGGGCGTCCTGCGGGCGCTCGCCGCGACCGGCGGCGTGATCACGAGCGCAGGCGTGCTGCTCGCGGCGGTCTTCGCGACCCTCGGCGTGCTGCCGCTGGTCGTCCTGGCTCAGCTGGGCGTGGTCATCTGCGTCGGCGTCCTGCTCGACACGCTCCTCGTGCGCACCGTGCTGGTGCCCGCGATCGCGGTGCGGCTGGGCGAGCGCTTCTGGTGGCCGCGGCGGGTGGGCGTCGGCGCGGCTCCCCGCACGACCGCCGCCGACGAGGTCGCCGTCGGCTGACGTCGTACGCCGCCGGGTCTCGTGGCTCAGCGCTGGCGCCCCGCTCGTCGAGGTGCGAGCGGAGCGAGCCGCGAGGCCCTGCGGTGACGCGCGGCACGGTGACCGCCGTCGCACCAACGTGCACACTGTCGGTATGTCGGCCCAGCCCTCCCTCGCGCCCGCACCTCCCGCCCCGACCCGCTCCCCCCGGAGCCTGCGCGAACGCGCGGTCGGCGGGGTCAAGCAGCGGGTCCGCTGGGGCCTCGGCCACGGCCTGCCCAGCCGACTGATGCACCGGGCCGCCAAGAAGGGCGACCTGCAGGGCCAGCTGGTGGTGCGCAGCGAGTCGTCGGACTCCAGTGGCCTCTGGCCGGTCATCGAGCAGGTGCGTGCGAGCGGACCGATCCACAAGTCGTCGTTCGCCTACGTCACGGTCTCCCTGCCGGTGGTGCGCGAGGTCCTGACGAGCAACGACTTCCACGCCGGGGTCTTCCTGCCCGGCGAGGGGCCGCTGGGCAAGCTCGCGCTCTGGGCGGAGGAGCCCGAGCGCATCGGTCCGCTCAACCCGCCCTCGCTGCTGGTGGTCGAGCCGCCCGAGCACACCCGCTACCGCAAGCTCGTCACGCGGGTCTTCACCGTCAAGGCCGTCGAGGAGCTGCGCCAGCGCACCCAGGAGATCGCCGACCGGCTGCTCGACGACCTCGAGGCCCGGGCCGCGGCCGGCGAGCCGGTCGACATCGTCCCGTCGTACTGCGCCGCCCTGCCCGTCACCGTCATCGCCGAGGTCCTCGGGGTGCCGGAGGCCGACCGGCAGCGCGTCCTGGACTTCGGTACGGCGGCAGCCCCCTCGCTCGACCTGGGACTGTCCTTCCGCGAGATGCGGGAGGTCGAGGCAGCGCTCGACGACTTCCGGACGTGGCTGATCGCCCACCTCGAGCACCTGCGCGAGAACCGCGGCGACGACCTGCTCTCCCGCCTCGTCGCGATCCAGGACGAGGACGGCGGCCTGAGCCAGGCCGAGCTGCTCGCGACCGCGGGCCTCGTGCTGGCCGCGGGCTTCGAGACAACCGTCAACCTGCTCTCCAACGGCACCGCCCTGCTCCACGAGCACCCGGAGCAGCGTGCGCTGCTGCGCGAGGACCCGTCCCTGTGGGGCAACGCCGTCGACGAGGTCCTGCGCTACGACCCCCCGGTGCTGCTGACCGGTCGCACCGCCCTGCGCGACACCACCGTCGCGGGTCAGCAGGTCACGGCCGGCTCGGTCGTCACGACGCTGCTCGCCGGCGCCAACCGCGACCCCGAGGTCTTCACCGACCCGCACACCTTCGACGTCACCCGCGAGAACGCCCGCGACCACGTGGCCTTCTCCGCCGGCCGGCACTACTGCCTGGGCGCCGCCCTGGCCCGGATGGAGGGCGAGGTCGGCCTCAAGGCGCTGCACGACCGGTTCCCCGACCTGGCCGTCGTGCCCGGCGGCACCCGCCGCCCGACCCGCATCCTCCGCGGCTGGGAGACCCTCCCCGTCCGGCTCTCCTGAAACCCGCCGAACCGTCACTTCCGCACCGCCGAACCGTCAGAAAGAACCCCCGACCCGTCACCTCCGCACACGGGATTGTGCGGAAGTGACGGGTCGAGGGTTCAGAACTGACGGTTCGGCGGTCCAGGTCAGCCCAGGTCGGAGGCGACCCGGCGGTGGGCGTCCCAGATCTCCTCGGGCAGCCGGTCGAACTGCTTGAGGTGCTCCTCGCGGAAACCCATCTCCTGGCGCCACCGGTCGGTGTCGATCGTGAGCAGCCGGTGGAGGTCCTCGGCCGGCACCTCGAGGCCGTCCATGACCAGCTCGGACTCGGCGGGGATGACGCCGACGGGGGTCTGCACGCCCTTGACCTCGCCGTCCTTGAACTGCATCAGCCACAGCAGCGGGCGGAGGTTCTCGCGGTAGCCGGGCCACAGGAAGTGACCGTCCTCGGCGTCGCGCTGGAACCAGTTGACGTGGGCGAAGATCGGCGGGTTGCTGGCCTCGCCGATGATCTTCAGCCAGTGCGCGGCGTAGTCGCCCTCGCCGTAGGCCATGAAGGGCCGCATCGACATCGGGTCGTAGCGCAGCTGGCCGTCGAGACCGTCGGCGGCGAAGGTCGCCTCCGCGCCCAGCGTGAGGCCGTCATAGACGCCCTCGGCCAGGTCCGTGATCGCGCGCACCAGCGGCTCGCGGTCACGCGTGCGGCCGCCGAAGATGATCGCGTCGACCGGGACGCCCTGCGGCGCCTCGAAGTCGGCGGCGACGTTGGGGACGTTGGCGAGCGTGGTGGTGAAGCGGCTGTTGGGGTGCGCCCACGGGGAGTCGTCGCCGTTCTCCCGGTCGGAGATCCGCTCGCCCCTCCAGTCCAGCCAGCCGTCGAGGTCGGCGGGCGGATTCTTGGTCTTGCCCTCCCACCACACCTCCTGCGTCTTCTCGTTGTAGGCGACGTTGGTGAAGATCGCGCCGGTGCCGGGCTGGATGGAGTCCAGCGCGCCGGGGTTGGTCGAGGCGTTGGTGTCCTTGGCGACGCCGAAGACGCCGTACTCCGGGTTCATGGCGTAGACGCGGCCGTCGTCGCCGACCCACAGCCAGGCGATATCGTCGCCGTAGAAGTCGACGCGGTAGCGCGAGCCGAGCGCGTCGGGGGCCAGGGTCATGGCCAGGTTGGTCTTCCCCGAGGCGCTGGGGAAGCCTCCGGCGATGTGCCAGCGCTTGCCGGTCTCGAGGTCGGAGATGCCCAGGAGCATGAACTGCTCGGCGAGGAAGCGGCCCGACGCGCGGCCGTCGTAGCAGGCCTGGCGCAGGCCGTGCGCGATCTTGCCCAGCAGTGCGTTGCCGCCGTAGGAGGAGCCGAAGTGCAGGATCGTGCGCTGGTCGGCGACGGTCACGAAGTAGCGCTGGTCCTCGGGGGTGCCCTGGCCGAGGTTCTCCAGGTCGCCGGTCACGTGCACGGCACGGACGAAGTGCGCCGGGTCTGCGAGCTGGTCGAGGTAGGACACGCCCACCCGCGCCATCCGGATCATCTGCAGCACGACCGGGCGGTTGTCGGTGAGCTCGACCCCGGCGGCGTACGCCTCGAGGGGCGAGCCCTGCGGCGCCATGAGGTAGGGGACGACGTACATCGTCTTGCCGGCCGACTGGCCGCGCATCCGCTCCAGCTGGGCGGCACTCATCTCCTCGCCGTCACGCCAGTTGTTGTAGACGCCGCGGTCCTCGGGCTTGGAGGTGGCCACGATGGTGCGCTCCTCGGAGCGCGCGGTGTCCTTGAAGTAGGAGCGCGAGTAGTAGAGCCCCTCGCCGGCAGGCAGGAGCTCACCGGCCTCGAGGGCCTCGGCGATGAGCCGCGCGTCGTCGGAGGCGTTGACCACCTCGACGCGGGCGGGCTGGGTGATCCCGGCCCAGTGGGTGACGTACTCCCGCACGTGCGGGTTGGAGACACCCGCCTCGTCGAGGACCTTCTCAACGTCGTTGCTGCTCACCGCGGTGGTGTCGACCATCGTTCGCCTTCCGGAGTCCGCCAGGTTCCCGTCACGCTAGTCCGGACCTGCGGCCCCGACCGGGCGGGGTGGGTTGGATCGTTCCAGTTGAGACGTGCGGCGGTGGGGGCTGGCTGTGGGGCCGGCCGGCTCGACTCCCCCGGGGGTGGGGCCCACGGGGGCGAGGGGGAAGGACGCTGCCCCTTCGTCGGAACCACCCGTCTCGTTCGTCCCTCACGAGACGGGGGCCCGGCCCATCCACCCTCCTCCGGGGCAGCGTCCTTCCCCCTCGCCCCCGCACGCCCCGGGTCGGCAGAGCCGACCCGACCTCGGCGGTCCGGGTGGGTGCGGGTGGCGCCGGGGCTGGCCCGACTCGGCGTGTGCGATCAGCCCGCGCGGTCGGTGAGGCGCAGGACGTCGAGCAGGTAGCCCGCGGCGTCCCCGCCGACGCCGAGCGCGACCTCGACCGCGGCCGGGACGTCGAGGCCGTCGAGCAACGCGGCGAGCACCCGGGCCCGGCCCTCGGCGTCCTCCGTGCGGCCGCTGGGGGGCCCGGCCGCCTCGTGCAGCCGGTCGAGGAGAGCGCCGGCCTCGACGAAGACCTGCTCGTCGCACTCCCACGGCGCCTCGACCGGGCGGTGCAGGAGGCCGAGCCGGAGCACGGGGCCGGGGAAGCGCTGGAGCAGGTCGGCGACCAGCACGAGGTTGCCGGTGGACTTGGCCATCTTCTCCCCGCCGAGCCGCACCTCCCCGACGTGCAGGGTGGCCCGGGCGAAGGGGGCGACAGCGGTGGCGGCCTCGACCATCGCGGCCTGGTAGGCGTGGTGCGGGAAGGCCAGGTCGACGCCGCCGACCAGCACGTCGATGGCGTGACCGAGGCTGCTGATCGCCATGGCCGCGCACTCGGCGTGCCACCCGGGGCGGCCCCAGCCCCAGGGGCTGGGCCAGGCCGGCTGGTCGTCGGCCGAAGGGCGCCACAGCGCGACGTCGAAGGGCGAGCGGCGTCCGGGGACGCCCTCCTGGTCGCCGTACTCCGTGGAGAGGCGCAGCGCGGTCTCCTCGTCGAGCCCGGCGCGGGCGGGGACGGCCGAGCCGTCGAAGTACACGTGGCCGTCGCGCTCGTAGGCAGCGCCGGCGTCGAGCAGCGCCGCGGCCAGCCGCACGACCGCAGGCACGTGGCCGCGGGCGTGGGGGGTGAGGGCGGGTCGGGCGACGGCCAGGGCGGTCATGTCGCGGTCGAACTGGAACTCCTGCACCACCGCCAGCTCGTCGTAGTGACGACCGGCCCGGGCCGCGGCCGCGGTCAGCACGTCGTCGACGTCGGTGACGTTGCGGGCCAGCACCGGCTGGGCGCCGGAAGCCCGGGCGACCGAGGCCAGCAGGTCGGCCCACACGAAGGTCGCCGCGTGGCCGACGTGGGTGACGTCGTACGGCGTGATGCCGCAGGTGTAGACGCGCAGCGGCGCCACCGGCAGCACCCGCGCGCCGCCGAGCACCAGCGGGGCGGCGGGGGCGAGGGTCACGGGGTAACGCCCCGACGGGCCGGGGTCGGACGCGGTGGCGGGCATGACCCGATCTTGCCCCACGCCTCGCCGAGGTGTGCGGGGGACGCGGGAGCGGGGCTCAGCCTCGATCTACCGATGGTCGCCGTCGCGAGTGGCACCAGGCGGGTGCGCTGGCAAGGCGAGCGCCGAAGGCGGGCACCAGGCCCGTCGAGGCGTGACAACGCCGCCAGGGCGCCCGGATGGTGTCGCGGAGCAGGCGAGAATCGGTGGATCGAGGCTCAGGCCGGACGCAGGTGGGCGCGCCGGCGCAGGGCATCGGCGTGGACGCGCTCCTGCTGGTCGCGAAGCCCCTCGAGCATCCGGGCCACGTCGCTGCCGCGAAGGAAGGGCCTGCTGCGCGGGCGGTCGTCGTAGGCACCGACCTCGACCGCGCGCTCGACCGGCATCGGGTGGCCGAGCTGCATCTCGTAGATCGTCTCGGTCTCGGTGAAGCGCAGCCGGTCGACCGCGGCCCAGCGGTGCCGGCCGTCGAGGTCGCGCACGACCACGACCTGACCGGCCTCGAGTGGTCGTCGAGCGCCGATGAGGCGGTGCGGCACGTCGAGGTGCTCGTGCTGGTCGAGCTGCTGCGTGCTGGCAGGAACGTCCACGAGGTCCATCAGGACCCTCCCCTGGTGTGGTGCAGTGCTGGCCAGGCGTCCACCCCCATGGAACCGACCGTCTCTCAGTAGACACCCCCGGGGGTGCGGGTCTCAACGAGACCCGCCGGCCGGTCCAGACCGCGATCCGGACCCCGCTTGCCGGACTAAGGGCACCCTCACCTTAGGTTTGCCTTACCTATTCTTAGCCTGCCGAGGAGAACCCCATGCGCACCACCCGCGCCCTGCGACCGCTCGCCGCCGCCGGCGTCGTGTCCCTGTTGCTCGCCGCCTGCGGCACCGACGACGGCTCGTCCGCCGTGGATCCCGCCGGCAGTCCCGCTGCCGGGAGCGAGGCCGACGGGACCGACGCCTTCCCCGTCACGATCGAGCACGCCTTCGGGGAGACCGTGATCGAGGAGCGCCCCGAACGGGTCGCCTCGGTCGCCTGGATGAACCACGAGGTCCCCCTCGCGCTCGGCGTGGTCCCGGTCGGGATGAGCAAGGCCACGTGGGGCGACGACGACGGCGACGGCGTGCTCCCCTGGGTCGAGGCCGAGCTCGAGGAGCTGGGGGCCGAGACCCCGGTCCTCTTCGACGAGACCGAGGGCATCGACTTCGAGGCGGTGGCCGACACGGCGCCGGACGTCATCCTGGCGTCGTACTCCGGCCTCACGCAGGAGGAGTACGACACGCTCTCGCAGATCGCCCCGGTCGTCGCCTACCCCGAGAACGCCTGGGGCACCTCCTACCAGGACATGATCCTGATGAACTCCGAGGCCATCGGGATGGCCGAGGAGGGGGCGGCGCTGGTCGAGGAGCTCGACGCGACCGTCACCGAGGCCTTCGCCGAGCACGAGGTGCTGGCGGACAAGAAGGTGGTCTTCAGCTACCTCGACCCCACCGACCTGAGCCAGGTCGGCTTCTACACCTCCCTCGACACCCGCCCCGCCTTCCTCACCGCCTACGGCATGGACACCCCCGACCTGGTCGCCGAGGCCTCCGAGGGGACCGACGAGTTCTACACGACGGTGAGCGCCGAGCAGGCGGACGCGTTCGACGACGTCGACCTGCTGGTGACGTACGGCGACGAGGCCTTCGTCGACGAGGTGCGCGCGGACCCGCTGCTCTCGAAGATCCCGGCCGTGCGCGACGGCGCGATCGCCGTCCTGCCCGACGCGACCCCGCTGGCCGCCGCCGCGAACCCGACCCCGCTGTCGATCACGTTCAACCTCGACGACTACCTCGACCTGCTCGCCGCGCCCCTCGAGGGCTGAGCCGCCCGTCGTGACGCTCCTCGACAGCGACCCGTCGGCACCGGCCGCCGCCTCCCTGCGGCGGCCGGTGCCGACGCGCGCCCTGTGGGTGCTCCTCGGCCTGGCCCTGCTCGCGCTCTCCGGCGCAGCCTCGGTCGCATTCGGGGTGCGCGCCGTGGGGCTCCAGGACATCTGGTCTGGCGTCACCGGCAACACCGCGACCATCGCCGAGGCCGCCGTCGCCCAGCGGGTGCCTCGCACGGTGCTGGCCATGCTCGTCGGCGCGGCCCTGGGGGTGTCGGGCGCCGTGATGCAGGGCGTGACCCGCAACCCCCTGGCCGACCCCGGCATCCTGGGCGTCACCACCGGGGCAGCGCTCTTCGTGGTCTCGGGCATCGCCTTCCTCGGCCTCTCCGACCCCACCTCCTACACCTGGGTCGCGATCGCGGGGGCGGCCTGCGCCGCCACCTTCGTGTACGCCGTCGGCTCGCTCGGCCGGGGCGGCGCGACGCCCCTCAAGCTGGCGCTGGCCGGCGCGGCCACGTCGGCTGCGTCCACCTCGCTCATCAGCGCGATCCTGCTGCCCCGTATCGACGTGATGGACTCCTTCCGGTTCTGGCAGATCGGCGGCGTCGGGGGTGCAGAGACCGCCAGGACCCTGCAGGTGCTGCCGTTCCTGGTCGTCGGCGCCTTGGTGTCCTTCGCCGCGGCACGGGGGTTGGACTCCCTGGCGCTCGGCGACGAACTGGCCCGAGGACTGGGCCAGAAGGTCGGCCGCACCCGGCTCCTGGCCGCCGTCGGGGCGATCACCCTGGCCGGCGCCGCCACCGCCGTGGCCGGCCCTATCGGGTTCGTCGGCCTGGCGGTGCCGCACCTGTGCCGGCTGCTCGTCGGCACCGACCACCGGTGGCTGCTGCCGTTCTCCGCCGTCGCCGGGGCCACGCTGCTCACCGCCGCCGACGTCGTAGGCCGACTGGTGGCGCGGCCGGCCGAGCTCGACGTCGGCATCGTGACCGCGCTGCTCGGTGCCCCCGTCTTCATCTGGATCGTGCGACGACAGAAGGTGCGTGCGTTGTGACCTCCCTGCTCGACCCCACCGGGCTCACGGCCGCCGACGTCACGCGTGGCCGTCGCGCGCGACGTCGCCGCCGCGGGAGCGTGGTGGCGGTGCTCACGCTGCTCGTGGTCGCCCTGTTCTGCACCAGCCTGATGGTCGGCAACACCTTCTACAGCCCGACCGAGGTGTGGGCGGTGGTGCGCGGGGAGACGGTGCCCGGCGCCTCCTTCACCGTCGGTGTCCTGCGACTTCCGCGCGCCACCATGGCGCTGCTGGTCGGGATCGCCTTCGGCCTGGGCGGCGTCACCTTCCAGACGATGCTGCGCAACCCCCTCGCCGCACCCGACGTCATCGGCATCAGCTCCGGCGCGAGCGCCGCAGCCGTCGTCGGCCTCGTCCTGCTCGAGCTGTCCGAGACGATGACGTCGGTCGTGGCCATCACCGCCGCCCTCGCGACCGCGCTGCTGATCTACCTGCTGGCCTTCAAGGACGGGGTCGTCGGGACGCGGCTGGTGCTGATCGGCATCGGCATCGCCGCGATGCTCGACAGCGTCGTCGCCTACGTCATCGTGCGCGCCGCCCAGTGGGACCTCCAGGTCGCGATGCGCTGGCTGACCGGCTCGCTCAACAACGCCACCTGGGAGCAGGTCCGCCCGCTCGCGCTGGCCTTCGTAGTGGTCGCACCCCTCCTGCTGCGCCAGGCCAGGAACCTCGAGCTGCTCCAGCACGGGGACGACTCCGCCGCCGCGCTCGGCGTCCGCGTCGAGCGCACCCGGCTGCTCTGCATCGTGACCGCGGTCGTGCTCATCGCCTTCGCCACGGCCGCCTCAGGGCCGATCGCGTTCGTGGCGTTCCTCGCCGGGCCGATCGCGGCGCGCGTGGTCGGCCCGGGTGGCTCGCTCATGGTCCCCGCTGCCATGGTCGGCGCGACCCTGGTGCTCGCCGCCGACCTGGCCGGGCAGTTCGCCTTCGACGCCCGCTACCCCGTCGGGGTCGTCACGGGCGTGCTCGGAGCGCCGTACCTCGTCTACCTGCTCGTCCGCACCCACCGCGCCGGAGGCTCGCTGTGACCGACTCCCCCACCACCACCGCCCCACGCCACCGGTTGAGGGTCGAGGGTGTCACTCTCGGGTACGGCGAGCGCACCGTCGTCGAGGACGTCGACCTCGACGTGGCGCCGGGCCGGATCACCTGCATCGTCGGCGCCAACGCCTGCGGCAAGTCGACCCTGCTGCGCGCGATGGCCCGGCTGCTGAAGCCGCGCGCGGGCCACGTCGTGCTCGACGGCAGGGACCTCCACGCGATGCCCACCAAGCAGGTGGCACGCACCCTGGGCCTGCTGCCGCAGTCCCCCATCGCGCCGGAGGGGATCGTCGTGGCCGACCTGGTCGCTCGCGGTCGCCACCCGCACCAGGGCATGCTGGCGCGGTGGACGGCGGCGGATGACGAGGCGGTGGCCGAAGCGCTGCGTCTCACCGACACGGCTGGGCTCTCCGACCGCTGCGTGGACGAGCTCTCCGGCGGGCAGCGCCAACGGGTGTGGATCGCAATGGCCCTGGCCCAGCAGACCGACCTGCTGCTGCTCGACGAGCCCACGACCTTCCTCGACGTCGCCCACCAGGTCGACGTGCTGGACCTGCTGACCGACCTCAACCGGCAACGCGGGACGACCATCGTCATGGTCCTGCACGACCTCAACCTGGCCGCGAGGTACGCCGACCACCTGGTCGCCGTGCGTGCCGGCCGCATCCACGCGAACGGCGACCCGGCCGAGGTGCTGACCGCAGACGTCGTGCGTGACGTCTTCGGCATGGAGTGCCAGGTGGTCGAGGACCCGGTCTCGGGCAAGCCGATCGTGCTGCCGATCGGGCGGCACCACGTGCGCGAGCGGATCGGGTGAGGCCGGGGCAGGGTCGTGACGACGAACCAGCCGTCAGCGCAGCCGCGCCACCCGGAACCGCACCCGCGACCCCTCGAGCACCTCGGCCGGCACGGTGGCGGTGTCGGCGAGGTGCGCCTCGAGCCGCGGCGTCGACCCGCCGGCCAGGAAGCGGGTGCGTTCGCGGGTCAGGAACGGCAGCCGGACCGCGGCCTCGTCCACGACGACCTCTGAGCCCGTGGGGGCGTGCACCCACCAGCCGGCGTCGGCACCGGTGAGCAGCACCCCGATCCGGTGGCCGCGGGCCAGGCGCCAGTCCTGGCCGTAGAGCGGCAGCGAGTACGCCGTCGTGCCGGCGTCCCGCACGAGCTGCGTGCCGCGGCTGAGGACCGTCGCGGAGCCGTCGGGTGCGATGTCGTAGACGAGCCCGACGAGGTTCGTGCGCGGCACCGAGGTGGTGACGGTGACGTCCAGCACCGGCTCGCCGGCGACCCAGGCCGGGTGGCGCAGCGGCGCGGAGACCGACCAGACGCCCTGGCCCGCGTCCGGCCCGGTGGCGGTGTTGGCCCCGTCGTCGGCGTACGAGCCGGTCTCGAGGACCGTGCGGAGGGAGCGGACGTCGGCCGGCGGCCAGACCGCCTCGCGGCGCCACCGGCCGAGGTTGTCCTGCACCTGGACCCCGGGTCGGGCGGCGCGTACGGACCGTCCGCGCTCGCCGCGCAGGTGCTTGTCGAGGAACGCTTCGACCTGACGGGCGAAGACCACCGGGTCGCGGCCGACCTGGGGGCGGCCCTCGGCGTCGGTCTCCCAGCCGCGGACGTGGTCGAACTGGCCGAACCACCCGATGTTGTGGGCGCCGCGCAGCCCCGACCAGTAGTCGAAGGCGCGGTCGGGCTTGGTGTTGGTCTCCAGGAAGCCCTGGGTCAGCAGCACCGGCAGCCGCGACCCGCGGGAGGTCGGCACGAGGTCGCGCTCGACCCAGAACGCTGAGCCCTCCACGTCGTCCTGCTGCTGGACGAGGTTGAGCGCGTGGCACGGGGTGCGGGGCGCACCGGTCAGCTGGTACTCCGGGGAATCGGCCAGCGAGCCGGGGAACAGGTCGTTGGCCTGGAAGACCACCGGGGTGCCGACGGAGTTCGCGAAGCGCACGCCGCGGTTGTAGAGGTAGGAGTAGCCCGAGAAGACCGGCTCCATCGCGATCACGGCCTCGAGTCCGTCGGGGCGCCGCGAGACACCCATCAGCCCGGTCCAGGCGTCGTAGGACTTGCCGATGAGCGCGACCTTGCCGGTCGACCACGGCTGGTCCGCGGCCCACTCCACGGCCACCTCGACCGCACCCTGCTCGGCCGGCCCACCCCAGTCGTTGCACCCACCGCTGCCCCCGGTGCCGGGCAGGTCGACCATCACGTAGGTGTAGCCCTCGTCCAGCGCGTCGGTGAGGTCGAGGAAGTCGTAGAACCGCTCGCTCGGCGGCTCGCCCGTCGGGTCGGGGGCCGAGGCGCCCCCGGAGTGGCTGGTGTAAGGGCTGACGGTGAGGACGACCGGGGTCTCCACGTCGTCGGCGAGCCCCGCGGGGCGCAGGACGTCGGCGTGCAGCGTGGTGCCGTCGGGGGTCTGGAAGTACACCTCGGTCCAGGTCGCGTCCTCGCGCTCGCCGGCCTGGGCCGGTGCGTGCGTGAGCGCGGGGAGGAGCAGCAGCAGGGCTGCCAGGGAGAGCAGGGCGGTGGCGAGCGGCGTACGACGCATGCCGGGTCAACGAGCGTCCCCGCGGCTCGACACGGGCGGCCGCTGTGACGCGCGGCTACCGTGGCCTCATGAGCGACGTCGCGACCACGCATGCCCCGGACCGCACCCGCTTCGAGGCCCACCTCGGCGGGGAGCTGGCCGGCTTCGCGGAGTACCAGCTGGCCGAGGGACTCATCGTCTTCACCCACACCGAGGTCGACCCCGCGTTCGAGGGCAAGGGTGTCGGCTCCGCCCTGGCCCGCGGGGCGCTCGACGCGGTGCGGGCCGGCGAGGAGCCCCTGGGTCCGCGCGAGGTGATCGCGACCTGCCCCTTCATCAAGGGCTGGATCGACAAGCACCCCGACTACGCCGACCTGCTGTACGGCGCCCGCGAGCGGTGACCCGCCCCCGGCACGCTCCCGGCCGCCGCCGCGCCCGGACCGCGTTCCTGCTCGCCCCGCTCCTCGCTCTGGCCGCCTGCTCCGAGGCGCCGGACGCCGAGCCCGGCCAGCCGTTGGACGTCACGCACGTGCACGGCCTCGCGGTCGACCCCGAGGACCCGCAACGGGTCTTCGTCGCGACACACGAGGGGTTGGGTGCCTGGACCGAGGACGGCGTGGAGCGGGTGAGCGGGTCCACGGCCGACTTCATGGGCTTCACCATCGGTCCCGACGGCACGTTGTACGGGTCCGGGCACCCCGGCCGCGGCGAGGACGGGCCGTCGTCCTTGGGGCTCATCCGCTCCGACGACGGCGGACGCAGCTGGGAGCCGGTCTCGCTGGCCGGCGAGGCCGACTTCCACGCCCTCGCCGCCGACGACGACGGGGTGGTCGGCTACGACGCCAACACCGGCCAGCTGCGCCTGAGCCCCGACGGGGAGCAGTGGGAGGACGTCGACGCACCCGACGGCTTCCTGGACCTCGCCGCCGACCCGGCCTCCGCCCGCTTCCTCGGCACCACCGGCCAGGGCGTGCTGGTCGCCAGCGAGGACGGTGGTCGCACCTTCGACCCCGTGCCGGAGGCACCCCGGCTGCTGCTGGTGGACTTCTTCAGCGACGGCACGACCCTCGGGGTCGCGGCGGACGGCTCCTTGCAGACCGGCCTCGCCGACGGGTCCTGGGAGGATTCCGGCGCCCGCGCGGGCGAGGGGCTGCAGGCGATGGCCGTGGGACCCGACGGCACCGTGTGGGTCCTCGACGGGGAGGGGCTGCGACGCAGCACCGACCGCGGGCGGACCCTGGAGTCCGTGCCCGGCTGGTAAGGCTGACCACCCGGAATGGGCGCCCCGGGGTCCGTGGAGAGACCCCCGACCCTGGGGCGGTTGTGCCGCGCGCTTGGATGGAGCCGTGGTCCGTCGCGTGCTCGCACTCGCCGCAGCCCTCCTGGGGCTGCTGCTGATGCACGGCGTGGGCGCTCACAGCGCGCACGCCGGACAGGTGCACGCCTCCGACGGGCACGCCGGCGCAGTGAGCGGGCACACCGCCGAGGTGCAGGACGCCCACGCCGCGGCGGGGCACGCGTCGTACGGCGACGCGGTCCAGGCCTCGTGCCCGGGATCGTGCGCCGGCGAGGTCGCCGCCCCGCTGCCTCGGCAGGTGTCCGAGGTGCTGATGACCCTGTGCCTGACCATCCTGCTCACCGCCGCGGGGCTGCTGCTCCTGGGCGGGGAGTGGCACCGACCGTCGGTCCTACGCGCCGATGTCCCGAACCTGGCGACGCCGTGCGCGGCGACCCGGCGCGTCCTGCGCCCTCCCGACCTCCACGCACTGTCGGTCCTCCGCTGCTGAGGGTGGTGCCCGCCGCGCGCCCGTGAGGGCCACCGCGGCACGACCACCCCACAGCACGAGCCGTACCGACACGTACCGAGAGGAACCACCATGCACGCACGCACCCGTTTCGCCGCCCTGGCCCTGGCCCTGGGCGCACCCGTCCTGCTGACCGCCTGCGGCGGAGACGACGACACCGGCACCGCCGCCGACATCCCGGCGGACGCCGGGTTCAACCAGGCGGACGTCGACTTCGCCTCGCAGATGATCCCGCACCACGCCCAGGCGCTGGTCATGGTCGACATGGCCGAGGGTCGCGACATCTCCCCGGAGACCGCCGACCTGATGGAGCGCATCGAGGCCGCCCAGGCCCCCGAGATCGAGCAGATGACCGGCTGGCTGGAGGACTGGGACCAGCCGGTGCCCGACCTCGGGGACATGAGCGGCATGGGCTCGGGCGACATGTCCGACATGGACCACAGCGACATGGACATGGACAACATGGACGACATGACCGGGATGATGAGCGCCGAGGACATGGCCGACCTCGAGGCGGCCCAGGGCTCGGCGTTCGAGCAGATGTGGCTCTCGATGATGATCGAGCACCACGAGGGCGCCGTGGAGATGGCCGAGGTCGAGGTCGCCGAGGGCGAGTACGACGAGGCCGTGGCGCTCGCCGAGGAGATCATCGAGGCCCAGGAGGCGGAGATCGCCGAGATGGAGGCCCTGCTCGAGGGCTGACCGTCACAGGGGTGGCCGAGCGGGCAGGGCTTCGTGGAAGAGCTGCCCGCTCGGCGTACCCCGTTGGGCTCCCGGCCCTCACCCCTGCATGTGAGGCAGGACCTCAACAACAGGTTCATGGTGGAGTGACTGATCTCAACATACTGTTGAGATACCGACCTCCGGAGGCAGTCATGACCCAGGCACCCCAGATCCACATCGACCGGCAGTCCATCGACGGCACCCCCGACGAGGACGTCGTCGACTGGACGGCGCTCGGCCGCAAGATGTGGGACTTCCTGACCGGCCGGGAGGCCGAGATCCGCTACCACCTCGACGACGTCGTCGTGGAGGTCCCGCGCGACACCGGCCCGACCTCGCCGCGCGCCACCTGGAAGCTCTCCGGCACCATCGCCGTCACCACCTCGGACGTCACGACGCGCGGCACCGCGGACCGGTCGTGAGGACCTCGGTCGAGGCCGACCTCTGCTTCCGCGTCGAGGACGCCGACGGCCAGCGCATCGACGGGCACCTCACCGGCAGCGGCCAGGTGCTCACCCTGCGCATCGACGACCCGGGGGCCTTCGCCGGCGCCGGTGACGCCGCGGCCGTGCGGTACGTCGCCGACGAGCTCGCCGCCCGCCGGCTCGAGGTCCGCGTCACCGACGGGCGCTCCACGCTGGTGCGCCTCGGCGACGTGCGCGCCCCCTGGTGGCAGCGCCGGCTGACCCGCTCGCGCCACCTGCGCGTCGGCAGCCTCCGCGGCCTCTGGACCGCCGCCCAGGCGCGCGCCCAGGGCCGCGAGCCGGTCCTCCCCAGCCTGCTCTCGGCACCGCCGCCGACCCTCTCGCCGCTCCTGCCGACCTTCGGCGCCCGGCCTCGGCACGTCACCGGCACCCACGACCCGGCCCGCGGCGGCAGCCCGCGGCTCGTGGTCGTGCCCGACCTCGCCGGCCCCGACACGCGACGCACGATCTACTCCCTCGCCGGCGACTGCGGCGACACCTTCCTCATCGGCTCCGCCGAGGACTGCCACATCCGGCTGCCCGGTCTGGCTGCCCACCACTGCCTGGTCGTGCACGACGACGACGACGAGTTCGTGGCCGAGGCCGTCGACGGGGAGGTCCGCGTGCACGGCGCCCGGGTGCAGCAGGGCCTGCTGCGCACCGGCACGCGCCTGGAGCTCGGGGAGCACTGCCTGGCCTTCGCGCGCGAGGAGTACGCCGACCACGGCCGTCCCTACGGCGGACGGATCGGCGGCGAGCTCGGCCACCAGCGCCCCCAGCCCGAGCGGCTGCGACTGATCCGTGGCGAGGGCTGAGCCGGCGTGCCGCTGACCCCGTTCCTCTGCCCCACCCGCGCATGAGGCGCCCCGACGACCGGCCGCCGCCGCTGCCCGGGCGGGCGCTGATGTCGCAGGACTGGCGCGACGTCGGTTTCGTGCACTGGGCCGTCGACCCCGTCCAGGTCGCTCCGCTGCTGCCGCGCGGGGTGCGCCCCGACACCCTCGACGGGCGCACCTACGTCGGGCTCGTGCCGTTCACCATGGTCGACGCCGGGCTCGGCCGCGGCCCGGCGGTCCCGTGGCTCGGCACGTTCCTGGAGACCAACGTCCGGGTCTACTCCGTCGACGAGCAGGGCCGCCGCGGCGTGGTCTTCCTCAGCCTCGACTGCGACCGGCTCGTCGTGACCGCCGCGGCCCGGCTCGGGTTCGGCACGCCGTACCGCTGGGCCCGCATGCGTCACACCCACCGACCCGTCGCCGGCGGCACCCGGCACACCTGGGCCTCCACGGTGCGCTGGCCCGCGCCGCCCGGCGGACCGGCCGCCACCCGGATCGAGCTCGAGGTCGGCGAGCGCCGCGCCCCCACCCCGCTCGACGTCTTCCTCACCGCCCGGTGGGCGCTGCACACCACCGTCGCGCGGCAGCGCCTCTACGTCCGCAACGCCCACGACCCCTGGCCGCTGCACGAGGCCCGGCTGGTCTCCCTCGACGACTCGCTCCTGGCCGTCGCCGGGTTCCCCGGACTCGCCGAGCGGCCCCCGGACCACGTCGCCTTCAGCCCCGGGGTGCACACGGTCTTCACCTTCCCTCGCCGCTGAGTGCTGTGCCTCGCGCACCCGCCGCCCCGCCGCGCGGGACGTCATACGGGCAGGACGTCCCCCGCGGCAGGTCGTATGACGTCCCGTCGCGCCGGCGCGACGGGAGACGGTCAGCCGAGGCTGGCGAGCCCGGTCAGGAGTCGGTCGACCTCGTCCCGGGTGGTGTACGCCGCGAGCCCGACCCGCACCCCGCCGGCGTCCCCGAGGCCCAGTGCCCGCGAGGCCTCCAGCGCGTAGAACGACGAGTGCGGCGCGACCACCCCGTGCTCGGCGAGGTGCCGAGCGACCTCGGTGTTCGCGACGCCGGGGACGGTGAGCAGCACCGTCGGCGTGCGGCGGGCCGGCCGCCCGTGGACCGTCACGTGCGGCATCGCGGCGAGCCGGTCGAGCAGGTGCGCCAGCAGCCCCGCCTCGTATGCCGCCAGCGCGGTCATCGAGGCCACGACCCGCTCGCGGCGCGACCCCGGCTCGGCGTCGGACTCGCGGCCCGGCACCAGGTCGGCGATCACGTCGACGGCGGCGGTCGTGCCGGCGAGCAGCTCGTAGGGCAGCGTGCCGAGCTCGAACCTCTCGGGCACCGCGTCGGAGGACGGCAGCAGCTTGTCCGGGCGCAGCGTCCCCAGCAGCGCGGGGTCGGCCGCCAGGGCGCCGAGGTGCGGGCCGAAGAACTTGTAGGGGGAGCAGGTGAGCAGGTCCGCCCCCAGCGCGACCCGGTCGACCGGTGCGTGCGGGGTCAGGTGGACGGCGTCGACGTGCACGAGCGCCCCGACCGCGTGCGCCGCGGCAGCGATCGCCGCGACGTCGGGTCGGGTGCCGACGAGGTTCGAGGCGCCCGTGACCGCGACCAGCCGGGTGCGGTCGGTGAGCAGCGGCGCCACGTCGTCGACCTCGCCGGTCACCGGGTCGATCCCCAGCCACCGCACGGTCGCACCCGCGCGCTCGGCGGCGATCACCCACGGCCGGATGTTGCTGTCGTGGTCGAGCCGGCACACCACGACCTCGTCGCCCGGGCCCCAGCCCTGGGCCAGGGTCGCAGCGGCCTGCATGACCAGGGCCGTCGCGGAGCGACCGAGGACCACGCCGGTCGGGTCGGTGCCGAGCAGGTCGCCCAGGGCGGCGCGGCACTCCTGCACCACGGACTCGGCCCGCCGCTCATGCTCGTGGAGGGTCCCGCGCTGGTTGAGCCCGGCGGTCATGGCGCCGTGCACCGCGTCGGCCACCTGCCGCGCGACGAGCGAGCCGCCGGGTGAGTCGAAGCGGGCCAGCCCTCCCCGGATCCCGGGGAACCACGCGCGCACGCGCCCCACGTCGTACGTCGTCAGCCCGTCGAGACCCATGCCGCCGACTCTGTCAGGACCGACCGCCAGGTCGCCGAGCCGCCCCGTCCTTCCGTGCACCTCGTCCGGAAGGACGGGCCGGCTCGGCGTCGTGTCTGTCGAGCACCAGACAGATCAGAGGTTCTTGTGCCTCCGCACCCGCAGCGGCCGCTTGGGCAGCTGGGTGGCCCGGCCGTGGAGCACGGCGAGGAGGGTGGCGACCTGGGCGTCCTGCTCGGCGGTCCGCTCGAAGGTGGTGAGGTTGAGCGGGGCCTTGAAGCGGGTGCGGGTGACCGCCTTGGCGTAGCAGAACTCCCGCAGCCCGTCGGGGCCGTGGATCCGGCCGAAGCCGGAGTCGCCGACGCCGCCGAAGGGCAGGCCGGGCACGGCGGCGAAGGAGATGACCGAGTTGATCGCGGTCATGCCCGTGCGCAGCCGCCTCGCGATCTCCTCGCCGCGGGAGGCGGAGAAGACCGAGGAGCCCAGGCCGTACTTCCCGACGTTGACCCGCTCGATCGCCTCGTCCATCGACCGCACGCGGTTGACCACGACGGTCGGGCCGAAGGTCTCCTCGCAGACGGCCTCGGAGTCCTCGGGCACGTCGACGAGCACGGTCGGCTGGACGAACCGGTCACCGACCGCCTCGGGCCCGCCGACCACCGCGCGGCCGCCCTTGGCGAGCGCGTCGTCGACGTGGCGGCGTACGACGTCGAGCTGGGACGGCATGGTCATCGGGCCGTACTGGGCGGCCGGGTCGTGCCCAGAGCGCACCTCGCGGGCGCGCCGGGTGAGGGCGTCGAGGAAGGCGTCGTGGACCTTGTCGTGGACGTAGACCCGCTCGATGCCGGTGCAGGTCTGGCCGGCGTTGGAGAACGCACCCCAGGCGGCGGCATCGGCGGCGGCCTCGATGTCGGCGTCCTCGTCGACCAGCATCGCGTCCTTGCCGCCGGCCTCGATGACGACCGGCGTGAGCCGCTCGGCGCAGGCCGCCATGACCCGCTTGCCGGTGGCGGTGGATCCGGTGAAGGCGATCTTGTCGACGTCGGCGCGGCACAGCGCCGCGCCGGTCTCCCCGAAGCCGGTCACGACCTGGAGCAGGTCGTGACCGGGCACGACCTCGCGCAGGCTGTCGGCCAGCCAGTGGCCGACGCCGGGGGTCAGCTCGCTGGGCTTGAAGACCACGGTGTTGCCGGCGCCCAGCGCGTAGGCGATGGAGCCCATCGGCGTGAAGACGGGGTAGTTCCAGGGGCCGATGACGCCGACGACGCCGAGCGGGCGGTACTCCACGGACGCCGCCTGGTTGGCGAGCAGCAGCCCCGCGAAGACCTTCTTGGGGCCGAGCACCTTCTTGGCGTGCGAGGCGATCCAGGCCAGGTGGTCGATGGCGAGCGCGGCCTCGAGCTGGGCGTCGCCGTGCGGCTTGCCGGTCTCGCGGTGCACGACGTCGACGAGGGCGGCGACGCGACGCGCCAGCACCCCGCGCCACTGGTCGAGCACCTCCTTGCGGCCCTCGAAGCCCAGGCCCTCCCACCACGACGCCGACGCGCGGGCGCGGGCGACCGCGGCGTCGACGTCGGCGGCGGTGTGGACGGGGTAGGTGCCGACGACCTCGCCGGTCGCGGGGTTGAGCGAGGTGAAGGAGTCGGTGCTGGCAGGTCGGTCGTCGAGCTGGGTCATCGGGCGGTCCTTCCGCGCAGGAGGTCGGCGGCCTTCTCGCCGATCATGATGGAGGGGGCGTTGGTGTTGCCGCGGGTGACCATCGGCATGACCGAGGCGTCGGCGACCCGCAGGCCCTCGACGCCGCGCACCTTGAGCTCGGGGTCGACGACCGCGCGCTCGTCGGAGCCCATCGCGCAGGTGCCGACCGGGTGGTAGAGCGTCTGGGTCTCCGCACGCAGGTGCGCCTCGAGCTGGGCGTCGGTGGGGTCGACGCCCCAGCCGCGCATGGTGGGCAGCAGCCCGTCCTCGACGTGCTTGGCCAGCGGGCCGCTGTGCACGGTGTCGAGCAGGCGCCGCATGCCGGCGACCATCGCGTCGAGGTCGACCTGGTCGTCGTAGTAGCCGGCGTCGATCTCGGGGTGCCAGCGCGGGTCGGTGCCGCGCAGCCGCACCGAGCCGCGGCTGGCGACGTGCACCAGCGTCGGCGCGACGGTGACGCAGCGGGCGGTCGCCTCGTGCAGGCCGTTGTCCCAGAAGCCGCTCGGCGCGACGTGCGCCTGCAGGTCGGGCGCGGGCAGCTCGTCGCGGGTCTTGAAGAACCCGCCGCCCTCGCCGACGTTGGAGGTCAGCGGGCCGGTGCCGCGGGTCTTGGCCCGCAGGAACTGCACCAGGTTGTTGTGGTCGAGCAGGTCCCCGATGTCGCGCGTGCGGAAGACCATCGGCAGCGCCGGGTGGTCGTGCAGGTTGGCGCCGACGGTCGGCAGGTCGACGAGCACGTCCACCCCGACCTCGCGCAGGTGCTCGCCGGGGCCGATGCCCGACAGCATGAGCAGCTGGGGGCTGTTGACGGCCCCGCCGCTCAGGACGACCTCCGCCTCGACGTACGCCGTGCGGCGGGTGCCCTCGAGCTCGTACTCCACGCCCGTCGCGCGACCCCCCTCCACCACGACCCGGTGCGCCAGCGCGCCGGTGTGGACCGTGAGGTTGGGGCGCGACATCGCGGGCTCGAGGTAGGCCTTGGCCGTCGACCAGCGACGGCCCTTCTTGCACGTGACCTGGTAGAGCCCGGCGCCCTCCTGCTCCGCGCCGTTGAAGTCGTCGGTGGGCTTGAAGCCGGTCGCGACCGCCGACTCGACCCACATGCTGGTCAGCGGGTGGGTGTAGGAGCGGTCCTCGACGTGGAGCGGACCGTCCTGGCCGTGGTACGGCCCGCCGAGGCGGGTGTTGCCCTCGGAGCGGACGAAGTAGGGCAGCACGTCCTCGTAGCCCCAGCCGGTCGCGCCGTAGGCGTCGCGCCAGGTGTCGAAGTCGTGCCGGTTGCCGCGGATGTAGATCATCGCGTTCATCGACGAGCAACCGCCGAGGGCCTTCATCCGCGGCCAGTGCGCGCGGCGTCCCTCGAGCTGCTTCTGCTCGGTGGTGTGGTAGTTCCAGTCCCACTTGGTGCGGAAGAGGTTGGGGAAGGCCGCGGGCACCGTCACCTCGTCGGCGTCGGCCGGCGGACCGGCCTCCAGCAGCAGCACCCGGGTGCGCGGGTCCTCGGTCAGCCGGGCGGCCACCACGGCACCGGCACTGCCGGCTCCGACCACCACGTAGTCGTAGGTCTCCCGCTCGGGCACGCATCCTCCTCGGTGTCGTTCGCTGTCACCGGCGTACGCCGGGTGCGTGCCCTCGAACCTAGATCGCTGTGACCCCGATCACCAGGGGTCGTCCGGGTGGGTCCACCGATCGGACAGGACGTCCTGTCAGACGCCGGCCTCCGGGTCCCCCGCCTCGACGCCCGGTCCCCGCCTGCCGTCCCTGCCTCACCCGGCGTGCCCCGGCACGGCCTCGCCGGGGACCTCGCCGGGCACCGGCTGGGCCGATGGCTGGACCGATGGCTGCGCCGATGACTGGGTCGATGGCTGGGTCGATGGCTGGGTCGGCAGCTGGATCTCGACGGTGACGTCGTCGGCGAGGCGGGTGACGGGCGCGAGGACCTCGACCGGCTGCGACTTGCCCTTGAGCGCGACCTCCCCGCGGGAGACCAGGGCGTGTGGCCGGGTGAGCAGGTCGCGGGTGGCGGCGGTGAGCAGCACGTCGTCGCCGGTGTCGCGGGTGGCGGCCTCGACCCGGGCGGCGACGTTGACGACGTCGCCGATGACCGAGAAGTTCAGCCGCCCCGCGCCGCCGATCGGGCCGGCCACGACCTGGCCGGAGTTGATGCCGGCGGCGACCCGCAGGCCGGTCGAGCCGAGGTGCACCGCGTCGAGGATCATCCGGGCCGCGTCCAGGGCGCGGTCGGCGTGGTCGGGCTGCGGGGCGGGCGCGCCGAAGACCGCCATCAGCCCGTCGCCGATGAACTTGTCGACGTGGCCGCCGTAGGCCTCGACGACCGGCACCATCTCGGCGAAGAGCCCGTTGAGGGTCTCGACCACCTCGGGGGCCGGCCGGCGCTCGGCGTACCTCGTGAAGCCGCGGACGTCGACGAAGAGCACCGACACCTCGACCTCGAACCCCTCCTGCGGCACCTCGCCGGCCAGGATCAGCCGAACGATCTCGCGGTCGACGTAGGTGCCGAAGTGCTCGCGCAGCTCCTCGCGCTCGGCCAGCCCGCGGGCCATGGTGTTGAAGTCGCGGGCCAGCTCGCCGAGCTCGTCGTTGCTCAGCACCGGCGCGCGAGCGGCGAGGTCGCCGTCGCGTACCCGCGCGAGCTGGGTCCGCACGTCCAGCAGCGGACGGGTGATGCTGCCGGTGAGCAGCCCGGTGAGCTCGAAGGACATGAAGAGCCCGATCGCCATCGACACCCCGACGGTCAGTGCGAGCCGCCCCGAGGGGGACCCGTCGTCGGAGCCGAGTCCCACGAGACCGCCCACGAGCACCGCGGAGGTGGTGGTGTACGCCGGCACCGCGAGCATCAGCCGCTTGCGCAGCGGCAGCCCCCGCGCGGAGAACGTGAAGTCGTCGGGCAGCGCCGAGGCCACGTGCTCGACCACGGGCAGCAGCAGCCGCTCGCCGATGGAGTAGGACAGGACCGTCGCGTACAGCCCGGGGATCACGCCCGCCAGCAGCACCGCCGCGAGACCGCCCCAGCCGATGTCCCACCACGCGGCGGCCGCGAGCCCCGTGGGGACGACGGAGAGCAGCACGACGACGGCCGAGGACCGGCGGTACTGCTCCAGGGTCAGCGTCGTCACCACCTCCCACGCCTTCGCGGTCTCCCGCGGGGTCGGGTGGGTCAGCCGGATCCACTCCCCCAGCCCCCGCCGCTCGTCCCTGGCCCGCCACGCCGCCAGCACCACCGAGGTCGCCGTCATGAGCGCTGCGACCGCCGCGACAGCGGCCACCTCGCCCAGTTCGGGACGGTAGAACGTGGCGATGATCGCCACCGAGATGACCGCGATCCCGACCGACTCGGCCACCGTCACGCCGACCACGGCGACGGGATAGCGCGAGCCCAGCGCGGCGTACCCGCGACGGGTCAGGGCGTCGATCACGCCTCCAGTGTGGCCGACTTTGCCCGCCGCTCGCCGCAGTCGGCCCCGCCCGGCCCCGGCCGGCGACCGCCCCCGCGCGAGGATGGGCCGCATGGTCAACCTGCTGCTCTCGGTCACCTTCGGGTGCGGGGTGCTCATCGCCGTCGCCCACGTGGCCAACCGGCTCTTCGTGGCGCCTGTCTACGACGTGGTGCTCAACTTGGTCGCCTTCGTCTCCTCCACCGTCGCCTCCAGCCTGCTGGGCTACGTCGTCCCCGCCCTGCTGTCGGCGCTCGCGGTGCTGTGCTGGGTGGTGCTGGCACGGCGTACCTGGCTGTCCGACCCCGTACGCCGGCGGCAGGGCCAGCTCGCCGCCCACTGAGCCCCGCACGGGCGAGGGTGGGCAGCGGCTGCGGGAATCCCCGGATATCAGGCCTTCCTGACGGTTGTCAGGGGTTGCAACCCTCCCGAACCGCCAGAAGAGCCTGATATCCGGGGATTCCGGCACCAGCCCGCACCACCGGGACTGGTCTGGTCCACTCCTCCACCGCTCGGTAACAGAAGGCCCGGCCCGTTACATCCGGGCCGTCCCCGGCCGATCATGAAGGCATGACCGGACGCTGCGAGCTCTTCCTCAGCAACGGCTCGCGGTGCCGCGGGTCCGTGCTGGCGAGGTGCGCCGAGGACGGTGCTGCCTTCTGCGCGGCCCACCGCGGCTTCCGCCGTGGCGTCCCGACCGCCGACTGGTGCGCCGCCTGCGAGGGCGCCACCCCCGAGGCCCGCCGCGAGGCCCGCGCCATCGCCGCCGACCAGGACGTCGCCGCCGTGGCCCTGGTCCAGGACCCGGCCCGGATCGCCGACCTCGTCCGCGCGCGCGGCGTCCAGACCCACGCCGGCACCACCGCCAAGGTCGCGACCGGCTGGCTGCGCGGTCGCCGCGCCGAGGCCGAGGACACCCGCTTCTGGCTGGTCACCCTCGAGCCCGACCCCGACCACCCCGGCCAGGAGGAGGGGCTCGGCCTCACCACCCAGGGCAGCTGGGTCCGGCACGTCTGGCCGGCCAGCTCCGGCCTCCCGCCGACCCTCGTCCACGGCGTCATGCCCACCGAGAACGGCGCCCGCCAGCTCGTCCGCTGGCTGCACCGCCACAACGTCGACCTCCCCAGCTGACCCAGGCTCCTCGAACCGGCGCACGTCTCCCGAAGGACCAGCCCGCTCGACCACCCACGGCCGCCACCGGACACCCGCTGGAGGGTGGGGCGTGCGCGGCCACGGCCGGACGGAGGCGGACCGCGGTGACGTGGGTCGGCCGACGGCGCCCCCGGAGGAGCGTGGATGGGCCTGGCCCCCGGCTCGTGAGGGACGAACGAGACGGGTGGTTGCGACGAAGGGGGCGCCGTCGGCCGGCACGCGGCACCGCCACCGCCCCCGGGAGGCCGTGGCCGCGCAGGCCCCACCCGACCCACCCGGACGGACCCCTCAACCCTGCGACAGCTCCGCCGCCATCCGCTCCACCAGCGCCGTCAGCCCCTTGAAGGGCCGCACCATCACGGCGAACTCGGTGATCCGCCCGTCCTCGCCCCAGGTGAGCATGTCCACCCCGTCGACGGCGATCCCGTCGAGGTCGGCCGCGAACTGCAGGACCGCCGAGTCCTCGGCGTACCACTCGCGCCGGTAGGTCAGGGTCGGGCCGAGGACGACCAGGGCCGCGGAGAGGTACGCCGTGGTGAGGGCCTTGCCGACCTGCGGGGTGTGGACCGCCGGCGAGCGGAAGACGCAGTCCTCGTGCAGCAGCGCATCGAGCCCGGCGGGGTCGCGGGCAGCGGCGAGCGCGTGCCACGCGGCGACGGTGGGCGGGACGTCCGGGCGGGCGGGGTTGGTGTCCATGCCGGGACCCTAGGACCTGTCCCGGTCGCGCTACCCGCCCGAGGCGACGACCTCGACCTCGGCCCGCACCCCGGGCACCCCCGAGAGACGGGCGTCTGCGGTCACGAGCGGAGCGTCGAGCACCTCGGCGAGCGCGAGGTAGGCCGCGTCGTACGCCGAGACGTTGTCGCGCAGGTCCCACACCCGCGGCAGCAGGTCGGTGGGGTCGTAGGTCTCCACGCCGAGGTCCACGAGGTCCTCGAGCGCTGCCCTCGCGCGGTCGGCGTCGAGCTTCCTCGCTAGGACGCGGCCGCGCAGGGCCGAGGCCACCTCTACCCCCAGGAGCGCGGGCGCGTGGATGGTCGTCTCCGGGTCCTGCAGGTGCCGGCGTACGTCGTCGGCCCCGGCGCGACCGAGCAGCCACTCGACCGTGGCCGAGGCGTCCAGCACGATCAACGGCCGGCCCGGCCCGCCTCGACGAGCGCGGCCGAGGTGGGTCCCTCGGTCTCGACCGACCTGCCAGCCACCCGCTCGAGCAGCTCGCGCCGGGTCGGCCGCTCCAGTGACCGCCGCAGCTCGGCGAGGGCGAGCTCGGAGAGCGACACGCCCTCGAGCGCCGCGCGCGCCTTGAGCCGGCGGTGCACGTCCTCCGGCACGTGGCGGATCTGGATCATGGTCATGCATCTAGGCTACGTTGCATGTGCGGCACATGCCACCGTGCCGGCCGGGTCAGCGCGGCAGGAACCGGTTGCCCGTGCGCAGCGCCCCCCGCTTGACCCGCTCGGCGACCCGGCCGACCGAGGCCGCGACGGCACCCGGGAATCGGGGGACCGCGACCAAGACGGGGTCGCCGACCCGCACGACGCCGGGTCGGGTCGTCTCGGCGTAGACGCCCAGGCACCGGTCGCCGACCCGCGAGACCGCCTTCGACACGGCCGGGTCGGCGGGGAGCCCTCCGGCCTGCTCGCGCAGCGGCACCGTGCACCGGACCGTGGGGATCTCCGCGCGCAGCTCCGCCGCGCCGACCCGCAGCGTGCCGCCGACCCAGGCCTGCTCGGCCAGCCCGTCGGGCGCTCCGTCGAGCAGGAGGTTGGGGCGGAAGCGGCGTACGTCGACCTCGGCCGCGCCCGCGTGCTCGGCGATCGCCCGCAGGCTGGAGGTGGTGAGGACGTGGACGGGGTAGGCGTCGACGAAGGAGCCGACCGGCGTCGCGTAGACCGCGAGCTCGGCCAGCTTGCGCACGGGGAACATCGACAGGTCCGGCAGCGGCTCGCCCTCGGCGAGGCCGAACTGCTTGCGCAGGTCCTTCTGCGAGGCCAGCACCCCGCGGTAGGCCGCCTTGTCGTGCAGCGGTGGCAGCGGCACGAGCGAGACGCGGGTGTCGACCAGCTCGGAGAGCGCGGCGCCGAGGCGGGCGCCGTCGCGGCTGCCGATCTCGGTGCCGTCGGGCAACGTCACGACGACGTGCGCGACGTCGCCCGGCCCGACCCCCGGGGGCGGCTCGGTCTCGAAACGGGCGGCGCACAGCAGCAGCCCGGGCAGCCGGCGGGCGGTCGTGACCGCGTCGAGCTCCAGGTCGCGCACGGCCCACATCCGGTCGGCGTGCAGGCCCCGCGAACCGATCAGGGACTCCTGCAGCTGCTCGCCGCCCATCGACTTCACGGGGAAGCGCCAGAGCTCGCGGAGCGTGCCGGCGGCGGCGTACGACGGGGAGGCGCTCTCGCTCACGCTGCCGACCCTAGGGCCGCGACGGGCGGCTGTCGCCTGCTCACCCCTCCCGGCGTGAGCCTCGTCTCGGCACGGATCCGGAAGGTTCCACACCCCTTGGAACGTTCCACCCTGCATGAGCGACAACAGCAACTCCGCCGTGTTCCAGTCCGTCCGGGTCGGCTCCTGGGAGCTCCCGCAGCGGTTCGTGATGGCCCCGCTGACGCGCAACCGCTCGCCCGAGACCGTGCCCACCGAGCTCAACGCCCGCTACTACGCCCAGCGCGCCGGCGCCGGCCTGATCATCAGCGAGGGCACCCAGCCCAGCGCGGTCGGCCAGGGCTACCTCGGCACGCCCGGCATCCACTCCGACGAGCAGGTCGCCGGCTGGCGGCGTACGGCCGAGGCGGTCCACGCCGAGGGCGGCCGGATCGTCGTGCAGCTGATGCACGCCGGCCGGGTCGCGCACCCGGACAACAAGGGCGGCCTCGAGTCGGTCGCGCCCAGCCCGATCGCCGCGCCCGGCGAGATGATCACCGCCGGTGGCTCCTTCCCGCACCCGGAGCCGCGCGCCCTGGGGACCGACGAGCTCCCCGGGATCGTCGAGGAGTTCGTCCACGCAGCGAAGCAGGCCGTGGCCGCGGGTGTGGACGGCGTGGAGGTCCACTCCGCCAACGGCTACCTGCTGCACCAGTTCCTCTCCCCGGTGAGCAACACCCGCACCGACTCCTACGGCGGCTCCCCCGAGGCCCGCGCCCGCCTCACCGTCGAGGTGACCCGCTCGGTGGCCGAGGCGATCGGCGCCGACAAGGTCGGCATCCGGATCAGCCCCGCCCACAACATCCAGGGCGTGCTCGAGGAGGACGCCGAGGACACCCGTGCGACCTACGAGGCCGTGATCGACGGCATCAAGGACCTCGGCCTGGCCTACCTCTCGATCCTGGCCGACCCGCGCGGCGAGCTGACCCAGGACCTCCGGCGGCGCTTCGGCGGACCCGTGGTCCTGAACTCCGGCTTCGCCAGCCCGACCACCTTCGAGGAGGTCCAGGAGCTGATCACCGAGGACCTCGCGGACCTGGTCGCCGTGGGCCGCCCGTTCCTGGCCAACCCCGATCTCGCCGAGCGCTGGCGTCGTGGGGCCGAGCTGAACGAGGCCGACCCCAGCACCTTCTACGGCGGCGGCGCCGAGGGCTACACCGACTACCCCGTCCTCGAGGAGTCCTCCGCGGCCTGAGGCCCGACCGACGCAGGCTCCGCCGCCCGATCCCGGTGGCGGGTGCCGCACGGCGTGAGCCGGTGCGGCACGGCCCAGGCCCCTCCCCCCGGCGATCCCGGGGGGAGGGGCCTTCGTCGTCGTACGCCGGACGCAGCACGTCCCGTTCACCTGGCAACGCTTGGATGCCGCCCGTGAGCCTCCTGCGCAGCGATCGGGCCCCGGCCCCCCGGACCCTGGTCGACGTCTTCCACGCCTCGGTGGCCGGCTGCCCGGACGCCACCGCCCTCGACAGCGGCACCGAGCGGCTGACCTACGCCGAGCTCGCCGAGGCCGCCGACGAGCTCGCCGACGAGCTCGCCGCCCGCGGCGTGGGGCGCGGTGACCGGGTGGGGATCCGGCTGCCGAGCGGCACCACAGACCTCTACGTCGCGATCCTGGGCGTGCTGCACGCGGGCGCCGCCTACGTGCCGGTGGACGCCGACGACCCCGACGAACGGGCGCGGCTGGTCTTCGGCGAGGCCGACGTCGCCGCGGTGGTGGGGGCCGACCTCGCCGTCGACGTGCGCGGGCAGCGCGCACCCCGGGAGCGTGAGGAGCCGACGCCCGAGGACGACTGCTGGGTCATCTTCACCTCGGGCTCGACGGGGACGCCCAAGGGCGTGGCCGTCACGCACCGCAACGCCGCGGCCTTCGTCGACGCAGAGGCGGCGATGTTCCTGCAGGACGAGCCGATCGGCCCGCACGACCGGGTCATGGCCGGGCTCTCGGTCGCCTTCGACGCCTCCTGCGAGGAGATGTGGCTGGCCTGGCGCTACGCCGCCTGCCTGGTGCCGGCGCCGCGCGCGCTGGTCCGCAGCGGCATGGACGTCGGGCCCTGGTTGAGCGCCAACCGGGTCAGCATCGTCTCCACGGTCCCCACCCTGGTCAGCCTGTGGCCCGACGAGGCCCTGGAACGGGTCCGGCTGCTCATCCTGGGCGGCGAGGCCGTGCCTCCCGAGCTCGCCGCGCGCCTCGTGCGTCCCGGCCGCGAGGTCTGGAACACCTACGGCCCGACGGAGGCGACCGTCGTGGCGTGCGGCGCGCAGCTCACGGCCGAGGGCCCGGTCCGGATCGGGCTGCCGCTGGACGGCTGGGACCTGGCGGTGGTCGACGCCGAGGGCCACCCGGTGCCCGTCGGCGCGACCGGCGAGCTGATCATCGGCGGGGTCGGGCTGGCCCGCTACCTCGACCCGGCCAAGGACGCCGAGAAGTACGCCCCGATGCCGACCCTCGGGTGGCAGCGGGCCTACCGCTCGGGCGACCTGGTCGTCCACGACCCCGCGGGCCTGCTCTTCGGCGGCCGCGCCGACGACCAGGTCAAGATCGGCGGACGCCGGATCGAGCTCGGCGAGATCGACTCGGCCCTGCTCGGGCTCCCCGGGGTGGTCGGTGCGGCCGCCGCCGTACGCCGCACCAGCACGGGCAACAGCCTCCTGGTCGGCTACGTGACCGTCACCGACGCCTTCGACCTGGCCTCCTGCATGGCCTCGCTGCGCACGGACCTGCCGGCGGCGCTGGTGCCCCGCCTCGCGGTGGTCGACGACATCCCCACCCGCACCTCCGGCAAGGTCGACCGGGACGCCCTGCCGTGGCCGCTGTCCCCCACCCCGGCCAGCACGGGCCTCGAGGGCACCGCCGCGATGATCGCCGGGCTCTGGCACGACGTCCTGGGCGCCACCCCCGACTCCGCGCACGCCGACTTCTTCGACCTGGGGGGCGGCAGCCTCACCGCTGCCCAGCTGGTGACCCTGCTGCGCCGCACCCACCCCGACGTCATGGTCGGCGACATCTACGACCACCCGCGGCTCGGCGCGCTGGCGACGTACGTCGACACCCTGGCCGCCGGCGACGACCGGGTCCTGGACCGCGAGATCCGACCGGTGCCGGTGAAGTCACAGGCCGGCCAGCTGGTGGGCGTGCTGGGGCTGCGGCTGCTCGCGGCGCCGCGCTGGGTGACCTGGGTGGCGCTGGCCTCCGCCGTCGCCTCGGGCGTCGACGGCCTCGGGTGGCTGCCCCGGCTGCCGACCTGGGTCCTGGTCGCCGCGGTCCTGGCCTTCCTGACCCCGCCCAGCCGGATGTTGCTCGCCGCCGGCGTCGCGCGGCTGGCGCTCGCCGGCGTCGAGGAGGGGAGCCATCCCCGAGGCGGCCGGGCGCACCTGCGGCTGTGGTTCGCCGAGCGCGCCGTGGACCAGCTCGGCGCCACGGCCCTCACCGGGGCGGCGCTGATCACCTGGTACGCCCGGCTGCTGGGCTGCCGGGTCGGCCGCGACGTCGACCTGCACTCCCTGCCTCCCGTCACGGGCCGGCTCCGGCTCGGCGCGGGCTGCTCGATCGAGCCCGAGGTCGACCTGGCGGGCTACTGGGTCGACGGCGACGTGGTGCACCTGGGCTCGGTGCAGGTCGGGAAGCGCGCCCGGGTCGGCACCCGGTCCACCCTCGGGCCGGGGGCCGTCGTCGGCACGGACGCCGAGGTCGCGCCCGGGTCGGCTGTGCTGGGCGAGGTGCCGGCCGGCGAGTTCTGGTCCGGCTCCCCCGCCCACTTGGTCTCCGAGGACGCCCGCGGCCCCTGGTCGGACCGGCCGTCCGGGTCACCCGCCTGGCTGGCGGCGTACGCCGTCGCGGGGCTGTTCCTGGGCCTGCTGCCGGCCCTGGCCGTGCTCGTCGGCGGCGCCGCGGCGCTGCTGCTCGCCGACCTCGCCGCCGTCCGGGGGCCCGGCGACCTGCTGGCGGCACTCCTGCCGTGGCTGGTGCCCGGCGTGGTGCTGGGCTGGCTGGTCCTGGCCGCTGCCGTGCTCGGCGTCGTGCGGCTGTGCGGCCGCGGCCTCGAGCCCGGGGTGCACCCGGTCCGGAGCCTGGCGGCGCTGCGGGTCTGGGCGACGATGCGGGTCCTCGACGACGCACGCACCTGGCTCTTCCCGCTCTACTCCTCCACCCTCACCCCGCACTGGCTGCGCCTGCTGGGCGCGCGCATCGGGGACGACGTCGAGGCCTCGACGGTGCTGATGGTGCCGGCGATGACGACTGTCGGGGAGCAGGCGTTCCTCGCCGACGACACCCTCATCGGCGGCTACGAGCTCGGCGGGGGCTGGCTGCGGGTGGACAGGGTGAAGGTGGGCAAGCGGGCCTTCGTCGGCAACTCCGGCATGGCCTCCCCGGGGCGCAAGGTCCCCAAGCGCGCGCTGGTCGCGGTGCTCTCGGCGGCCCCGCGGCGCAGCACGGCCCGCAAGGGCGAGTCCTGGCTGGGGAGCCCGCCGACCACCCTGCGGCGGGCCGCGGCGGACTCCGACGACTCGCGCACCTTCGCCCCTCCCGCCCGGCTGCGGGTGGCGCGGGCGGTGTTCGAGGCTGCCCGGGTCGTGCCGGTGACCCTGACGGTGCTGCTGCACCTGGTGGTCGCGCTGCTCGTCCTCGCCGCCCTCGACGCGGCGGGACCGGTGGTCGCCGTCCTCGTGACCGGCCCGCTGCTGGTGGTGGCGGGCGTGCTTGCGGCACTGGTGGCGTCCGCGGCGAAGTGGCTGCTGGTCGGACGGCACACCGCCGGCTCGCACCCCCTGTGGAGCTCCTTCGTGTGGCGCAACGAGCTCGCGGACACCTTCGTGGAGGCGCTGGCCGCCCCCTGGTTCGCCGGCGCGGCCAGCGGCACCCCCCTGCTGTCGTGGTGGTTCCGCTCCATGGGTGCGCGGATCGGGCGCGGAGTGTGGTGCGAGAGCTACTGGCTGCCCGAGACCGACCTGGTCGAGCTCGGGGACGGCGCCGTCGTCAACCGCGGCACCGTCGTCCAGACCCATCTCTTCCACGACCGCGTCCTGGCCACCGACCGGGTCCGGATCCGGCGCGGCGGCACGCTCGGCCCGCACTCGGTGGTGCTGCCCGCCGCGTCGATCGGGCGGCACGCTACGGTCGGCCCGGTGTCACTGGTGATGAGGGGCGAGTCGGTGCCCGACAAGACCGTGTGGATCGGCAACCCCATCGGCCCGTGGACGGGAGCCTGATGTCGCAGCTGCCCACCGCGGACCCCTACCTCCCCGGCCACGGCGACCTCTCCTTCGGCGTCCGCCGCTACGACCTCGACCTCGCCTATGCCGTCGAGGGCAACCGCCTGTCCGGCGACGCGACGCTCGAGGTCGAGGTGCTGCTGGCGACGAGCCGCCTGGTCCTGGACCTGGCGCACCTGTCGGTCGACAAGGTGCGCGTGAGCGGGGCGAGGCTCAAGCGCTTCGCCACCCGCTCGGACCGGCTGGTGCTCGACCTCGCCGAGGAGGTCCCACGCGGCACCACCCTCACCGTGGTCGTGCGCTACTCCGGCTCCCCCCGCCCCTTGGTCGCCCGCGACCTGGGCGACGCCGGGTGGGAGGAGCTGACCGACGGCGTCATCGTCGCCGCGCAGCCGCACGGCTCGCCCACGTGGTTCCCCTGCAACGACCGGCCCGACGACAAGGCCTCCTACCGCATCGCGCTCCGGGTCACCGCCGGCTACACGGTCGTGGCGAACGGCGTCCTGCGTGAGCACCGCCGCGGTGGCAGCACCGAGACCTGGGTCTTCGAGCAGGACGAACCGATGGCGACGTACCTCGCCACGGTGCAGATCGGCCGCTACGTCGACCACCAGCCCGCCGGGCGGCCCGCGTCCGGCCTGCCCGTGCGGGTCGTGGGGCCCGCCGACCTCGACGCCCCCGGCTTCGCCCGACAGCACGAGATGGTCGACGCCTTCGAGCGGCTCTTCGGCCCCTACCCCTTCTCCGGGTACGCCGCCGTCGTCACCGCCGACGAGCTCGAGATCCCCCTGGAGTCGCAGTCGCTGTCGACCTTCGGCCGCAACATCGTCGGCGAGGACTGGGACTCGGTCCGGCTGATCGCGCACGAGCTCGCGCACCAGTGGTTCGGCAACGCCGTGACCCTGCGGCACTGGCGCGACATCTGGCTGCACGAGGGCTTCGCCTGCTACGCCGAGTGGTTGTGGTCGGAGGAGTCGGGGTCGACCCCGGCCGCCGAGCTGGCCGCCGAGCACCACGGCCGGCTGGCCGACAAGCCGCAGGACCTGCTGCTGGCCGACCCGGGCCCGGAGCTGATGTTCGACGACCGGGTCTACAAGCGCGGCGCCTGCGCCCTGCACGCCCTGCGGGTCAAGGTCGGTGACGAGGCGTTCTTCGAGGTGCTGCGCACCTGGGTCGCCTCGCGCGCCGGGACGTCGGTGACGACCGAGGAGTTCCTCGAGCACGCGGCCTCGGTCAGCGGCAGCGACGTGGAGTCGCTGCTCACCCCGTGGCTCCGGGAGCTGGAGCTGCCCGCCCTGCCGAGCTGAACCGGAGGACAGTCGCGCCCCGGGCGGCAACCCAGGCATCGGGGAGGGGCAGCGGCTGGACGTGCAGCCCGGTCTCGTCGGGCTGCCCGTGCAGCCCCTCGCCCGTGCACTTCAGCACCGCCTCGGCCCGGGCCCAGTCGGGGCGGCCCGGCTCCACGTCGACGCCCACCGGCACGGCCGCGACCGCCACGAGCACCAGCCCGTCGGCGTACGACAGGCTGAGGTGGGCGCCGCGCACGTGTGGCCGCCCGTGCGCCACGGAGCCGCAGCGCGGGCAGAGCCGCGTGACCCGGCCCGCGGCCCGGCCCCCGACCTGGCGTCCGGCCTGCTCGGCGACCAGCCGGTGCGCGGCCTCGCGGAGCTCCCCCCGGTCGGCGCCGGGGAGGTGGAGCGCCGTGACGCTCACGAGGGCCGGCCCGTCCTGGGCCGAGGCCGTCGCACGGGAGGGCCGGGCGACGGGAGGCGGGTCGGGCACGCGCCCACCGTAGCGACGCGCACGGTTGACCAGCACCGACTACCAGTGCTTTCATCGCCATATGACGATGACAGGGCGCCTGGCGGATGTATCGCTCCCCGAGCCCGAGGCACTCTCGGCGGCCGCCTGCCTCTTCCATGGCCTGTCCGACCCGTCGCGGCTCACGATCCTGCAGCACCTGCTGACCGGGGAGCACCGCGTCGTCGACCTGGTCGGCCACCTCGGCCTGGCCCAGTCGACGGTCTCCAAGCACCTGGCCTGCCTGCGCGACTGCGGCCTGGTGGCCTCACGTCCGCAGGGGCGAGCGACGCTGTGGTCGCTGTCGTACGAAAGCGAAGTCCTCGCGCTGCTGTCCGTGGCCGAGCGGCTGCTCTCGCTCACCGGGGACGCCGTGACGCTGTGCCCGGACCACGGGACCCATCGCACCGGCACCCGGGCGGAGGCCCGGCCGTGAGCGGCCACGTGCACGCCACTGTCATCCCCGCCGAGGAGCGGGCCCGGCTGGGGCGCCGCGCGCAGCTGCTGGCCGGGGTGTCCGTGGGCTACAACCTCGTCGAGGCGGTCATCGCGATCTCCGCCGGGATCGTCGCCGGGTCGGTCGCGCTCGTCGGCTTCGGCCTCGACTCGGTCGTCGAGGTCTCCAGCGGTCTGATCATCCTGTGGCAGTTCCGCCACCGGCTGCCGGAGTCGCGGGAGCGCCAGGCCCTGCGGCTGATGGCGCTGTCGTTCTTCGCGCTGGCGGCGTACGTCGGGTTCGAGTCGGTCCGGGCACTGCTGGTCGGGCACGACCCGGAGACCTCGCGGGTCGGCATCGGGCTGGCGATCGCCTCGCTGTGCGTCATGCCCTTCCTGTCCTGGGCCCAGCGGCGTACCGGCCGGGCGCTGGGCTCCCACGCCGTGGTCGCCGACTCCACGCAGACACTGCTGTGCACCTACCTCTCCGCGGTGCTGCTCGTCGGCCTGGTGCTCAACGCGACCCTCGGCTGGTCTTGGGCCGACCCGGTGGCCGGCCTGGTGATCGCCGCGGTCGCGGTCAAGGAGGGGCGCGAGGCCTGGCGCGGTGAGAGCTGCTGCGGTCCCACCGCCTCCGCGACGGGCAGCGAGCAGCCGGCAGGCTCCGTGTGCTGCAGCGACTGCTCGTGCGGCGACCCGGCACACCCGGCCCTGGTGCTCGGGGAGAGGATCGAGCCGTGACCTCCCAGCACGACGTCGACGACCTCCCCGTGGACGAGGACCCCGGGCTCCCGCCCTCCACCGACTACGCCGGCTTCTTCGACCGCACCCTGCGCTGGCTGCTGCCGCTCACCGGGGTCGTCGGGCTCGTGGCCGCCTTCACGCTCACCGTCGAGAAGATCGCGCTCATCGCCGACCCCGACTACGTCCCCACCTGCAGCATCAGCCCGGTGCTCAGCTGCGGCTCGATCATGAGCACCGAGCAGGCCGAGCTGTTCGGCTTCCCCAACCCGCTCATCGGCCTGGTCGCCTTCGCCGTGCTGATCACCTCGGGCGTGGTGCTGGCGACCGGCGCGCGGCTGCCGCGGTGGTACTGGCTGGGCCTGCAGGTCGGCGCCACCCTCGGCCTGGTCTTCGTGGCCTGGCTGGTCGAGGAGAGCCTCTACGACATCGGCGCCCTGTGCCCCTACTGCATGGTCGTGTGGGCCGTGGTCATCCCGGCGTTCTGGTACGTCACGCTCGCCAACCTCACCAGTGGCCGCCTCGGCCGACGGGTGGCCGACAGCCGCGCCGTCGGTGTGCTCGCCGAGAACCACGCCGTCGTGCTGATGGGGCTCTACCTCGTCGTGGTCGTCCTGGTGCTCCAGCGGTTCTGGGGCTACTGGGTCAGCCTGGTCTGAGCCGCTCCGCCGGTCGAGGTGCGAGCGCGGCAAGCCCCTCCGCCACTCGAGGTGCGAGCGAAGCGAGCCACGACCCCGCGGCGGGCGAGCTCCTCGACCAGCACGGCGGTGCCGAGGTAGCGGGCGTTGCTGTGCGCCGGTCCGGCGCCGAGAGTGCGGAAGTAGCGCAGGACCGCCGTGCTGCCGCCGACCGGCGCCACGACGAGCAGCAGCGGGAGGCCCTCGGGCGACTCGCCCACGAGCCAGAGGTCGACGTCCTCGAGGTCGGCGTTGTCGGGGTCCTCGACGCGGTAGCGGTCGTCGCGGTGCGACTGCTCGCACCCGTCGGCGAGCAGGCGCAGGGCGCGTCGCTCCGGCCCGCCCTCGCGCAGTCGGCGCGCAGCACGAACGGGTTCCACTCGCCGTACGACGCCGTGTCGAGCATGACCTCCCACACCCGGTCCAGGGACGCGTCGATCTCGATGCGGGCGTGGGGGTTCCGCGGCATGGGAGCCATGGTGCCCGACCTCCGACATCGGCCCGTCACGCAGGCGGCCGGCAGGCCCGTCGGGGTAACGGCGAACTTACACACCGGGTAGCACCCCGTATTCCTGCCGGAACCACCCTGAAACACCCGGCGAGTGGACTTCTTCCATGCCCACCGCCGCCCACGACGCCCACCGGCACATCGGCCGGCTGCCGTCGTACCCCTTCTACGGCGGCCCGCCGATCAGCCCCGACACCACCGCCCGCGAGACCGTCGCCGAGCTCTTCGACGACCTCGACGCCGAGCGCACCGAGCGCGCGCTGGTGCTGCCGAACTACGGCGTCCCCGACCCCGACGTCGCCTTCGGCCTCAACCATCTGGCCCTCGAGGCCGCGCAGGCCGACGACCGGGTCCGCTGCGGGCTGTGGGTCTCCCCCAAGGGCAGCGACCACGACCGCAACACCGCCTCCCTCGCGCTGGCCGGCGAGGAGGGGGTCGCGGCGCTGAAGACCAGCTTCCTGCTCGGGGGCGCCGTCGACGCCGAGGACTCCGTCGAGGAGCTGGAGCGGATCTTCACGACCGCCGCCGAGAAGGGCCTCGTCGTGCACGTGCACACCTCTCCCGGCGCCGCCAGCGACGTCGACCAGATCGGGAGGCTCGTCGAGGCCTACGGCGCCACGACCCGCATCCACCTCGTGCACCTCGGGGGCGGCATGAGCGGGCACATGAAGCTGATCGGCGGCCGCTTCTTCGACTGGATCGAGCGCGGGCTGCAGGTCTACACCGACACCTCCTGGGCCATCGGCTTCGCGCCGGCGTGGCTGTGCCAGGAGATCCAGCGCCGCGGCATCGGTCACGACCGCGTCCTGTTCGCGACCGACACCCCCTGGGGCGACCACGCCGGCGAGCACGCCCGGCTGGCCGCCGCCACCGACGACCCCGAGCTCACCGACGCGCTCTTCCGGGGCAACTTCGAGGCCCTCTACGGGTCCTGAAGGCAGGACCGGCACCACCCGACCGGCACCACCGACCAGCACCACCTGCTGCGCCACCCCACCCTCGAGAGACACCAGGAGATGCACATGTCCGTGTTCGACGACGAGATCCTCGCCGCGATGGAGAAGTCCAAGGCCGAGATTCCCCACCCCTCCCAGGGCAAGGGCACCAACCTCTACGGCTCCACCAAGCTCTTCCCCGACTACCAGGCCAGCGAGGGCCAGGCCTGGCTCACCCTCGTCCACGGCATCCCGCACGAGTCCTCGGTGTCGTTCGTGGCCGTCCTCCAGACGACCCGGGCGCTGCGCAAGGGCTTCGACGCCACGCTCTACTTCTACGGCCCCGGCGCCCTCGCCTGTGCCGACACCCGTGGCTTCCCGACGACCGGCGACGTGGCCTTCCCGGGCAACCAGAACATGAACGACGCCATCAAGACCTTCATCTCCGAGGGCGGCACCGTGCTGTGCTGCCGGTTCGGCATGGCCCTGCACGGCCAGCGCGAGGAGGACCTCATCGAGGGCGTCATCCCCTGCCACCCGCTCGACGTCCAGGACGCGGTGATCCACTTCGCCAACAAGGGCGCGATCATCAACTCCGTCTACAACCTCTGAGGCGCTGAGATGGCCGCGCCGACCAGCACCACCAGCCCTGACCGCACTGCCAGCGTCACCCGCGTGGACCTGGCGATCCAGGGGATCCGGCTCGCCGACGCGCCGGTCTCCCGCCGGGCCGGAGCCGGACCAAGCGACGACGGGCACCTGCTGCTCGACGGAGTCGGCGCGGCCATCCCCCTCAACCCCCGCAGCCCCTACACCCTCGCCGGCGGCAAGCTCCTGCTCGACGGCGCCGACACCGGCCTGGGCGTGGAGACCATCTCCCGCCCGCGCTTCTACGACCTCACCACCGCCGACGGGGTCCCCTACGAGCAGATCGCCCGGCTGCACTCGGCCCGCGTGCTGGCGACGACGGTCGTGCAGACCTGCGTGCGCTACGACGAGGACCAGCGCTGCCGGTTCTGCGCGATCGAGGAGTCGCTGCGCCAGGGCTCCACGATCGCGGTGAAGTCGCCCGCGCAGATCGCGGAGGTCGCCAAGGCCGCCCACGACCTCGACGGCATCACGCAGATGGTGATGACGACCGGCACCTCCAACGGTCGCGACCGCGGCGCCACCCACCTCGCCCGCTGCGTCCGCGCGGTCCGCGCGGTGCTCCCCGACCTGCCGATCCAGGTGCAGTGCGAGCCGCCGGGCGACCTGGCCACGATCCAGGAGCTGTACGACGCGGGCGCCCGCTCCATCGGCATCCACGTCGAGTCGCTCGACGACGACGTGCGCCGCCGCTGGATGCCGGGCAAGGGCTCGGTCCCGATGAGCGAGTACCGCGCCGCCTGGGCCGAGGCGGTCCGTGTCTTCGGCTGGAACGAGGTCTCCACCTACCTCCTCCTCGGCCTCGGCGAGGACCCCGACGAGACCGTCGCCGCGGCCACCGAGCTGATCGAGATGGGCGTCTACCCCTTCGTGGTGCCCTTCCGCCCGCTGGCGGGCACGCTGGCCACCGACGTCGACGGGGTGCCGGCGCCCGACGCCCGGATGGTCGCCTCGGTCACCGCTCGCGTGGGCGCGGCGCTGCGGCGCGCCGGGATGCTGGGCGCCGCCCAGTCCGCTGGCTGCGCCGCCTGCGGTGCCTGCTCGGCGCTCTCCTGCGAGGGGGCCTGAGATGACCCTCGACGTCTCGGTCCTCACCGGACCGCTGCGCGGGAGCGGCCACGACCGGCACAGCGACGCGTCGTACGTCGTCGTGGAAGCCGGGCCGCGCGAGCTGGCCGGCTACCGGCGGCTGCGGCACGACGTCTTCGTCACCGAGCAGGGTCTCTTCGCCGGCTCCGACGCCGACCTCGTCGACGACGACCCCCGCACCGTGGTGCTCGTGGCGCTGGCCGGCGACGGCGAGCTGCTCGGTGGGGTCCGCATCCACCCGGCACCGGGAGCCGACGGCACGCCGCCGCTGCGCGACCTGGGCTGGTGGCGGGGCAGCCGGCTGGCGGTCGCGTCCGACGCGCGGCTCCACCTCGGGGTCGGTGCCGCGCTGGTGCGCGCGGCCTGCGCCCGGGCCGAGACCCAGGGCGCGCTGCGCTTCGACGCCGAGGTCCAGGCCCAGCACCGCAGGCTCTTCGAGCGGCTGGGGTGGAGCGTGCGCTATGAGACCCTGCGGCACGGCCACCCGCACCTGGTCGTGGACTTCCCGATCCCCCGCATCCAGCGGCTGGCCGACGCGACGAAGGCACCGCTGGAGCTGCTGCTCGACGAGCTCGCCGCCGGTGCTCCGCGCGGCTTCGTCGGCGACGACGCCGCACCGGTGCCGGGCAGCGAGATGGTCGCCGCCTGCGACGCGATCCTGCCCGCCATGGTCGAGCGCGACCCGGAGTGGGCGGGGTGGTGCAGCGTGCTGGTGAACCTCAACGACCTCGCGGCCATGGGTGCGACGCCCGTCGGGCTCCTCGACGCGGTCGGCGCCCGCGACGCCTCCTTCGCGCGTCGTGTCCTGCGCGGCCTCACCGACGCCGCCGCGGCCTGGGGCGTGCCGGTCCTGGGCGGGCACACCCAGCTCGGGGTCCCGGGCCAGCTCGCGGTCACGGCGCTGGGTCGCACGTCCGCCCCGGTGCCCGGTGGCGGCGGCCGCGCGGGGCACCGGCTGCGGGTGACCGCCGACCTCGGGGGTGCATGGCGTCGCGGCTACACCGGCGCCCAGTGGGACTCGACCTCGCACCGGACGCCCGAGCAGCTGCGCTCGCAGATGACGGTGGTCCCCGCCCTCGCCCCGACGGCCGCCAAGGACGTCTCCATGAGCGGCCTGGTGGGCAGCACCGGGATGCTCGCCGAGGCCAGCGGGTGCCGGGCGGTGCTCGACGTCGGAGCGGTCCCCGCCCCGGCGGCGGCCGGGACCGCCGACTGGCTCACCTGCTTCCCCGGCTTCGCCATCGTCTCGGCCGAGGCCGACAGCCCGGGCACCCCGGACACCAGTCTGCTGCCGCGCCACCTCACCACCGCCGTGTGTGGCCACCTCGAGCCCGGCTCGGGCGTGGGCCTGCGCTGGCCCGACGGCGTCGTCACCGACGCCGTCACCTCCACCGTCACCGGAATGGGAACCGCCTCATGACCAGCTCCTCCACCACCACTCCCACCACCACTCCCGGCACCACTCCCGGCACCACGCCCGGCACCGCCGTCGCCGCCGCCTGTGCCGGCTTCGGCCGCGACGTCGAGGACAACCTCGCGCAGGTCGGCCGCCTCGTCGCGGACGCCCGTGCCCGCGGGGTCGGCCTGCTCGCGCTGCCCGAGGCCTGCCTCGGCGGGTACCTCTCGGTCCTCGGCGCCGGCCGCGACGGCAGCCACGACGAGCAGCCCGAGGACCTGCCCCCCGTCATGGACCTCGACGGTCCCGAGCTGCGGCGCGTCGCCGAGATCGCACGCGAGATGACCGTGGTCGTGGGCCTGTGCGAGTCCGACGGCACGGATCGCTACAACACCGCCGCCGTCGTCACCGGCGACGGCGTGCTGGGCGCGCACCGCAAGGTGCACCAGCCCCTGGGCGAGTCGCTGTTCTACTCGGCCGGCTCGGACTTCGCCTGCGTGGACACTCCGATGGGTCGCCTGGGCACGCTGATCTGCTACGACAAGGCCTTCCCCGAGGCCGCCCGTGCGCTGGCCGTCGACGGCGCCGAGGTCATCGCCTGCATCTCCGCGTGGCCCGCGTCGCGCACCGCCAGCGCCGCCTCGCTCGCCGAGGACCGCTGGACCCAGCGCTTCAACCTCTTCGACGCCGCCCGCGCCCTGGAGAACCAGGTCGTCTGGCTGGCCGCCAACCAGCACGGCACCTTCGGCAAGCTCCGCTTCGTCGCCCACGCCAAGGTCGTCGGCCCCGGCGGCGACGTGCTGGCGAGCACCGGGACCGAGGCCGGCCTCGCGGTCGCCGAGCTCGACGTACCGGCCGCGCTCGAGACCGCCCGACGCGCGATGTTCCACCTGCGCGACCGCCGCCCCGAGACGTACGCCGCCGTCACCGCCGCCCCGATGGCAGGAGCCGTCCGTGCCTGAGATGACCTTCTCCGTGCGCTGGCCCGACGGTCGCGTGGTCGACCACTACTCGCCCTCGCTGGTGGTCCACGACCACCTCACGGCCGGGTCGACCTACCCGGTCGACGACTTCCGCGAGCGGGCCGCCACCGCGCTCGGCATCGCCAGCGAGCGCGTGCGCGCCCGGTTCGGCTTCGCCTGCACCTCCGCGGCCGCGACGCTCGCCGACATCGACGCGCTCGCCGCGTCCTGCCCCGACGCGTCCACCGTGATCGTCCTCCGCCTCCACCCACCCCTGCCTCAGGAGTCCTGAGATGTCCGCACCCACCTCTCCCCCGGCCCCCCGCTCGGAGCAGCCCACGGTCCGGCGTACCCGCGTCGTCGTCGTCGGCGGCGGCCAGGCCGGCCTGTCGACCAGCTGGTTCCTGGTCCGCGACGGCGTCGACCACGTCGTGCTCGAGGCCGGCACGGCCGGCCACGAGTGGTCCGACACCCGCTGGGACGCCTTCACCCTGGTCACCCCCAACTGGCACTGCCGGCTGCCCGGCTACGCCTACGCCGGCCCCGACCCGGACGGGTTCATGACCCGCGACCAGGTCGTGGAGTGGCTGGCCGGCTACGCCCCGACCTTCGGGCCGCCGCTGCGCGAGCACACCCGGGTCACCTCGCTCACGGAGTCCGGCGACGGCGGGTTCGTCATCGAGGCGGTGGGCCCCGACGGCCCGGAGACCTGGCACGCCGAGGCGGTGGTGGTGTGCACCGGCGGCTACCACCTGCCGATCGTGCCGCCCTGGGCCCCGGCGCTGTCGCCGACCGTCACCCAGCTCCACTCCGCCGACTACCGCTCGCCGGACCAGCTGCCCGACGGCGAGGTGCTGGTGGTCGGGTCGGGCCAGTCCGGTGCCCAGATCGCCGAGGACCTGCACCTGGCCGGGCGCCGGGTCCACCTCGCCCTCGGTGACGCCCCGCGGGTGGCGCGCTTCCACCGCGGCCGCGACTGCATGACCTGGCTGGCGGAGATGGGGCTCTACGACACCGGTGTCGCGCAGTACCCCGGCGGCGCGACGGCACGCGAAAAGACCAACCACTACGTCACCGGCCGCGACGGCGGCCGCGACATCGACCTGCGCCAGTTCGCGCGGGAGGGGATGGCCCTCTACGGCCTGCTCGAGGGCGTCGCGCCCGGCGGCACCGAGCTGGCCTTCCGCCCGACGATGCGTGCCGCGCTGGACGCCGCCGACGACGTGTACCGCTCGATCTGCCGCGACATCGACCGCTGGATCGACGCCCACGGCGTGGACGCGCCGCCGGCTCCGGCGTACGAGCCCGTGTGGGAGCCGGAGGCCGACCCCACCTCGCTCGACCTGACCGCGGCCGGCGTCACCAGCATCGTGTGGGCCATCGGCTACCGGCCCGACTACCGCTGGGTGCGCGCCGGGGTCTTCGACGGCTCCGGCCGCCCGACCCACACCCGTGGCGTCACGTCGGTGCCGGGGTTGTACTTCCTGGGGCTGCCGTGGCTGCACACGTGGGGCTCGGGGCGCTTCCTCGGCATCGCCGCGGACGCCGAGCACGTCACCGGCCACCTCACCGGGCGCACCGGGCCGGCGCTGACGGAGTCCGCGGCCGCCCTGGCGCGGCGGGTCTCGCCGGGCCCGATCCCCGCTGCGCTCACCGCTTCGTCCGTCGCGCTGGTCGGCTAGCCGGATGGGTTGGTCGGCTGTGGGAGTCCTGCGCATCGGCGCCGTCGCCGCGCACTTCGGCCGTGACATCGAGCGCTCCCTGGCCAAGCTCGCGGGCATCGTCGCCGACGCCCGGGCCGTCGGCGTGCAGCTGCTGGTGCTGCCGGACGCCACGCTGGGCGGCTACCTCTCCGACCTGCGGCGCCCCGATGCCACGAGCCTGCCGCCGGGCCTGTGCGAGGACTCCTCGGAGATCGAGCGGGTGCGCGCGCTGGCCGGCGACATGGTGCTGGCGCTGGGCTACACCGAGGAGACGGTGGTCGACGGCGAGCACCGGCTCTTCAACACCGCGGTCTGCCTCGACGGGTCGGGCGTGCTGGGGCGGCACCGCAAGGTGCACCGCCCCGCCGGCGAGTCCCTCGTGTACGACGCCGGCGACTCCTTCAGCGCGTTCGACACCCCGCTGGGCCGGCTCGGCATGCTCATCGACTACGACAAGACCTTCCCCGAGGCGGCCCGGACGCTGGCGATGGACGGCGCGACGGTGCTGGCCTGCCTGTCGGCCTGGCCGGCATCGGTCACCGACCGCGCCTCGCGGCTGCCGCAGGACCGCCAGTCCCGGCTCTTCGACCTCTACGACTGCGCGCGCGCCGCGGAGAACCAGGTCGTGTGGGTCTCCTCCAACCAGACCGGCGTGATGGGCGGTCTGCGCTTCCTCGGGCAGGCCAAGGTGGTGGGCCCCGGCGGCGACGTGCTCGCACGCACCTCCTCCAAGGGCGGGCTGGCCGTCGCCGAGCTCGACCCCGGGGTCGAGGTCGCCCGGGCGCGCCGGGTCCTGCACCACCTCGCCGAGCGCACCCCCGAGGCCTACGGGGCGCTCCGGTCCGCCGACGCCGACGTCCCGGGGGCCTGAGGCGTGCGGATCGCCCTGCTCACCTACTCCACCAAGCCCCGTGGCGGTGTGGTGCACACGCTCGCGCTCGCCGAGGCGCTGGCCGCGCTCGGCGAGAGCGTCGACGTCTGGACGCTGGGTCGGGGTGGGGACACGACGTTCTTCCGGGCGGTCGACCCGCGGGTGGGTGTGCGGGCGGTGCCCTTCCCCGAGGTCGACGGCGAGGACGTCGGGGAGCGCATCGTGCGCTCGATCGAGGTGCTGCGCTCCGCGTTCGCCGCCGAGCGGGACCGCTACGACGTCGTGCACGCCCAGGACTGCATCAGCGCCAACGCCGCACTCCCCTGCGTGCGCACCATCCACCACCTCGACACGTTCACGACGCCGGCGCTCGTGGCCTGCCACGAGCGGGCGGTCGTCGAGCCGAGCACCCGGGTCTGCGTGTCGGCCGCGGTGGCCGAGGAGGTGCGTCGCGGCTGGGGGCTGGAGCCGGCGGTCATCCCCAACGGGGTCGATGCTGCGCGCTTCGCCGCGGCCGCGACCGACCACGAGGGGCGCGCGGGGTGGCGCGAGCGCATCGGTGCGCCGTACGTCCTCGCGCTGGGCGGGATCGAGCCGCGCAAGGGCACGCTCGACCTGCTCGAGGCGTACGCCGCGATGGTCCGCTCCCAGCCCGACCTCGGCCACGTCCGGCTGGTGCTCGGCGGCGGCGAGACGCTCTTCGACTACCGCGACTACCGTGCGGCCTTCGACGCCCGCGCCGCCGAGCTCGCCGAGGAGCTCGGCACGGAGCCGCTGGTACTGGGACCCGTCGAGGACCCGGCGCTGCCATCGCTGGTGGCCGAGGCGTCGGCGCTGGGTTTCGTCTCCACCAAGGAGGGCTTCGGCCTCGCCGCCATGGAGGCGCTTGCCGCCGGGGTGCCGGTGGTCGCCCGCGACCTGCCGGTGCTGCGGGAGGTCCTGGGGACGACCGTGTCCTTCGCCGCCGACGTCCCTGCCATCGCCGCAGCACTGGCCGCGGCGCTGCGCACGCCCGGCGACCCGGCCCCGGGGCAGGCCCTGGCAGGGTCCTACACCTGGGAGCGGGCCGCGCGGGCGCATCTGGCGCTCTACCGCGAGGTCGTCGACGCCTGAGGCCTCACCGGGCGGAACTCACCGGACGAGCCTCACTGGGCGGCGACCACGACCTTGCCGATGGTGCGGCCGCTCTCGACCTGCCGGTGCGCGGCACGGAGCTGCTCGGCGTCGATCGGGCGCAGGACGGTGGTGGCGGTGCTGCGCACCCGACCCTCGTCGACCAGCGCGGCCACGTCGGTCAGCGGGCGGTGCTGGGCGAGCTGGCCGTCGCCGCCGGCGATGGGGCGGGTGAACATCAGCTCCCAGTGGAAGCTGATCGACTTCGACTTCAGGAACGCGATGTCGAGGGTCTCGGGGTCGTCGATGGCCACGATCTGGCCGAAGGGGTTGAGCACGTCGACGTAGAGCTCGAGCTGGTCCGGGTCGGCGACGCGGGCGGTGAACACCCAGTCGACACCGTCGGGGGCGGCCTCGACGATCTGGCCCCGCAGGTCGCCGGCGCGGTGGTTGACCGTCGCCTCGGCGCCGAGGCCGCGCACCCACGCCTCGGACTCCTCGGGCGAGCTGGTGCCGACGACACGGACGCCGGGCAGCAGCGCCTCGGCCAGCTGCAGCACCATCGAGCCGACGCCACCTCTGGCGCCGACGACCAGGAGCGTGCCGGTGCTGGCCTCGGTGAGGCGCAGCTTCTCGAAGAGGCCCTCCCACGCGGTGATGGCCGTGAGCGGCAGGGCCGCCGCGTTGGCGAAGGAGAGGCTGCGCGGCTTGCGGGCCACGATCCGCTCGTCGACCACGTGGAGCTCGGCGTTGGTGCCCGGGCGCAGGATGTCGCCGGCGTACCAGACCTCGTCGCCGGGCTGGAAGAGCGTGACGTCCTCGCCGACCTCGACGACGACGCCCGCGGCGTCGAAGCCGAGGACCCGGGCGCCATCGGGGTCGCCACCGCCGCGGACCTTGACGTCGACGGGGTTCACCGACACCGCGCGGACCTCGACGAGGAGGTCACGGGCGCCGGGGACGGGGCGGGGCAGCTCGACGTCGACCTGGCTGGCCGGGTCGTCGACGGGCAGGCTGCGGGTGAAGGCGACGGCCCGCATCGTGGCGGCGGCCGGGTGGTCGGACGGGGCAGTGGCGTGGATGTCAGTGGTCATGCGTCGAGAGGCGGCGCAGGTTGCCGGGGTTGCGGCGGTGGCCCATCGACCTGCCACTGGTCGAACAGGAGGGGCGGCTCCCCCGCGAACAGTTCCTGAGGGTCGAGATCCAGCTGGGCGCGAGCGACTGCGTCCTCATCGAGCCGGATGATGGTGCCGGCGCGCTGGGAGGCCGTAGCGGTCTTCCCGCACGCCTTCGGCCCCTCGGTCAGGACCGCGCCCATCACCGCGAGCCGCGTCTCCAGCTCCCGGTCCGCGACGCGGGGGACGTAGTTCACCACTCGCTAACTCCAGCTATTGCGCAGCTGTAAGTCGAACTTTTGCGGGGCATGAGTTCGAAGATTCACGGAGCGAAGTGCCGCCCGGTCCCCGCAGCACGTGTCAGGTTCACCGACGGCGGCGACTCGAGGCCCTTCGACCGACGGCGGCAGTGGCGGCCGATAGATGTCCGGCCCCTTTCGGCCCCAACTGATGGTCGGTGGACAGCGGCAGATCCGGGCGGTCACGGCTCGGATGGTTCGGTTCATCGAGGAACTGCCCTCTTCGCGGGCCAGCGTCGAGCGCCTTCCGGGCCCGATTCCGTACGCCTGCAGGCCGCCTCGGCGGCGCCCTCTTCGGAGCAACTGTGCCCGAAGAGTGCCTGCAGCCGGATCCGGACACCTCGGTGGCTGATCAACAACCGATGTTGACGGCCCTGGCAACGACGAAGCCCCAGGTCAGCGGGCTGACCTGGGGCCTGATCGATCTGCGCGCCTGTAGGGATTCGAACCCCAAACCTTCTGATCCGTAGAGATCCGGTTTTGCGCCTGTGAGCGTGGATCCACGCTCACAGTGACGTCCGAATCAGGTCGATCTGGGTGGATCTACGCCTCCGCTGTGCCCGTAGTGTGCCCGATCGTGAACTTGTGAACCGCTGTAGCGACCCATGCCCCGGGGTGAGTCCCCTGGAGTGGTGGAAGTAGCAGCCCGGCTCGAGCACGGACCAGCCCTCCTGTGAGTGTCGGTCCAGGACGAGGGCGGGCCATCGCGTGAGGCTCTGCGAGAAGGCTCTAATCAACTCGTAGAACAGGACTCACGCGATGACCCTGAACCAGTCTGCCCTGCTCGAGCTCACCCAGATGCTGCGCACCGCTGATGGCGGCGATGCGATGCGATGCGTCAGATGCTCGGGTTCATGCTCCAAGCCCTCGTCGACGCCGAGGCCACCGCTGCGATCGGCGCAGCTCCGCACGAGCGGACCGAAGACCGCGTTGCGCACCGCAATGGCACCCGGTCCGAAACGGTCTCGACGACAGCCGGCGACCTGAGCGTGAGGATTCCCAAGCTCCGCACCGGGTCGTTCTTCCCGACCCTGCTCGAGCCACGCCGCCGCGTCGACGTGGCGCTGCGCCCCGGTGGCCTCGCGATCAGCGTGGTGGGTCCCCCTGACCCGGCCTTCGCAGCCCAGCTGGGCAAGCCGCTGCTGCGCCCCGTCATGGCGCTCATGAGCCGCGGGGTCCGTCGCCGGGCCGCGAAGCTCGGGGTGCGCTACTCGTTCCTCTTCATGCGCGCCAGCGGCGAGCAGCTGGCCACGCTGGCGGCGTTGTACGACGACGGCACCCTGCGTCCTGTCCTCGACCGCACCTTCGACTTCGACGACACCCTCGAGGCCGTGGCCCACGTGGAGCAGGGTCGCGCACGCGGCAAGGTCGTCATCACGCAGTGACGTCGTCGCACGACCCCTGACCCTCGCCGCTGGACGCGGGGAGCCAGGTGGCCGTCGCGCGGGCGGGGGCGTGCGTCTGCGTGGAGAGGGCGCCCCCGCCCGCAGCGGCGTGTGCCTACATGCCGTCCTTGATCAGCTCAGCGGCCTTCTCGCCGATGAGCATGGTCGGCGCGTGCGTGTTGCCGTGGGTGACCTTCGGCATGGCCGAGGCGTCCACGACCCGCAGGCCCTCGACCCCACGGACCCGCAGGCGAGCGTCGAGGACGCCCTCGCCCTCGACGCCGATCCGCGCGGTGCAGCTCGCGTGGTAGGTGTGCTCCACGCCCGCCCGGACGGCCTGCTCGAGCTCCGTGCGGGTGCTGAACTTCTCGCCGGGGTGGATCTCGCGGCCGCCGTACAGCGCACGGTCGGCCAGCACCTGCCTCGCGCGCTCGATGCCGTCGATCATCGACGTCATGTCGTCGGGGTCCTCGAAGTAGTTGTTGCAGACCAGCGGCTTGCGCTCGGGGTCGGACGAGGCCAGCTTGACCCAGCCCTCCGACCGGGCACCGACCAGCGAGAGCCCGATGGCCAGGGCCTGGCCGTCGTACGTCGCGGCACCGTGCTCCCAGAAGTAGACCGGCGCCCCGATCATCTGCATGGCAGGAGCGTCGTCCTCCACGCTGGTGTGGAAGAAAGCGCCGGCCTCGCCGACGTTGGAGGTCAGCATGCCCTTGCGCCGGAGCAGGTACTTCACGAGCTCGGCCGGCTTCTCGGCGAAGGCCAGGTTGTCCCGGTCGTTGGTGTCCACGTTGACCAGATACATCGGGTGGTCCATCAGGTGCGCACCCACGTGCGGGTTGTCCACGACGGTCTCGATGCCGTGCTCGGCCAGGTGCGCGCTCGGCCCGATCCCCGAGAGCATCAGGAGGTGGGGGGTGTTGTAGGCACCAGCGCTGAGCACGACCTCGCGGCGCGCTCGGAAGGTCTCGATCTTCCCGTCCACCCGGGCCACGACGCCGGTGGCGCGGCCGTTCTCGATCAGTACGCGGTGGACGAGCGCCTTCGGGGTGATGGTGAGGTTAGACTGCTTGCGGTGCGGGGCCAGGTAGCCGTCGTACGTCGTCCACCGCTGACCTCGGCGGGTGAACCGCTGGTACATCGAGGCGCCCTCCTGCTTGGCGCCGTTGAAGTCATCGGTGTGGCCGATCCCGGCGCGGACCATCGCCTCGACCATGACGCGCGACATCTCGCGGGCGTCAGGGGCATCCTCGATGTACTGCGGACCCGAGGAGCCGTGGAACTCGTCAGCACCGCGGCTGTTGTTCTCCATCCGACGGAAGAGCGGGAGGACCTCGTCGTAGGACCAGCCGTCGGCTCCAGCCTTGGCCCAGCCGTCGTAGTCGGCGCGGTTGCCGCGGATGTAGATCATCGCGTTCATGCCGCTGGAGCCGCCGAGCATCTTGCCGCGGGGCTGGTAGATCCGGCGTCCGTCGAGGTGCGGCTCGGGCTCGGAGTGGTAGTCCCAGTCGGTCGCCCCGTGGAATTGCTTGGCGAAGGCCGCCGGGATCTGCACGTTCAGATTGGGACGGCTGCGTCCGCCGGCCTCGAGGACCAGGACCGAGGTCCCCGGGTCCTCACTCAGCCGCCCGGCGAGGACAGCGCCCCCCGAACCACTTCCCACCACGATGTAGTCGAACTCGCGCATGTCCAGCCCCTGACGTCGTCCTGTGTTGTGATGACCACCTCATGGTCACGCCTCGCGGCGCCTCCCGCTTGTCTGCAGGAACAAGGCATCGACGAGGAATTGGGCGCCGTGCACAGAGCCTGCAGCCGCGGCTCACGACGCCTGCGGCGCGAGGAGGAAGCGGGAGACTCGCGGCCCGAGGTCGTCGGCACTCGTGACCAGGCCCAGGTGCCCGTCCGCGTAGACGTGGAGCTCGGAGCGACGGATGAGCGCCTTCATGATCCGGGCGTTCACCAGGGGGATGATCGGATCGTCGTCGCCGGCGAGGATGAGGGTGCGCTGTCGGATCAGGGGCAGCCCGGGAAGGCTGCTCCAACCGCACCCTGCGAGGAGCTGGGACAGGTACCCCCAGCTGCTGTCCGCGCCTGGACGAGCGCCGAGCACCTGGCCCGCGAGCTCGGGCATAAGCCGCATCTTGCCGCCGTAGAGCTGGGCGGCCACCTCACGGGCGTAGGCGGCGTCGCGGTAGCGGTGCGGGGTCACCATCTTCGACAGCACCCGAGGGTGACCCGGGACCATGATCGAGCCCGTGGCCGTCGCGACCAGGACGAGCCGGCGCAGGGAGCACGGCTGCTGGAAGGCCATCTGCTGCGCCAGCCCCCCACCCCACGAGATGCCGAGCACGTCGTACGTCGGGTGGCCGAGCTGGCGGGCCAGCCGGCGCACGAGCTCGGCGAGCATCCACATCGTGTAGGGCACGGGCACGCTGGGCGACCCGCCCACGCCGGGGACGTCGAAGCGGATCACCTCGATCCGGGGGTCGATGTGGTCCACGAAGGCGTCGAGCAGCTCCAGCCGGGCCCCGATGCCGTTCACCAGCACGAGAGGGGGCTGCTCCGGGTCCGTCCCGGGTCGTACGGCGACGCGCAACCCGATCCCGTGGACCTCCACGATCCCCGGCGGGAGGGCCGCCGGGCCCGGTGCCTCAGCCTGGTGCTGCTGACGCCCCGTCATCGGTCGAGCACGTACCTGCCCGGGGCCGGGTCCAGCGCGGGATGCTGCGGCGAGCCGGGCGACTCCGGGGCGGGACGCAGCGGCCCCGAGCGCTCACTGAGCCAGGCGGCGTACAGCGGCCACCAGGACCCGCGGTGCTCCTCGGCCGAGGCCAGGAACTCCTCGGGGTCGGCGGGGGTGGAGACGGAGTGCCGGAAGGATGCCTTGGGATTGCCGGGCGGGTTGACCATCGCCGCCACGTGCCCGCTGTTGGACAGGACGAACTCACAGCTGCCCCCCAGCAGCTGGGTGGTGCGGTAGCAGGACTGCCAGGGGGTGATGTGGTCGGCGACGGCCCCGATCACGAACGCGTCGACGGTGACGTCGGCCAGGTCGATCGGCACCCCGAGCGCAGACATGACCGCAGGCTCGACCAACGAGTTGCCGGCAGCGAGGTCCACGAAACCGGCGTGCAGGGCCGCCGGCATTCGTGTGCTGTCGGAGTTCCAGTAGAGCAGGTCGAACGCAGGCGGCGTCCTGCCCAGGAGGTAGTTGCTGACCCAGTAGTTCCAGATCAGGTCGTTGGGCCGCAACCAGGCGAACATCTCGGTCAGCGAGGACCCGTCGAGGTAGCCCCGACGGCGGCTGCGCTGCTTGGCCAGCTCCGCCAGCCGCGGGTTCATCAGCGCCCCGGCGGAGCCCGAGACCTGTTGGTCGAGCAGCGTCACCGGCAGCGCGAGGGAAGCGACCTCCTCGAGGCCGCCCGTGGCGCCCAGGTAAGCGAGGGCCATCGTCGTGAGGATGCCGCCCGAGCAGGTGCCCCACACCGAGGACTTGCTCGCCCCGGTGATCTCCCGGGTCAGCCGCATCGCGGTGATGATCGAGTGGACGTAGGCATCCATGCCCCAGTCCGCGTGCCGAGCGGTGGGGTTGCGCCAGGAGATGGCTAACACCTGGTGGCCGGCCGCGGTGAGGTGCTCCACCACGCTCCGGTCCGGTGCCAGGTCCAGCGCGTAGTACTTGTTGATCGTGGGTGGCACGAGCAGCAGCGGCCGCTCGTGCACCTCCGGCGTCGTGGGGGTGTACTGCAGGAGCTCGAACATCGGCGCCCGGTACACGACGTACCCGGGCGAGACGGCCAGGTTGCCGCCGACCTCGAAGGCCGTGGTGTCCACCATGCTCGGCACCCGCGGCGCGCTCGACATGTCGCGCAGGAGCGAGCGGATCCCGCGGATCCACGAGGCACCTCCGGTGTCGATCGCCTCCTTCAGGGGCGCCGGCGCCAGCGGGAAGTTCGACGGGGCCAGCGCGTCGATCACGTTGTCGACCAGGAAGGAGAGCCGTTCCAGGTCCTTGACCGACAGCTCACCGTCGCGGAGCGCCTGGTGCGCCTTCTCGGCCACGACGGTGTGCACCTGGAGGAGTCGCCGGTAGAAGGGGTTGGACTCCCAGGCCGGGTCGACGAAGCGTCGGTCGTGCTTGGGGGGCGAGACCTCGGAGACACCCGCCGCGACCCGGGACAGCTCGCGCCCCAGCTCCACGGCCCTCGTCGCCGGACGCCAGGGGTGCCGGCCGACTCCACGCAGGAACCGCGCAGCGGGACCAGCGGGGAGTCCCCCTCTGAAGCCACCGATCGCGGCCCGGACCAGCGCGGTGTCGAGGGGGACGACGTGGTCGTGGCGCACCTCCTCGGCCGGGAGCTGCGGCATGCGGATTGCTGTGCTCACGCGACCTCCTCCGGGCCGACTCTCGGCGCTGGCCCGGGGCCATCTTGTGGGCCCCCCGGCGAACGCCGCGAGGGCACTGAGCCCAAAGACCGGCGGCATCCCTGGACTGCGTGCCCAAGCGCCTCCGAGCCGGGCGAGGCGGTCCGGGGCTCAGCGCGTCGCGATGAGCACCAGCGAACCCACGACGAGGAAGGCACCCGTGACCGTCATCGCCCGAGCACCCCGGGACATCGTGGCGCGCCGACGCTCGAGCACCTCCTCGCCCCCGAGGCTGCCCACCAGCAGGTCGAGGTGACGCCCGCTCCAGATCCCTCCTGCGAGGAGGAGCAGACCCAGCACGGGCAGGGCGATGAGGGTCGCAAGGTCCTCGCTCACGGTTCCTGGCCCGCCGGGCCGCTCGGGGTGGCCGGCGGGGGCGTGCTGCCGGGGAGGTCGAGCCCGGGGAGGGAGGACGGGTCCGCTGGCCGGTAGTCCTCGGCGTAGGTGAGGTCGGCGCCCGCGACGACGTCGGTGAGGAAGGCCTGCCACGTGGTCAGGCCCCGGGCTGCGAGCAGGGTGGTGCGCAGCTCCTCACGGACCTCCTCGAAGCCCTGCGTACGAGCTGGTCGCGCGGCCGTGACCAGCCCGAGGTAGACGTAGCTGGCACCCGGCGAGCGGACCGGGCCGAACACCTGGCCGGGTCGGCTCCGGAAGGCCGCCGCGGCGAAGGGGCCCTGGAGCTGCCCGGCCGCGACGAACCCGAGGTCCCCACCCTGGGGCGCGGTGCTGGTGTCGAGGGAGCGGCGCCGCGCGACCGAGGCGAAGTTGCTCGGAGTGAGGCTCGAGCGCAGCGTGAGCGCCTCGGCACGGTTCGCTACGGCGATCGCGGAGATCCGACGGGTCCGGGGTAGGTCGAACTCCTCCGGGTTCGCCTCGTACGCGGACCTCACCTCCTCGGCCTCGATGGTGAGGTCGGCCGTGACCTCGCTGTAGAGGCGCTCGATCCGCAGCTGGCGCTCGAGCTCCTCGAGCACGTCGTCCTCGGAGACACCCTCGTCTGCGAGCGCATCCACGAACTCCGTCCGCCCGCCGGGGTAAGCAGCGTCGAGGAACTCCTGGGCGGCGCGGTCCAGGTCCGCCTGGCTGACCGTGACCTGGGCCTCGTCAGCGGCGGCATCCACCACCAGGGAGACCGCGAAGGACTGTGCAGCCAGCCGCCGGCCGTCTTCCTCGTCGAGGTCGGGCGCCTCGATCCCGTACATCGCCTGCTGCTCGACCAGGTGCCGCCGCAGGTCCGACTCGACGTACACCCGTCCGTCCAGCTCGAAGACGGCGTCCTCGGGCAACCCGCCCCACGGGCGCACGACGACCGTCACGGCGACCACGCCGACCACGGCCATGACGAGCGGTACGACGAGGCGCCACCGGCGCCACCGGCGCGTGACGGTGGCCTCCGTAGCCCCGTTGGCCGCGGCCCCGTCAGCTGCGGCCCCCTCGGTGTGGGTCATGCCGGGACCTCCTGCGATGACCGGCGGGCGTCCTCTGCCGGCTCGGCGCCGTCGTCGTCCGCCCGTCGCGGCAGCGCGAGTGCCACGACCGCGGCCGACAGCCCGGCCCAGACCACGGACATGGCCAGGACGATCGCAAAGTTCCGCATGACGTCGAGGTCGGAACCCAGCAGGACCAGGTAGCCGGCCGTCGAGGTGGACCCGGCGACGACCACGCTGCGCCAGGGGAAGGCGCGGTGACGCAACATCACGGTGAACTCACAGCCCACAGCAGCCGTCAGCGACCCGAGCGCACAGGTGAGGGGGGTCAGGGACGCCCCCGAGACACGCAGGGCGAGCAGACCCAGCCCCGTGGCGATGGAGGCGGCCAGCAGGGCTCGGAGGGCGTCACCGCGGTGCCGCCACCCGAGCACGAGCAGCAGGGCGACCGAGGGCGCCAGCACACCGCCGAGGTTCGCGACGAGTCGCGACTCGTCGAGCAGCTCGAACTCGCGCGCGGCCACCGCCGGGACGCCCGCGATCACGACCTCGCTGCCCTCGGGGGGCGGCGGCAGCGTCCTGCGGATCGCCTCCAGCAGGGCGCCCTGCTCGGCGATGTCGCTGGGGACGACCCCGAAGGACATCGCGGTCGTGGAGGCATCGGCGCTGGAGACGGCCGAGAGGAGGTACGGCGGCATCAGGGCGTACGCCGAGCCGATCTGCTGCGCCGTGGGATCTGGGCCGAGGAAGCCGAGGAGTTGTGCTGGGGAGAGGATCGTGCGCAGCTGGTCGCCGAGCTCGGCCACGACGGCCTCACGAGCCTCGACCGACCAGGCCAACGTCTCCGGTGGTGCGGCAGAACCCGTCAGGAGCACGTCGACCTGTCCCGAGACGCCGAGGATCCGCTGGCTCTCGCTCGCCTCCGCCTCGACCGGCAGCCCCTCGGCCAGGCCGGCGAGGTCCGCCTTCAGCGGGATGCCGGGCAGCAGCACCCAGCCTGCCAGCGCGGAGACGGCCATGGCCCCGAGCACGACCTGCGCCGTACGCCGCCCCCGCCGGCCGAGCGGCGCACCGCCGCTGTCGGCCGCGTCGTCGCGGACCGGCACCGTGGCCCCGAGCGCGAACCGCAGCAGCTGGCCGATCACCGCCGCTGCGATCACGCCGACGGCGATGAGCAGACCGAGCTGCTGCAGGAACGGGACGGGCGACAGCGCGGTCATGGCGAAGCCCGTGGCCGTGGCGATCGCGTTCGCGATCACCCGGCGCGAGGGACCGAACAGACCGAGGTAGATGGGCACGTCGCACCCGATGCCGACGATGGCCGGCAGGACCGCTACGAGCACGAGCGAGGCAGGCTGGTCCAACCAGCCGAGCAGCGCCAGGTCCAGCAGCACCGCGCCCCCGGCCGCGGCCAGGGGGATGAGGTTCGCGAACCAGCGCTCCCGGCGGCGGAGCCGGCGGGCCCCGATGGTGAGCAGGGTGCCGACCGCCAGCACGGAGGCCAGGGTCAGGTATGGGACCTCGTACCTGGACTGCTCCACCAGCCCGGCCAGCACCACCGGGGATCCGCTGACGATGGGCTCCTCGGCAGCGAGGTCGGCCTGTCCGACCGTGTCGCGGATGCCGTTGACCAGGGTCGCGACCTGACCCTGGGTGAGCCCACCCTCGGGGCGGATGACCAGGGCGATGGTGTCCTCGTCCGGCAGGACGAAGCGCAGGGTCGGGCGAGGCTCGTCGTCATCGAAGGCCACCGCGTCGACGAAGGCCTGGTTCGACAGCGTCGGCAGGCCCGCGGGAAGGGCCTGGGTCAGCAGGACGCCGTACCTCAGGTCGTAGGCACGCAGCGCCTCGCGCTTCGCCCGGGCGATCTCCTCGGGACCGCCACCCTCGGCCCGCGCCCGACGAGCGGCTTCCGCCACCACGTCCTGCCGCTTGAAGCTGATCCCGCTCAGGAAGTTCTGCGCACTGGCTGCGAGCTGGTTGAGGACCGTGCCGGGCCCGTACACCACCCTGACCCCGGGCAAAGCCGAGAGCTGGCCCTCGAGCGCGATCAGCTGCGGGAGCTTGTCGGTCGTCAGCCAGGGCTGCCCGGCCTCGGAACGGATCACCACCGTGATCGGGTCCGAGCCGAACTGCTGCTCATCGAGCGTGTAGGCCTCCCGCGCCGGGTCCTCGGCGTCGAGGAAGGTCGCCACCGAGGTGTCGAACTCCAGTCGGCTCAGTCCGCCCACGGTGAGCACCGCCAGCACGAGCAGCGCCAGCGCCGCCACGACGCGTGAGCGTCGAGACGGCGCTGGCGCACCCGAGTGGTCAACAGCAGTCATCGAGTTTCGCGCGTGACTCTCTTGTAGTCCCCGGTGAAGTTGATCTGGGGGTCACCAGCAGTGCCAGGCGCAGGGTACGGGTTCTGACCCACGCCGCCCACGGCCGTGGTGGGCAACGGGTTGCCCACGAGACTGGTGGAGTTGAGCACGGCGAAGACTCGCACGAACCGGCTCGTGGCGTCCTGCAGACCGAAGACCGAGGAGTCGTTGGCGAAGAAGGCCGCCAGGTCCATCCCGTACGGGCTCATGTAGTCGATCATCGGGTTCAGGTCCGCCAGGGCCTTCTGCAGGTTGGGGACCAGCGGGTCCAGGGCACCGCTCAGGGCAGGCACCCGGTCGAGGGTCGCCGGCGCCGTGCGGAGCACGGTGTTGAGCGTCGGGAACGTGGCGCGCAGCTCTCGCGTGGTGCTGGGCAGCTTGGTCAGCACCTCCGTGACGCCGGGTGCGGCCACGTCCAGCGCCCCCGCCAGCGGGGCAAGGTCGCCGGCCAGCGTCTGGAGCGCAGGGGCAGCACCACTGGCACTGGAGAGCACCTCGGGCAGCTGGCGCATGGTCGCCTCGACCTGCTGGCGCTGCCGCGCGGTCGCACCCATGTTCTGCTGCGCGACCTCGACGAGGTGGGCGATCTGGCCCTGACGCTCGTCGAACGCGGCGAGCACGCGCGCACTGGTGCGGGAGAGCCGGACCAGGTCGTCCTGCTGGTCGGCGAGTGCCGCCAGGCTGTCGTGCCCCTGGGTGCCGAGGGTCCCCAGGCCCGTCATCACCGCGTCGATGTCCTCCGAGCGGCCCTCCGTCGCAGCGCCGCCCTCCCGGATCAGGCTCCCGAGGGAGGCCCGAGCCTTCGGAGAGAGCTCGTTGAGCACCTCGTCGAGGTGCACGGAGGAGGAGTTGGCGGACAGCGGCAGGGCCGTCCCGCCGTCGATCTCGTCGCCCGTGCCGTCGGTGATGTCGACGTAGGTCTCCTCGACGAGCGTCTTGCTCCGCAGCGCGAAGGTCGCGCCCTCGTGGAGCGGGGCCACGCTCTCGTCCAGGCCGACGACGGCCGTGGCCGCCTCGCCCCGGCCGCTGATCTCGAGCACCGAGCCGACCTTCACCCCGGCGACCATGACGTCGGAGTTCTCGACCAGGTTCTGCAGGTCCTGGGACTGCAGGGTGACCTTGTAGTCATGACCCACGCCCGGCAGCCGACCGCCCGAGTTCACCCACAGGTAGGTGAACACGACGGCCATGGCTGCCGTGAAGCCGATGAGGGTCGCGAGGCGCCAGGCGGGCAGCCTGCTCACGCGGATCTTCACTGGTTGCCACCCTTCGCACTCGTCGGGATCAGCGAACCCGGGTTCTGGACGAGCTCGGCGCGGAAGATGCCGCCGTTACCGTCCCTGAGGGACCCCACGGACGTGGTGTTGGAGAGGAAGTCCTGGAGGTAGCCCAGCTCTCCGTCCTTGCGGTAGTCCAGGCCGGAGATCAACCGCTGCGTGATCGAGTCCAACCGTCCGGTGAACGGCGTCACGGCCACCAGGCTCTGGTTGCCAGCAGCGATGAGGGGCCTGAGGTCGGCGACCAGCGGCCGCGCCTCGCGGACGAGCGGACCCGCCTCCGTGGTGAGGTCAGCCAGCTGGTCCAGCGTGCCCTGCAGCTGCTCCAGGGCACTCGGCAGGGACTCGCTGGCGCCACGGATGTTGCGCAGCGTCGGCTCGAGCTGCGCCGAGAGCGTGGAGATCTTCGTCGTGGAGTCCCGCAGGCTGTCGGTGAAGCCCGGGAGCGCCGCCAGCGTCTCGTCGAACTCGGTGTTCTTCGCCTGCAGGGCGCCGAGGGTCTCCGCGGCGTCCCGGGCCAGCTTCGTCAGGCGCTCGTCGTCGTTGCCCACGGCCTGCGCCACGTTGCCCAGGTCGGTGACCAGACGCGCCAGGGCGGCGCGCCGCGTCTCCAGCGCCTCTGCGACCTTCCCCAGACCGCCGAGGGTCTCGTCGGTGGCCGTGAGGCCCGGAGCGAGTGCGACCGGGGCGGAGGCGAGAGCGGCGTCGGACTGGGCGAGCAGGGTGGTGACCGCTGCACGGGTCCGGCCGTCGAGGTGCTGGAAAACCTCGTCCTGCTGGATGGTGGAGTCGGTCCGCGTGGAGGGCAGCGAGCCGCCGTCCTCGAGCTCACCCGCGGCCTCGGTGCCGGGGTCGAGCTCGACGTACATCTCGTTCAGCGGGCTCTTGGGTCGCAGCACCAGGCGGGCGTCGCGGTAGACCTCGTACTCGGGCTCGAGGACCATCGTCAGCTCGGCCTCGCCGTTCTCGTTCACCCCGGCCTCGGTGATCTCACCCACAGGGACGCCGGCGATGCGGACCTCCTGGCCGTTGCCCGGGCTGATGGCCGGGGCCTCCTTGAAGCTCGCCTGGAAGGTGTAGTCGTCGGTCCACGGCCACCGTGCCCGCTGCTCGACGAGGAGGTAGCCCGTGACCGCGAGGCCGATCGCGACGGTCAGCACGATCGTCAGGACGTCCTTGCCGAAGCCGGGGGTACGGCGGATGTGGCCCCAGGTGCGGGCGATCCGGCCGCTCATCGCGAGAACCCCATGCTGGAGGCGACCAGGTCACGCCACGACTGCATGAGCTTGGCTGGCGTGACGAACTCGGTGAGGGTGTCCGGGCCAGGGCCGGGCTGGAAGTTGATCATCGCTCCGTTGGAATCCGTCGTCATCGAGTTCAGGTTCAAGATCGTGAACATGTAGGCGATCTGCTCGTAGCCCAGCGGCGAGTCCTTGCCGGCCACAGGCGAGTTCAACGTCCGCAGGATCGTGCCGTTCACCCGGTCGATGACCGGCGAACGCACGTCCTCGACGAGCGTCTGGAGACGTCGCGCGGCCGGCACGGCCTCGCGGGCCGTGGGGTCCAGGTCCTGCATCAGGGGCCGCAGGTCCGCGACCACAGGACGCAGGGTCCGGACGTCCTCGGGGCTGCTGCGCAGCAGGCTGGACAGCGACCGGACGCTGGGAAGGGCGGCGGTACTGGTGGTCCGCACCTCGTCGAGGACCCCTGCGAGGTCCTCGAGGCCCGAGCGGGTACGCCGCAGGGTCTCGGGCCCACGGGCGACGGTGGTGCTGATCGCGGTGGACTGGCGGGCGAGCGTGCGCGAGAACGTGTCCAGGCCCTCGAGGCTGTCGGCCAGGGCGCCCTGCTCGGCGGTGAGCTGCCGCGACACGGACTGGAGCCCCGTGATGGCCCTGGTGAGGTCCTCGTCCGGCTTCGTCCCGGCGACCGCGCTCAGGAGCCGGGCGGAGCTCTGCAGCGACGGCGGCACCGACTGGACGAACTCCCGGAGGGCCGGCGTCGCCGGGCCCGAGAACGTCTCGTCGATCAGCTCCACGTCCTTGCTGATGGCGGCGCGAGCGGGCTTGTTCAGCATCCCGATGGTGGCGTCGAGCTCGACCGGCACCGAGGTGCGCTCGACCGGGATGGCGCCCTCCAGCGCCTGGCCCCGATCACCCCCCGGGGTCAGCTCGATGAAGTAGTTGCCACCCAGGATGGTCGTCGGACGGATCGCCGCCGACGGGTCGCTGCCGAGGATCTCGGTGATCCCGTCGTCGACCTTGAGCGTCATCCGGGCGCCATCACCGTGCTGCTCGATCTCCGTGAGGACACCAACGGGCACGCCGGCGACCTTGACCCGGCTGACGTTCGGCCGGACCTTGTAGTCACGCGCGAAGTCGACGACCACGGTGTCGCCGCCCCGCAGGGCGACCATGATCGGCGTCTTGAAGAACAGCAGGGTGCCGGCGAGCAGGCACAGCACCGCGGCGACGGCACCGATCCTGGTTGTCGACATGCCTCGGAACTGACGGCGGATCGCCACGTCAGTTACCTCCCTCGTTGTAGGCCTCGAGAGGACCCGGGTAGGGGTTCCTCGGCGTCAGCGGCGCCGGTCCAGGGACCGAGCCGAGCACCGCGGACGGCCCCGTGACCAGGTCGAGCCTCAGGTAGTGGTTGCCGTTGGGGAGCTTCTGCGACAGCGCGTCGGCGAACCAGTCGAAGAACAGACCGGCGTTGGTGCCGTAGGCGCCCAGGACGGACAGTGCAGGCTCGGCGCGCATGAGCGCGGCGGACACCTGCGGTGCGAGCGGGCGCAGGTCCGCGGAGGTCCCGGTCAGGCTGCGCACGGCCGGGTCGGCAGCGCGCGCCGCCCGGGGGACGTTGCCCAGGGCTCGCGCACCCGAGGTCAGGGTCGCCCGGAGGTCCGGGGTCTGCCGACCGAGGTCCGCCAGCGCGGGACGCAGGGTGCGCACGGCCGACGTGGTGTCGTCGAGCGGAGCGACCAGGGAGGCCAAAGCGGTCTCCGCCTCCCCCAGGGTCGTCGGAGCCTGGCGGAGGGTCGCACGCAGCGGCTCGGCGTCGTCGACGGCGAACGCCGAGAGGACCTCGTCGCTGGTCTCGAGCAGCGCTGCCAGCTGGACGCTGCGAGTCTCCACGTGCTCGGAGAGCGTGGCCGCAGCACGCAGGGTGCTGTCGAGGTCGGCTGCGTCGGAGGAGAGCGCCTGGGAGATCGTCCCCAGGTCGTCCAGCGACGACGCGGCCGTGGCCAGGAAGTCCGAGAGGTCCCCTCCGTGGCCGGCGACACCGCGACCGGCGCTGCGCGCGGCGAGTGCAGCCTGCTCCCGCGTGCGCTTGTCGAAGGTGTCCAGCAGGTCGTCGAGCTGTACGGCGCTCCGGGACTGTGCCGTCGGGAGGACGTCGTCACCCAGGGCGCCCGCCTCGGCGGTGCCCGGGTCGAGGTCGACGTAGGCCTGGCCCAGCGCGGACCGAGCCCGGATGCGGGCCACGGCGTCGCTGTTGATCTCGAGGTCTTCGGGCAGCTGCAGCTCGACGAGTGCCTCGGACTCACCGACCTCGATGGCCGTCACCTGGCCCTCACGAACGCTGCGCAGGCGCACGTCGTCCCCGACGCGGAGCGAGCCGACATCGGCGAACGCCACCCGGACGTAGCTGTAGTCCTTGAGCGGCACGCCCTTCGTGACGGTGAACGCCACTCCCAGGGACACCACGAAGACGACGAACAACGTCAGACCGGCCAGCGTGTTGGTCTGGCGCCATGGGCTGCGTGCCGAGCTGCTCACGAGGCACCTCCTGTCAGCATGGTGAGCAGTGCCTGCTCCTGGGCGATGGTCAAGCCGGTGGCGCTGTTCGGGTCGGCAGCCGGGGTCTGCTCGCGCTTGGAGGCGCCCTCGTTCTTCTGCGTCTTCTCCGCGCCCTTCAGCAGGCCGCCCAGACCACCCAGGTCGCCCAGCCCGCCGAGCAACGGGAGCTCGGGCAGCGAGTTCGCGATGTCGGGAAGGGCGCCGAGGATGTCGGGGAGGTCGGGGATCAACGACGGACCACCCGGCCCGTTGCCCGAGGCCGGGGCCGAGGGAAGGAGCGGCGGCACGAGCGAGGTGACCGAGTCACTGTTCACCACGACCTGGACCCGGAAGTAGTGGGACAGCCCGTCCTTGCCGTTCGTGGTCAGCGACCAGTAGGTGATGAAGTCCAGCAGTCCCCCGAGGTGGTCGGTCAGGTCCATCAGGAACCGCGAGCCGTTCCGGGCGTCGGCCACCATCGCGTCGCTGCTGCTGTTGAGCTGCGCCACCAACGGGGTGGCCTCCCGCACCAGCTGTCGTGCCTGGGCCAGCACCGGCTTCAGCGTGCTGATCGCGGGCTCCGCGGCACGCGAGAAGGCGCTCGCCTCGCCGGCGATCTGGTTCAGCTGGTCGGTGAAGGGGCGAGCAGACGACAGCGCCGGGGTGGCCTGGTCCGCGAGCCCGGACAGCGAGGTCAGGGTGCGCTGGGCCGTCTTGAGGGTCGACGGCAACCGGTCCAGGGTCGCCTCCAGGGCGACCCGCTCCTCAGCAGTCGCATCGAGGAGCTGGGCAGCGGAGTCGACGAGCGCGTCGGTGGTGCCTCCGCCGTTGACCCCGAGCGAGGCGATCACGGGAGCGAACGCGTCGATCAGGCGCTGGAGGGTCGCCGTCTGCCCGTCGAGGACGGTCACCAGCTCGTCCGCCTCGCGCATGGACGGAGCCAGCTCGGTCAGCGCCTCGGCAGCGTTCTCGCCGTTCCCGGCGACACCCTCACCGAGCGTGGTCAACAGCAGGGACAGGGCTCGGCCCGTCGGCTGGTCCACCGCGTCCAGGACCTCGTCGAGGTCCACCGCACGTGAGGTCTGCTCGGTGGGCAGCGTGTAGCCGTTCTCGGCCACGGGAGCGTCGGGAGTCCCCGGGTCGAGGTCGGCGTACCGCTCACCGAGGAGGCTGACGGGGCGGATCTTGAGCGTGGCGTCCGTGTGGATCGGCGTCTCGGTCGACATCAGCTCGAGGGTCATCCGAGCCGTGTCGTTGTCGACGACCACCAGGTCGCTGACGACGCCCACCTTGACGCCGAACATCCGTACGTCGTTGCCCTCGATCAGCGCGCCGGCGTCATCGGTCTCCGCGTACAGGGTGAGCGGTTGTCCCACCCGGACCAGGTCCGAGGCCGACGACGTGGCGATGGTCAGGAACAGGGAGGCGATGACCACCCCGACGACTCCGAGCGCCGCACGGGGGCGGGCTGCGATCGTGCTTCGCAGGGTGCTCATCGGATCCTCGATCCCGTAGCGTCGGTCCAGGCCTGGCCCACGTTGCTGCCAGGCGCCGGCGTGAGGTTCTGGGTCACACCGGGAGGGGGGCTGTTGAACACGCCGATCGGCGTGGTCGTGCCCTCCTGCACCTTGATCCGGGCGACGTGGTATTGCCCGAGGTACTGCGAACCCGCGGAGGCCCAGTTGGTGAAGTAGCCGGTGATCTCCGGCGTGTAGGGCCGCAGGAAGGACAGGGCAGGAAGCAGACGACCCGTGGCCCGGTCGACCTCCGGCAGGAGCCGGGTCGAGGACATCAGGAGCTCGGGCGTGACACCCAGAAGCTCGGCCACCTCGTCCAGCGCCGAGCGGGTGCTCGACAGGGTCGGGTTGAGGTCGCTCAGCAACGGCGACACCTCGTCGGTGAAGGCAGGCAGCGCCTCGACGGAGGTCGTCAGCTCATCGAGCAGCGGGCTGGCGGCCTCGACCGTTCCGGGCACCTTGTCCAAGGTCGCACGGGCCACCTCGAGCGTGGACGGCAGCTCCTGAAGGGCTGCCGCAAGCGCCTCGTCCTGCGCCGCGAGGTCGGTCTGCTGGGCGTCGAGGTCACGGATCGTGGACCTGATCGACGCGCTGTTCTGGTCCAGGACGTCCATGAGTGCCGCCGTGCGGGTCACGACGTCGCGGATCGCGGGTCCGTCGGCGCCGATGCCACCCAGCACCTGGGCGAGTGCCTCGACGGCGGGACCGAGCTGCTCCAGCGTCGCGTTGACGTCGTCGCCACGGTTCGCCACGGCACTGTCGAGGTTGATGATGGTCGAGGCGAGTCGGTTCCGGGTCTCCTCGTCGAGCGCGGCCAGGACCTGGTCGACCTCGACCCGGTCGTCACCGCGGACCATGGCGTTGTCCGGCAGCGGGGCGGCGTCGCTGTCACCCGGGTTGATCTGGATGACGCGCTCACCGAGCACCGCCTTCCACTCGATCTCGGCGGTCGATCCCTCCGGCATCTCGTCGTACGGCGGCTCGAGGGTCACGGTCACCACGGCCTGGCCGTCCTTGGCCTCCAGGTCCGTCACCTTGCCCGCGTCGAAGCCGTCGACCTGGACGACCAGGCCCTCGACGACCACCGGGGCCGAGGGGAAGACCAGCTGGAGCTGGTAGCCGTCGCCGCGGACGAGCCGCATTCCCACGACGGTCAGGAGGACCGCTGCCACGAGGACCGCGGCCAGGCGAAGTCCGCGCCCGCCGTGGGCGCGCAGGTCACTGATGGCCATCAGTCCATCCCCAGGGGGCCGGCGGAGTCACCGCTGAGGAACTGGCGCACGAAGGCGTCCTCGGAGTTGAACGCTTCCTCGGTGGGGCCGTAGTGGATCCGCTTGCCTTGCCACACGAGCGCCACGTAGTCGCTGACCTTGCGCGCCGTCGGGATGTTGTGCGTGACTAGGACGTAGGTCCCGCCGTGCTCGGCGTGCACGTCGAGGATCAGGTCGTTCAGCAGCGACGTCCGCACGGGGTCCAGACCCGAGTCGGGCTCGTCGAAGAGCACGACGTCCGGGTTGAGGACCAGCGCACGGGCAAAGCCGGCGCGCTTGCGCATGCCGCCGGAGACCTCGTTCGGCAGCTTGCCGAGGGCCGACTCCAGGCCGACCTCGCTGAGGCGCTGGAGGACGATCGAGCGGATCTCCTCCTCGTCCTTGTCCGTGTGCTTGCGCAGGGGGAAGGCGACGTTGTCGTAGATGTTCATCGACCCGAAGAGAGCGCCGTCCTGGAACAGCACGCCGTAGCGCTGGCGCATGGCGTACTTCTCCGCGCGGGTCATTTTCGAGACCGGAGACCCGAAGAAGACGATCTCCCCGGCGTCGGGCTCGAGCAGGGCGACCATGTGCTTGAGCAGGACCGACTTGCCGGTACCGGAGGGACCCAGCACCGTCGTGATCGAGTCACGCTTGAAGTCCAGGTCGAGACCCTGGAGGACCTTGAAGTCCCCGAAGGCCTTCTCGACTCCGCGCACCTCGACAGCGTTCTGCTCGGAGGTCGCCTTGCTGTCCGACGCGTAGGGCAGGGTGGTAGTCACGTGAAAATCCTTCAGTTCGCGATGGGCGCATTGGGCGAGAGGCCCCAGAACAGCTGCGTACCCAGGAGTCCGATGATGTGGATGAGCACCATGTTGAGGATCATCGAGCGCGCGGTGGCCCGCCCGACGCCGACGGGACCTCCGCTGGCGTTGAACCCGAAGAAGCACCCGACGAAGACGATCACCGTGCCCATGGCCATGATCTTGATGAGGGAGAAGGCTAGGTCTCCTGGCGATTGGTAGAGCCAGAAGATGAAGGAGTAACCACCTGGTGACGTAGCCGCGAGCTGGTCGACGACGACCAGCTTCTCCGCCAGGAACATCAGCGCCAGCCCGACGATGTAAAGGAAAGGCATGGCCAGCCAGGCGCCGACGACGCGCGAGGCGACGAGGTAGGTCATGGAGTCGATACCCATGACCTCGGTGGCGTCGATCTCCTCCGAGATGCGCATCGAGCCCAGCTCGGCGACCAGGCCGCAGCCGACCTTCGCGGCGAGGATGTAGCCCCACATGTAGGGACCCATCTCGCGCAGACCGCACCAGGCGGTGAAGATGCCGGAGTAGAGCGGGGCGCCGATCTGCTTCAGGGTGTAGGCACCCTCGATGCCGCACTGGGCGCCGATGACGAACATCATCAGGAAGATGATGAGTCCGCTGGACAGGACCAGGATCGAGGCCTGTCGGAAGACTTCGGCGGGGTACTGCCGCAGACCCGGCATCGCCCGGAAGGTCGCCATGGAGAATTTGGAGAGCTCTCCGAACGTCGTGAGGGCACCGCTCATCTGTCGGGAGAACGATGCGACCGACACGTCGACGGTCTCGTAGGTCGTCTTGCGGTCACGCCGGTCCTGGCGCGATCGGTCTGTCACGGACTCGTTGTCGTCGAGCATGGTCATGAGCAGGTCACCTCGCAACCTGGATGCCCGGGTAGAGCCCGAGCATGATGGTCGTGAAGACGTAGTTGAAGATCCAGATCACGGCGAAGCTGATGACGACGGCCTGGTTCACGGCCCGGCCGACTCCAATCGAGCCGCCCTTGGCGTTGAGGCCCTTGTAGCAGCAGATGATCCCGATGAAGAACCCGAAGATCGTGGTCTTGATGACGCTGCCGAGCAGGTCCTGCGTCGACGCGTTCGACCAGAAGTTCGCGAGGAACGCGCCCGGGGTCGCGTCGAGGATCGGCACGGCAGCGATGAAGCCGCCGATTACGCCGCAGACGAGGGCGAAGATGACCAGCAGCCCGGTCATGAAGGTCACCGCGATGACGCGGGGGATGACGAGGACCCGGATCGGGTCGATGCCCAGCACCTCGAGCGCATCGATCTCCTCGCGGATGCGGCGGGCGCCGAGGTCGGCGGTGATGGCGGTGCCGACCACGCCGGCGACGATCATCGCGTCGATCCAGGGGGCGAACTCACGGACGCTGGCCATGATGAAGAACGAGCCCAGGCGCTCGGGAATGCCGAACAGGGAGTAGATGTTCCCGCCCTGCAGGCCCGGAGCCCCGAGGCCGAAGGCGATGCAGGAGACGGTCAGCGGGATGAGGCAGAGCTTGAGGATCGCGTGCATCTGGTCGCGGACGTCGCCCCAGTAGCCCCGGGGCTGCATCACGGCGGACACCACCACGACCCGGGCCAGCGACATCATCTCGCCGGTCTCCGTCAGGGCGGAGAGCAGCATCCCGGACGACTTGCGTCGCCGGGGCGGCTTCACCGCGGGGGGGCCACTCAGGGCTGCGGGACCCACCGCGACAGCGCCGCCGGCGCCGACTGGTGGTGGTGCGACGTGGGTGTCGGGAGCTTCAGCCACGGTTGACTCCATTCATCTACTGCCCTGAGACGGAAAGGTCCCTGGGGAACCCAACGGCCACGATCCCTGGCGGTGTCGGGACGACGCCCACATCGGCGAGCCGGCTCTTCCCAGAGCCCGGCCGGTGGTGACGCAGGACACTGCCAGGGCCCAGACTGTAATGACGGTCACGGTCATCGCGAGCGGGTCACGGGCACACTTTTGTGCGGGCATTCTGTGCCTGGTGCACAACCCCTAACTGGGTGGCCACGTGCACACTCGGGCGTGTCCCGGTAGGGCCGTCCGCCCTCAGGGGACCTACAGCAATGACGGAGAAGTCGATCGTGGGTGAGCAGCAGCTCGGGGAAGCGGCGTCGGCTGCCGATGAGGCAGCGGGCGACGCTCGCCGCCCGCGGCTGGCACGTCTGGCGGGCTCTGGCCGTCGCCGTACGGTCGTCCTCGGGCTCGCCGCAGCCCTGGCATTCGCCGGCGGAGCGTGGCTGGTGACGGAGCGGGGCGAGGGCGAGAGTCCGGCCACCGCTGAGGCGGCCTTCGTCATCGACGACACCGAGGTGTCGGCCGGTGACATCGAGGACCGCGTCGAGGTGCTGGAGGTGCTGTACGGCTTGGCGGTCCCCCAGGAGGACGCCGAGCTGGAGGACTTCCGTCGCGAGGCGGCGCGCACCTTCGCGGCCACCCTCCTGATCGGGCAGGAGGCAGCAGCCCGCGGCGTCGCCGTCGACGAGGCGGAGGTGAGCGAGGCGATCGACCGCTTCGTCGGCGAGCTGTTCGGCGGAGACCGCGCGCGCTTCGAGTCAGCACTGGAGGACGGTGGGATCAGCATCGATGCCGTCCGCGACGAGGTGAAGCTCCAGCTCGACGGACAGGCCCTCTTCGAGCTGGTCACCGGCGGGGTGGAGGTGTCGCCCGCCGAGGTGCGCGCGGCGTACGACGCCGAGCCTGTCGCGTGGGCCGTGCCGCCCCGCCGGCGCCTCGCTGCCATCGTCACCGCCGACCCCGCCACCGCGCGGCGAGCCCTCGACGAGGTGGAGGCGAGCGGTGACTTCGCAGCAGCCGCCAGGCGCTTCACGCTCGACGACGCGACCCGGGACCAGGGGGGCCTCCTGGGCACGTTGACCCGGGCACAGCTGGACCGTCCCTTCGCGACGGCCGCCTTCGACGCCCCGGTCGGCGGGTACTTCGGTCCCGTCCGCACCGACAGGGGTTGGTATGTCGGTCATGTCGTGCGCGCCTTCCCACCGTTGCGCTCGTTCGGCCAGGTGCGCGAGGCGGTGGAGCAGAGCTTGGTGGGCCAGCGCTCCCTCCTCGTGTGGGAGTCCTTCGTCGAGGAGCAGCTCGCTGCGGCGGACGTCCGCTACGAGCCGGCGTACGAGCCGCGTCCCGATGACGGGACCGGCACCCTGATTCCAGGGGGTCCGTGATGAAGCTGGTCCAGGTGGAGGACCCGGCCGTCGGCTCCTTCGACCTCGAGGACGGTGAGGTCGGCGTCCTCCTGGGTCGGTCCGGGGCAGGGAAGACGGTCCTGATCAAGAAGTTGCTGGGCTTGGACCGGCGCCTGATCGCGCGCCGCGGGTCCCCGCTCTCCCACTCGTGCGCCTACGTCCCGCAGTCCGACGGGGTGCTGCTCGACCTCACCGTGCTCGGGAACGTCACGTGCCCGGATCCCCACGTGGCCCCAGTGCCCCAGGAGCGAGCCCTGGACTGGCTCGACCTGGTGGGGCTGCGTGCCCGGGCCAGCAGCGCGGCTTCCGACCTGTCCCTCGCCGAACGTCGGCGGGTGGCCCTGGCCAGGGCGCTGTCACGGCAGAAGCCGTTGCTCATCCTGGACGGGGACTTCGACCACACCCTCGACGCGCTGCTGCGGGACCTGCTGGCGACGGTGCCGCACCTCTGCAGCGTGCTCACGACCTCCTGCGTCGCCGACATGCGGGTGTGGAAGGCGGACCGGGTCGGCGTGGTCGAGGGCAGCCGCTTGATCGCAGTCGGAACGATGGGTGACCTGGTGTCAAGCCTCGACCCCGACGTGCGTGCCGCCCTGAGCTGGACGATGGCATGAGCGCCCCGGCCCACGGGCACGCGCTGGACGAGACCGCACTGGTCAGGGGCGCGTCGAGCGGCTTCACAGTGCTGATCATCGGCGAGCTGATGTCGCCGGTCGTTGCTGGCATCCACCCGATGATCGGGCTGCTGTGGCTCTCGTTCGTCGGAGCCGCCGGATTCGTCGTGGCCGGGAGCCGGGTCGGCTTGGCCCGTCGTACCTGGCTGCAGGGCGCCCTCGCGGCACTGGCTGCGCTGACGCTCACCATCCCGCTGCGGATGCTCGTCGGGCTCGACACCGCGGGGCAGTGGTACGCCGTGATGGTCAGTGCAGTGTTCGGCCTGGTCGTGGGCGCCATCGCCGGCCGCAGCGCCGGTGCGATCCGCGACCGCACCGACGCCTGAGCCCAGCGACTCCCCCAGCCCCGGGTCAGACCCGGGCGACCGCCTTCAGCAGCCCTGCCAGCGCGGCGTCGGGGTCGGCCAGCACTCCCCTGTCCGGGGAGAGCCCCTCGACGATGGCGCGCTTGCTGAACATGAAGTCCTGAGGACGGTTCACGCAGTCGGCGGCGACCACCTGTCCCTTCGCCAGGTAGAAGCAGGTGAAGTCACGACCGACCTCGGGGTCGCCGCGGAGGACCACCTCGTCGAAGCCGAAGTTCAGCCCGGCGATCTGCAGCTTCAGGTCGTACTGGTCGGACCAGAACCACGGAAGCGCAGAGATCGACCTCTCCTTGCCGCAGATCGAGGCCGCCGCCACCTTCGCCTGCTCCACCGCACTGGGGACCGACTCGAGGCGCAGCCGTCGGCCGTAGCGCTCGTCGGGGTACTCGGCGCAGTCGCCTGCCGCGAAGATGTCCGGATCAGCCGTCCGGCCACCGGCATCGATGCAGATGCCGTTGGCCACGTCGAGCCCGGCAGCGGCAGCCAGGTCCGTGTTCGCCTCCACCCCGATCCCGGCGATCACGAGATCAGCCGCCAGCGTCGAGCCGTCGGACAGGTGCACCTGCTGGACGCGGTCGTCTCCGGAGAGGGACTCGAGCCCGACACCGAGCCTCAGGTCGACGCCCTCCTCGCGATGGATCCGGTCGTAGAAGGCCGACACCGCGGGCGCCGTGACGCGTTGGAGGACGCGATCGGCGACCTCGAGCACTGTGACATGGACACCGAGGCCCCGCAGGGCGGCAGCGGTCTCGAGGCCGATGTAGCCGGCCCCGACCAGGACCGTTCGGGTGACGCCCGGCAGGTCCTGACGGATCCCGTCGAGGTCCCGGACGTCGCGGAGGTAGTGGACTCCCCGCAGGTCAGCCCCCGGCACGGACAGGCGCCGAGGGCGGGCCCCCAGGCAGAGCACGAGCTTGTCGTACCCAATCCGTTCTCCGTCGTCGAGGACGACGTCGTGGGCCGACCGGTCGATGCTCGCGACGAGGCCCTGCCTGAAGTCCACCCGCTGCTTCTCGTAGAAGTCAGGCTTGCGGATCAGCAGTCCCTCGAGCGTGGTCGCACCAGCCAGATACGTCTTCGACAAGGGGGGCCGCTGGTAGGGCAGCGACGGCTCGTCACCGATGAGCAGGATCTCCCCGGTCCATCCGTCCTGACGGAGGCTGGCACAGAGCTGGGCACTCGCGTGGCTCGCGCCGACGATGACGCAGCGTCCACCGTCCGTGCCAGGCTCCTGCACCTCTACCGACTCATGCATCGGACTTCGGCGTGAGCTGGACCATCATCTTGGAGTAGCCCTTGGCGAAGTTGGACTGGACGTGCTCAGGCTCGCCGATGACCTTGATGTCGTCGAACCGCTCGAGCAGCTCCTCCCAGAGGATCCGCAACTGCATCTCGGCCAGGCGGTTGCCCATGCACCGGTGCACGCCGAACCCGAACGACATGTGGTTGCGCGCGTTGGCCCGGTCGATGATGAAGTCGTCGGGGTTGTCGAACTGACGCTCGTCACGGTTGCCCGAGGCGTACCACATGAGGAGTCGGTCGCCCTTGCGGATGAACTGTCCCCCGAAGTGGAGGTCGCGCGTCGCCACTCGACGCATGTACGCCAGGGGCGTCTGCCAGCGGATGATCTCGGAGACCATGTTGGGGATGACGGACGGGTTGGCCTTGAGCTTCTCGAACTGGTCGGGATTCTCGTTGAGGGCGAGCACGCCGCCCGTCATCGAGTTCCGGGTCGTGTCGTTGCCGCCCACGATGAGCAGCGTCAGGTTGCCCAGGAACTCCAGCGGCTTCTTGATCATGTCCTTGGTGTCCTCGGACCCCTGCATCAGGCTGATCAGGTCGAACCCGGGGGCCTCGCCCTGCTGACGACGCGCCTCCTTGTCGTGCCACAGCGCCATGAAGCTGCGCGCGAGGTCGGCGGTGGCCTCGAAGAACTCGTCCTGGTGGGTCGAGCCTCCCGTGGCCTCCGCGATTCCGCTGATGGTGTCGGACCAGTATGTGAGCTTGCGGCGCTCCTCATAGGGGAAGTCCAGGAGGGTCGCGAGCATGCGACCGGTGATCTCGATGGAGACCCGGTCGACCCAGTCGAAGGGGCGGTCGGTCGGAAGGCTGTCCAGCACCTCGCAGACCCGCTCCCGGATCAGCGACTCCATCTCCTTGAGGTTCTTGGGAGCCACGACACCCTGGACGGCCTTGCGCTGCTGGTCGTGCTTCGGCGGGTCCATGGCGATGAACATCTCGATGTCGAGCGGGACGTCACCGATGATGATGTCCGGCTCTGCGGAGAAGTCGGCCGCGTTCATGTCCATCGCGCGGATGTCCTCGTAGCGGGTGACCGACCAGAAGGGACCAAACGGGCTGTTCGCCTGGTAATGGACGGGCGCCTCGTCACGCAGCCGCTTGAAGTACGAGTGCCACTTGCCTTGGCGGAACAGGAACGGGTTGCTGACGTCGAGCTCGGTCAGAGGCACGTCCTCTGCGTCAGGCAGGGGTCGTTCGGTGAAGACCAGCGGCTCGTTGAGACCGACCATGCGCTTGGCCTTCTCCACCATGTGAGCGGCCTGGACCTGTCGCTCGACAGGCACCGTCGCCTGGACCTTGGTCTGCAACCTGGTCTTGGTGCGTTCGAGAACGCTGTTCTTGTTGTGCATGCTGCCTCCGCCTGCCTCGTTCGATGGTGAAGTGGGAACCGAACTACATCTGGAACTCGGGCAGCCGGACCCTGAGCCCGTCGAACTCCTGGCAGGCGATGACCTGGCAGGCCAAGCGCGAATTGGCTTCGCACTCCGGCGTCATGTCGAGCATCTGGATCTCTTGACCGGTGCGGGCGCCCGTCTTGGAGATCCACGCATCGTCGACGATGACGTGGCACGTCCCACAGGCTGCCTCACCTCCGCAGTCACCGTCGATGCCAGGAACGGCGTTCTCGGTGGCGATCTGCATCAAGGACTCGCCTTCGACGAGGTCCATCTCGTGCGCGGTTCCGTCGTGCTCGACGAACGTCACTGTTGCCATATCGGATCCTCCGTCTCGCTGTGAATGGGGCCGGGAGCCGCGACGAGTGCGTCCAGGAGACGCCACCAGTCCTGCCGAATCCGACTTCCCTCGTCCGCTGTGGTGTGCGGCGCATCACGCTGATGTAGGGCCCCAGATTCGTTCGGCGACGCACCCGGTCGCTAGTGCGCTTCGCCCGAAGATGCCGACCACGCTTGTGCGGAATGCCTGGCAGCGTCCACCTGGACGACTCCGGTGTACGGCGCATCGCCGGGGGCCGGGGCCCGGCCCTAGAGCGAGATCCAGCGGCAGATGGTCAGGGCCATCTGCAGAGCGAAGGTGTCTGAGCCGAGCTCGGAGTCGACGAACTCCATGGCCTGCTGGACCCGGTAATGGACGGTGTTGCGATGGACGTGCAGGCGACTCGCTGCCATGTGGTAGCTGCGATTGGCCTCGAGGTAGACCAGCAGGGTCTCCCGCAGGTCCTCACAGCGAGGGTCTGGCGACGCGAGCGCGCCCAGGGTCGAGCTGACGAAGAACTGCAGCTCCACGGGGTCGTCGACGAGGAGGGCGACCGCTGCGACCTCCGCGTGCGAGAGCACGCGGGGCACCGGTCCGTGCGCGGACATCGCGAGGGACTTGACCCGACGTGCGGATGCCGCGCTGGTGCGGAAGCCTGCAACCCCTTGTCGCTTGTCTCCCAAGGCGAGGCGCACCGGGTTGCCGGCCTCGCGCAGCGCCTCGGCGAGGGCCTGGGTGTCGATGGTCCAGGACTCGGAGACCGGGAACCACATGCGGACCTGGAAGGTGTCGGTCGGGACGCTCAGGTGGTCGAGGCGGACATGACCGGCTCGTCGGATGAGCGCTGCAGCGCGGTCGAAGTACCCCACGACGCTCGACTGGTCCTGGGAGTCGTCGATCCACGCCTCCACGGCCATGTGCCAACCGTCGAGCCGGTAGCGAAGCGCTCGTTCCGCCTGGGAGACGTCCGCTTGAGGTCCGTCCAAAAGCAGCTGGCCCACCCACTGCTGGCGCAGCGCAGCCTTGCTGCCGACCCACAGCTCCCGCTCCTGGTCGTAGGCATGGGCGACCTGGTCGGAGATCCGGTCGATGTAGAGGGCCACGGCGCGCACGAGCTCGACCATGCCCTCGCCCAGCTCGAACCCCTGCTGACGGGCCTCCTCCAGCACACCCTCGACGAAGCGGGTCTGCCCCAGCCGGTAGGCGCGGAGCAGCACGGTGATCGGCACCTCACGACGCGCCAGAATGCGTGCGTGCTCGACGCCCGCCTGCGGCGCGTCGATGGTGTCGAGCCTGGTACCGAGGGCGATCGCGTGCATCGCTGCGGAGACGTTCTCCGTCGCCGCCGCCTCCAACAGATCCATCAACCTGGCGTCGTGCGCGAACTCAGGGATCTCCCGCAGGATGTCCTCCACGACAAGTGAGGTGATGGAGGAACATCGCGGCAAGAGCTGCCGGACGACATCAGCAATCCCCTGATCCTCGGTCGACACTACCGTCCTTCGCTGTTGAAGAGTTCTCCATCGTGCTGACTGACCACTCTGCTGCGGGCCCATCCGTGCAGACCCTTGGAACCGTACGTGTCCGTCACCCGTCCGTCCGCGGACCGATCAGATCCAGTGACCTGAGCGACCCGACCTCGCCGTTCGAGGCCTCGAGCGACCGTCGCGGGGAGGTAGTCACGGACGTTCCCCGCCCGAGCACCCGCTTGAGGATCTTTCCCGTGGGGCTGACCGGGAGCTTCTCGAGGAAGGTGACGCTGCGGGGGTACTTGTAGGCGGGCAGGCGTTCGCGTGCCCAGGCGATGATCTTGTCCGCGTCGACCCGGGCACCCTCACGCAGCACGACGAAGGCGGCGATCTCTTCCCCGAGCCGCTCGTCCGGAATGCCGGCCACGGCGACCCTCTCGATCTCTGGGTGTCCACACAGGACTGCCTCCACCTCGCTGGGGTAGACGTTGTAGCCGCCACGGATCACCACGTCGGACACCCTGTCCACCACGTAGAACCACCCGTCGACGTCCCGCCGGCCCAGATCACCGGTCCGCAGCCAACCATCCTGCAGGATCGCCCGGGTGGCCTGCGGGTCGTCGTAGTAGCCCCGCATGACGTTCGGCCCCTTGATGGCGATCTCCCCGATCGCCATCGGATCGACCGAGCGGATCGGCTCCCAGGTCCCGGGTTCCAGCAGCTGCATGCGGACGCCGGGGACCGGCGTACCGATCGACCCGACCTTGGGCGCGTAGCCGATCCTGGAGAATGCAGCGACCGGGCTGGTCTCCGACAGGCCGTATCCCTGAAGGATGTTGATCCCGAGGAGGCGGTGCGCGTCGTGGTGGACCTGCTCGGCGAGGGGCGCACCTCCCGACACAGCCATGCGCAGAGAGGCAGCCTTGCGCGCAAGCCCGGCCGACTGCGTCACCGCGTCACACAGCGACCAGTACATCGTCGGCACACCGGCGAGGAAGGTCACCCGGTGCAGCTCCAGGAGATCGAGCGCCCGGTGCTCCTCGAAGTGCTCGAGAAGCACGACCGTCGCCCCGAAGGCCACGGCGGTGTTCTGGACAACGGTCTGCCCGAATGCGTGGGACAACGGGAGCGTGGCGAGGTAAGTGTCGGGGTTCATGTCGTCGGCGCCGAACAGGACCTCGCCCGCCTCCGCGTTGCACCGGAGGTTGTGGTGCGTGAGCTCCGCCGCCTTCGGCACCCCGGTCGTGCCGGAGGTGAAGAGCAGAGCAGCCACCTCCTCGCCGCCGGTGTGGGCGGTCTCCCACCTGGGCTCGACCTGCTGCCAGGACAACGACCCCAGCGTCGGGTGCGCCGAGAGCTCCGGTGCCAGCGCAACGGTGTCGGTGGTCAGCACGATGAACGTCTCGCTCCGTGATGCCCGGAAGCCCTCGAGCGCCTGGACCTCCGGCTCGTGGTCGAGGCGTCCCTGCCCGCAGAGCATGACCTTCGCGCCCACGAGATCGAGGTGGAAGGCCACGTCGGATGCCTTCAGCAGCACGTTGAGCGGAACGACGACCGCACCGATCTTCAGGATCGCGAAGTAGGCGATCGTGAACCACGGCGTGTTCGGGCAGCTCAGTGCTACGCGGTCGCCCACCCCGACTCCGTGGTGGACGAGCAGGCCGGCCAGCCGGGAGCTCGATTCGTGAAGCTCTCGGTAGGTCAGCGTCCAGTCCTCGTGGACCAGTGCCGTGCGCTCTGGGAACTTGCTGGCTGATTCATCCAGGAACAGGGCGAGGCTGCCGTGGGTCATCGCGTCGCCTAGCCGCGCAGGGCTGAGGCGAAGAGGCGAGGGAGCTTGCGCCAGCCCGGGGCCGCGACGAATCCGATGAGCAGCTCCGCCGTTCGTGCTCCCGTCCGGTTCCTGACGAACCAGGCAGGCTTCGGCGTCAACGTCCACTCTCCCGTGCCGTAGGAGCGGGGGAACGGCCTGAAGGGGCCCGTGACGATGGTCTGCTCGGTGTTCGGCAGGAGCAGCGCATTGTGGACGACGCCGATGCCACTGCCGACGGCGGTCAGGTCCGCCCCCGGGAATCCACCCCAGGGAGCGGTCGCCGTGAGGTAGCCGACCGCGGTCCACGCATTCACTGCCACGGTGCCGTAGCGCAGAGAGCCCAGGAACTGCTCGAAGGCCTCGCCGTACTGCTTGCGCCGACGCGGGTGCACGAGGACGTTGGCGCCCAGCGTCCCCACAAGCTCGTCGTTGACGAACTGGGCGGCGGCGTGGAGGTAGTCGCGTCCGCTGCGCTCGATCTCGACGACCGCGAGCACCGGCGAGAAGTACTCGGTGGAGAAGACCGCGGCGACGTCGCCGGGGCGCAGCCCCGGGATGAGCACCCGACCATGGTCACGGGTCTCGGCCTTGCCGTGGTGCTGCCTGGCCTGCGCCACCCGGTCCTTGCTGCCTGGGTAGTAGTCCCGGCGCCTCGGAGCGCGGTCGATCTCCTCGCGCAGGGCGCGCAGAAACTCCTCACGCCGCGGCCAGTGCGCGGGGATGACCACGACCTGGGTGGCGATGCAGTTGTAGCCGCCGTTGTGGAGCCGCTGCGTGGCGATGTGCTCGGCCTGGTAGCGCACGTCCCGGGACGACCACCCGTCCGGTACGACGATGGTGGGCGAGACCCCGCCGAGCTCGCTGGTGATCGACTTCCGGAGCAGTGGCTTCCCGGCGCGACGGCGCTCCTCCCCGGCCGCACCGGGCCCGAAGACGATGGCGTCATGGCTCTGGCTGCTCCCCGTGATGTGCACGTGGTCGACCATTTCGTGGTTGACAAGGTACCCGCCGACGTCGGTGCCGCCGGAGACGACGTGGACTGCGCCAGCCTCGATCAGTGGGGCGAGGACGGCCCGCGTGGGTTCGAGCATCTGGTCCATGACCGGGTTGAGCTTCAGGATCACGACCCGGTTGTGCGCGAAGACCTCGTACAGGGTGTCGAGCACGGCGATGGAGGTGATGTTGCCAGCACCCAGCACGACGGACGTCCCAGGCCGGGCGGTGGGTTCCAGCTGGGCCAATCCGGCACCTCGGAGGACGTCACCCGGCGTGTTGCCCGCCTGGAAGTGAACCCGGGCCGAGAAGCCGGAGAGGAGTAGCCGGTCCCAGATGCTGGTGGGGAAGACGTCGGCGACCGTGCGGCCACCGACCTCCCGCACCGCCGACGCCTCGATGGGGCTCCGACCGGCCGCCAGCGCCTCGAGGCTGTGCGCGAGGGTCGCGGCGTTCATGGCAACCGAGTACGGCCCCGAGAGCCACTCCTCGCCCGCCAGCGCGGATTGCTCAGGCAGACCCTTCGCCCGGCACGCGGCCGCGACCCAGGAGGACGAGTGGGCCACGGCAGCCTCGGCCACGCGATGGGACAATGTTGCGCGATCTTCCAGAGGGAGGCGCTGCCAGGCCGCGGCACCGGCACGCAGCCGCTCCAGCGCACCATCGAGACCTACCTTTGCGTCGTCCAGCGACATGGTGGTCATGAGGGACTCACCACCGCGCGCCCTAGGGACATCGGGAAGATCATGCGAACCGTCCTCACGTCATGCATTCCTGGTCGAGTGGCGGCAGCGCCGTGCACCCCACCCTCACGGTGACAGCCGACGGCCGGATCGCGTTCGGGAGGAGCGCCCAATATCCAGGGCCCTCTTTGTGCGCGCTGCCACATCGTGACCTCGGAGCGCCCGGCGGCGAATGGATCCGTCGCGGAGCCGCGGCTTGGACTCCGCGCACAAGCCGCGATCCAGATCTTGGGGTCAGATGCCAGGCATGTGACCGCCGACACGACACATGCTCAGCCGACGACACCGCCACACAACCGAGGACGTCACAGATGAGTCTGCTGAACCTTGCCAGCCTGCTCGAGCAGAGCGCGGAGAAGTACCCCGAGCGCGACGCCGTCGTCTTCGGTGACACCCGGCTCAACTACGCCACGGTCAACACCCTGGCCAACCAGGTCGCCGGCGCCCTCAAGGAGCGCGGCGTGGGCCACGGCGACAAGGTCGCCCTGAGCTGCCCGAACCTGCCCTACTTCTCGATCGTCTACTTCGGCATCCTCAAGGCCGGCGCGACCGTGGTCCCGCTCAACGTGCTGCTCAAGGGCCGCGAGGTGGCCTACCACCTCGCCGACTCCGACGCGAAGGCCTACTTCTGCTTCCAGGGCACCCCCGAGCTGCCCATCGGCCAGGCCGGCCACGAGGGCTTCGAGGCCACCGAGGGCTGCGAGCACTTCTTCGTCATCACCGCCGACCCGGGCGCCGCGTCCCCGATCGAGGGCACCCAGACCCTCTTCCAGGCCATCGGGTCGCAGGCGCCGACCTTCGAGACCGTGGAGACCGACGAGGACGACACCGCGGTGATCCTCTACACCTCCGGCACCACCGGCCAGCCCAAGGGTGCGGAGCTGCGGCACCGCAACATGCGCGACAACGCGCTGTCCGGCGAGGCGCTCTTCGGCGCGAACGCCGACCAGCCCGACACCTACCTGTGCGTGCTGCCGCTCTTCCACTCCTTCGGCCAGACCGTCATCCAGAACGGCGGGTTCGCGTACGGCGGCACGGTCGTGATGCTGCCGCGGTTCGAGCCCGAGCCCGCGCTGGGCCTGATGCTGAAGGAGAAGGTCACCTTCTTCGCCGGCGTCCCGACGATGTACTGGGGCCTGCTCGGCGCCCTGACCCCCGAGGTCGACGTCGAGACCCTCGCCAAGAACCTCCGGGTCGCGGCCGCCGGCGGCTCCGCGCTGCCGGTGGAGGTGCACAAGGACTTCGAGAAGAAGTTCGGCGTCACCATCCTCGAGGGCTACGGCCTCTCCGAGACCAGCCCGGTCGCGTCGTTCAGCCCCCACGGCCAGCCCGTGCGCGTCGGCTCCATCGGCACCCCGATCCCCGGCGTCGAGATGTGCCTGCTGCGCAACGACTCCTGGGAGAAGGTGCCCGAGGACCTCGAGGAGGACGGCAAGACCGCCGTCGGCGAGATCGCCATCAAGGGCCACAACATCATGAAGGGCTACTACGGCCGCCCCGAGGCGACCGCCGAGGTGCTCGGCACCGTCGACGGCACCGACGGCTGGTTCCGCTCCGGTGACCTGGGGCGCAAGGACGCCGACGGCTTCTACTACATCGTCGACCGGTCGAAGGACATGATCATCCGCGGCGGCTACAACGTGTACCCGCGCGAGATCGAGGAGGTCCTCATGACCCACGAGGACGTCTCGCTCGCCGCCGTCATCGGCGTCCCCCACGAGTCCCACGGCGAGGAGGTCAAGGCGTACGTCATCCTCAACCCCGGTGCCACGACCACCAGCGAGGAGCTCCTCGCGTGGGGCAAGGAGCAGATGGCCAACTACAAGTACCCGCGCATCGTCGAGGTCGTCGAGAACCTCCCCATGACCGCCACCGGCAAGATCCTCAAGCGCGAGCTCACGTGAGGCTGGCATGAAGCGCGAGATCTACAACGAGGACCACGAGGCGTTCCGCTCCAGCGTGCGGGAGTTCCTGGAGCGTTCGGTCATCCCGAACGTCGAGCAGCACGCGATCGACAAGGCCATCCCCCGCGAGTTCTGGCTCGAGGCCGGCAAGCAGGGGGTCCTCGGCCTGGAGATCCCCGAGGAGTACGGCGGCGCCGGCGCCGGCGACTACCGCTTCAACGCCGTGATGGCCGAGGAGCTCTCCAAGGTCAACGCCGCCCTCGGCTCGTGCTGGGGCATCCACGCCGACATCACCGCGCCGTACATCGTCGCGATGGGCACCGAGGAGCAGAAGCAGCGCTGGCTCCCCGGCGTC
>WLJH01000017.1 GCA_009701885.1 Actinomycetota bacterium
CGGCTCAGACCCGCCCGCGGCGCGCGAGCGCCTCGGCAGCGGCCACGGCGTCGGCGGCCGTCCCCGGGTCGGTCGCCGCGTCCACCGGCACGAGCCCGCCGAGCAGGGCGGCCGGCCGGGTCATCCAGCCCCACACCCGCCACGGGTCCACCCCTGCTGCCAGCAGCGGCGACAACAGCCCCGCCAGCTCGGGTCGGGGCTCACCGCTCGGGTCCAGCTGGAAGGCGGGGACGAGCAGCGCCAGCTCGGTCGGTACGCCGAGGAGCCGGTGCTCCGCGACGGCGCGGGTCACCGCGAAACGGGTCGCGTCCACGCTCGCCCCACGCAGCTCGGCCAGCGTGTCGTAGGTGAACCACTCCGAGTCGAGCAGCTCCCGCCGTACCCGCGCCAGGTGCGCTGCCTGCACCAGCGGCACCGGCACCGCGTGCTGCGGCTCCTCGCCGTGCGAGCGCAGCAGCCGCTCGACCTGGAGCAGCCGGTCCTCGTCGAGCTCCTCGCCCGTGCCGATGTCGACCCACCGCGCCGCGCCCGCGTCGTCGCGCTCGAGGCGGAGCATCCCCGACTCCTCGAGGTGCTCGACCAGCCCCAGCGAGGCCAGCCAGGTCGCGAGCCGCTCGGCTGTCTTCTCGTGGTCCACGGAGTAGAGCGTGCCGGACGAGGGGTACTCCGAACGATTTTTCACCCTCAGCTCGAGCTGAGGGTGAAAAGAAGTGCGGAGCATTCCGGCTCCCCGCCCGAAGAGGAGCGGCGCGCGGCCGGGCCGTCCGGGGGTGGTTGACGGCTCGACCGCGCACCGAGATCGGGGCCGGCGCCCCGGTGGTGGGCGGGTGCGCTGGCGGGTCGGTCAGGTCAGCGGAAGGCGCACCCGCTGCTGAGACCGGCCCGGCGGAAGACCATCGCCGCGGGGCAGAAGCCCGTGACGCTGGACTGCAGCAGGTTGAGGCCGACGAACGCGGTGAGCAGCAGCCACCACGGCGAGACCAGGGCGGCCAGCAGGGCGCTGACCAGGGTCATGGTGCCCGCGAGGGCGAGCACGGCACGATCGAGGTTCATGGGCGGACTCTCTTTCGGCAGAGGTCGATGGTGATCAGTCGTGGGCGAAGGAGATGGTGGGCAGCACCCGGCGCAGCCAGGCCGGGGACCACCAGGCGGCGTCGCCGGTGAGGCGCAGCAGCACGGGCAGCAGGACGAGCCGCACCAGGAAGGCGTCGAGCAGCACGGCGACGCCGAGCACGATGCCCATCTCCTTGGGCGGGATCGGGCCGGACAGGGCGAAGGTGAAGAACACCGCGACCATGACCGCGCCGGCGGCGAAGATCACCCGGCCGGAGTGGGCCAGCGAGCCGACCATCGCCTCCTTGGCGTCACCCCAGCGCTCGTGGTGCTCCTTGGCCGAGGCCAGCAGGAACACGGTGTAGTCCATCGCGATCGCGAAGATCATCGCGAAGAAGAACACCGGAGCCCACGCGTCCAGGAAGCCCTGGGACTCGAAGCCCAGCAGGTCCGCGCCGTAGCCTTCCTGGAAGACGAGCCGCGCGACACCGAAGGCGGCGGCGGTCGACAGCAGGCTCACCAGCGTGCCGAGCAGCGAGATGAGCGGGGCCTGCAGCGCGACCAGCAGCAGCAGGAAGCCCAGCGCCAGCACGACGCCGATGACGATCGGCGTGGACTCGTCGAGCTGCGTCTTCAGGTCGAGGTTCTCCACCGCGGCGCCGCCGAGCAGCGCCGAGGACGGCAGCTCCCCGCGCAGCCGCTCGACGGTCTCCCCGAGCTCGGGGTCGGACGGGTCGACGGTCGGCACGGCCTGGACCAGCACCAGGCCGGAGTCGTCGGTGGCGGGCATGGCGGGCAGTACGCCGGCGATGCCGCTGTCCGCGGACAGCACCGCTGCGGTCTCCTCGGCCTGCGCCTCCTCGACGACCACCCCGATCGCACCCGGGGCGCCCTCGCCGAGCTCGGACTGCACGACGTCGTACCCGACCCGCGCGGAGGCGTCCTCGGGCAGCACCTTGATCGAGGGCATGGCGGTGTTGAGGCCGAGCACGGGTGCGGCGAGCGCGAGCAGGACGAGCAGCGAGGCCAGGCCCCAGGTCCACGGGCGGGCCCAGAGCCGCTCGCCCCACGCGGCGAACTTCGGCGAGCGGTGCTCACCGGAGCGCGACCAGGGCAGCGCGCCCTTGTTGATGCGGTGGTCGAGCCAGCCGAGCACGAGCGGCAGGAGGGTGAGCGTCGCCCCCAGCACGAAGACGACGCTGATCATGATCCCGCCGGCCATGGACCGGAAGGAGGGTGAGGGCACGAGCATCACGGCAGACAGTGAGACCAGCACGGTCAGGCCCGACAGGAGGACGGCCTTGCCGGCGGTGTCCATGGTCTGCGCGATCGCCGGCTTCACGCCGTCGGGCCCGGGGTGGGCGGCGCGGGCGGCGCGGTAGCGGACGACGATGAAGAGGGCGTAGTCGATGCCGAGCGCGAGGGCGAACATCATCGCGAAGTTCATCGCCCAGATGGAGACCGGCACGAGCTCGTTGATGAGCACCAGGGAGCCGGCGGAGGCGACGAGACCCGCGAGGGTCAGCAGCAGCGGGAGGCCGGCGGCGACCAGGGCGCCGAACGCGAGGACGAGGATGGCCAGGGTGACCGGCCACGACATCAGCTCGCTCTTCAGCATCGCCTCGAGGTTGGCCTCGTTGAAGTCGCTCCACAGCAGCGAGGAGCCGGTCGGCGTCACCTGGACCGTGTCGGTGGAGAGGGCCGTGAGCTTGTCCTTGAGGTCGGTCGCGGCGCGCACCATGTCGTTGGTGTCGGCGCCCGCGCCGGCGAGGACCACGCCGGTGTCACCGTCCTGCGAGAGCGTGGCGCCGGGCTGCGGCGGCACGACCTGCGCGATCCGGTCGTCACCCTCCAGCACCTCGGTGACCGCGGCGATGACCTCGGCCCCCTCGCCCTCGGTGACGGGGCCGGACTCGGAGCGCACGACCACCTGGATCGCGGAGGAGGCGTTCCCGCCGAAGCTCTCGACCGCCAGCTCGCGCGCGGCGACGGAGTCGGAGCCGTCGGCCTGCCAGCCGGCGCCGGACAGGTTGTGCTCGACGCGGGGGGCGAAGACGCCCAGCCCGACGATGAGCAGGACCCACACGATCGAGACGGCGCGACGGTGGTCGAGCACCCAGGTGCCGAGCCGGCCGAGCGGGCCAGGGCCATGGGCGACGCCGGACGGCGCGGCCCCGGACCTCGCGGGCGGGTGCTGGGCAGTGCTTGTCATGGACTCTCCTCCTGGGAGCAACGCTTGGCTAGAACCCCCTGGGGGGTTATGATGGACTCATGAAAGCAACCCCTAGGGGGGTTATGCAAGTCCGAGGAGGAAGCATGTCCGGCTACACGCTCACCGCACGCTCGAAGCAGGGGTACGACGACACCGTCGCCCGGGTCCGCGAGCTGCTCGCCGACGCCGGCTTCGGCGTGCTCACCGAGATCGACCTGAAGGCGACGCTCAAGGCGAAGCTCGACGTCGACGTCACGCCCCAGGTGATCCTGGGCGCGTGCCGCCCGCAGCTGGCCCACCAGGCGCTGGCCGCCGACCCGTCCGTGGCGGCACTGCTGCCCTGCAACGTGGTCGTGCGCGGTGAGGGCGACGGCGCGGTCGTCGAGGCGTTCGACCCGCAGGTGATGATCTCGATGACCGACGCCTCCGAAGCGGTCTGCCAGGTCGCCGAGGACGCGCGCGAGCGGCTGCTCGGCGTCATCGCCCGGGTCGAGGACGGGTCCTGATGCAGCTCGAGGCAGCGGCCACCAAGCCGCTCGTGACGCGCATGAAGCGCGCGCACGGTCACCTCGCGACGGTGATCCGGATGCTCGAGGAGGGCTCGGACTGCGAGGACGTCCTGATGCAGCTGGCCGCGGTCAACAAGGCACTGTCGCGGGCCGGCTTCGCCCTCGTCGCCAGCGGCATGGAGCAGTGCCTGCTCGAGGGCGACGACCTCGACGGGAGCCAGCGGGCCCGGATGGAGAAGCTCTTCCTCGCGCTGGCGTGAGGGCCGGGGCGCGCACCGGGCCTTGCCGTGCTCCGGCACAGTGGGACCGACGCGGGCACCTGCCCGCCCGAACCGAGGAGCAACTGCCATGAAGGCTGTGTGGAACGGCGAGGTCATCGCCGAGAGCGACGACACGGTCGTGGTGGAGGGCAACCACTACTTCCCCCGCGCGGCCCTGCGCGAGGACGTCCTGGAGCCGTCCGACCACCACACCACCTGTGGGTGGAAGGGCCAGGCGTCGTACTACTCGCTCTCCGTCGGCGGCCAGCACAACGCCGATGCGGTCTGGTACTACCCGGAGCCGCTGCCGGGCGCCGAGCAGGTCGCCGACCGGGTCGCGTTCTGGCGGGGTGTGCAGGTCACCGACTGACGGGGACCCGCGCACCGTAGGCTCCCGCCCATGGTGGCGAGCAGGTCCGCACGGGCGCGCAAGGCGAGCGCCGAGGCGGGCACGCTCGCCACGGTCAGGATCGACCTCGCCTCCGACGAGTCGTTCGCCTACCGGATCGACTGCACCGCGTGCCGCACCGCCGGCGGCCGCAGCCCGTGGTCGACGTACCGACGGGGCGAGGACAACGGCTACCTCGCCGCGATGGACCGCTGGTCCTTCCACCTCGTGGCGAAGCACCCGGACGAGCAGGCGCCCTGCCTGGCCTACCTGGGCGAGGCGCAGCAGCGGTTGCAGGAACGACGCGAGGGCCGCGAGGCCTGACGCCCGCAGCAGCTCCCGGGGATCGAGCCGGCGCATCCTTCGGGAGCTCTGGGCCCGGCTCGGCACCACCGATGAGGACTCAGGCGGTGCTGCACTCCGCGCACAGCCCGAAGATCTCCACGGTGTGCGAGACGTCGGTGAAGCCGTGCTCCTCGGCGGCCGCGTGGGCCCAGCGCTCGACCGCCGGGCCGGTCAGCTCGACCGTGCGCCCGCACGAGCGGCAGACCAGGTGGTGGTGGTGCTGGGGGCTGCACTGGCGGTAGAGCACCTCGCCGGCCTCGTTGCGGACGCTGTCGATCTCGGCGTCCTCGCTCAGCGTCTGCAACGTGCGGTAGACCGTCGACAACCCGACCGTCTCCCCGCGCGCCCGCAGCTGGGCGTGGATCTCCTGGGCGCTGGCCAACGAGTCCAGCTCCCCGACGAGCTCGCGCACGAGCGCGCGCTGCCGCGTGGAGCGGCGTACGACGGTGCCGTCAGCGGAGGTCATGAGGGGAGTCTAGGGAGGCTCACTCGTAGGTCTGCAGGGGCTCGTCGACGATCTCGACCGACTCCGCGGCCAGCACGACCTCGAAGGGCGGCTCGACCCCCGTGCCGGTGACGTGCGTGCCCGTGACCGCGACCCACTCGTCGCGCTCCGGCCGCTCGGCGCCGTCGACCTTGACCCGGTAGGCCATGGCGTCCGCGGCGCAGCAGCCGATCTGCATGCGGGTGACGTACCAGCCCCCGTCCTCCCCGCCGCCGTAGCTCACGAAGCCGGTGAGCGTGACCTGCTGCTCCTCCAGCTCCGGGTCGGCCACCTGCGCCAGCCACATGAACTCCTCGACGGGCAGGTCCACCGGACCGTCACCGCCCAGCGAGGTCGCCTCGGTCGGTGCGCTCACCGCCACCAGGTCGTCGGCCCGGCGCTCCGCGAGGTAGGAGCCCAGCTCGGGCGGGCTGACGACGAAGGCGATGATCCCGGGCAGCACCAGCAGCCAGGTGACCCGGGGAACGCCGTGACCGTGTCCGTCCTCGCCGTGATCGTGCCCGTGCTCCTCGTCCGTGTCCTCGCGCAGCAGCGGCCCGAGCGCGAGGAGGAGCAGCAGGGCACCGCTGACCAGCAGAGGCCACCTCATCCACTCCACGACGTAGCGCAGGTAGGCGTCGGTGCCGGCGATGCGCAGCAGCACCGCGCCGAGGAACATCAGGAGCAGGCCCTGGGTCGGGAGCCTCACAGCAACCACCATCCCACGAGGCTGGCGCAGGCCACGGCGGTGCCGATGACCAGCGGGACGAACTGCCGGGCGAAGGCTCCGCCGAAGGTGCCGGCCTCCATGCTCGCCAGCTTCACGTCCATCGCCGGGCCGACCACCATGAAGACGAGCTTCGCGGTGTCGGAGAAGGCGGTGAAGCTGGCCGCCACGAAGGCGTCGGACTCCGAGCACAGTGCGACGACGAAGGCGAAGAGCGCCATCGTGAGCACGCCGAGGACGGCCTGGCCGGCGACGGTGTCGATGATGGCCCGCGGGACGAAGCTGTTGACCGCAGCGGCCAGGGCGGCGCCGAGCACCAGGAACCCGGAGGCGTGGACGAAGTCGTGCCGGACGGTCGCGACGAACCGCTCCCGGGTCGAGGAGCTCTCGTCGATGACCTGCTCGAGCCTGCGCAGCGGGAGCCGGCTGCCGCGCGAGAGGCACCACCAGCCGACGAGCACCGCCGTCATGAGGGAGGCGATGAACCGGGCGGCGACGATGTCCCACTCGCCGGGGAACGCGACGGCGGTCGACACGATCACGGCGGGGTTCACGGCTGGGGCGGCCAGGAGGAAGGTCAGCGCCACCGCCGGTGCGATGCCGCGGCGGATCAGGCTGCCCGCGATCGGGACGGCCGCGCACTCGCAGCCGGGCAGCCCGACCCCGGCGACACCGGCGACCGGGACGGCCAGCACGTCGTTGCGCGGGACGACCCGCTGCAGGACCCGCTCCGAGAGGACGATCGAGATGATCGCCGACAGCATCACGCCGAGCACCAGGAAGGGCGTGGACTGGATGACGATGGCCAGGAAGATCGTCGACCAGGTCCCGAACTGCGGCCCGTCGAGGTACGGCGCCACGAACTGGCCACCGAAGACCACGACCAGCAGTCCGAGGGCGACCAGCTCCATCTGGCCGACGGCCCGGCGGCGGGCCCGCCTCGGCTGCTCGGTCAGCGTCTCGTCCATCCTCGCCCTCCGGTCGCACGGCTGCAGGTGGGAATCATTCCCGCATTGTGCCCGGTCAACGACCCTCGTGGCCTGGCCTCACGCCATGGCTGTGGACGAGACGTGCCGGGTCACCAGGAGGACTTGGTGATCCCCGGGAGCTCGCCCCGGTGCGCCAGGGTCCGCAGGTTGATCCGCGAGAGCCCCACCTTGCCGACGTAGCCGCGGGGACGGCCGTCGACCTGGTCGCGGTTGCGCACCCGCACGGGGCTGGCGTCGCGGGGGAGTCGGGACAGGGCGCGCACCGCGGCGTCGCGCTCCTCGGACGTCGCTGCCGTGCGGACCTGCTCCTTCAGGGCGGCCCGCCGCTCGGCGTACCTCGCGACGACCTGCTTGCGGCGCTCGTTGGCGACGACCTTGCTCTTCTTGGCCACGGCTCAGCGCTCCTCTCGGAAGTCGACGTGCTGCCGGATCCGCGGGTCGTACTTGCGCATGACCAGCCGGTCGGGGTCGTTGCGGCGGTTCTTGCGGGTGACGTAGGTGTAGCCCGTGCCCGCCGTGGAGCGGAGCTTCACGATGGGCCGGACGTCACTGCCCCGCTTGGCCATCAGACCTTCCCGCCTCGCGCACGGATGTCGGCGACGACGGCGTCGATGCCGCGCTGGTCGACGGTCTTGATGCCGCGAGCGCTCAGGGTGAGCGTGACGTGGCGGCCCAGGCTGGGCGCCCAGTAGCGCATGGACTGGATGTTGACGTCGAAACGACGCTTCGTGCGGCGGTGGGAGTGCGAGACGTGGTGGCCGAAGCCGGGGGTCGTCCCGGTGACCTGGCAGACGCGGGCCATGGGTTCCTCTCGGTGTGGGTGCCGGTGTGTGGGTGTACGGGGGCGCTCAGCCCTGGCGGGTCTTGAGCCGGGGGTTCTTCTTGTTGATGACGTACAACCGGCCTCGACGGCGCACGACCTGCGAGCCGGGCTGGTTCTTGACCGAGCGCAGCGAGTTGCGGACCTTCACGGGGTTCCTCTCGTGGTGGGGGCGGTGGCGGTGCCGGGGGAGGCTCAGCGGCCGGCGTACGGCAGGAGGGCCATCTCCCGGGCGTTCTTGACCGCCTGCGTGACCAGACGCTGCTGGCGGGGCGTGATGCCGGTGAGCCGGCGGGCGCGGATCTTGCCGCGGTCGGAGATGAAGGTCCGCAGCAGCGCCACGTCCTTGTAGTCGACGTGCGTCACGTCGGGTGCCAGCAGCGGCTTCTTGCGGGCCTTCGGGCTGCGCGGCGCGGTGCGCGTGCGGGGAGCGGCGCTCACCGGGCGGCCCGCCACGGCTCGACGTACCCGCGCTCGACGGCGCGGACCAGTCGTCGGGGGACCAGGCAGGTCTCGCCCTGGACGACGACGGGCACGAGGTCGCTCGCGCTCGCCTTCCACTGCGAGCGTCGGTGACGGGTGTTGCTGCGAGAGGTACGGCGCTTGGGGACGGCCACGGTCTCTCCTCCGGTTCGTGAGGGGCGGGTGGGTGAAGTCAGGTGGGACGGTCAGGCGACGTCGCGGATGTCGCCGAGCCACGGCTCGAGGCCGTCCTCCGCGACGTCCCAGGTGCGCCGGTCGAGCAGCGCTTCGGTGGGGGTCAGGAGGATGTCCTCGAAGGCCGCTGCGAGCCGCGCGGGAACCTGCTCGGACCGGTCGCGCAGCCCGGTGACGACGAGTCGGGTGACCGGGGTGCGACGCCCCCACAGCGTGTAGGCGCCGATGCTGAGCTGGCCGCCGGCGCCCGACCACTCGAGCAGGCTGCCGGGGCGGGTGGGCAACCAGAAGGAGCCACGGGAGCGGAACGGACCGCTCCCGAGCCGCTCGATCTGGTCGAGCAGCCGGTCGGGGTGGAAAGGTCGAGCGGAGCAGAGGTCGAGGCGCCAGACGTGATCGTCCTCCAGCCCGGGCACCACGGTCTCGAGCTCGGGCGAGCACCAGGCGTGGGTGCGGGCCTGGTCGTGCCGCGACTGCAGCAGGGTCGCCACGTCGAGGGTGGTGGCGCCGGCGACGACGGGCGCGTCAGGTCTCGCGAGCGCGCGGACCAGGGACTGCTCCTCCTCGGTGGCGCCGCCCTCACCGTCGAGCACGACCACGTCGGCCGCCTCGACCTGGGCGCAGGCGACCTCGCCGACACCCCGGTCGTCGCCGGGGTTGGTGTGCAGGTCCCGCTCGCGCAGCAGGTCGTCGCTCAGCAGGTCGCGCGCGACATCCCGGGTGCCGACCGCTGCCAGGACCGCCGCCAGCCTCAGGTGCCGGGCCAGTCGCGAGTCGGTGCCGAGCACGTGGGCCAGCTGACCGGCCTCGGTGCCGATCGGCAGCCCGGAGACGATGCTGCTCCAGCGTCCGTCCCGGGCGAGTCGTTCGAGGGTGGGCAGGATGTCCTCGCGCAACGCGCAGCTCACGCAGGCGTGCTCCAGCTGCACCTGCTCGCGCTCGAGCACGCCCGTGGCGTCGCTGACGGTGCGGGTGAGCACCTGGGAGTGCGGGTCGATGACGTGGCGCACCGCGACGGCGGTGGGCAGGTCCCAGGACAGGCTGAGCATGGTCGCGTCCATGGCGACCGGGTCGACCCCGGTCACGACGAGCAGCGGCGTCCTCATGCGCGGTTCCCGTAGCGACGCTGGAACTTCTCGACCCGGCCCTCGCTGTCGAGCGTGCGGGCGGTGCCCGTCCAGAAGGGGTGGCTGTCGCTGGAGACGTCGACGTCGACGACCGGGTAGGCGACGCCGTCCACGACGGTCTGCTCGCCGCCGCGACGCGAGGCCAGGGTCGACCGGGTCAGGAACAGCCGCCCGGTGCTCCGGTCACGGAAGGCCACGGGGCCGTACTCGGGGTGGATGTCCTTCTTCACTCGTCCTCCTGCGACAACAGTTCATTGCTAATGAGAATCGTTCTCATTCCCAACTATGGCACAGTGGTCCGCGCGGGTCGACCCGGCCCGCACGCACCGACACGCAAGGAGCAACTGGATGAACCGCAAGGACCTGGTCGAGACCATCGCGCGCGAGGCCGACCTGAGCACGGCGCAGGCCGACGCCGCGCTGAAGGCGCTCGTCGACGGCGTCGTCGCCGCCGTCGCCGGTGGGGACAAGGTCGCCATCGCAGGCTTCGGGACCTTCGAGTCGCGCCAGCGCTCGGCCCGCACCGGGCGCAACCCCCAGACCGGCGAGACGATGGAGATCGCCGCCTCCGTGGCGCCGGCCTTCAAGCCCGCCGCCGGCTTCAAGCAGGCGGTCGCCGGGGCCTGAGGCGTCCCGACTCGTGCGGCGTCCCGCTGTTTCGGGACGCCGCACCACGCCCGCGCCCTCGCCCCTACGATCGCCGGGCGCGCCACCGGGGTGCGCACGGACAGAGGTGGTCGTGGTGGCGGGACGGTTCGAGGGCAAGCGGGCACTGGTGACGGGCGCCTCCGGTGGGGTCGGGCGCTCGACCGTCGAGCTGCTCGAGGAGGAGGGTGCTCGCGTCGTCGGACTCGACCTGGCGGAGGCCGAGGGCGTCCTGGCCTGCGACGTCAGTGACGAGGCCTCGGTCCGCGCCGCCGTCGCAGAGGCCGTACGCCGCCTGGAGGGCCTCGACGTCGTCGTGAACGTGGCCGGGATCGACCGGTTCCGCCGCTTCGAGGACCTCGACGTGGCCACGTGGCAGCAGCACCTCGGGGTCAACCTCACCGGTCCGATGCTCGTCACCCACGCGGCGCTGCCGCACCTGCGCGAGTCGCGCGGCAACGTCGTGACCATCGCCTCGATCGCCGGGCTCCGCGCGCAGCCCTACCAGGCGGCGTACTGCGCCTCCAAGGCCGGCGTCGTCATGCTCATGAAGTCGCTGGCCCTGGAGCTGGCCGCCGACGGCATCCGCGTCAACACGATCTGCCCGGGCGGGGTGCAGACCGACCTGCCGACCAACGCTGCGGCCGAGCACCCCGACACCGACCTCGACTGGGGCCTGCTGATGGAGACCGCGGGTGCGCGCTACGGCTTCATGCCGCCGCGTGACATCGCCGACGCGGTCGCCTACCTCGCCTCCGACTCGGCTGCCTCGGTGACCGGCGCGGTGCTCTCGGTCGACCGCGGCACCGCCTGCTGAGCAGCAGGCAGGCCCAGGACGTGCCGACACCCGGCCACCGTGCGGGGTCGTCGCGCGGTGGCTGTGGACTCTGATTAAGGTATCTCTAGTCAGTTACTAGAGATTGCGAGCCAGGCGTGCACCCCTCCCCGATGATCACCGTCGCTCGGCGGCAGGGCGGTCCGGCCGCGGCCCAGGTGCTCGACCGGGTCCGCGCCCGCGGCACGGCCCTGCGTGACGAGCTGGCCGTCGACACCCGCCTCAGCCTCGCCACCGTCGGTCGGGCGGTCAGCCAGCTCACCGCCGCGCGGGTGCTGCGCGAGGCACGCAGCCGCTCGCGCGCCCGCGGCGTGGGGCGCCCCGGCATCCCGGTGGAGATCGACGACGCCTTCCACGCCACGATCGGGGTGCACGTCGGTCGCACGGTCCTCACCGTCGCGGTCGGTGACCTGGCCGGCCGGGTCCTGGCCCAGGACCTGGCCCGGCGCGAGGCCGGGGATCCGCCCGACCTGGCCGACGCCAGCCGTCGCGCCGTCCAGCTGCTGGCGCGGTTGCCCGGCCGGCGGCCGCTGAGCGTCGGTGCGGTCGGTGCCTGGCGGGACCTCGGGCTGGCGCCCGGCGAGGTCGCTGCCGAGCTCGAGGAGCTCACCGGCCTGCGGGTCTCGGTCGGCGACCACGTGGCCGCCGTCGCGGCCGCGGAGTTCTTCCACCGCCGCAGCGGCACGGGCGGGGTCACGCTCTACGTCTACGCGCGCGACACCCTCGGCTTCGCGGTCGCCACCGACAAGGGCACCCACACCGAGGTCTCCCGCGTCGGGAGCATGGCCCACCTCCCGACCGGCTCCGGCCTGCCGTGCCCCTGCGGCCGCACCGGGTGCCTGGAGGTGACGGCAGGCGACCAGGCGCTCCTGCGCGACGCCCGCGCCGCGGGGCTCGCGCCAGAGGGTGTGGAGCAGCTGTACGCCGCCGCGACCGGCCCGGAGCCGGACGAGGTCGTGCTGGGTCTCCTACGCGCACGGGCCCGGAGGCTCGGGGCCGCAGCGGCCTCGGTGCGCGACATCGTGGCACCCGACCGCGTGGTGCTCGTCGGTCAGGCGCACACCGGGTGCCCGTCGGTGCTCGAGGACGTCGTGGCGGCGTACGAGGAGGCGGGGGTCGTCGAGGCGCCGGTCTCCTTCACCCGGTTCGGGTCGGGGATCCAGGCCACGGCGGCCTGCACCCTCGCGTTGGGCCCGGTCTACGACGACCCGCTCGGCGTGCTCGCCGGCGAGGCCTCCGGGGTGCGCTCGCTCGTCGACTGAGCCGGGCCGGGCGAGCGGGCGATGGGAGCACCAGCCTGCGGCCCGGGAGTGGCTCCCCGCAACGGTTCGGCGCAGGGTTCGACCCGGTCCCGCGCGGAACGGGCACAGGACCCGCACCGTCCTCGTTCGTCGTCCGTGACCGTCGCACCCCACCGCCCCGCCCGGCCCACCGCCCGGCCCGGCGCCCAGCCCGCCCCCGGGCCGCCCGGCCCCTCCGCTGCCGCGGACGGCCCCCACCCCGCGATCGACCGGCGCCTCCTGGTGCTCCTGGCGTTCGTCGGCTGTGCTTCGCCGCTGGCCGTCGACCTCTACCTGGCGAGCTTCCCGGCGATGGCCCGCGACCTCGGAACCACGCCGGCGATGGTGCGGCTGACCCTGACGGCGTACCTCGTCGGGGTCGCGCTGGGCCAGCCCCTCTGGGGCCCGGTCTCCCAGCGGCACGGCCGCCGAGCCACCCTCGTCGCCAGCGGCCTCGCGGCGGTGGTGGCCTCGGTGCTCGTGGTGCTCGCGCCCACGATCGAGCTGTTGGTGGCGGCGCGCTTCCTCCAGGCGGTCGCGGCCTCGGCCGGCATCGTCGTGGCGCGCGCGATGATCTCCGATCTCGCGCACCGGTACGACGGCCTCCGGGCGCTCGCCACGATGATGACGATCCACGGCCTGGTGCCGGTGGTCGGCCCGGTGCTGGGCGGCGCCCTCGCGACAGCGCTGCCGTGGCGGGCGGTGCTGGCCGTGCTGGCCCTGGTGATGGCCTCGCAGCTGGTCGTCAGCCTGCGCTGGGTCCCCGAGACCCTGCCGTCGCACCGCCGTTCGGCCCGGGTGGAGCTGGGTGACCTCCGCCGGGTCGTGCGCCGCCCGGCGTACCTCTCCGCGGCGCTGGTCCTCGGCCTGGCGGTCGCCACCATGATGGCGTTCGTCGCCTGCTCGCCCTTCGTCTACCAGGAGCTGCTGGGCCTCTCGCCGCTGCAGTACGGGCTGGCCGGCACCGTCAACGCCCTCGGGATGACCGTCGGCGGGCTGGTCTCGGTGGCGCTCGCACGGCGCCGCGTCCACCCTTCCCGCACCCTCGCGCTGACCGCTCCCGCACTGGTGAGCGCGACGCTCCTGGTGCTGCTCGCGGCCGCGTCCCCGTGGCCGGGGCTCCTCGTGCTCCCGGCGCTGCTCTCCGCCCTGTGCTGCAGCCTGCTCACGACCTGCTCGATGGGTCTGGCGATGGAGCAGGCACAGGACCTGCCGGGCGCGGGCTCGGCCATGCTCGGGCTCTTCATGTTCGGAGTCGGGGCGGCGCTGACCCCGCTGGCGGGCCTGGGCTCCGGGCCGGGCGGAGCGACGGTCTCCGCCGTCCCGATGGGCTTGCTGATGACGGGCTGCGCCGTGCTGCTGGCCGCGGTCGTGGCCGTGGACGCCCGGCGCCGGCGGGCCGGCGCCTGGGCCGACGGCTTCGGGTCCGGGCCGCCCGAGCCGGTGGACGCTCCTCCGCTCACCGTGAGCCGAACGTTTTCACCACAAAGTCTAGTGAATTAGTCTACTTAAACCGTCCGGGTCACCGGACGACCGCGACCACGGTCGCACGCCCCCACCCCCGCACCGAGAGAGAACCACATGCATCCCCTGAGCACCCGTCCCCGTCGCCTCGCCGCCGGTGCCGCCGCGCTGGCCGTCGTCGCCGGTGGGCTCTCCGCCTGCGGTGCCGCCTCCGGCAGCGGCGGTGGCACGACCGAGGACGGCGCGACCGTCGTGCGCTACCAGTCCTACGCCGGCGCCGTCGACCCGCTGCAGCTCGCCGACGCGCTCGGTGAGCTGGAGGGCATCGAGCTCGAGCGGCTCGGCGACGTGACCGGCGGCCCGCAGTCCCTGCAGGCGGTCGCCTCGAACCAGACCGACATCAGCGCGAACGCCTTCTACGGCGCGATCGCCCAGCTGGTCGCCTCCGGCGCCCCCCTCAAGGCCGTCGTGCCGTCGTACGGCAGCAACGAGGTCTCCAACCAGAAGCTCGCCGTCCTGGAGGAGTCCGACATCACGGACGCCGAGGACTTCATCGGCAAGAAGATCGCGGTCAACACCCTGGGCGCCAACGCCGAGGCCGTCCTCGACACCTGGTTCGACCAGGAGGGCCTCACCGAGGAGGAGCAGGACCAGATCACGCTGGTCCCGCTGCCGCCGCTCAACACGCCCGAGGCCCTGGCCAAGGGCCAGGTCGACGGCGCGATCCTCGGCTTCCTGGGCTACGAGCTGCTGGCGCAGCAGTACGACGTGCGCACCGTCGTCGACGACACCGAGGTCGTCGGCGGACCGTACGCCGGCGGCGGGCTCGCCATGCGTGAGGAGTTCATCGACGCGAACCCCGACGTCACGCGCGAGCTGGTCGAGGGCGTCACGGCCGCCATCGAGTTCATCGAGACCAGCTCCAAGCAGGAGGTCTTCGACGTCTACTTCCCCTACCTGGAGGAGCAGGGCCTGGCCGACTACATCTCCGCCATCGAGACCAACTTCCCGGGCACTCTCGGCCTCGACCCCAATCCGGTGATCGGCGAGGAGGACGTCTCCCGCTGGGTCGACTGGCTGACCTCCCGCGGCGACATCGACGCCGAGGACCTCGACGTGTCCGACGTCTACACCAACGACTTCAACCCGAACGCCTGAGCAGGGGAGCGCCATGAGTTCACGCATCGAGCTGACCCGGGTCCGCCAGACCTTCCTGGTCCGCGGGGACGAGGACCGCGCCCTGCGCGAGTTCGTCGCCCTCGACGACCTCGACCTCGTCGTCGAGGCGGGGGAGTTCCTGACCATCGTCGGGCCGTCCGGCTGCGGCAAGTCCACCGTCCTGGACCTGATCGGCGGCCTCGCCACGCCCACCTCCGGACGGCTGACCGCCGACGGTGTCCCGATCACCGGGCCCGGCCTGGACCGCAGCGTGGTCTTCCAGCAGTACACCCTGCTGCCGTGGCGCACCGCCCAGGCCAACGTCGAGCTCGCCCTCGAGGCGTCCGGCGGCCTGACCCGCCGCGAGCGGTCCGACCGAGCCCGGGAGTACCTCGACCTGGTCGGCCTCTCCGACTTCGCCGGCCGCTTCCCGCACGAGCTGTCCGGCGGCATGAAGCAGCGCGTCGCCATCGCGCGCAGCCTCTCCCACCAGCCGCAGGTCCTGCTGATGGACGAGCCGTTCGGTGCGCTGGACGCCCAGACCCGCGAGCGCCTCCAGGAGGAGCTGCTCTCGATCTGGCGGCGCACCGGCACCACGGTCGTCTTCATCACCCACGACATCGACGAGGCGGTCTTCCTGGGCCAGCGGGTCGCGGTCATGAGTGCCCGGCCGGGCCGGATCCAGGAGGTGGTCCGCATCGAGCTCGACCAGGACCGCGCCGGTGAGGAGGACCTGCGCTCGAGCAGGCGCTTCGCGGCGTACCGGCACCACATCTGGTCGCTGCTGCGCCAGCAGCAGCTTGGCGCCGAGCAGGGCGGCGACCGCGACGAGGACCGGGAGCTGAGCCATGTCTGACCTGCTCACCGAGCGCACCGCCGCGCGCCCCAACCACCGCCAGGAGGAGGCGGTCCGCGCCAAGGGCGTGTCCGTACGCCGCAAGCGGGCCGTCACGCTCGGCCGCTCGCTCGCCGGGCTGCTCACCCTCGCCCTGGTCTGGGAGACCGCGCCGCGGCTCGGGCTGGTCGACGCCTACTTCATCCCGCCGCTGCACGTGGTGCTCCAGACCTGGTGGGAGATGGTGACCAGCGGCGAGCTGTGGCGCCACGTCAGCGCCAGCCTGGTCCGCTCGGCCGTCGGCTTCGGCCTCGCGATCGTCCTGGCGATCCCGCTCGGCGCCGCGATCGCGTGGTACCGACCGGTCCGGGAGTTCTCCACCCCCGTGCTGGAGATCTTCCGCAACACCGCGGCGCTGGCGATCCTGCCGGTCTTCATTCTGCTGCTGGGGATCGGCGAGACCTCCAAGGTCGCGATCGTCCTCTACGCCTGCTTCTTCCCGATCCTGCTGTCCACGATCAGCGGGGTGGCCAGCGTGGACGTGCAGCTGCTGCGCACCGCCCGGGTGCTGGGGCTGTCCCCGGTCGAGACCTTCCGCAAGGTCGTCTTCCCGGCCGCCGTCCCGACGATCTTCACCGGCATCCGCATCTCGGGTGCCGCCGCGATCCTGGTGCTCATCGCCGCAGAGATGATCGGCGCCACCGCGGGCCTGGGCTTCCTCATCAACTACGCCCAGTTCAACTTCCTCATCCCCACGATGTACGCCGCGATCATCACGACCTCGGCCATCGGCGTGGGCGTCAACTACGGGCTGGTCGCCCTCGAGCGCCGCTTCTCGCGCTGGCGCGCCTGACCCCCCGCCCCTCAGCCCCGCTTCCGTCCCCTGCTCGGCACGCACCCGAGCCCTCCCAGCGACCCCAGGAGTCACCGACATGACCCGAGAGCTCCACCTCAACGCCTTCCTCATGGACACCGGCCACCACGAGGCCTCGTGGCGGCTGCCCGAGTCCGACGCCCTGGCCGCGCTCGGCCCGCGCCACTACGTCCGCCTGGCCCAACTGGCCGAGGACGCGAAGTTCGACTCGATCTTCTTCGCCGACGGCCAGGTCGCCATCGGTACCGGCGAGTTCCGTGCCTCCGGCCAGCTCGAGCCGCTCACGCTGCTCACCGCGGTGGCCGGTGCGACCAGCCGGATCGGCCTGATCGCGACGGCCTCCACGACGTACAACGAGCCCTACGCGCTGGCTCGCCGCTTCGCCACCGTCGACCACGTGTCGGCCGGGCGCGCCGGCTGGAACATCGTCACGTCCGCCACCCAGGAGGAGGCCGCGAACTTCTCGCTCGCGGACCGGCCGCTCCAGGCGACCCGCTACGAGCGGGCCGACGAGTTCCTCGACGTGGTCACCAAGCTCTGGGACTCCTGGGCCGACGACCACCAGGTCGGGGACAAGGAGGCCGGCGTGTGGGGTGACCCGACCCGGCTGCGTGCGATCGACCACGTGGGCACGCACTTCCGCGTCGCCGGTCCGCTCAACGTGCCGCGGCCCGTCCAGGGCTACCCGCTGCTGGTGCAGGCCGGCGCCTCCGAGCAGGGCCGGGCGTTCGCGGCCAAGCACGCCGAGGCGATCTTCGTGGCGCACCAGACCCTGGAGCAGGCGCAGGAGTTCTACGCCGACATCAAGGCCCAGGTCGCCGCGGCCGGCCGCCACCCCGACCACGTCGTGGTCCTGCCCGGGCTCGTGCCGATCATCGGCAGCACCGAGGCCGAGGCCACCGCGCTGGCCCAGCAGCTCGACGACCTGCGGATCGCGGGCTACGGCCTGCGCCAGCTCGCGCAGTACCTCGAGGTGCCTGAGTCCGAGCTGCCGCTCGACGAGCCGCTCCCGAGGTACGTCGTGGAGCAGGAGCGCCGCGAGGGCTTCGACTCCCGAGCCAAGCTGGTCATCGACCTCGCCGAGCGCGAGGGCCTCACGGTCCGCCAGCTCCTGGGCCGGCTGGGCGGCGGCCGCGGTCACCACGTGCTCATCGGCACGCCCGAGCAGGTCGCCGACCACATCGAGACCTGGTTCACCCAGGGAGCCGCCGACGGCTTCAACATCATGGGCGCCGCGCTGCCCTCGGGACTCGAGACCTTCATCGAGACCGTGCTGCCGATCCTGCGTGCGCGCGGGCTCTTCCGCACCGAGTACGCCGGCACGACGCTGCGCGAGCACTACGGGCTGCCCCGACCGGCCAACCGCTGGGACGCCGCTGTGGGCGCACCTGCTGCGGACGTGTCGGCCGAGGCGGTGTCCCATGCCTGAGCGGCCCACCCACCACCGACCCCCGCGCACCGCGGTGGTCGTCGGCAACCCCAAACCGGCGAGCCGGACGCTCGCGGCCGCGACGCTGCTCACGCAGGAGCTGACCGGCCGCGAGCCCGACCTCGTCGTCGACCTCGCCGTCCTCGGGGGCGAGCTGCTCGACTGGTCCTCCCAGCGGGTGCTCGACCTCGTCGCCACCCTCGGTGAGGCGGACCTCGTGGTCGTCGCGTCGCCGACGTACAAGGGCGCCTACACCGGCCTGCTCAAGCTCTTCCTCGACCGCTTCGCCGCGGGCGAGGGGCTGCGCGGGCTGGCGGTGCCGCTCATGCTCGGTGGCTCGCCGGCGCACGCGCTGGCCCCCGAGCTCCTCCTGCGGCCGGTCCTCACCGAGCTCGGCGCGCAGGTGCCCGGCCGCGGCCTCTACGTCCTGGACTCCCAGCACGACGACCCGGCGACGTACGCCGCGTGGCTGCGGGCCAACCGCGAGCCGGTCCTCGCGGAGCTGGCCCGGCGCCGGCCCGTGGTCGCCGCACCGTCCTTCCCCACGCCCATCGCCACGCCCGCGACGACCCTGGAGGCCTCGTGACGATCCTGTACCCCACCAACCAGGACCTCGACCCGGCCCGGCTGCGCCAGGCGTTCGGCACCTTCCCCACCGGGGTGGTCGCGGTGGCCGCCGAGGTCGACGGCGAGCTCGTCGGCCTGGCTGCGAGCAGCTTCACCTCCGTCAGCCTCGACCCCCCGCTGGTGTCCATCAACCTGGCGCGGACGTCCAGGACGTGGCCGGACCTGCGGCGGGCCGAGCGGCTCGGGCTCACGGTCCTCGCCGACCACCACGGCCCGCTGTGTCGGCAGCTCGCCGGCCCGGTCGAGGGGCGCTTCACCGACGTCGACGTGACCGTCACCGAGCGCGGAGCGGTGCTCGTCGATGACGGACTGGCCCGGCTCGAGACGACCATCCACCGCGAGGTGAAGGCCGGTGACCACGTGCTGGTCCTGCTGGAGCTGCACGCGGTCGACCAGTCCGACGGGTCCGCCCTGGTCTTCCACCGCTCCGGCTTCGGGAGGGTCTCGGCCCTCCTGCCGTCGTGACCGGGGTCCGCCCCGTGCGACGGGGCTCGATCCGGCGGGGTCCGCAGGCGGCCGGCACCGCCGCCGCGGCCCCGCCGGTCCGGGTCGCCGTCGTCGGTGCCGGCGCGGCCGGCACGCTCACGGCGCTGCACCTCGTCCGGGGCGCGCGGGCGCGCGGGACGCTGCTGGAGGTGGTGGTGGTCGACCCCGCGGCCGAGCTCGGACGCGGGACGGCCTTCGGCACCACCGACGACCGGCACCTGCTCAACGTCCCCGCGGTGGGCATGAGCGCCCTGCCCGACCGGAGCCAGCACTTCGTGGAGTGGCGTCGCCAGCGCGGGGCCAGCGTCGGCAACGACCTGCATGTCTTCGCCCCGCGGCGGGAGTACTCCCGCTACCTGGAGGACACGCTCTGGGAGGAGCTGCGCGCCGCCGCCGACACGGTCCGGCTCGAGCACCGCCGGGCCTGGGTGACCGGGATCGAGCCGGTCGCCCCCGGCTCCGTCGCGACCGGGAGCCGCCCCTGGCGGTTGGTCTGCCACGGAGCCCGACCGGTGGAGGCGGACGCGTTCGTCGTGGCCACCGGCCTGCCCGAGGCCGGCACGGCCTGGGCGCCGGAGTCGCTGCTGCGCTCGTCGTCCTTCGTGGTCGACCCGTGGGCGCCGGGTGCGCTGGAGGCCGTCGCGCGCGACCGCCGCGGCCTGGCCGACGTGCTCGTCGTGGGGTCGGGGCTGACGATGGTCGACGTCGCCCTCACGGTGCTTGGGCGGACCGCCCGCCACGACCGTCGCCTCACCGCCGTCTCCCGGAGCGGGCTGCTGCCCGGGGCGCACGCCGACCGGCCGCTTCCGGCCGCCGTGCCGGACGTGACCGACTGGCCCCACGACCTCGAGGGGATCGTGGCGCGGGCGACCCGGCACCTGCACGAGGTCCGTGACGGTGCGGGGGACTGGCGTCCGGCCGTCGACGGGCTGCGTTTCCGGGTGGCCGAGCTGTGGTCGCGGCTGGAGGAGCCGGAGCGCGCGGAGTTCCTGACGCGGTACGCCGGCCCGTGGGGGCGGCTGCGCCACCGGATGCCGCCGAGCAGCGCCGCCCGGGTCGACGCGTTCCGGGCGGCCGGCCGGCTCGAGGTGCGCGCCGACCGCGTCGTCGACGCCCGCTGCCTGGGCGCCGGCGGGGTGCGGGTCACCCTGGCCTCGGGCGAGGTCCGCGAGGTCGGGTGGGTCGTCAACTGCACCGGGCCCGCCCTCGACGTACGGGCCTCGGGCAACCACCTGCTCGCCGACCTGCTCCGCCCCCGCCCCGACGGGCCCCTGGCGTCCGCGGCGACCGCCGGTATGGGGCTGCGGACGCACGGCGGTCGCCTGCTCGCCGCCGACGGCGGGGCCTCGGCGGCCCCGGTCTGGGTCCTGGGTGCGCTGCGGCGCGGCGAGCTGCTGGAGTCGACCGCGGTCCCGGAGATCCGGGTGCAGGCGCAGCAGGTGGCGGAGTCGTTGCTCGGGACGTTCGGCCCGGTCCCCGGCCGGACGGCCGCGTCCGCGGCCGCGGGTCGGGAGGTCGGTGTGGCGGTCGCGACGGGGTGACGCCGGCTCAGCGGCGCGGGCCGACCCCGGTCAGGTCGATGGTGGTGGAGAGCGCGGGGTGGTCGGAGTGCACCTCGACCCGGCGGTGCTCGACGACCTCGCTGCCCGCCGGGTGGAAGAGGTACATCACCTCCTCCTTGGCGTACCCGTGGCCGATCCGGCCCATCGCCGCCGCCGCGGTCCACTTCCCCTGGTGCGGGTGCGAGTTCATGTCGCCGCCCAGCAGCACCGGCCCGTGCTTCGCGAGCCGCTGCACGACGTCGACCACCCGGGCCATGCCCTGCTTCCACCGGCGCTTGCGCGACGGCTTGTCCTTGCCCGGCTGCTCCGGGTAGACGACCGGGTTGGTCGGCATGTGCAGGGAGACCACCGACACGACGGCTCGGCTGGTCGTGCGCCCCAGGACCGCCCACGTGACGTAGCGGTCCCAGACGAACGTCTCGCCCGCCCGGTAGCCGCGGTCGTCGTCGACGACCTTGACGCGTCCCGCGTCGAGCAGCTCCCAGCGCTTCGGGCGCCACATCACGACGTTGTTCATCGACTGGCTGCCGCCACGGGTCGTGTCGCGCACCGGGTCGCGGTAGGCGCGGTAGGGCCCCGCGTGCTGCTCGAGCCAGCCGAGGTCCCGCGAACCCACCTCGTTGAGCAGCACGAAGTCCTGCCGGTCGGAGGTCAGCCGCCGCAGCGAGATCCGCATCTTCCGCTTGCCCGTGCGGTTGGGGATGTTGGCCACCGAGACCCGCACCCGGCCGTCGTGCTTGCGCCCGACCCGGGCGTCCACCTGACCCATCCGACCCAGCTCCAGGCCGGACCCGGCGCGGCCCTGCCCGGCCGGCTCGCTGGCGACCGGGGCCACCACGCTCGGCGTGGGCGCGCCGGCGAGCTGCGACAGCAGCAGGGCGGTGGCCACCAAGGCGCCGGTCAGCAGGCTGGCGGACGGTCGGGAGGGTCGGCGTCGGGACCGCGAGTTCTCGAGCACCCGACGACGGTACGCCGACGGCCCGCCGCCCCGGGGCCGGAGCGGCTCGGATGGCCCGGGTGGGGCACCTCGTCGACCCGGTCGGAGGAGCGTCCCCCGGATGCGGAACAGCCCCCGCCGTGACCGGCGGGGGCTGTCCGTGGTGCTCGTGGGCAGGGGCGGGGTCGAACCGCCGACCTATCACTTTTCAGGCGATCGCTCGTACCAACTGAGCTACCTGCCCGAGCGCGGGCCACCTTACCGCAGCCGTGTCGGGGGCCACGAATCGCATCCTCTCCCCGAACGGGTGGTCCACCCGGAGGGTGCCGGGTAGTCAGTCCGGGTCCATTCCGGCCCATCCCCGGCGTACGCCGCTGGGCCGGCCGCACACTGCGCGCATGTCCCATCGCCAGCTCTCCGACCGCGAGCTCCGCGCCCTCGCCTTCGTCGACGAGCGCGAGCTCGTGCGCGACCTGGTGGCCCTGACCGAGGTGCCGAGCGTCTCCGGCAGCGACGCGGAGTGCGACGTGCAGCACCGCCTCGCCAAGCAGCTGCGCACGATGGACCTCGACGTCGACCTGTGGCAGGTCGACCTGGGGGCGACCACGGCGCACCCGGACTTCCCGGGGTGGGAGGCGCCGCGCACCGAGGCATGGGGTCTCGTGGCGACGGCGCCGGGGTCCGAGGGTGAGGACGGGCCGCCGGCTCTCGTCCTGCAGGGCCACGTCGACGTCGTCCCGCCCGGGGACCTCGCGCAGTGGGACGGCGACCCGTTCACCGCCCGGGTCGCGGGCGGCCGGGTCCACGGTCGCGGCACCTGCGACATGAAGGCCGGCGTCGTCGCCAACCTCGCCGCCGCTCGCGCGGTGCTGGCCGCCGGCCTCGACCTGTCGCGCACCTTCGGGCTCCACCTCGTGGTCGGCGAGGAGGACGGCGGCCTCGGCGCCTTCGCGACCCTCCAGCGCGGCCACCGCGCCGACGCCTGCCTCATCACCGAGCCCACCAGCGGCACCCTCACCACCGCCAACGCCGGCGCGCTGACCTTCGAGATCGCGGTGACCGGTCTGGCCACCCACGGCAGCACGGCGTACGCCGGGGTCAGCGCCTTCGACCGCTACCTCCCGCTCCACGCGGCGCTCGCCGAGCTCCAGACCCGCCGCAACGAGCGGGTCGACCCGCTCATGGAGGAGTACCCCGTCGCCTACCCGCTCTCCGTCGGCCGGGTCACCTGCGGCGACTGGGCGAGCAGCGTCCCGGACCGGCTGGTCGCCGAGGGCCGCCTGGGTGTCGCCCTCGACGAGGACCCCGCCGCCGCCCGCGCCGAGCTCGAGGACGCCGTCGCCGAGGCGGCCGCCGCCGACCCGTGGCTGCGCGACCACCCGCCGGTGGTCACGTGGCCGGGCGGGCAGTTCGCGAGCGGCCGGTACGACGGGGCCCACGGCCGCGTCCTGGCCCACCTCGTCTCCGCGGCCCATGCCGACGTGGTCGCGGGTCCGCCGCCGCGGGAGCGCGGGGCGCCGTACGGCAGCGACCTGCGGCTCTACTCCGCCGCCGGCATCCCCACGCTCCACTACGGCCCCGGCGACGTCCGGCTCGCGCACGGGCCGCGGGAGTCGGTCGAGGTCGCCGAGCTCGTCCGGGTCACCGAGACCCTCGTGCTCACCCTCGTGCGCGCCTGCTCCTGAGCCGCTGTCCCGCCGACGCGTCAGGGCCGAGCAGTCACGAACGTGGGTCCGACCGGTCACTTTCTTGGCAGTGCTGAGCGAGCAAGTGACTGGTCGAGGCCAAGGAACTGACTGCTCGGCGGGTCAGGCGGGCGGGGGAGCGGTGCTGCCGCGGACGACGAGCGAGGTGGGCAGCACGGTGCGGACCGGGTCGTGGGCGGCCCCGTCCGGGTCGCCGCGCATGGCGTCGAGCAGCGCCGCGACGGCGAGCCGGCCCTTCTCGGTCACCGGCTGGCTGACGGTGGTCAGCGCGGGGTGCACGGCGGTCGCGATGGAGGAGTCGTCGAAGCCGACCACGGACACGTCCTCGGGCACCTTGAGGCCGAGGGACTCCGCGGCCCGCATCGCCTGCGCGGCGTACCCGTCGGAGAAGCACAGCAGCGCCGTCGGTCGCTCCGCGGCGGGTCGGTCGAGCAGCCGCCGCGCCGCGTCGTACGCCGCCTCGACCGGCCGGAAGGCCGCGAGCTCCTCCAGCGGCGCGATGCCGGCCGCGCCGAGGGCCGAGCGCCAGCCGCGGTCGCGCTCGGCGGCGGGCGGGTTCCAGGGGGCGTCCGGCGGGGTGGCCTCGGGGGCCTCCTCGGTGACCGGGTGCAGGTTGAGCAGGCCGACCCGGCGGTGCCCGAGGTCCACGACGTGCTGGGCCGCGGCGCGGGCGCCGGTTCGGTCGTCGACGTTGATCGCGGGGGCGCCGGGCAACGCCTCCTGGTCGACGGTCACCAGCGGCAGGCCGCGGCGGCGCAGCCAGGCCAGGTCGGTGGAGTCGGGCTCGCAGACGTAGACCAGCGCCCCGTCCATCGGCACGTCGCGCGCGGGAACGGTCTCCCCGGCGACCCCGGCGGTGATGAGGGTGAGCGCGAGTCCGTGGTCGGACAGCGCGTCGGCGACCGCCACGAGGAACTCGGTGGCCACCGGGTCGGCCGCCTGCTCGCTCATCCGGCCGGTCAGCAGCAGTCCCACGGTGCCGGTGCGCCCGCGGGCCAGCGCCCGGGCGGCCGGGTCGGGACCGACGTACCCCAGCTCGTCGGCGACCGCCAGGATCCGCGCGCGCAGGTCGGCGGAGAGCTTCTCGGGCCGGGAGAAGGCGTTGGACACCGTCATCCGGCTCACCCCGACCTCGTCGGCGATCGACTGGAGCGTGACCTTCGGCATCGCCGGGCTCCTCGGGTCGACGGTGGGTGGGCTGGTCCCGATCATGCCCGAGGGACTCACCGCGCGCGGGCCGACCCCGCCTGCCAGGTAGAGTTCGCGAGCACTGGCCCCCATCGTCTAGCGGCCCAGGACCCCGCCCTTTCACGGCGGTAGCACGGGTTCGAATCCCGTTGGGGGTGCTCTGCTCTCTTCGCTCTCGTCTCCGCGCAGGACCATGGTCCCTCCTCGAGAGCGCTGTGCGGGGACCATGGTCCCCCCGCGACGGTGACCGGCGGCCCTGCCCGGGCGGTCGCTGACGCGACAGCCTGGTGGTGACCCAGCAACCACACCAGCGCAAGGAGGAGATGACGATGAGCGTCATCCACCGCCAGCACCACATCACCGCCGAGGGCGTGACCACGTCGGAGACCGAGGAGGTCCGCAGCGTCGGGTTCGCCCGTGCTCTCGCGACGCTCCGCATCGCCTTCGGGATCACCTTCCTGTGGGCCTTCCTCGACAAGACCTTCGCCCTGGGCTTCGGCACCGGCGCGCAGTTCGCCGAGGACGGCTCCCGCGCCGGCATCGACGTCATGGCCCAGGACGCCGCCTGGCTCAACGGCGGCAGCCCCACCGAGGGCTTCCTGACCTTCGGCGTCCCCATCGACAACCCCTTTCACGGGTTCTTCACCTCCCTCGCCGGCCAGGCCTGGGTCGACTGGCTCTTCATGGCCGGTCTGCTCGGCATCGGCGTGACCCTCCTGCTGGGGGTCGGGATGCGGATCGGCGCGGCGGCAGGCGCCCTCATGTACGCCTTCATGTACGCCGCGGTCCTCCCGCTGGAGAACAACCCGGTCGTCGACGACCACCTCGTCGGTGTGATCGTCATGGTCGTGCTCGGCCTCAGCGCGGCCGGCAGCACGTGGGGGCTGGGTCGCTGGTGGAAGCGCACCGCGATCGTGCAGAAGTTCCCGGTCCTGCGCTGACACCACGCCCTCACCGGACCCGACGCCACCCAGGCGCCGGGTCCTCTGGCGTCAGCCCTCGGCCTCGGCCTCGGTGCCGTCCTCGACGAGGGCGGGGCGCTGGTGCCGAGGTCGAACCACAGCTGCGCGGCCTGCCGGTCCGCCCCCACCGCGGTGAGCCGCATCACCGCGTGCTGGAACCCGGTCCGCGCGGCCGCCACGTGCCCGCGCGCCATCGCGACCTCGCCGAGCTGCAGGTGCGCCTCGGCGGCCAGCAGCGGGGCGTCCTCCCCGACCTGGTCCAGCACCTCCTGCACGAGCCGCTCGGACTCCCCGGTGCGTCCGAGGAGCAGCGCCGCCCGCGCCTGCCCCAGCCGGTTGGCGGCCAGGTCGAGCACGCCGGCGTCGGTGCCGAGCAGCGCGGTCTCGGCCGTCCGGAGCTGCTCCAGCGCCTCCTGCGGCTCGGGCGGGTCCATCCGCAGCTGCAGGAGCCCGAGCTGCGTGCGCAGCCGGGCCAGGTTGCGTCCGCCCGGACCTTCCTCGAGCAGTCGCAGCGCCCGCCGCGCCAGCGGCAGCGCCTGGGCGGGGCGGCCCCGCAGGGACTCGATGATCGAGGCGTTCCAGTACGCCGAGGCACGGGCGCCGGGGGAGTCCAGCTGCTCCGCCAGCTCCACCGCGCGACGGCAGGTGCGCGCCGCGTGGGCGACGTCGCCACGCTCGACGTGCGCAGCCGCCACGGTCACCGTGAGCGCCACGGCCTCGTCGCTGCCCCCGAGGTCCAGGTCGGCCAGCACGTCGGCGGCGCGCTCGCCCACCTCGACGGCCCGGGCGAGGTCGCCGGACTCGCGGTAGCACCGGCTCAGCGCCGTCATCACCTCCAGCCACCGCAGGTCGGCGGCGCCGGAGGACGCGAGGTCCTCGAGCAGCAGGATCGCGCCGTCCAGGTCACCGGTCACCTCCCGCAGCCGGGCCCGCAGCCACGTCGCCTCGCGTCGTACGTCGACGAGCGCGTCGCCCGGCAGGGCGGCGAGCTCCTCGTCGACCCCGGCGAGCTGCTCGGCGGCCCGCTCCGGCGCGCCGGTGGTGAGGCTCAGCTCGACCCAGGAGAGCAGGGTCCGCAGCTCGGGCTCCTGCTCGCGCGTGACGCCGGTCAGCAGCTGCTCGACGGTGGTGCCGAGCCGCCCGGCGAGCGCCGCCAGGAGAGCCGGGTCGGGACGACGCTGGCCGGCCTCGATCCGGGAGACGTACGCCGTGGACATCTCGCTCCCGGCAGCCTCGGCCTGGGTGAGGCCCGCGCGGAGCCGGGCCGCGCGCACCCGCGGGCCGAGGACGGCAGGGTCCACGGTGCGGCAGGCGGCGAGCAGGTCGGGTTCCACCTCTCGATGATGGCGCACGCGTGGCAGCGGCGGTGGTCACGGCGACGGTCCCGGACGCGCGCGGGCCGGCGTCGGACGGAGCGGTGCCCTGCGAATTGGGTGCCGTGGTGGGCATGGGTTAGAGTTCCGACGCTTCCTCGGTGCGAGCCGCAGGAGCGCAGCACTTGCTTCACCCTGCATCACCACGAGGCCCCGTAGCGCAGTTGGTTAGCGCGCCGCCCTGTCACGGCGGAGGCCGCGGGTTCGAGTCCCGTCGGGGTCGCCACACACGCGTGAGCCCCGGACCACCAGGTCCGGGGCTCACGCGCTTCCCGGGCCCGCTCGTTCCGGCCGCCCACCGCCGGACTGGCACGATGGGCACGTGCCGATCGAGATGGACCGCGACCGCTTCGAGGCGCTCGTCGACGAGGCCCTCGACGCGATACCCGACGAGCTCGCCTCGCTGGTGCACAACCTGGTCGTCCTGGTCGAGGACGAGCCGCCCGAGCACGAGCCCGCGGACCTGCTCGGTCTCTACGACGGGGTCGCGCTCACCCACCGCGACTCGTTCTCGCCGATGATCCTGCCCGACCGGGTCTTCGTCTTCCGCAACCCGTTGCTGGACATGTGCAGCAGCGAGGAGGAGCTCGTGCGCGAGGTCGGGATCACCGTCGTGCACGAGATCGCGCACCACTTCGGCATCAGCGACGCGCGGCTGCACGACCTCGGCTACGCCTGAGCCCGGCCGTCAGGCCAGCCCCGCGCCCACCACGAACCCCACCGCGCACGAGCCCAGCGCGAGCACCAGCGTCGTGGTGACGTAGACCGAGCCCACCCGTCCTCCCAGCCCGTGGGTCTGCAGCGCGAGGGTCGACCAGGTGGTGAGCGCGCCGGCGAACCCGGTGCCGAGCAGGGCGAGCAGGTGCCCGCCGAGCGCGAGTCCTGACAGCACCCCGAGCAGCAACGAGCCCGAGGTGTTGGCTACCAGCGTCCCGACCGGTCGACCGGGTGCGTCGAGGCGGCGCCATAGCCAGTACCGCAGGGGCGCCCCCGCTGCCGCACCGAGCGCCACCAGCCCGGCGGTCACCAGCGTGCTCATCGCGACCTCCCCGTGCCGCGGCGGGACGTCCGGCGCGCCACCAGGGACGAGGCCGCCGCGACGGCCAGCAGGCAGGCGCCGAGCGTGCCCACGACGTACGCCGCCGCCAGCCCCGTGTGGCCGTCGGCCACCAGCGCCCGCGCCTCCTCGGCGTACGCCGACAGCGTGGTGAACCCGCCGAGCAGGCCCGGACCGAGCGCGACCAGCAGCAGGGCGCGGTCGCGCACCGCCGGCAGGGCGGGGAGCAGGGCGAGGGCGAAGCAGCCCGCGACGTTGACCGCCAGCGTCGCCCACGGGAAGAGCTGGTCGTCGGGGGCCAGGCCGGTCAGCGACCAGCGGGCCAGCGCCCCCACGGCACCACCGGCGGCGACGGCCAGCAGCTCTCGACGCACTCGTGGAGGCTAGCGGTCGGTCGGGGCCGAGGGCCCGGCCCGGGTCAGCCCAGGCGCTGCAGCGGCACGGCGGCCAGGTCGCCGCGCGGGGCGGGAAGGGAGGGCTCGCCGCGGGACTGGCGGACCAGCTCCTGGAGGTACCACTCCTGGAAGGCGCGCTGCTCGGGGCTCCGGGCCAGCGACAGCAGCCGCTGCTGGCGGCAGAACTCGTCGGCCAGGTCGAGCAGGGAGATGAAGCGCTCGACCGTGCGGCTGGCGGCGGGGGAGACGACCACGTCCAGGTCGACCCGCTCCGCACCGTCGGCCTGGGCCCGCAGGACCGGGGCGTCGTCGGTGCCCGCACGCAGCTGGCGCTCGAGGTCTCCGAAGAGGTCGGAGAGGTCCTTGGCCAGGGGGTAGTCGGACTCGTGGGCCAGCGACAGCAGGCGCACCTCGCGGCGCAGCTCGCGGAAGTGCCGGCCGAACTCCAAGAACGCCTCGACCGGGACGTCGCGAACCACGGCGGTCACCGCGTCGGCAGGGACCTCGTCGGGCTCGGCCGCCACGCCGGTGATCTGGCCCGGGGTCACGGTGTCGGAGAAGCTGCTCGCCGGGGCGAACCACACGGTCTTGCCGTCGGCCTCGATCTCGGCGCCCCAGGCGTCCGAGCAGCGCCCGACGATCGCCAGGCCGCGACCGAAGGTGAGCAGGACGTCCTCGTCCTCGTCCTCGGCGCTCGGAAGCACCGGACGTTCGGACGAGCCGTCGCGCACCTCGACCCGCGGGTGCTCCCGGGTGCCACGCACCCGGACCTGGATGGGGGCCTCGCCGTGCAGCAACGCGTTGGTCACCAGCTCCGAGACCGCCAGCTCGGCGCACTCCACCAGCTCGGGCCGCTCGATGTCGCGGCACGTGTCGACCACCCACCGGCGCGCGTCCTGCACGCTGCGGGGCCCCGCTCCGAGCGAGAGCGCTGGTCGGTTGAGCGGCACGTGCGTGACTTCCCGTGGTCGGCTGGTGGGGAGAACGGGGGTGCCGTCCTGGCTGGGCGGATTCCCCCGCAGGCCCGGCGACAAACCGGGTCGTTGAATATTTTCCTGCCCCCACCCTGCCGGGTGAGGGCCCGTCTTGACCAGAGGTGTTCCGCCGATGGACCACCACTGTCAAGCGCGGCATGGGTTATCGGTCCGACCGAGGGCCGACCTGAGTGTGAGGCAGGAGACGCCCGTACGGGTTGGTTGAGGGAGGTGGCGGGGAGCCACACTGGTGAGTGGTCCACAGGCGCCAGACGGGGCGCCCGGGCCAGGGCCACGAGACCCGTGGTCGGACAGAGGCGAGAGATGTAGGCAGGGAGAGCCATGACCAAGGGGACCGACACCGCCGTGCAGGGCGTGACCGAGGAGGGCGCGGGCAAGCACCGGGTCGTCGTCATTGGGTCCGGCTTCGGCGGGCTCTTCGGCGCCAAGGCGCTGCGTCGCTCGGCGGTCGACGTCACGATGATCGCCAAGACGACCCACCACCTCTTCCAGCCGCTGCTCTACCAGGTGGCGACCGGCATCCTCTCCGAGGGCGAGATCGCCCCGCCCACGCGCGAGATCCTCAGCCGGCAGAAGAACGCCCAGGTCCTGCTCGGCGAGGTCACCGACATCGACCTCGAGCGGCGGCTCGTGGTCTCCCAGGTGCTCGGTCGCGAGACGGTGACGCCGTACGACTCCCTGCTGGTGGCCGCCGGCGCCACCCAGTCCTACTTCGGCAACGACCACTTCGCCGAGTTCGCGCCCGGCATGAAGACGATCGACGACGCCCTGGAGCTGCGCGGGCGCATCTTCGGCGCCTTCGAGATGGCCGAGCTCGGCGCGCTGCGCGGCGAGGACGTCGACCACCTCCTGACCTTCGTGGTCGTCGGCGCCGGCCCCACCGGGGTGGAGATGGCCGGCCAGATCGCCGAGCTCGCCCACCGCACGCTGACCCGCGACTTCCGCGCGATCAGCAGTCGCCAGGCGCGGGTGATCCTCGCCGACGCCGCGCCCCAGGTGCTGCCGCCCTTCGGCAAGAAGCTGGGCCAGAAGACCAAGAAGGAGCTGGAGAAGCTCGGTGTCGAGGTCATGCTCGGCGCGATGGTCACCGACGTCGACGAGCGCGGGCTGGTCGTCAAGCACAAGGACGGCAGTGAGGAGCGGATCGACGCCGTCACCAAGATCTGGGCCGCCGGCGTCGCGGGCAGCCCGCTCGCGCGCACCCTGTCGGAGCAGACCGGCGCGCCGCTGGACCGCGCCGGCCGGATCGGGGTCAACCCCGACCTCACGCTGCCGGGCCACCCCGAGGTCTTCGTCGTCGGCGACATGATCGCCCTCGACAACTTGCCCGGTGTCGCGCAGGTCGCCATCCAGGGCGCGAAGTACGCCGCCAAGGAGATCGACGGCCGGCTCAAGGGCAAGCCCGCCCAGAAGCCGTTCAAGTACTTCGACAAGGGCTCGATGGCCACCATCAGCCGCTTCCGCGCCGTCGCCATGGTCGGCCGGATCCGGATCACCGGCTTCGTCGCCTGGCTGATGTGGCTGGCGGTCCACCTCGTCTACATCACCGGCTTCAAGAACCGCGTCACCGCGGTCCTGCACTGGCTGGTCTCCTTCCTGGGTCGCGGCCGCGCCGAGCGCACCGCCACCGAGCAGCAGATCTTCGGCCGCTCCGCCCTCGCCCGCCTCGAGCGCGGCGTGCAGGACCTCGTCTCCGACCCCGGTGAGTACGCCGACAAGCGGCTCGCCGACGAGCAGGCCCGTCGCCTCGCGCTGGAGGAGCAGGCCCTCGAGGAGGTCCGGCTCACCGACGCCGGCGAGCGCGGGGTCCGCGTCTGACCCGCTCCCGACACTCCCTTCCGCCCGCCCGGGGCCTCGCTGTCTCTCGCCGAACCGGCGCGTCTTTCCATACAGCGAGTCCGGAAAGATGAGCCGGCTCGGCGAGGGACGGTCGGACTGGGAGGCTCGCACCCGATCGCGAATCCGGTCTCGAGGACCGGCGGGCCGGGTCGGCGGCTACTCGAAGTAGCGCGGCGGCGCCTTCTCGGGGTCCTGCTTGGCGAGGGCCTCCCGCGCCCAGCGCGGCAGCACGAACAGGCCCTCGGCCTCGACGGTGACGCCCTCTGGACCGATGAGGTGCCCGCGGGCCCACGTCTTGTACGACTCCGCGCGCTCGATCCACGCCTCCCCGCGCAGAGCGCCGAGCGGGGTGCCGCGCTTGTAGGTCAGGGTCAGGGTCGCGGTCATCCCCGGCTTGCCCCCCGCGCCCGCGGACTCCCCGAGCAGCTGGTCGAGGACCAGGGCGGACACGCCGCCGTGGACCAGGCCCGGAGGCCCCTCGTAGACCGCGCCCAGGTGGAAGTCCGACCACACGCGACCGTCGCGGTCGGGGTGGTGCTCGATCGTGAGCGGCGGCGCGACCGCGTTGCGCAGCCCGACGACGGTGTTGCCCCAGGGCCGGCCGCGGCCCTCGGCGGAGAACCGGACGCCGTACGCGCCCTCGAGCTGCTTGGCGCGCAGCCGGGCCGTGAGCGCCTCGACCTCGGCCTGGACGGCGAGCACCTCCTCGTCCGCGACGAGGGTGCGCAGGCCGGCGTCGACCAGCTCGCGGATGGACTGGGTGAAGGGTCCGTAGAGGTCGCGCTGGCGCTCGACCTCCTCCTCGGGCAGGTCGTCACGCACGTAGCCGGGCATGGCCGGACTCTAGAACACGTTCTCGTTCTGGGGAGCCGGTCGGACCGAGGGCTGGTGGTCAGAGGGCCGGTGGTCAGAGGTCGGGGCGGTAGTACCGCAGCGCCTCCACCAGTCGGCGCAGGTCGACCATCGCAGGGGTGATCGCGAACGGGGCCAGCCCGCGGCGGTGCACCAGGAGCCTGGAGCCGCGCCGGCCCGGCGAGCCGACGACCTCGAGCCGGGTGTGCGCGCCGGTCACCTCGAAGACGAACCGCCCCGCCTGTGACCGCACCTCCAGCACGCCCCCGTGCAACCCGACCCGGGTCGGCACCGAGCCGGCGCGGACCGCCCACACGACACCGGTCGCCAGGCCCAGGATCGCGGCGAGGCCGATGTCGGTCTCGACCCGGCTGTCGTAGGCCCGCCAGGCGGCGATGCCGGTGGCCACCAGGCCCACCAGCAGCAGCACCGAGGTCACGCGCCGGGCCAGGGTGCGGGGCCGGAAGTCGATGCTCGGGGGCAGCACGTCGGGCTGCGGCGGCGCGGCGGCCTCGCGCTGCGCGCGGAGCTCGTCGTACGCCGAGCGCGCGGGTGCGGCCTCGGCAGCAGGAGCCGGAGCGGGTGTCGCCGTGCGGTCGGGCGCGGGCTGGTCGGCGGCCGACGGCTCGGCGGTGGTCGGGGTGGTCGGGCTCGCGGGCGTCCGCTCCTCCGGGGTGCCGCGGACCGAGCGGTCCAGCGTGGTGCGCGCCGCCTCGAGGTGCGACGTCAGCGAGGGTCGCGGCCGACGCGGTGCTCGCCGGGGCGGTTCGGGGGTGGTCGGCACGACCGGCGGTGCGTCCCCTCGTGCCGCTGCCGCTGCCGGCGGGGTCGGTGTCGTGGCCGGCGCCGTGGAGGAGTGGGGGCCGCGCGTCGCTGGAGGCGCCACCGGCGTCGGCGCGGCCCCGGGGTTGAAGGCGGCGAAGACTGCAGCCGCGGCGTCCTGCTGTCGGCCCGGGTCGGCGTTCGGCGGCGCGGGGGTGCGGGGGATCGGGTCGGAGCCGCTCGGGGCCGCGGGCTCGTCGCTCGCGACCGGCCCCTCGGCGGCGGCCCTCTCGTCGGCGAGCCCTTCGTCGGCGAGCCCTTCGTCGGGGAGCCCTTCGTCGGGGAGCCCTTCGTCGGGGAGCCCTTCGTCGGCGGCTTCCTCGTCGGCCGGGTCGGGCTCGAGCCCGGCCCGCCGGAACCGGGCGAGCCGCGACCGCTTCTCGACCGGGGTCTCGGCCTGGCGGCGTACCGACGCGATGACCACGGGTTCGAACTCGTCCAGCCCCAGCGGCTCCCGGCGGGCCGGCGGCTCCGGGCTGGCCGGCTCGGTCGCAGCCGCGTCCGCGTGCGCCTGCTGCTCCTCGCCGTCGCCCGCCTCGACGTCGCCCGCCTCGCCGTCGCTCGCCGCGCCGACACCAGGCGGATCGACCACGGCCGAGTGCGCCGCTGTGACTGTCGGCGCGGCGGCGGTCGCGTCCGCCGCAGAGTGCAGGGTCCCGTCCTCGGCCTCGTCCGCCGGAGCGTGCAGGGTCCCGTCCTCGCCTTCGTCCGCCGGAGCGTGCAGGGTCCCGTCGTCGGCCGGGGCCACCCCGGCGTCGGCCGAGTCCTCGCCGGCCAGCCCGGTCCGCGGTACGCCGTACGTGCGCGGCCGCGGCGTCCCGCCGGTGCTCTCCTGGCGGTGCGAGAGCCACCGGTCGAAGAGGTCGCTGCCGCCCTCGTCGGGCTCGCGCGCGTCGGCCATGGGCCCAGGTTAAGCGCGCTCGGGCCTGTGCGCTGGGCTCCGGCGACTCGGCTCCGGCGACTCGGGGCCGGCGACCGGGTGCGCGAGCCGACCCCCGCGGCACCCGAGCCGGACCTCCCCCGTGACGACCGGGGCACTGACGGGCCGCCGAGCAGGGTCGAGGTGCGGGTCGAGGTGCGACTCGAGGCCCGGGTCGAGGTGCGAAGTCGCGCCCCGGCGCGTCCTCAGGCCTCGACCCGCACCTCGACCCGGGCCAGCGCCGCCTGCAGCTCGGGCAGCACCTCCTCGAGCGACGCGCCCGAGCGCAGCACGACGACCGTGCTGCCACCGGCGGGCGTGCCGGGCCGGCCATCGCCGGGCCGACCGTCGTCGGGTGGGACCTGGTCGGCGCCTCCCGACCGGCCGGTCGCCGCGACCGACGCCAGCACCAGCCCGAGCGCCCGGTCGAGCTCACGCCGCGCCCCGTCGTCGTCGACGGCCCCGCGCAGCCAGCGCCGCAGCACGTGGTTGTGCGCGGTGACGATCGAGCCCGCGACCACCTCGGCGCGCAGGTCGTCACCGGGCTCCTCGCCGGTCCAGCCGCGCAGGGCGTCGCGGAAGCGTCGGCGGTAGCCCGCGGTCGAGCTGACCTCGCGGTCGCGCAGCGTCGGGACGGAGGCGGTCAGCCGGTAGCGGGCCCGGGCGAGGTCGCCCTCGGCGAGGTAGTGCTCCAGGACGATCCGCGCGGCCTCGGTCGCGCCGAGCGGTGCGGCGCCCGGGTCGTCGCCGAGGGTGTCGAGCCTGGCGGCGACCCGGGCCGCGAGCGCCTCGTGGTCGGGGAAGATCACGTCCTCCTTGGACCCGAAGACCCGGAAGAACGTCGTGCGCCCCACCCCGGCCTCGGCGGCGATCTGGTCCACCGTCGTGGCGGCGTACCCCTGCTGCTCGAAGAGCGCGTACGCCGCCTCGCGCAGCCGCGTCGCGGTGTCGGTCGCGGTGGTGCCGGTGCTGCCCGCTGCGGTGGTCGGCATGCGCCCTCCGGAGGTGGTGAGGCCGAGGTGGGGACCAGGGTTGGTGGGACCGAGTTCCGAGCGTACGGTACTGAGTACCGCTCTCGATCGACCCCCGCCGGAGGACCCCGTGCCCGACACCCACACCAGCCCGCTGTTCGCCCTGTCCGAGGAGCACCAGGCCATCCGCTCCGCCGTGCGGGAGCTGTGTGACGCCAAGGTCGCGCCGTACGCCGCCCTCGTCGACGAGGAGGCCCGGTACCCGCACGAGGCCGCCGCCGCGCTGCTCGCGGCGGACTTCCACGCCCCGCACGTGCCGGAGGAGTACGGCGGGGCCGGCGCCGACGCGCTGGCCACCGTCCTGGTCATCGAGGAGGTCGCCCGCGCGTGCGTGTCGTCCTCCCTCATCCCGGCCGTCAACAAGCTCGGCTCGCTCCCGGTGCAGCTCGCGGGTTCGGAGGAGCTGAAGAAGCACTACCTCGGCGCCCTGGCCCGCGGCGAGGGCGGCTTCTCCTACTGCCTGTCCGAGCCCGAGGCTGGCTCCGACGCCGCCGCCATGCGCACGCGCGCGGTCCGCGACGGGGAGGACTGGGTGCTCCACGGCACCAAGCGCTGGATCAGCAACGCGGGGGAGTCGGAGTTCTACACGGTGCTCGCCGTGACCGACCCCGACAAGCGCACCCGCGGCATCTCCGCCTTCGTGGTCGAGAAGTCCGACGCCGGTGTCTCCTTCGGCGCCCCGGAGAAGAAGCTCGGCATCAAGGGCTCTCCGACCCGCGAGGTCTACCTCGACAACGTCCGCGTCCCCGCCGACCGGATGATCGGCGAGGAGGGCACGGGTTTCGAGCTGGCCATGCGCACCCTCGACCACACCCGCGTCACCATCGCCGCCCAGGCCGTCGGCGTCGCCCAGGGGGCACTGGACTATGCGCTGGAGTACGCCAAGGAGCGTCAGCAGTTCGGCAAGTCCATCAGCGACTTCCAGGGCCTGCAGTTCCTGCTCGCCGACATGGGCATGAAGGTCGAGGCGGCCCGCCAGATGACCTACGCCGCCGCCGGCCGCTCCGAGCGCGGCGACGCGGATCTCACCTTCTTCGGGGCGGCCGCGAAGTGCTTCGCCTCCGACGTCGCCATGCAGGTGACCGTCGACGCCGTCCAGGTGCTCGGCGGGTACGGGTACACCAAGGACTACCCGGTCGAGCGGATGATGCGCGACGCCAAGATCACCCAGATCTACGAGGGCACCAACCAGGTCCAGCGGATCGTCATGGCCCGCCAGCTGCTGGCCGGCATCCAGTCCCAGGTCTGAGTCCGCCGCCCCGTCGGGGGCGGTCGGAACGCCACGGCAGGTCTCGCTCCCGCGAGGCCTGCCGTGGCGTTTCGCGTTGCGCTCATCCCGATCGGAATAACCCCCCAGGGGGTTGTGTTACGGTGGTCGACGTGAACCCATGGGGGGGATACGTGGAGTCGATCGAGAGGGAGAGCAGAGCATGCGCGAGGTGACCGTGGAGGACGCGGCCGGACTGATCGAGAGCGGCGCCGCCGCCATCGACGTGCGCGAGCCGGAGGAGTACGCCGCGGGTCACGTGCCCGGCGCGGTGAACATCCCCATGGGCCAGCTGCACCGCCGGCTGGGCGAGCTGGACCGCAGCCGCCGCCAGGTCGTCGTGTGCCGCTCGGGCAACCGCAGCGACGCCATGACCGACGTCCTGCTGGCCCACGGCTTCGAGGCCAGCAACATGCTCGGCGGCACCGTCGCCTGGGCCCGCGCGGGCCGTCCGATCGAGACGCCCGAGGTCGAGGAGCTGACCGTCCGGGTCATCGAGACCCCCTCGCTGGGCGACCGCAGCTACCTCGTCCACGACGGCAGGGTCGCCTTCGTCGTCGACCCCCAGCGCGACATCGACCGTGTCCTGGAGGTCCTCGAGGCCGACGGGGTGCGGCTGACCCACGTCTTCGAGACCCACATCCACAACGACTACGTCACCGGCGGGCTGGCCCTGGCCGAGGCCACCGGCGCGGAGTACCACGTCAACGCCGAGGACCAGGTCTCCTTCCACCGCGTCCCGATCCGCGACGGCGACGTCCTGTCGGTCGGCGACCGCATGCGGGTGCGCGCCATCGCCACGCCTGGCCACACCTTCACCCACCTGTCCTACGCACTCGAGGACCACGGCGCGGCAGGGCACCGCGCGGTCGGCGTCTTCACCGGCGGCTCCCTGCTGTACGGCGCCACCGGCCGCCCCGACCTGCTCGGCCCCGACCACACCGACGCGCTCGTGCGCCACCAGCACGCCTCGGCCCACCGGCTGGCCGACGAGCTGCCCGACGAGGCCGAGGTCTTCCCGACCCACGGCTTCGGCTCGTTCTGCTCGGCCACCCAGTCCGACTCGACCTCCTCCACGATCGGGCAGGAGAAGCAGCAGAACCCGGTCCTCACCCAGGACCAGGAGACCTACGTCCGCGAGCTGCTCGACGGCCTGGCCGCCTACCCGGCGTACTACGCCCACATGGCACCGGCCAACAGCGCCGGCCCCGGCGCGCCCGACCTCAGCCCGCCCGAGCACGCCGACGCCGCCGAGCTGCGCCGCCGGATCGAGGCCGGCGAGTGGGTCGTGGACCTGCGCAACCGCACCGCGTTCGCCGCCGGCCACGCGCCCGGCACCCTGAACTTCGGCCTCGACGGGGCCTTCTCCACCTACCTGGGCTGGATGATCGAGTGGGGCACCTCCGTGACCCTGCTGGGCGAGACCGCCGAGCAGGTCGCCGAGGCCCAGCGCGAGCTGGTCCGTATCGGCATCGAGCGCCCCGCGGCCCAGGCCACGGGCGGTCCCGAGGACTGGAGCGACCGCCCGCTGGGCCGGTTCGAGACCGCGACCTTCGCCGACCTGGCCGCCGTGCGCCACCACCGCGAGGTGGTCGTGCTCGACGTCCGTCGCGCCGACGAGCACGAGAGGACCTGGATCGAGGGTGCGGTCAACATCCCCATCCACGAGCTGCCCCGCCGCCTGGACGAGGTCCCGGCCGGCGAGGTGTGGGTGCACTGCGCCGGGGGCTACCGCGCCTCCATCGCAGCCTCCTTCATCGCCGCCGCCGGACGCGACCTGGTCGCCATCGACGACTCCTTCGACAACGCCGCCGACTCCGGCCTGCCCATGGTCGGGCCCGAGGCCTGATCCCGCCGTGCTGCTCGTCGCCATCGCCGCCGGCCTGCTGATCGGGCTGGCCCTGGGCGCCCTCGGGGGCGGAGGGTCGATCCTCGCCGTCCCCGTGCTGGTCTACCTGCTCGGCCAGTCGCCGACGCAGGCGACCACCGGCTCCCTCGTGGTGGTCGGCCTGACGTCCGTGGTCGGGGCGGTCGCCGCGCGCCGGGCCGGGCACGTCCGGCTCGGTCGCGGGGTGGCCTTCGGCCTGGTCGCCACCGGCGGCGCCGTCGTGGGCGCAGTGGCAGCGGCGGCGGTGCCGGCCGAGGTGCTGATGGTGCTCTTCGCGCTGCTGATGCTGCTGGTCGGCGCGCTCATGGTGCGCCGGCTGCGCCGGCACCGCGAGAGCGGCCTGGGCCCGCGGCCGGGCCTGGACGACCCGATCGTCGGGTGGACGCGCGAGGGCGGGCGCTTCGGCGCCTTCCGCTGCGACTGCCCGCGGGCGGCCAAGCTGCTGGTGACGGCCACCGTCGTGGGGCTGCTGACCGGCTTCCTCGGGGTGGGCGGCGGCTTCGTCGTCGTGCCCGCCCTGCTGCTGGCCTTCGACCTGCCCATGCCCGACGCCGTCGGCACCTCGCTCGTGGTCATCACGGTCACGAGCGCGGTCGCCCTCGCCGTCCGGGCGGGCTCCGGCACCGTCCCCGACTGGACGCCGGTGCTCGTCCTGACCGTGGTGGCTGCCGCGGGCGCCGTGCTGGGCGCCCGCGTCGGTCACCGGGTCGACGCCGCGCGGCTCCAGGCGGCCTTCGCCGTGCTGGTCCTCGTCGTGGCCATGTACACCGCGGTGCGAGCGGTCCCCGACCTGCTCGCCGCCGTCCCGACGTGGGTCGCCTGACCCCCGCCGCACCACCCGCTCGACCTCCACCGACGCCGACACAGACACAGACACAGACATCAACACCCTCAGGAGAGACCCATGTGCCGACCGACCACCTGCAAGAAGTGCCAGAAGACGACCTGGGCCGGCTGCGGCCAGCACGTCGCCTCCGTCAAGGCGATGGTCCCCGCCTCCCAGTGGTGCTCGGGCCACCAGGACGAGCCGGGTCGAGGCCAGGGCGGCGGCTTCCTGGGACGCCTCTTCGGCCGCTGACCGACTGGCGGGACCCCCGCCGTACCCTCTCTGCCAACCGACACCCACAGGAGAGACCCATGTGCCAACCGACCACCTGCCGGCAGTGCGGCAAGACCACCTGGGCCGGCTGCGGCGAGCACGTCGCCGAGGCCCGGGCGATGGTGCCCGCCGAGGAGTGGTGCGGCCACGAGGGCCAGCCCGGTCAGGCCTGATCCGGGCCGGGCCAGCGCGACCGACCCCGGAGCGCGGGTCGCGGCCGGGTCGCGGCCGTCGCCGGCGACCTGGGCTACGGTGCCCGGCGTGGTGGCAGAGGCGGCAGGTCCACGGGCCTGGGAGCAGTGGCGTGAGTACGCCGCCGACCCGACCGCCGACCTGCCCCGCATCCTCGGCGCCGCGCTGACCGCCTTCGCCGAGCACGGCTACCACGGCACCTCGATCCGCGACATCGCCGCCGCCGCGGGTCTCTCGGTGCCGGGCGTCTACCACCACCACCGCTCCAAGCAGGAGATCCTGCGTGCGCTGATGGACGTCGCCATGGACGAGCTGCTCGGCCGCTCCGAGGCGGCGCTGGCCTCGGCCGGCACCGACCCCGCGGCCCGCTTCGACGCCCTCGTCGAGTCGTTCGTGCGGTTCCACATGTCACGCCGCCCCCAGGCCTTCGTCGGCTCCAGCGAGATCCGCAGCCTCGAGCCGGACAACCGGGCGGCGTACGTCGCGCGGCGCGACGCCGCGCAACGGCTGGTCGAGGACGCGGTGCGCGACGGCGTGGCCGCCGGGGTGCTGGCCGCCGAGCACCCCGACGAGGTGGCGCGGGCGATCTCCTCGCTGTGCGTGGGGGTGGCCTCGTGGTACCGCCCCGACGGGCCGCTGACCCCCGACCAGGTCGTGGAGCGGCACCTCGTGCTGGCGCGGCGGATCGCTGGCGCACCCGGCTGAGCCCTGGCATCCTGGCGGCCGGACAACCGAGCGACCGCTCGGTCGGAGCCGCCCGGCCCCGTCGTACCGGTCCCGAGGAGGAGCGTCATGAGCCACGACCTGGGGCGGTTCCCCGAGCACGTGCGGTCGGTCGTCGAGCGCACCCGCACCCTGGTGCGCGAGGTCGTGCTGCCGCTGGACGACGCGCATGACGGTGACGTGGAGGCGGCCGGCGGCGAGGAGCTGAGGGTGCGACTGCAGGCCGCGGCCAAGGAGGCGGGCGTCTTCGCGCCGCACGCGCCGGTGGACTGCGGCGGTCTGGGCCTCGGGATGGTCGACCGGGCACCGGTCTTCGAGGAGGCGGGCTACTCGCTCTTCGGCCCCATGGCGCTCAACATCAACGCCCCCGACGAGGGCAACATCCACCTGCTCGACCACGTGGCCTCGGCGGCCCAGCGCGTGCGGTACCTCGAGCCGCTGGCCCGTGGCGAGGTGCGCTCGGCGTTCGCGATGACCGAGCCCTCGCCCGGCGCGGGCTCGGACCCGTCGCTGCTGGCGACCCGGGCGACCAAGGTCGACGGTGGCTGGGTGGTCAACGGGACCAAGCGGTTCATCACCGGTGCCGACGGGGCGGGCTTCTTCATCACCATGGCGCGCACCTCTGGTGAGCCGGGCGGTGCCGGGGGCGCCACGATGTTCCTCATGCCCGCCACGACGGAGGGTCTGGTCGTCGAGCGGCACGTCGGCATGGTCGATACCTCCATGCTCGGTGGGCACTGCGAGGTCTCGTTCACCGATGCCTTCGTGCCCGACGAGGACGTGCTGGGCGGGGTCGACGAGGGCTTCGCCTATGCGCAGGTGCGGCTGGGTCCGGCGCGGATGACGCACGTGATGCGCTGGACCGGCGCGGTGCGGCGTGCCCACGAGGTGGCGGTCCGGTACGTCGCGGAGCGGGAGGCCTTCGGCTCGCGGCTGGCCGACCAGGGCATGGCGCAGCAGCTGGTCGCCGACAACGAGATCGACCTGGCCGCGACCCGAGCACTGCTCATGGAGGCCTGCCGGGTGCTCGACGACGGCGGGCGCGGCAACAAGGAGACCTCGATCGCGAAGACCTTCGCCGCCGAGGCGCTGCACCGGGTGGCCGACCGCTCGCAGCAGCTGTGCGGCGGTCTGGGGGTCTCCACCGAGCTGCCGGTGGCCAAGATCGCCCGCGAGGTACGGCCGTTCCGGATCTACGACGGCCCCTCGGAGGTCCATCGCTGGTCGATCGCGCGCCGCGCCGTGCGTGCCATCACCGCCGCGCCCGGCGAGCCGGGCGCGGGGCGGTCGTGAACCCGGACGTACCGGCACCCGGCGTACCTGCACCGGGGACGCCCGCTCTCACCGAGGGCGAGCTCGCCGCGGTCGCGGAGGTGATGACCGGTGCCGGGGCCGACCTGGCGGGGCCGCTGACGGCGCGGCTGATCGCGGGTGGTCGCTCGAACCTGACCTTCCGGCTCGAGGACGGGGCCTCGGCGTGGGTGCTGCGCACGCCGCCGCGGGCCGGCCGCACGCCGTCGGCGCACGACGTGGCGCGGGAGCTCCGGGTGACCTCGGCGCTGGCGGGCAGCGGCGTGCCGGTGCCGCCGGCGGTCGTGCTGTGCGAGGACGAGTCGCTCATCGGCGGGCCGTTCGCCGTCGCCGGGTTCGTGCCCGGCCGCACGATCCAGACCGCTGCGCAGCTCGCGGAGCTGGACGGGGCGACCGTCGACGGCGTCGTGGTGGCCCTGGCCTCCACGCTGGCCGCGCTGCACCACGTCGACCACGTGGCGGTGGGGCTGGAGCGCTTCGGTCGCCCGGACGCGTACGCCGCCCGCCAGCTCACCCGGTGGGCCGGCCAGTGGGAGATCGTCGGAGGCGAGGCCGAGCCCTCGGTGCGCGCCATGGCCGACTCCCTCGTCACCGCCCTCGGGGACCGGCTGCCCCGGCAGGCCGCGACCGGCATCGTCCACGGGGACTACCGGATCGACAACACGCTGCTGGCCCTGGACGGCGCCCCGGGCGTGCCGCCGACGGTGGCGGCCGTCGTGGACTGGGAGCTCTCGACCATCGGGGACCCGGTCGCCGACGTGGCGATGATGTGCGTCTACCGCAACGCCGCGCTGGACCTGGTGATCGGTGAGCCCACCGCTTGGACCAGCCCGCGTCTCCCCGACGCGGCCGGCCTGGCCGCGGCGTACGAGGCCGCCGGCGGGGTCCCGCTCGTCGACCTCGACGAGCACCTGGCCTTGGGGCACCTCAAGCTCGCCGTCATCGCGGCCGGCATCGACCACCGCCACCGCGCCGGCGCCACCTCGGGCCCCGGGTTCGACACCGCCGGCCAAGCGGTCCCCGTGCTGCTCGAGGCGGGGCTGGCAGTGCTGGGCGGCGAGCGGGGATAGTCCGAACGACTTTTCACCCTCAGCTCGAGCTGAGGGTGAAAAGTCGTTCGGACTACCCCGACCCGCGCCTCAGACGTAGCGCTCGAGGATCGTCGACTCTGCCAGCCGCGAGAGCCCCTCGCGGACCGAGCGGGCCCGCAGCTCGCCGACGCCCTCGACGGCCTGCAGGTCGTCGACGCCGGCGGAGAGCAGCTTCTGCAGGGTGCCGAAGTGCTCGACGAGCCGGTCGACGACGGTGCCGGGCAGGCGGGGGACCTTGGCGAGCAGGCGGTAGCCGCGGGGGGCGACCGCGCCGTCGAGGTGGTCGCCGGTGCCGAGGCCGAGCACCCGCGCGACGGCCGCGGGGTCGACGAGGTCGGTGGGGGAGAGCCCGGCCATGGTCTCGAGCAGCTCGGCGGGGTCGTCGAGCGGGTGCGCGTCGGGGAGGTAGTCGCGCACGACCAGCTCGCGCTCGGAGTCCACGCCGGTGACGAGCTCCTCGAGCTGCAGCGAGAGCAGCCGGCCGTCGGTGCCGAGCTCGAGCACGTAGTCCTCGATCTCGCGGGCGATCCGGGTCACCATCTCCAGCCGCTGCGCCACCACGGCGACGTCGCGGACGGTGACGAGGTCCTCGATCTCCAGCGCCGACAGGGTCGAGGAGACCTCGTCGAGGCGCAGCTTGTAGCGCTCGAGGGTCGCCAGCGCCTGGTTGGCGCGGGACAGGATCTGGCCGGAGTCCTCCAGCACGTGCCGGGTCTCCCCCACGTACGCCGCGATGATCTGCATCGACTGGCTGACCGAGATCACGGGGAACCCGGTCTGCTTCGCCACGCGGTCGGCCGTGCGGTGCCGGGTGCCGGTCTCCTCCGAGGGGATCGTGTGGTCGGGCATGAGGTGGACCGCGGCCCGGATGATCCGGTTGAGGTTGGCGTCCACGATGATCGCCCCGTCCATCTTGGCCAGCTCGCGCAGGCCGGTGGCGGTGAACGGGACGTCGAGCTCGAAACCGCCGGTGCTGATGCCGTCGACGACGCGGTCGCGGCCGATCACGATCAGCGCGCCGGTGCGGCCGCGGAGGATGCGCTCGAGACCGTCACGCAGCGGCGTGCCGGGCGCGATCGACGCGAGGGTCTCGCGCAGTCGCAGCGTGTCGTCGGTGCGGTCGGTCGCCACGGGTCTCCTCGGGCCTCGGGCGCGTCCGTGCGCGCCACTCCACGGCAGTGTAGGGCGGGGACCCCCTTGCGGGCGTGTGACATTCGCACCCCTCGGGGTGGGGGTGCAGCCCACCCGGGGCGTCCCACCAGCAGGGACTAGAAGTCGGGGGCCGTCGGGGCGCGACCGGCGTTGCGCCCGGTCAGCCGCAGCACGTCGAGGGCGGTGATGACGCTCGGCACCTCCAGCACCCGCATCCCGTCGATCGTGCGGGCGGGTGCCGGCCGGCCGCGCTGCTCGGGGCCGGCGGGGACGACCGCGACCTTGAACCCGAGCCGGGCCGCCTCGGCCAGCCGCTGCGGCAGGTCGCGCACCCGGCGCAGCTCGCCCGAGAGACCGATCTCGCCGATGGCGATCGTCCCGACCGGGGCCGCCTCGTCGAGGTAGGAGGAGACGAGCGCGAGCGCCAGCGCCAGGTCGCTCGCCGGCTCGTGCAGCTTGGCGCCACCGACGGTGGAGGCGAAGACGTCCAGGCCCGCGAGCTGCATGCCGCAGTGCTTCTCCAGCACGGCGAGGACGAGGGCGGTGCGCTGGCCGTCGAGACCGCTGACCGTGCGCCGCGGCTTGTCGAGGGTCGACTTGGTGACCAGCGCCTGGACCTCGGCCAGCAGCGGGCGCCGCCCCTCCATCGTCACGCCCACGCAGGTGCCGGCGACCTTGCCGTGGTGCTGCTCCACGAAGAGCCCGGTGGGGTCCGCCACGGCCTCGATGCCGGAGGCATCGAGCTGGAAGCAGCCCACCTCGTCGACCGGGCCGAAACGGTTCTTCATCGCGCGGACCATCCGGAACCGGCTGTTGCGGTCGCCCTCGAAGTGCAGGACCACGTCGACCAGGTGCTCCAGCACGCGCGGCCCGGCGATCGAGCCGTCCTTGGTGACGTGGCCGACCAGGACGGTGGTGATGTTGCGGGTCTTGGCCACCCGGATCAGCGCCGCGGCGACCTCCTTGACCTGCGAGACGCCACCGGGCACCCCGTCGACCCCGGAGGCGCCGATGGTCTGCACCGAGTCGACGACCAGCAGCGTCGGGCGCACCTCCTCGACGTGGGTCAGCAGCGCACCGAGGTCGGTCTCGGCGGCGAGGAAGAGCTCGCCCTCGACCGCGCTCGTGCGGTCGGCGCGCAGCCGCACCTGGGAGGCCGACTCCTCGCCGGTGACGTAGAGGGTGCGGTGCCGCTGGCGAGCGGCCTGCGCGGCCACCTCGAGCAGCAGCGTGCTCTTGCCGACCCCGGGCTCGCCGGCGAGCAGGATCGCCGCACCCGGCACCAGGCCGCCGCCCAGCACCCGGTCGAGCTCGCCCACGCCACTGCTGCGGAAGGCCGACTCCTCGACCGAGACCTGGCCGATCGGGACCGCGGGCGTGGTGACCGGCGCGGCCGCGGCCCGCAGCGTGGGTGCCGCGGTCTCGGCGACCGAGCCCCAGGCCTGGCACTCCCCGCAGCGGCCGACCCACTTGCCGGTCTCCCAGCCGCACTCGGAGCAGCGGTAGCCCGGGCGGGCGGGCTTGGCGGTGCGGGCAGCTGGCATGGGGGAGACGCTAGGCGAGGGCGCCGACAGTTGTTCGGGCGGCGCGCCTCGCTGGCGCTCGGCGCTGCTCGACCAGCGGTGGCACGCGGGCCCCAGCCTGCCCGGCGCCGCCCGAGCACCGCACCTGGCCCGAGCCGGACCGGTCCCTGCGGGGCGCGGATATGCTGCGGCGTACGTCGTTGGATCGATCCATCCCGGCGCGACAGCCAGCCGACCAGTCAGGACGAGGAGGTGCGGTGAACCGGATCCCCGGTCGGATGCCGACCACGCCGCCGACCCTGGCCGACGTCGCCGAGCGCGCGGGGGTCTCCCGGCAGACCGTCTCCAACGCCGTCAACAACCCCGACCTGCTGCGCGCCGACACCCTCATGCGCGTGCAGGAGGCGATCAGCGAGCTCGGCTACCTCCCCAACCGCGCGGCCCGCAACCTGCGCACCCGCTCCTCCCACCTCATCGGCCTGCGGATCCAACCGGTGCAGGAGGGCACCGCCAACGCCACGATGGACCGCTTCGTCCACTCCCTGGTGGAGACCTCGCGCGAGGCGGGCTACCACGTGCTGCTCTTCTCCGGGGACGTCGGCGACCCGCTGGCCGGGTACGACGACCTCCTGCGCTCCACCGCCGTCGACGCCTTCGTGGTGACCGACACCTACCTCGGGAACCCCCAGGCGACCTGGCTGGACTCGCGCCGCGCCCCCTTCGTCGCCTTCGGCCGCCCGTGGGACAACCCCGGCGCCACCCACGCCTGGGTCGACGTCGACGGGGCCGCGGGCTGCCAGCTGGCCACCGACCACCTGCTCGACAAGGGCCACGAGCGGATCGCCTGGATCGGCTGGCGCAAGGACTCCTTCATCGGCGAGGACCGTCGCTCGGGCTGGCACCGCGCCATGCACGCCCGCGGCCTGCCCACCACCGGCCTGGCCTCGCGCGTCGAGGACACCGTCGCCTCGGGCCGCTCGGCCGCCGGGGTGCTGCTCGACGAGGCCCGCCCCACCGCCTTCGTCTGCGCCTCCGACACCCTCGCGATGGGCGTGCTGCACACCCTGCACGAGCGCGGCCTGCGCGCCGGCGACGACGTCGCGGTGGTCGGCTTCGACGACTCGCAGGTCGCGCAGGTCGTGCGCCCCGGCCTCTCCTCGGTGCGCCAGCCGCTCGAGGAGGTCGCGGTCGAGGTCGTCTCCGCCCTCGAGGGCCTGCTCGGCCACCCGCGCGTCGCGCACCGCGGCGTCCTGCTCACCCCCACGCTCGAGGTGCGCGACTCCTCCGGCCCCGACCGCCGCTGACCGCCGAGCCTCAGGTACGCCGCCAGAGCACGTCCACGGCGTAGTCGACCTCCAGCGTCCCGGCCGGCAGGTCGGCGAGCACCTCGCCCGCCACGGGCGCAGGCAGCTCGATCGAGACGACGGCCTCGAGGTCCTCGCGGGAGCCGAACGACCACCGCGTGAGGACCGGCACCCGCGCGTACCCGGCCGACTCCCAGAACGCCTGCTTCTCCGCAGGGGACGCCACCTCGGGGAACCCCCGGGCGAACCACGACCCGAAGGTCGAGCGGGACGCGTCGTTGTCGACCACGACGTGCACGCCGCCAGGGCGCAGCAGCCGGGCGACCTCGGCCAGACCGGGCTCGCTGCCGGGGCCGAAGAAGTAGGCCCACCGCGAGTGCACGAGGTCGACGGAGGCGTCGGGCAGCGGCACGGACTGGGCGGTGCCCTCCACCACCCGCACGTGCGGGAGCCGGCGGGTGCGGCGGGTGGCGATGGCGCGCAGGTCGGCGTGCGGCTCGACCCCGACGACCGAGGCGGCCGTGGTCGCGAAGCGGGGCAGGTGGAAGCCGGTGCCGCAGCCTAGGTCCAGGACGTCGAGCCCGGCCCAGGAGCCACCGGCCAGCACCGAGGCGATCGCGGCCTCGACCAGCCCGTCGGGGTCGAAGGCGCGGTTCTCGACCTCGTAGGTCTCGATGTGGTGCCAGATGTTGGGGGAGGGCCGGGTGCCCTCAGGGGTCTCCGGGGAGCCAGGGGAACCGGGGGACCCAGTGGCCTCAGCGCTCACGCGCCCGTCAGAGCCGGACGAGGCCCTGCGGCGTCTGGACCTGGACGGCGATGATGCCGGGGGTGCCGTGCGGGGCGACCCACTCGACCTTCACGTCCTCCAGCGGGGCCTCGACCGACTCACCGAGCCACTCGCTGACCCGCTGCGGGTCGCCGGCGATCTCCAGGCAGGCCAGGCTGTAGGCGCCGTCGGCACTGTTGCTGGGGTGCAGCTCCTCGCCGACCTCCCACTGGATGAAGAACGGCAGCTGCGGGTCGGCCATCAGGCCGTTGATGCCGATCTGCTTCCAGCGCAGCTCGACGCCGTCGGGGCGGTGCCGGCTGCCCTGGGCGGCGGCGCGGCCCAGGCGATCCTCGGGGACGGCGATGTCGGCCACGGCCACGGCCCAGCCCAGCCAGCCGCCACCGAGGGCGGAGCGGGCGCGGACGGCCTGGCCGAAGGGGGCCTTGTCGGAGGCGGGGTGGTCGAGGACCTCGACGATCTCGAGGTAGGTCCGGTCGGCCAGCGGCAGCACCATGTTGCGGGTGCCGAAGCGGGGGTGGACGCCGCCGTCGAGGAACTCGCAGCCGAGCAGGGCACCGATGCGGCGGGCGGTGCTCTCCAGACCGTCGGGTCCTGCGGCGTACGAGAGGTGGTCCAGGCGCATGGCGTCCAGTGTGGGAGACGCCCCCTTGACTCCCGGCATCGGGGTCGAGGTCTCTCGACGTCGAGACACCGGTCCTGTGGAGGGTCTGTCCGGGGCGGGGGATGGGTCCCGCGCCTCGTCGCCGGCGCTCCTACCGCCTCGCCCAGCGGACCTCAGTGCGGGTCGGCGGGGTGCAGCGCGAGGGCCGATCGCGAGCGCACGTGCGCCTCGCAGTGCCGCACCAGCTCGGCGTACGCCGCCGGGCCGATGAGCTCGGTCAGCTCGGGCCCGTAGGTGAGGAACACCGGCTCGACGGCGACGTGCGCCTCGGTGTTGCCGGTGCAGTACCAGTCCAGGTCGTGCCCGCCCGGGCCCCAGCCGCGCCGGTCGTACTCCGCGATCGAGACCTCGGTGTAGGACGTGCCGTCGGGGCGCTCGACGTCGCGGAACGTGCGACGCACCGGCAGCTGCCAGCACACGTCGGGCTTGGTCTCCAGCGGGTTGCGGCCCTCGCGGACCGCCAGCGCGTGCAGGGCGCAGCCGCCGCCGCCGATCCCGTTGCCGGGGTGGAAGCCGGGCCGGTTGGCGAAGACGCACGCCTGCTGCCCGTCGACCTCGATGGTGCGGGTCTTGCGGGCGCCCTCGTCGTCCTTCTCGACCCAGTCCTTGCGCTTGAGCCTCCCGGCCGGCTTGTGCTGCCACAGCGAGTCGTCGAGCCGCTCCACGGCCGCGGCCACGCGCTCCTCGTCCTCGTCGTCGGCGAAGTGCGCGCCCAGGGTGCAGCAGCCGACGTCGGGGGCGTCGGCGTAGATCCCGGCGCAGCCGGTGCCGAAGATGCACGTCCACGACGACGTCAGCCACGTGAGGTCGCAGCGCAGGACCTCGTCGGCGTCGGCGGGGTTGGGGAACTCCACCCACGCGCGGGGGAAGTCCAGCATCACCTCGGGCACGGCGCACAGGCTAGGTCACCTCCCCCCGCGGTCCGGCCGCCGACGCGCAGGACGCGACCGGCGGCGAGGACGCGCGGCAGTACGGTGGGCCCATGCGCCTGGGGGTCCTCGACATCGGGTCCAACACCGGACACCTGCTGGTCGTCGACGCCCACGGGGGCGCGGCGCCGCTGCCGGCGTACTCCTACAAGGAGCCGCTGCGCCTGGCCGAGCACCTCGTGCCGGCCGGTCCCGACGAGGGCGCGGTCTCGGAGACCGGCATCGAGGCGCTCACGGACTTCACCGCCCAGGCCCTGCAGGTCGCCGAGGACAAGGGGTGCGAGGAGATCCTCGCGTTCGCGACCTCCGCGGTGCGCGACTCCGCCAACGCCGACGCGGTGCTCGACCACGTGCACGAGCAGACCGGCCAGCGGATCGAGGTGCTCTCGGGCGAGGACGAGGCGCGGCTGACCTTCCTCGCCGTACGCCGGTGGTTCGGCTGGTCCGCAGGACGGCTGGCCGTCTTCGACATCGGCGGTGGCTCGTTGGAGATCGCCGGCGGCACCGACGAGGCCCCCGACGTGGCCTGGTCGCTGCCGCTGGGTGCGGCCCGGTTGGCCAGGACCCACTTCGCGCGCGGTCCCGTCGACGAGGACACCGTGCGCTCGCTGCGCAAGGAGATCCGCACCGAGATCGCCCGCGACGCCGGCCACCTGCTGCGCATCGGCCCGCCCGACCACGCCGCGGCGACGTCGAAGACCTTCCGCTCGCTGGCCCGCATCTGTGGCGCCGCGCCGTCGTCGGAGGGACCGCTGGTCCCGCGGGTGCTGCCGCTGGCCGACCTGCGGGAGTGGATCCCCAAGCTGGTCGACATGGAGGACGAGGCGCTCGCCGAGCTGCCCGGCGTCTCCGCCAGCCGCACCCACCAGCTCGTCCCCGGTGCGCTGGTCGCGGAGGCCTGCATGGACATCTTCGGCCTCGAGGCGCTGGAGATCTGCCCGTGGGCGCTGCGCGAGGGCGTCATCCTGGAGAAGCTCGACCAGCTCTCGGTCCTCGGCTGAGACCGACGGGTGCTCCCGGGCCGCCCCGGACCGACGACCGGGCAACCACCGACACGAGAGGATGAGCACGTGACGACGCGGATCGGGCTGTCGACGTCCTCGGTGTACCCCGAGTCGACCGCTCACGGCTTCGCCTACGCCGCGCGCCTGGGGTACGACGCCGTCGAGGTCATGGTCGGCATCGACGCCCTCTCCCAGCAGACCGCGGCGGTGCGCCAGCTCTCCGAGCACCACGGGCTGCCGATCTGCGCCGTGCACGCACCCACGCTGCTGCTCACGCAGCGGGTCTGGGGCACCGAGCCGTGGGGCAAGCTCGAGCGGTCCGCGGAGATGGCCCACGAGGTCGGCGCGGGCACCGTGGTGGTGCACCCGCCGTTCCGCTGGCAGAAGGACTACGCCAAGGGGTTCGTCGAGGGGATCGCCGCCCTCGAGGCCTCCACCGGCCTGGCCTTCGCGGTGGAGAACATGTACCCCTGGCGCGCCCAGGTCCGTGGCCGCACCGCCGGCACCGAGATGTACCTCCCCGGCTGGGACCCCTCCGCCGAGGAGTACGCCCACGCCACCATCGACCTCTCGCACGCCGCCATCGCCGAGGACGACGTGGTGGAGATGGCCGAGCGGCTCGGCGAGCGGCTGCACCACGTCCACCTCACCGACGGCTCCGGCTCGGCCAAGGACGAGCACCTGGTGCCCGGTCGCGGCGGCATGGGCGCCGCCCGGTTCCTGCGCCACCTCGCCGCCACGGGCTTCGGCACGGCGTACGGCGGCGACATCGTGCTCGAGATCAACACCCGCCGCTGCGCGGACGCCGAGGAGCGCGAGGCCGACCTGCGGGAGTCGCTGGAGTTCGCCCGCGAGCACTTCACGGTGCCTGCGACCTGACACGTAGCCCGACGTAGCCTGTCGGCCATGTCGTTGCTCCGCCAGCCGCTCCTGCTCCTCTCGCGCAGCGAGGCGGTGAAGAAGGTCGTCTCGACGATGCCGGTCTCGGCGGGGATCGTGCAGGGCTACGTGCCCGGGGAGACGACGGAGTCGGCGGTCGACGCCACCGCGCGGCTGCAGGACGACGGGCTCAAGGTGACCCTCGACTTCCTGGGCGAGGACACCACCGACGCCGCCCAGGCGCAGGCCACCGTGACGGCGTACGTCGACATGCTCTCCGCTCTCTCGGCGAGGGGCCTGGCCCACGGTGCCGAGGTGTCGGTGAAGCTCTCGGCCGTCGGGCAGGCGCTGCCCGACGGTGGGCACGCGATCGCGCTGGAGAACGCTCGCACCATCTGCCGGGCCGCCCGCAACGCCGGCACCACCGTCACCCTCGACATGGAGGACCACACCACCACCGACTCGACGCTGGAGATCCTGCGCGAGCTGCGCCAGGACTTCCCCGAGACCGGTGCGGTGCTCCAGGCCTACCTCCACCGCACCGAGGCGGACTGCCGCCAGCTCGCCCACGAGGGTTCGCGGGTGCGGCTGTGCAAGGGGGCGTACGCCGAGCCCGAGGAGGTCGCCTTCCAGGACAAGCTCGACGTCGACAAGTCCTACGTGCGCTGCCTGAAGGTGCTGATGGCCGGCCAGGGCTACCCGATGATCGCCACCCACGACCCGCGGATGGTCGAGATCGCCTCGTCGCTGGCCAGCCGCCAGGGCCGCGCCCCGGGCACCTACGAGTTCCAGATGCTCTACGGCATCCGCCCCGAGGAGCAGCGCCGTCTCGCCGCGGCCGGCGAGACCGTGCGGGTCTACGTGCCCTACGGCACCGAGTGGTACGGCTACCTCATGCGCCGCCTCGCCGAGCGTCCGCAGAACCTGTCATTCTTCGTGAAGTCGTTGATCTCGAAGAAGTAGGTCCTGCCCCGCACGGCGCAGGCCCAGGACGGGGACACAGCATGGCCAGCCAGACCGCGATCATCGGGGCGGGCGTGATGGGGGAGACCCTGCTCTCGGGCCTCGTGCGCTCCGGACGCCGGGTCGACGACCTGCTGGTCGGTGAGAAGCGCGCCGAGCGGGTCACCGAGCTCGAGGAGCGGTACGGCGTCACGGTGGTCTCCAACGTCGAGGCCGCCACGAAGGCCGACACGGTCGCCCTGGTGGTCAAGCCCCAGGACATGGCCGACGTCCTCGCCGAGATCGCCCCCGTGCTGCGCCCCGGCCAGCTGCTGGTCAGCCTCGCGGCGGGCACCACCACCGGGTTCATCGAGTCCCACGTGCCCGAGGGCGTCGCGGTCGTCCGGGTCATGCCCAACACCCCGGCACTCGTCGACGAGGGCATGGCCGCCGTCTCGCCCGGGTCGCACTGCTCCGAGGCGCAGCTCGCCGAGGCCGAGTCGCTCATGGCCTCGGTCGGCCGCGTCGTACGCATCCCCGAGCGGCAGCAGGACGCCGTCACCGCCATCAGCGGCTCCGGCCCGGCGTACATCTTCTTCGTCGTGGAGTCGATGATCGAGGCCGGCGTGCACCTCGGGCTGCCCCGCTCCACCGCCTCCGAGCTGGTCATCCAGACCCTCGTCGGCAGCGCCAAGATGCTGCGCGAGACCGGCACCCACCCCACCGTCCTGCGCGAGCAGGTCACCAGCCCCGGCGGCACCACCGCCTCCGCGCTGCGCGAGCTCGAGGTGCACCGGGTCCGGGCGGCGTTCCTGGCTGCCATGGAGGCCGCCCGCGACCGCTCGCGCCAGCTCGCCGAGGGCAGCTGAGGCGCTCTCCGAAGGTGGGGTGCGGGCCGGCGGTCACCCGGGTGCGCCGGTGCGGGCCACGGGACGGCGGGCGCGCCCCCTTCGTCGCAACCACCCTTCTCGTTCGTCCCTCACGAGAAGGGGGCCAGGCCCATCCACGCTCCTCCGGGGGCGCGCCCGCCGTCCCGTGACCCGCGGGCGCACCCGGCTGACCGCCGCCCCGCGTTCGTGCCGAGGGGTGGCACGCCCTGGCAGGCTGGCGGCATGGGTCTGCCGTGGGCGTGGGGGACGAGTCCCCACGAGCTGTTCATGGGACTGCCGTGCGACGCGATGGTCGAGGGGCCGACGATCCACCTCGACCGGGCGGTCGACTGCGCGGCCCCGGCGTCCTGGGGCTACCGCTGGCTCTCCCAGCTGGCCCTCGCGCCGTACTCCTACGACCTGGTCGACAACCTAGGCCGCCGCAGCCCGACCGAGCTGGACCCGGCCACCGAGGTGGTCGAGGTCGGCCAGCGGATGGCGACGGTCTACGTCGTCACCGGGGTCGAGCCCGGGCACTCCTGGACGGGCCGGCTGTCCGAGCGGGGCGAGCGGCTCTCCGGCCCGCTCGCGGTGACGTACGCCGCCCACCCGGCCGGCCCCGACCGCTGCCGCCTCCACTGCCGGATGGTCGTCCCCGGCCGCACGCGGGCACAGCGGGTCCGGGCGGCGGCCCTCGCCTGGGGCGACCTGGTGATGATCCGCAAGCAGCTGCACCAGCTGGCCCACCTGGCGGGGCGTGACGCCGCACGCGCCAGCGGAGCAGGGTGGACCCCGTGAGCGAGACCCCCGACCTCCGGTTCTGGTTCGACCCCGTCTGCCCGTTCGCCTGGCTCACCTCGCGGTGGGTCCGCAGCGTGCAGCGCCAGCGCGACTACGAGGTGGAGTGGCGGCTGATCTCCCTGCGGCTGCTCAACGCCCACGTCGACTACGACACCCACTTCCCGCCGGAGTACGAAGCCGGCCACACCGCCGGCCTGCACCTGCTGCGCGTGTGCGCGGCTGCCCGCGACGCCCGTGGTCCGGAGGTCCTGGCCGAGCTCTACCCGGCGATCAGCTCGCGGATCTTCGACGCCGACCCCGCCGAGGACCCGCTGCGACCGACCCGTGGCCGTGAGGTGCTCGCGGCTGCCCTGGAGCAGGCCGGTCTGCCGGCCGAGCTCGCGGCGGCGTACGACGAGGACCGCTGGGACGCCACGATCCAGGCCGACACCGACGAGGCGCTGGCGCTGACCGGCAAGGACGTCGGCACCCCGATCCTGCACGTCGCCCCGCCGGAGGGCGCGGCGTTCTTCGGCCCGGTCATCAGCCGCGTGCCCTCCGACGAGGACGCGCTGCGACTGTGGGACCACGTGGTGGGCCTGGCGACCTTCCCCGGCTTCGCGGAGATGAAGCGCTCGCTGCGCGAGCTGCCCCAGCTGCGCGCGCTCGGCGTGGCCGAGGACGAGGTCGGTCGCACCGAGGACTGGCACGCGGGGTCGCGCCGGCTGAAGAAGTAGCCCAGGGCCGGTCCCCGCAGCAAGGTGCGCGGGGTGCCCGGGTGGACGCGCCCCCGTCCCCCCGGCCGGACGGGAGTACCGTCGCCGGGTGCCAGCCTGCCCCACCCCCACCCGGTCCACGGTCGTCTTCGACCCCCTCCTGACCGGCTACGACTTCGGGCCCTCGCACCCGATGTCGCCGCTGCGGGTGGACCTGACGATGCGGCTGGCCGAGTCGCTGGACGTCCTCGGTCCGCACGGGCTGGCGGCGACGCCGGCACCGGTCGCCACCGACGACGAGCTGCTGACCGTCCACGACGCCGCGCTGATCGAGGCCGTCACCCGGGCCGGCACGACGGGTGAGGGGGACCTGGCCTTCGGGCTCGGCACCGACGACAACCCCGTCTTCGAGGGGATGCACACCGCGACCGCGCACGTGGTGGGCGCGACGCTGGAGGCCTTCCGGGCCGTGTGGGGCGGGCGGGTCGACCACGCCGCCAACATCACCGGCGGCCTGCACCACGCGATGGCCGACCGGGTCAGCGGCTTCTGCGTCTACAACGACGTCGCGGTCGGCATCCACTGGCTGCTCGAGCAGGGCGTGGAGCGGGTGGCCTACGTCGACGTGGACGTGCACCACGGCGACGGCGTGGAGCGGCTGTTCTGGAACGACCCGCGGGTGCTGACCATCTCCCTGCACGAGACCGGCGAGCTGCTCTTCCCCGGCACCGGGGCCTCGACCGACACCGGCGGCCCCGACGCACCGGGTTCGGCGGTCAATGTCCCGCTGCCCCCGGGCACGAGCGATGCGGGCTGGCTGCGGGCCTTCCACGCCGTGGTGCCGCCGCTGCTGCGCGAGTTCGCGCCGCAGGTGCTGGTCACCCAGCACGGCTGCGACTCCCACGCCGAGGACCCGCTGGCGCACCTGATGCTCAGCGTCGACGGCCAGCGGGCCACCATCGGTGCGCTCCACGCGCTCGCCCACGAGGTCTCCGAGGGACGCTGGGTGGCCGTGGGCGGCGGGGGCTACGAGATCGTCGGGGTCGTGCCGCGCACCTGGACCCACCTGCTGGCCGAGGTGGCCGGGCGCCCGCTCGAGCCGACCACGGACGTCCCGGGCTCGTGGCTCGACCACGTCCAGCACCGGCTGGGTCGGGTCGGACCGCGCCGGATGGGCGACGGCCGCGACCCGGCGTACCGCGACTGGAGCGAGGGCTACGACCCCTCCACGTGGCTGGACCGCTCGGTGCACGCCACGCGTACCGAGGTGTTCCCGCTCCACGGCCTGGATCCGCTGCCGTAGGCACGACTCCACTGACCTGCGGAAACACCGCGATGTGAGTAGGAAGTGGCTCTCGAGTTCAAGGCGACACGCCGTCGGATCTCAGATCGCTCGAGTAGACCCCTTCCCCACGAGTCACACCAGGCTCTATTCTCACGCAGGACGTGGTCGTAGTACCTCCGGTGGGGAAGCCGGAGGACGAACCGCGACAGAAAGAACGGTGCACGATGAGCAACCCAACCGGTGACATCTCGGACGCCCAGTTCCTCACCGTGGCCGAGGTCGCGGCGATGATGCGGGTCTCCAAGATGACCGTCTACCGCCTCGTGCACTCCGGCGAGCTGCCCGCGGTGCGGGTCGGCCGCTCCTTCCGGGTGCGCGAGACCGACGCCAACGAGTACCTCCGCAAGAGCTTCTACGACGCCGGCTGAGCCGCCGCCGTACCCCTGCCCGTTCCTCGGACCCGTCCGGACGGGCGCCCCCGGCCCGCGGTGCGCGGGTCCCACGGGAGAGGCCGATTCTGCTGGTCACCTGACCGGCGGCTAGGCTGAGCCGGTCCTGCGCCGACGCGTCGGACGTCCAGGCTGGAAAGGAACACCTCGTGGGTTCGGTCATCAAGAAGCGCCGCAAGCGCATGGCCAAGAAGAAGCACCGCAAGCTGCTCAAGAAGACGCGCGTCCAGCGTCGCAAGCTCGGCAAGTGAGCCGTGGCGCGCGCCAGCAGCAGCACGGGCTGGCGCCGCGCCCCTCACCTGCCCGCCCGGGCGACGCGGCCCGGGTCGGGGGATGAGTCCACCGTCGTGAACGCCCCTCAGGGGCGACGGGCAGCCGGAGGCGGAGTTGGGGAAGGTCGTACTCGTCACCGGGGTCTCGCGAGACCTCGGCCGGACGTTCGCGCGCTCCCTGGCCGGTGACCCCGGCGTCGACCGCGTCATCGGTGTGGACGTCGTCCCCCCGCGCGGCGACGTCGGCGACGTCTCGTTCATCCGCGCCGACATCCGCAACCCGGTGATCGCCAAGGTGATCGCCAAGGAGGACGTCGACACCGTCGTCCACATGAGCGTCATCGCGACCCCCGGCACCGCCGGAGGTCGGAACACGATGAAGGAGCTCAACGTCATCGGGACGATGCAGCTGCTGGCCGCCTGCCAGCGGGCCACGTCCCTGCAGCACCTGGTCGTGAAGTCGACGACCACCGTCTACGGCGCCAGCAACCGCGATCCCGCGATGTTCACCGAGGACATGCAGCCGCGCCGCGCGCCGCGCTCGGGCTACGCCAAGGACGTCGCCGAGATCGAGAGCTACGTCCGCGGCTTCGCGCGACGTCGCCCGGACGTCCGGGTCACCACCCTGCGCTGCGCCAACGTGCTCGGCCCGGCGGTGGTCAGCCCGCTGACCTCCTACCTCCGGCTCCCGGTCGTCCCGACCGTCATCGGGTACGACGCCCGCCTGCAGGTCCTGCACGAGCAGGACCTCTACGGCGTGCTGCAGCACGCCGTGCGCGAGGAGGTCGCCGGCACCTTCAACGTCGCCGGCGACGGCATCCTCATGCTCTCCCAGGCGTTGCGTCGCCTGCAGCGGCCCACCGTCCCGATGCCGGGACTCGCCATCGGCCGACTGGGCAACGTGCTGCGCCAGGCCCGGGTCGCCGACTTCTCGCCCGAGCAGCTGTCCTTCCTCACCTACGGCCGCGGTGTCGACACCACCCGCATGCGCACCCAGCTGGGCTTCGAGCCGACCATGACGACCGCGGAGGCCTTCGCCGACTTCGCCACGACCCTGACGCCCACCGGGGGCCGGGCCGAGCGCGTCCTGGCCACGCTGTCGCAGGCGCTCCCCGACCCCGACGAGCCGGTGCTCGAGGCGGTCGCCGGCGCCGAGGGTGCCGAGCTGGCCGCGGGGCCGCGTGCCGTCCCCGCCCACGGAGCCCCGGGAGGAGCAGAGCATGGGTGACGCCGAGATCATCCCGATCGGCACCCGCGGGCGCCCCGGGCGCGGCACGGGCAAGGCCCCGTCGTCGGCGGCCCGCAGCCTCGCCAGCGGTGGCGCCGGGAGCAAGGGCGCTTCCGGCCGGCCCGCCCAGCGGCGTACGTCGGAGGAGGCGGCGGAGCCGACCGCCCCCCAGGCGACCGACGGCGCCCAGGCCGACCGGGCCGACCGGGCCGACCAGGCACAGCCTCCGTCGGCGCCCGCGGGGACGCCGGTCCCCGAGCGACCCGCCGCCCGCACCCGGGACCGCCACGCCGGCGGCATCCCGGCCGCCGACCTGATGGCGGCCTTCCACGTCGCGGCCCGCGAGGTCTTCGGCGAGGAGTGGGAGGTCCAGCTCGCCCGGTTCCTCGCCTTCCTGCGCCGCCGGGTCACCGGCAGCTACGTCGTCGACGAGTACGGCTTCGACCAGGAGATCACCCAGCGCTTCTTCATGGCCGCGCTGCGCCCGATCGCGCAGAAGTGGTTCCGCATCGAGGTGCGCGGCATCGAGAACATCCCCACCGACGGCGGTGCGCTGGTGGTCTCCAACCACTCCGGCACCGTCCCGATCGACGGACTCATGACCATGGTCTCCATCCACGACCACGCCGGCCGCTTCCTGCGCCCGCTCGGTGCCGACCTCGTCTTCCGGCTGCCGATCGTCTCGACCATGGCCCGCAAGGGCGGCGCCACCCTGGCCTGCAACGAGGACGCCGAGCGGATGCTGCGCGGCGGCGAGCTCGTGGGTGTGTGGCCCGAGGGCTTCAAGGGCATCGGCAAGCCGTACGCCGAGCGCTACAAGCTCCAGCGCTTCGGCCGCGGTGGCTTCGTGTCGGCTGCGATCCGCACCGGGGTGCCGATCGTGCCGCTCTCAGTGGTCGGCGCCGAGGAGATCTACCCCCTCATCGGCAACCTGCCCTCGCTGGCCCGGCTGCTGGGAGTGCCCTACATCCCGATCACGCCGACCTTCCCGCTGCTGGGCCCGCTCGGCCTGGTGCCGCTGCCCTCGAAGTGGCTGCTGGAGTTCGGCGAGCCGATCCGCACCGACGATTACGACGAGGGCGCGGCCGACGACCCGATGCTCGTCTTCAACGTCACCGACCAGGTGCGCGAGACGATCCAGCAGACGCTCTACACCCTGTTGATGCAGCGGGAGTCGGTCTTCCGCTGACCTCGCCGGCCCCGGACGTCAGGGCCGGTGCCGGCGCGGGCCACGTGCGTGTCGACGTCCCCACGGGGACCGTCGAGGGCGTGAGCCGCGGCTACTTCTTCTTCCCGGTGTCGGTTCCGAGCAGGTCCCCGACGAGGTCGCCGACCGGGTCGAGCACGGGCTCGAGGAGGTCGGTCACCGGGTCCCCGGCGCCCGGCCCGGAGGCGGGGGTGCCGCCGCCGAGGAGGTCGCCGATCCCGCCGAGGGGCTCGTCGTCCTTGCCGCCGCCGGTGCCGCCACCGGAGGTGCCGCCGTCGCCGCCGGTCGAGGCGGGCGGGTCGAGCAGCGACGGGCCGCTCGGGGTCGCCGTGGGGGGCTGGTCCGCGTCGCCGGCGCCGGCGGACGGCTCGCCGGAGGGCTTGCCGCTGGGGCGGGTGGACTTGCCGCCGTCGGCCGTCGTGGTGCCGCCGGTGGTGGGGGAGACCAGGGTGCCGACGGTCTCCTCGACCGCCTGCACCAGGAAGCTCGGGATGCGACCGATCTGCTCGCCACCGCAGGAGGGGCAGAGCGAGAGCGCGGTCTGGGCGATCTGCGCCAGCAGCTCGCCGGCCTGGATCAGCGCCTCCTGCGCCACCGAGGGCAGCACCGCCGAGAGCTCCTCGAGCGCGGCGAGGCTCTGCACGGTGAAGTCCTGCAGCTCCTCGATGGAGGCCTCCGAGCCGGTCTCGGCGTAGTCGGCGAGCAGCAGGTCGGAAGCCTCGGTCGCCTGGGCTGCGAAGTCGGCCAGGGTCTGCTCGATCGCGACGATGTCCTGGCCCTCCTCGGAGCGGGTCAGCTCGTCGACTTCGGCGAGCCGGCCGCGGGCGTTGGCCAGCAGCGAGGCGCCGCGGGCGGCGTCGTCGACGCGGACGCCGGTCTGCGCGTTCTCGAGCGCCCGCCTGAGCGGGTATAGCACGTCGCCGGGCAGTGCCGACTGGGCGGCCACGGCCATCGAGGTGGTGGCACCCACGAGCGCGACACCGCCGACGGCCATCGCCAGCCGCCGCTCGCGCGGGCTGCGGGTCGGGGTGATCGTGAGCCGCTGCGGAGCGGCCGGGGCGACCTGCACCAGCTCCTCGGCGGCCGCAGCCATCAGCCGCTCGCGGAGGTCGGCGACGAACTCCGGGCGGGCGGCAGGGGCAGGGGCGGTGCGCAGCGTGGCGACGACGTCGAGCAGCTCGGTGAAGCGCGCGTCCTCGACTCGGCGGCCCGAGGCGGAAGCCTCGACCAGGGAGTCGAACTCGTCGGCGCGTCGTCGCGCCGAGAACACGGGGCTCATCGCAGCGGTCCTGTCGTCGTGGTGTCGGTGGGGAGGGGGAGGTCGGGGTGGAGCGGGTCCGACATCCCTCCCAACGACCGTTCGACCACCCGGGTTACGGCGTGTGATCCACGAGTCATCGACGTGCGGTGCACGGTTGGGTTACAGGACAGGGTGCTCATCGCAGGCCCTCCGGCATGAGCTTGGCCAGGTTGCGCACGCCGCGCAGCTGCAGCTGCTTGACCGCGCCGTCGCTGCGACCCAGGACGGCGGCGGTCTCGGCGATGCTCATGCCCTGGAGGAAGCGCATCACGAGGCAGTCGCGCTGCTCGTCGGGCAGCTCGGTGAGGGCCTTGAGCAGGATCTCGTTGGTGAGCCCGGCGAGCACCGTGGGCTCGGGGCCCTCGGTGGCGTCGTCGTGCTGGCCCATGTCCTCGGTGGTGAGCTCCAGGCGGGTGCGGCCGGCCTTGAAGTGGTCGGTGGCGAGGTTGCGGGCGATGGTCATCAGCCAGGCGCCGAAGTCCTTGCCCTGCCAGCGGAAGCCCTGCATCGAGCGCAGGGCGCGGAAGAAGGTCTCGGAGGTGAGGTCCTCGGCCAGCGCGGAGGAGCGGGTCCGGTAGAAGAGGAAGCGGTAGACCGAGGCCTGGTAGTGGTCGTAGAGCAGGCCGAACGCGTCGCTGTCGCCCTGGCGGGCGAGCTCGACGAGGGCGATGAGGCGCTCGCGGTCGGCGGCGTCGTCCTCGGAGGAGGTGGCCAGGTCGGCGTCGCCGTACGCACCGCCGGGGCTGCCCGGGCTGCCGGCGAGCCGGGCGTCGTCGTCGGCCCTCGCCTCGGTGAGCAGGCCGAGCAGGGAGCGGTGCGGGACCGCCGGCGTGGCGCCGGACGTGGCGAGAGCTGGTGAGAGACCCTGTCCGGGCCCCGGGAGCAGCCCGTCGAGGAGGGCCTGGGACACAGCGGTCCGCAGCGCGTCGAGACCGCGCGCGACCCTCTCGGCGTTCACCGCCATGTGACCCTCCCGGTGTGCTCCCCCCAACGGAGCCCTCCGAGGGTACGACGATCGTGCCGCGCGTGGAACACGTTCCGCCAAATCGGGCGCCCTGGCGGCCCGGCGTACGAGTGTTCACGCAGGAGGGCGGTCCAGACCAGGCGTGGACCGTGACCACTCCGTGATCTGCGCGACCGACCTGTCAGTCCGCTGCCAGGTCCTCGCGCGGGCCCCGGGCCGGGCCCTCAGCGGCGTCGGCGCAGCGCGACACCGGCCGCGACGGTGCCGCTCACGGCCCCGGCGGCCGCCCCGACGACGAGACCGGCACGGGCCGCCTTGCGTCCGGTCCGGTAGTCGCGGACCCGCCAGCCCGCGGCCCGGGCGTGCGCGCGCAGCTTGCTGTCGGGGTTGATTGCGCAGGGGTCGCCGACCATCGAGAGCATCGGGACGTCGTTGTAGGAGTCGGAGTACGCCGAGCAGCGGGCCAGGTCCAGGCCCTCGCGGGCCGCGAGCGCCTTGACCGCCTCGGCCTTGGCCGGTCCGTGCAGCATGTCGCCGACCAGGCGGCCGGTGTAGATGCCGTTCTCGTGCTCGGCCACGGTGCCCATCGCGCCCGTGAGCCCGAGGCGCTTGGCGATGATCTGGGCGATCTCGATGGGCGCGGCCGTCACCAGCCACACCCGCTGCCCCTGGTCGAGGTGGAGCTGGGCCTGGGCCCGGGTGCCGGGCCAGATCCGGTGCGCCATCGCCTCGTCGAAGATCTCCTCGCTCAGCTCCTGGAGCTCGGTCACGGTGTGCCCGGCGATGAAGGCGAGCGCGGAGTTGCGCGCGTCGGCGACGTGCTCGGGGTCCTCGACGCCGACGATGCGGAAGTAGGCCTGCTTCCACGCGGCACCCGCGATCTCGCGGGTCGTGAAGAACTTGCGGCGGTGCAGGCCCCGGGCCAGGTGGAAGATGCTGGCGCCCTGCATGATCGTGTTGTCGACGTCGAAGAACGCGGCCGCGTCGGGGTCCGGCGGGGTGTCCAGGGCGGCCTCGACCTCGGCTGCTGCTGCTGCGGCCTCGCCCGCCAGCACCGAGCGCTGCCTCAGGTCCGGGAGCGTGCGGCGAGCAGGCGGCGGGGTCACGGCGCTCACCCTAGTCCGGGGACGCGGTGGATGTCGGGCCCACCGCGCCCCGCGCGAGGTGGCGCTGTGCCAGGATCGAGCGCATGCCTGAGCAGCGACAGGAGGAGCCCGGGGCAGTCCCCGGCGCGCCCACCGACCTGGTCGACCTGGTCGTCGCCGCGGCCGCCACCGTCCCGCAGCGGGCCGCGTTGGTGGCGGACGGCACCACCCTCACCTGGGCCGAGCTCGACGAGGAGGTCGGTCGGGTCGCCCACGGCCTGTCCTCGGCCGGGGTCGTCGCCGGCCACCGGGTCGCGCTGGCCATGGCCAACCGACCCGAGATGGTCGTCGGCTACCTCGCGGTGCTGCGGGTGCAGGCCGTCGCGGTGCCGCTCAACCCCCGGGCCACCGCGGACGAGCTCGCCCGGATGCTCGCCGACGCCGGCGCCCGGATGGTCCTCGCCGACACCGTGTCGGTCGCCGCCGTCCGGGCCGCGGTGGCCACCCTGGCCGGCGCCCTCGAGGCCGGGGCCGGCAGGGGCGACGGTCCCGCCGACGCCTCCAGGGCCGGTGCCGACGGGGGCGGACTGCCCGACGAGCTGCTCGCGCGCGCCGTCGTACCCCGGGTCGTGACGGTGGGCACCACGCTGCAGCCGGGCGAGCGGTCCTGGGACCAGCTGCGCGCCGACACCACCCGCGACCACCCCCAGCTGCCCGACCCCGAGAAGCTGGCTGTGCTGCTCTACACCAGCGGTGCGTCCGGGCGACCGCGCGCGGCGATGCTCAGCCACCGCGCGCTGCTGGCCAACATCGAGCAGGCCGGTCGCGTGGAGCCCGCGATGATCCGCGCCGACGACGTCGTCCTGGGCGCCCTGCCGCTCTTCCACGTCTACGGCCTCAACGCGGTGCTGGGTGCCGTGCTGTGGCACCGGGCCACGCTCGTGCTGGTCGAGGCCTACGAGCCGGAGGCCGCGCTGGACCTGGTGGCCGCGCAGCAGGTCACGGTCCTGCCGCTGGCCCCGACGGTCATCGGCCACCTGCTGGGCCGTGACCGGCTCGCCGAGCGGCTGTCCTCGGTGCGCCTCGTGCTCTCCGGCTCCGCGCCCCTGGACCCCGAGCAGGTTGAGGAGTTCGTGGCGGTGACCGGCATCGCCGTCCACCAGGGCTACGGCCTCACCGAGGCGGCGCCGATCGTGACCAGCACCCTGTGCGTCCCCCCCGGCGAGGACGGCGAGGTCGGCCGTCCCGAGCCGGGCTCGGTGGGCAACGCCCTGCCGGGCATCGAGGTGCGCCTGGTCGACGACCGCGGGCTCGCGCCCGAGCAGGGGGACCCCGGCGAGGTGAGCATCCGCGGGGCCAACCTGTTCAGCGGCTACTGGCCCCAGGGTGTCGAGGGCCCCGACGAGGACGGCTGGTGGACCACCGGCGACGTCGGCTTCCTGGCCCCGGACGGACAGCTCTTCCTGGTCGACCGGGTCAAGGAGCTGGTCATCGTGAGCGGCTTCAACGTCTACCCCAGCGAGGTCGAGGACGTCGTCGGCGAGGTGCCGGGCGTCGCCGAGGTCGCGGTGATCGGCGTCCCGGACCCCGCCACCGGCGAGGCGGTCGTGGCGTACGTCGTCGCGCCCGGCCAGGAGCCCGAGGACGTCGTCGCGGCGGTGCGCGCGGCGTGCGGGACCCGGCTGGCCCGGTTCAAGCAGCCGAGCCGGGTCGAGGTCGTCGCGGAGCTGCCGCACACGGTGACCGGGAAGGTCCGCAAGGGCTCGCTACGGGCGGCGGAGCGACGGCGGAACCTGGAGCTGCTGTGAGCGGCTCGGCGGCCCCGTCACCCCGCGTGCGGATCTACACGCGGCCCGGCTGCCACCTCTGCGACGACGCCCGCGCGGTGGTCGCGACGGTGTGCGCGGAGCTCGGCGAGGAGTTCGACGAGGTCTCGATCGACGACGACCCCGCCCTGCAGGCGCGCTTCGGCGAGGAGATCCCGGTGACCTTCGTCGACGGTCGCCAGCACGACTTCTGGCGGGTCTCCGCCGACCGCCTGCGCGCCGCGCTGTCCGCGCCGCCGGGCTGAAGGTCGTCGCCGTCGGCCCGCTGCCGGCCCGCCCCCCGCGTGTGACCGGCCCCGTCGGGGTACGTCGGCGGTACACCCCGCGGGGGGATGAGCGCAGCCGTCGCGGCCCACCCCGGCCGGGTCCCCGGACGTGGCCTGCGCCACGTGTGCTAGCAGGGGTCGCTGCCGGTTTGTTCTCGCGTTCACAAACTTCTACAGTGAAGGAGCCGTCGCGCCTTGCGGGGGGCCCGTTCCCCCCCGGTCGGACCTCGTCCGACCCACGCCCCGCGACCGCTGGCTGGAGAGCGAGCAGTGACCGAACGGACCCCCACCGAGGCGGCCAGGGACATCCCGGAGGCCACCGTCGCCCGGCTGCCCGTCTACCTCCGGGCCCTCACGTCCCTCGCCGAGGCCGGCACCGCGACCTGCTCGAGCGAGGAGCTGGCCACCGCCGCGGGCGTCAACAGCGCCAAGCTCCGCAAGGACCTCAGCCACCTGGGCAGCTACGGCACCCGCGGGGTCGGGTACGACGTCGAGTACCTCCGTTACCAGATCGCCCGTGAGATCGGCGTGACCCAGGACTGGCCCGTGGTCATCGTCGGCATCGGCAACCTGGGCCACGCCCTGGCCAACTTCTCGGGCTTCCGCAGCCGCGGCTTCCGGGTCGTGGCACTGCTGGACGCCGACCCGAGCCGGCACGCCGAGCAGGTCGCCGGTGTCGACGTGCGCCCCTTCTCCGACCTGGCCGCGATCGTCGCCGAGCACGGCGTGGCGATCGGCGTGATCTCCACCCCGGCCCACGCGGCGCAGGACGTCGCGGACGCGATGGTCTCCGCCGGCATCCGCAGCATCCTCAACTTCGCGCCGGCGGTCCTGTCGGTGCCCCAGGGCGTCGACGTGCGCAAGGTCGACCTGTCGATCGAGCTGCAGATCCTCGCCTACCACGAGCAGCGCAAGGGCCCCGCGGGGCTCGACGGCCGGCTGGAGGCACCCGCGTGAGCGTCCTGATCGTGGGGGTCTCCCACAACTCCGCGCCCGTCTGGCTGCTGGAGCGTCTCGCCTCCCCGGGCGTGGACTCCGTGCACAAGCTGGTCACCGACGCGGCCGGCTGCGCCCACGTCGCCGAGGCGACGGTGATCTCGACCTGCAACCGGCTGGAGATCTACGCCGACGTCGAGCGCTTCCACGGCTCGGTCGAGCAGCTCTCCACCTTGTTCGTGGAGCGCTCCGGCGAGACCACCGAGACCCTGCTGCCCCACCTCTACGTCCACTACGACGACGGTGCGGTCGCCCACCTCTTCCAGGTCGCCGCAGGGCTGGACTCCATGGCACTGGGCGAGGGCCAGATCCTCGGCCAGACCCGCGAGGCGCTGCGCGTGGGCCAGGAGCTCGGCACCGTCGGGCCCGCCCTCAACGTGCTGTTCCAGCAGGCGCTGCGGGTCGGCAAGCGCTCGCGCGCCGAGACCGGCATCGACCGCGCCGCACCCTCGCTGGTGACTGCGGCCCTCGAGCGCGCCCGACCGACGATCGGCGACGTCGCCGGCCGCTCGGTCGCCGTGCTCGGTGCCGGCGCGATGGCCGGGCTCGCGACCGCCACCGTGTCCCGCCTCGGAGCCGGCGACATCGTCGTCCTCAACCGCACCGCCGCCCGGGCCGAGCGGCTGGCCGCGGAGTACTCCGCCCGCCCCGCCCCGGTGGAGTCCCTGGGCTCCGAGCTCGCCGGGGTCGACCTGCTCATCACGTGCACCGGCGCGACCGGCACCCAGGTCAGCGCCGACCTCGTCCGCGAGGCGCGGCCCGACGGTCGCCCGCTGGCGATCATCGACCTCGCGCTGCCCCACGACGTCGACCCCGCCGCGGGCGAGCTGCCGGGCGTGCAGCTGGTCAACCTCGCGGACCTGGCCACCAGCCAGCACGAGAGCGAGGCGGGCGCCGAGGTCGCGGCGGTCCGCAGCATCGTCGCCGAGGAGGTCGCGGCCTTCCTGGCCGCCCGCCGCCAGGCCAGCGTCACCCCCACCGTGGTGGCCCTGCGCTCGATGGCCACCTCTGTGGTCGACGCCGAGATGAGCCGGCTCGACGGTCGCCTCCCCGACCTCGACCCGGCCGTCCGGGCCGAGGTGCTCCACGCCGTACGCCGGGTGGCCGACAAGCTCCTGCACGAGCCGACCGTGCGGGTGCGGGAGCTGGCCAACGAGTCCGGTGCGGTCTCCTACGCCGCCGCCCTCGCCGAGCTCTTCGCGCTCGACCCCGACGCCGTCACGGCCGTGACCCGCCCGCCGGTCCCCGAGGAGCCCGCCCGATGACGTCCTCGACCCCGCAGCCGACCCCGGGCCCGACCCGGGGGGCCCCGCAGCACGTGCGCGTCGGCACCCGCCGCTCCCTGCTCGCCACGACCCAGTCCGGTCACGTCGCCGACATGGTCCGCGGCCTGGGCCTGACCGCCGAGCTGGTCGAGATCACCACCGACGGCGACCGGTCGCAGGCCTCCGGCGTGCCCCTGGCGGGCAGCTCCTCGACCGGGGTCTTCGTCAGCGCTCTACGCGACGCGCTGCTGGCCGGCGAGGTCGACCTGGCCGTCCACTCGCTCAAGGACCTCCCGACCTACCCCTGCGAGGGGGTGACCCTCGTGGTCGTGCCGCCCCGCGAGGACCCGCGCGACGTCGTGGTGGCCCGCGACGGGCTCACCCTCGGCGAGCTGCCGGTCGGCTCCCGGGTCGGCACCGGCTCCCCGCGACGGGCCGCCCAGCTGCACGCCCTCGGCCTCGGTTTGGAGGTCGTGGGCATCCGTGGGAACGTCGACACGCGGATCCGCACGGTCCGCGACGGCCAGCTCGACGCGGTCGTCCTCGCCCGGGCCGGACTGGCCCGGATCGATCGGCTCACGGAGGCGACCGAGGTGCTCGATCCCCTGCAGATGCTGCCTGCCCCGGGCCAGGGGGCCCTGGCGGTGGAGTGCCGCAGCGACGACGCGGCGCTCATCGCGGCCCTGGCCGTGCTCGACGACCCGCGCACCCGTGCGGCCGTCGACGCGGAGCGGGCGGTGCTGGCCACGCTCGAGGGCGGGTGCTCCGCACCGATCGGCGCGCTGGCCGAGGTCGTCGAGGGTGAGGACGAGGAAGAGCTGTGGGTGCGCGCGATCGCGCTGTCACCCGACGGGGCGCTCTCGGTGCGGATGTCCGCGACCGGGTCGCCTGCCGACGCCCACGGCGTCGGTGCCCGTCTGGGCGAGGAGATGCTCGCCGACGGGGCAGGACAGCTGGGCCAGCCAGGTCCGGCCATCGATTCAGGACAGGTGCCACACGCATGACCCGAGCGAAGACCTCCACCGCCACCGGCACGGAGACCGAGACCCCCGCCAGGGCCCGCGTCGGCTGGGTGTCCTTCGTGGGCGCCGGCCCCGGCGACCCCGAGCTGCTCACGGTCCGCGCGGTCGACCTGCTGCGGCAGGCCGAGGTGGTCGTGACCGAGTCGCCCGAGCACGCCGAGCTCGTGCGCGTCGTCCGCGGGCTCGCGTCCGTCGACGACGAGGCGATGCCCGAGCTGGTCGACGGCGGCTTCGGCGAGGACGGCCAGCCCCTGACCCACGCAGCGCGCGCCAAGGTCGTGGTCAAGCACGCCAAGAAGGGTCCCGTCGTGCGGCTCATGACCGGCGACCCGTTCACCTACGCCTCCGGCCCCGAGGAGGCGCAGGCCTGCGCCAAGGCCGGCGTCGGGTTCGAGATCGTGCCGGGCGTCTCCTCCGTCAGCGGCGTCCCGGCGTACGCCGGCATCCCGCTCACCACCAAGGACCACCGCGAGGTGGCCGTGGTGACCTGCGACGGCACCGTCGACTGGAGCCGGTACGCCGACGACCGCACGCTCGTGCTGCTCTCCGGCGTGGGCCAGGTCGGCGAGATCGCCAAGCAGCTCGTCGCCGCCGGTCGGCCCGCCACCACCCCGGTCGCGGTGACCCGGGTGGGCACGACCACGGAGCAGGCCACCGTCACCACCACGCTCGAGCACGTGGCCGCCGACTGCCGCGCCGCGCGGATGGCCCCGCCGGCCGTCATCGTGGTCGGCAAGGTCGTCGACCTGCGCGAGACGCTGTCGTGGTTCGAGACCAAGCCGCTCTTCGGCTGGCGCGTCCTGGTGCCCCGCACCAAGGAGCAGGCCGGCTCGCTCTCGGCGGGCCTGCGAGGCTACGGCGCGGTGCCCGAGGAGGTGCCGACGATCTCGGTCGAGCCGCCGCGCAACCCCCAGCAGATGGACAAGGCGGTCCGCGGTCTGGTCGAGGGTCGCTACGAGTGGATCGCCTTCACCTCGGTCAACGCGGTCAAGGCGGTGCGGGAGAAGTTCGAGGAGTACGGCCTGGACGCCCGCGCCTTCTCCGGGCTCAAGATCGCCGCGGTGGGCGACAAGACCGCCGCCGCCATCGCGGCCTGGGGCCTGCGTGCCGACCTCGTCCCGTCCGGTGAGCAGTCCGCCGCGGGTCTCCTCGAGGACTGGCCGGAGTACGACGAGCAGCTCGACCCGATCAACCGGGTCTTCCTGCCCCGCGCCGACATCGCCACCGAGAACCTCGTCGCCGGCCTGGTGGACCTGGGCTGGGAGTGCGACGACGTGACGGCGTACCGCACCGTGCGCGCCGCCCCGCCGGCCGCGCCCGTGCGCGACGCGATCAAGACCGGCAAGTTCGACGCGGTCGTCTTCACCTCCTCCTCGACCGTGCGCAACCTGGTCGGCATCGCCGGCAAGCCGCACGCCTCGACCGTGATCGCGGTCATCGGCCCCGCCACGGCCAAGACCGCCGAGGAGCACGGCCTGCGGGTCGACGTCATGGCCCCCAAGCCCGACGTGGACGTCCTCGTCGACGCCCTCGCCGACTTCGGTGCCTCCCGCCGCGCCGCCCTGCTCGAGGCCGGCCAGGCCGTCACCAAGCCCTCGGACCGCAAGACCTCGGCCCGGCGCCGCAAGGCTGAGTGAGGCGCGAGCGGGGGTAGTCCGAACTCTTTTTCACCCTCAGCTC